>NZ_JAPYKK010000060.1 GCF_029623395.1 Sphingomonas echinoides
GAATCCCCCGCGCCACGTCGACATCCTCGTCGTCCACCATCACCCGCACGGGAATAAAGAACTGGCTCCCATCCGCGATGGAGGCATTCCCATCCAACGCAATCGCCATGATCCCTTCGGACTCCAGCCGCCCGATCACGATATACGCCTCGTTGCGCCCGAAGCGCCCGACTTCGACCAGGCTCATGCCGTCATTCCTTCCCCGGCGTGAAGTCGCGCAGATCCGCGACCGTCTTCGCATCCAGCTTGCCGATCAGCGCGACGACGAGGTCGACCATCCGGTCGAAATCCGCGCGATCGATGATGCCGTTATGCGCATGCGTATAGCGCGCGGGGACGACGAGGTTGACCGTCGGCACGCCGCCATTGGTCGCCTGGATCGCCGCGCTGTCATCGCCATACCCTTGCACCAGATCGTGCTGGAGCGGAATACGCGCGCGCTGTGCGGTCTCGTCGACCAGCCGGACGAACTTGCGGTTGGGCAGGGTGCTCGAATCGTAGAGGAAGATCCCGGGCCCACCGCCGAGCACCGCTTGCGTCTCCTCCGGGTTGCGCCCCGGGCTGTCGCCCGTGATCCCGCCTTCGATCGCGATGCCCACGTCGGGCTTGATCAGGTCCGCCGAGGTCCGCGCGCCGCGCAGGCCCACTTCCTCCTGCACCGTCGCGACGACGAACAACTGATTGGGGTGGCCGGTACTGCGCAACCGCCGCAGCGCCTCGATGACCACCGCGAGCCCGACCCGGTCGTCCCATGCCTTGCCGAGATAACGGTCGCCCTTGCCCATCACCGTGAACGGCGAATCCGGCACGACCGGATCCCCCGGCGACAGCCCGAGCGCCGCCACCTCCGCGGGGGTCTTCGCGCCGACGTCGAGAAAGAGCGTGTCGCGCGGATAGACCTTGGTCCGTTCGTCCGCCGGCACGACATGGATGTCGCGGATCCCGGTGACGGCATGGACCGGCCCCTTCTTGCCGATGATGATCCAGCGCTGATCGGGCAGCGCCTGGTCGAGCCAGCCGCCGAGCATCTGCATCGACAGATACCCCGTCGGCGTCACGCGCCGTACCACCCCGCCGAGCTCGTCCATATGCGCATCGAGCATCACCTTGGGCCCACTCGACCCGTGCTGCGCGATCACAGAGCCGACCCCGTCATAGCTGATCTTGTCCGCCAGCGGCTTGAGCTCGCGCACCATCACCGCGCGCACCGCTTCCTCGAACCCGGGCGGGCCGGGCGCGTCCGCGAGTTCGCCGAGCAGGCGCTGGGTACGGTCGCCCGATTGCGCCCCGGCCGGGCTGGCGACGATCGCCATGCTCATGAGAACGGACAGGACTTTCTTCATCGCACGCACCCTCTGATCGAGCCGCATGGTTACAGGCGGCTGACTCCGACGCAAGCGGTCAGACGGTGCGGGGGATGCGCTGCCGCCCGGTCGGACATTCGAGCGCAGCCCGATCCCAGCCCGCAAGATCGGCGGCGGCATCATAGGTCGACTGGCAGAAGGCGAGCAGCGCCGCATCCGGATCGGCCGCGGTGCGGACTGCGTCATACGGCAGCAGGAACTCGCCTAGCCCTGTGTTCCATTCCGCTGCCGCCGGGCTGACCTCTGCCTCGGCATACCGCTCCGGTACCGGATAGGCGTAGGCGTAGAAAGCGGCGTTCGGATACGCATCGCTCCCGGGCCAGAAGCCGACGCTCGCCTCCTCATGGCTATACGCATCGCGCGTCACCGAATCGGGGAGGCCGGGGAAGCCGCCGGGGTGAGTCGGCGCGTCGCGACCCGAGAAGCGCGTGACCGCGAGATCGAAGCTGCCCCAGAAAAAGTGCACGGGGCTCGCCTTGCCGAGGAACCCCGTGCGGAACTGCCCGAAAACGCGCGAAACCTGGATCAATGCGCGCCAGAACGCGCGCGAAGCGTCGCCATTATAGGGACGTTCTGCGGTATCCTGCGCGAAACGGGGCACGTCCGCCATCTCGCTCGGGGTGCCGTCGAACGCGGCCGGGATATCCAGCTCGGTCAAACAGGCGATCACCGTCTTGTGGAAATCCGCGATGCTGCCGGCGCGAAGCTCGATCCCGCGGCTGCGCCCGTCGCTGGTCATGAACACCAGACGGTCGTGGAGCAGGTCGAACTCGATCTCGAGGATGCGGTCGCCAACGGGGATCGCCGAGGTCGTAAGCCCCCGCGCGGACACGTAAAACGGCACATGCCAGCTATGGTTGAGCCACGGCGTCAGCGCGAGCCGGACCTTGCCGATGATCTGCGTCCGCAGCTGGAGCCCGATCGCGGTCTCGCGCCACGCGGACCAGTCAAGTTCGGGCCAGGGGGAGACTGTCGACATCATCATGATCCTACCCCCCGGTCACCCCGGCCACTGCCGGAGGGACGGAAAAAACCGCCCGTTGCCCGTTACATCGCCGTCCCGCCGACCGTCAGACCACCGACCAGCAAGGTCGGCTGCCCGACCCCGGCGGGGACGCTCTGCCCGCCCTTGCCGCACATCCCGATGCCTTCGTCGAGCGCGAAATCGTTACCGATCCCCTCCACCTTGGTCAGGCACGAAGGCCCGTCGCCGATCAGCGTCGCACCCTTGATCGGCGCGCCGATGCGGCCATTTTCAATGCGATACGCCTCGGTGCACGAGAAGACGAACTTGCCCGAAACGATGTCGACTTGCCCGCCGCCGAATGCCTTGGCGAAGATGCCCGACTTGACTCGGCTGAGCAACTCGGCCGGATCGTCATTGCCACCGCGCATGAAGGTGTTGGTCATCCGCGGCATCGGCGCATGCGCGAAGCTCTCGCGACGCCCGTTGCCGGTCGGCGCGACGCCCATCAACCGCGCGTTGAGCCGGTCCTGGATGTAACCCTTGAGAATTCCGTCCTCGATCAGCACGTTCTCCTGCGTCGGCGTGCCCTCGTCGTCGATCGACAGCGACCCGCGGCGATCCGCGATCGACCCGTCGTCGACCACCGTCACGCCCGGCGCGGCGACACGCTCGCCGATCCGCCCGGAGAAGGCGCTCGTGCCCTTGCGGTTGAAGTCGCCCTCGAGCCCGTGGCCGATCGCCTCGTGCAGCAAAATCCCCGGCCAGCCTGGCCCGAGTAGCACGGTCATCTCCCCCGCAGGCGCGGCGACGGAGTCAAGATTCACAACGGCTTGCGCCAGTGCCTCATCGATCGCGCGGTTCCACGTCGCCGGTTCCATCAGGTCGGTGTAGAGATAGCGCCCGCCGATCCCGAAGCTGCCGGTCTCGCGACGGCCATTCTGCTCGACCACGATCGACACGTTGAGCCGCACCAGCGGGCGGATGTCGGTCGCCATGAAGCCGTCGGCGCGGACGATCTCGACCACGTTCCAATTACCCATCAGCGAGACCGATACCTGCGCCACGCGCGGATCGCGCGCGCGCGCGGCGGCGTCGATCGTCTGGCACAGGTTCACCTTGTCGGCGAAGGGGATCAGGTCGAGCGGATCGGCGTCGGTGTAAAGATGCCGGTTGGTGGCGCGCGGTGGTGCTGCCCTGGGGCTGGCGGACGGATCGATCAGCGCCATCGTCTCGGACGCGCGCTTGATCGCCGCGGCGCTCAGTTCGTTGGCGTGCGCGAACGCGGTCATCTCGCCCGACACCGCGCGCAGGCCGAATCCTGAATGCGTGTCGTAGCTCGCGGTCTTCAACCGGCCATCGTCGAAGCCGAACGCCTCGGACTTGCGATATTGCAGGTAAAGCTCGCCGTCATCGGCCTTGCCGAGCGCGGCGGCGGTGAGGGCCTGGGCCTCGTCGGGGGACAGCTGTCCGTCATGATAGAGGAAAGCGCGGGGGTCTGCGGGACTCGTCATACCCCCGAATATAGGAAGCTCAGCGGCCTGCGCCATCCCCATGATCATGCAGCGTTGCCTGATCGACCCCGTCGGCGGGTCCGCCGATCAGGATGAAGCGGCGATCGCAATAGCCGCAATCGACATAGCCGGTTTCGTCGATCTCGAGAAAGACGCGCGGATGGCCGAGGCTCGCGCCGCCGGGAATGTCGGTCGCGCCGTCGCAGACGTTGCGGGCATGGGTGACGCGGAGGATTTCTGGCGGGGCGATCATGCGGTCGCGATAGCAAGCCGGGGGGGAAGCTTCAACGTGTGTTTGGGTGGGGGGGATGATCTTCCTACCCACCTCCCGTTCTTCCTGAGGTGCGACCGAGTAGGCGAAGCCGTATCGAGGGCGTGTATCGAAGGACATCGCGCGCAACCGTGCTTCGATACGCGCCCTCGATACGCCCCCGAGCGGGGGCTACTCGGTCGCTACTCAGCACGAACGGAGAAGGGGAAACGCGTGCCCGACATACGGTTTTACCCTTTCCGCCAGCCCCCCGCCCCCGTACAGCAGCCGGCATGACGGAAGCGGCCATCTCCATCGCCAACCTGAGCAAGACCTACAAAGGCGGCAAGCAGGCCCTCGACGACGTGTCGTTCGATGTGCCGCGCGGGACCATCTTCGGGTTGCTCGGCCCCAATGGCGCGGGAAAATCCACGCTGATCAACATCCTCGCAGGGCTGGTCAACAAGACCGGCGGGACCGCGTCGATCTGGGGCTTCGACATCGATCAGCACCCGCGTAACGCCAAGGCGTCGATCGGGATCGTCAACCAGGAGATCCTGTTCGACCCGTTCTTCTCGCCGTTCGAGACGCTCGAAATCCAGGGCGGGCTGTACGGCGTGCCGAAGGCGAAGCGCCGCTCGATGGAATTGCTCCGCGCGGTGCATCTGGAAGACAAGGCCAACGCCTATGCGCGCACGCTCTCGGGCGGCATGAAGCGCCGCCTGATGGTGGCGAAGGCGATGGTCCACTCGCCCCCTGTGCTGGTGCTCGACGAGCCGACCGCGGGTGTCGACATCGAGCTGCGCCAGCAACTCTGGGCCTATGTCCGCTCGCTCAACGAGGCGGGGGTGACGGTGGTGCTGACGACGCATTACCTCGAGGAAGCCGAGGAATTGTGCGACCGGATCGCGATCATCAACCACGGCAAGGTGATCGCCAACGAACCGACCCGGGACCTGCTCGCGAAGGCGACCGAAAAGATGGTCGAGGTGACGGTCGACCGCGACGTTGCTGTCACGCCCGCCAACGCGTGCTTCCAGAAGATCGAACTGAAGGGGACACGGACGCTCGCGATCACCTACGCCAAGGACAAGGTCAACGCGGGCGAAGTGCTCGCGGCGGTGCAGGCGGATGGGTTTGGCATCGTCGACGTCTCGACGCGCGAAGCGGATCTGGAAGACGTGTTCCTCAACCTGACGCGCGCGGCGAACGCCTAGTTGCGGCTGCCGCCTGCCGCTACAACCAATACCCTCACGAATGGCGCGTTCGCAGCAGCGCCAGCCCGAACCCGATGAAGATCACCCCCGTCACCCGGTTAAACAGCCGCTTGACCGCCGGCCGCTCGAGATACCCCGCCAGCGACCGTCCGCCGAGCGCATAGACGCCGTACCAGAAGCTCTCCAGCACCGCGAAGGTCACCACCAGCAGCGCGAATTGCGGCGGCTTGGGGAA
This sequence comes from Sphingomonas echinoides, assembly GCF_029623395.1. GTDB lineage: Bacteria > Pseudomonadota > Alphaproteobacteria > Sphingomonadales > Sphingomonadaceae > Sphingomonas > Sphingomonas echinoides_A. Next base: position 5,545 of record NZ_JAPYKK010000060.1, read on the forward strand.
CGCCGGATCGACGAATTGCGGAAAGAAGGCGGCGGCGAACAGGATCAGCTTGGGGTTGCTGATCCCGATCGCGAACCCGCCGCGAAACAGCGCGCGGAGCGACAGCGTGCGGGGCAGCTCCCCCTGGCTGACGTCGATCGGCGTGACGTTGCTGCGCCATGCCTTGATCCCGAGGTAGATCAGATACGCCACCCCCGCATAGCGCAGCACGTCGAACGCGCCCGGCACCGCGAGCAGCAGCGTCGTCACCCCCGCCGCCGAGGCGGTGAGCACCAGCACCAGCGCAAGCAGGCACCCCGCCATCGCCGCGACGCTGCGCTTCAGCCCCAGCTCGACGCTGCGCGACAGGATATGGAGCATGTTGGGCCCGGGCGTCCCGCACAGCAGGAACACCGCGCCGGTAAACAGCCACCAAGTGTGCAGGGTCATCGTCGAGGTCCGCCGCGGCTGGGATGAGCCGCGTCGCTAGACCGCAGCGCAGCCCTACGCAACACCATCCCGCCTTCCGCTAGGCAAGGCCCGTAAATCCCGATACCAGCCGCTGTGACAGGCGTATGACGTCGGTCCGCCGCGGCACGCCGCCAGGGCGGGAAGTGGAGTAGCGATGCAGTCCGACGTTCTCATCATCGGGTCTGGCGCGGCCGGGCTCACCGCCGCGCTCAATTTGGCGGATCGCTTCAAGGTCACCGTGCTCGCCAAGGGGCAGCTCAACGAAGGCTCGACCGCGTGGGCGCAGGGCGGGATCGCCGCGGTTCTGGAGGAAGGCGACACCTTCGAAAGCCATGTCGAGGACACGATGATCGCGGGCGCGGGCCTCAACGACCGCGCGACGGTCGAGATGGTGGTCGAACGCGCCCCCGCCGCGATCGCGCGACTGGTCGAACTCGGCGTCCCGTTCGCGACCGAACATGCCGACAAGGGCGGCGGACTCCACCTGACGCGGGAGGGCGGGCATTCGCACCGCCGGATCGTCCATGTCGCCGACGCAACCGGCTGGGCGGTTCAGGAAGCGCTGCAGCGCGCCGCGACCGAGCATCCCAACATCACGCTCGTCCCCGATATGGTCGCGATCGACCTTGCGACCGGGCGGCATGAGGAGCGCTATTCGGGCGCGGGGCATGTCTGGGGGGTCTATGCGGTCAACCGCGCCACCGGCCGCGTCGAACTGTACACTGCGCGCGCGACGATCCTCGCGACCGGGGGCGCGGGGCGGACGTATCTGTTCTCGACCGCGCCGCGCGGCGCGACCGGCGACGGCATCGCGATGGCGTGGCGCGCTGGGTGCCGTGTCTCCAACATGGAGATGATGCAGTTCCACCCGACCTGCCTCTACAATCTCGACGTCAAGAATTTCCTGATCACCGAGGCCGTGCGCGGTGAGGGCGGGCACTTGCTGCTGCCGGAAAACGGCTATCGCTTCATGCCCGACGTCGACCCGCGCGCCGAACTCGCGCCGCGCGACATCGTCGCGCGCGCGATCGATCACGAGATCAAGCGGCTCGGGCTCGATTACGTCCACCTCGACATCAGCCACAAGGGCCCGGATTTCATCCGCGAGCACTTCCCCAACATCTACGAGAAGCTGATGGGGCTGGGGATCGACATGACGACCGACCCGATCCCGGTCGTGCCGGCGCAGCATTATACGTGCGGCGGGATCGTGGTGGATCTCGACGGGCGGACCGACCTGCCGGGCCTCTACGCCGCGGGCGAATGCAGCGAGAGCGGGTTGCACGGCGCGAACCGGCTCGCCTCCAACTCGCTGCTCGAATGCTTTGTGTTCGGCGAGGCCTGCGCACAGCATATCGCCGAGCATTGGGACGACCTCCCCGAACCCCCGCCGATCCGTTCGTGGGACGAAAGCCGGGTCGAGGATTCGGACGAGGAAGTCGTCATCAAGCAGAACTGGACCGAAATCCGCCGGTTCATGTGGAATTACGTCGGCATCGTGCGGACGACCAAGCGGCTGGAGCGCGCACAGCACCGCATCCGGATGCTGACCGAGGAGGTGAACGATTATTACGGCCACTTCCGCGTCACGCCCGACCTGATCGAACTGCGCAACCTGCTCCAGACCGCGGACCTGATCGTCCGCTCGGCGCTGGCGCGGAAGGAATCGCGCGGTCTGCATTACACGCTCGACTATCCCGACCTGTTGCCGGAGGCACGCGATACGATCCTGGTGCCGTAACGCGGTCCGGCGCGCGGGATTATTTCACGCGCGTCCACGTCTGCGTGCGGCACCCGATGTTGGCGATCACGCAGCCCTCGCCGACCAGCGTATTGGCATCGACCTGCCGGATCGTTCCCGAGATCGTCTGCCCCAGATCGGGCACCAGCACCGAGCCGAACCACATCCCCGATTCGCCTTGGCGGAAATCCTGGAACAGCATCGCGCCAACCAGCGGCGCGCCACCGCCGCGCTTGGCATCCGCCTCGGCTTGCGGGGTCGCGGCGATCACCTTGCCGCAGATCGCGTCGCCGCACGGCTGGAACGCCACGCGCACGCTCTTGCGCGGGTTGGTCCACACGCCCTTGGGCGCAGCGGCATTCGCTGCCACCGGGAGCAAAGCGGCCAGAGCCGCCGCCGCCATTACATAAGCTCGCATGCTGGTCGCCTTCCACGAAGATCCGGCGGATGCGCCTAAACGCACCCGCCTGAGTCGGGGATGAACGCGTCAGATCGAATCGAGTGCCTGTTCGAAATCGGCGATCAGATCGTCCGGATCCTCGACGCCGATCGAGATGCGCACGAGATTGTCGGTGATCCCGAGGGCTTGCTTGCGCTCGTCCGACACCGACAGATGCGTCATTGCCGCCGGGTGCGACGCGAGCGTCTCGGTCCCGCCGAGGCTGACCGCGAGCTTGGCGATCTTGAGCGCGTCGAGGAAGGCAAATGCCTCCGTCTCGCCGCCTCGCACGATCAGCGAGAAGGTGGAGCCCGCGCCGGTGCAATGCCGCGCATAGATATCCGCCTGACGCTCCATGCCGGGCGTGTCGGCGAGGAAGCCGAGATAACCAACGCGCTCGACCTTGGGATGCGATCGCAGGAAGGCGCAGACCTTGACCGCATTCTCGCCCGCGCGGCTCATGCGCAGTTCGAGCGTCTCGAGGCTGCGCATCAGCATCCACGCAGTGTTGGGGTCGCAAATCGTGCCGATCGTGTTGCGCATCAACCGGATCGTGTTGATGTGCTCCTTGGAACCCAGCACCCCGCCCGCGACCAGATCGCTATGCCCGCCGGCATATTTGGTGAGCGAATAGACGACGATCTCCGCGCCATGCTCGAGCGGCTTGAGCCAGAGCGGCCCGAGGAACGTGTTGTCGATCGCGATCGGCGGCTTGTTCTCGCCGGTGAAGATCGCGTCGCGGCTCGCGCGCACCGCCTGGATGTCGACCAAAGCGTTGGTCGGGTTGGCGGGGCTTTCGAGATAGATCAGCGCGACATTGCCGGTCGCCGCTTTGGTCATTACGGCGTCGATCTCCTCGCGGGTCGCGCCCGCCGGGAAATCGAGCCACTGGACCCCGAAGCGCCCGAGGATGCGCGCGATCAGCGTCTCGGTCGCGGCATACAGCGGGCCCGAATGGACGATCGTGTCGCCGGGCTTGACCATCGACAGCAGCAGCGTCGCGATCGCCGACATGCCGCTCGAGAAGACCAAAGCGTCCTCGGCTTCTTCCCACACGCCGAGACGATCCTCGAGGATCTCCTGATTGGGACCGTTGAAACGCGAATAGACGAGGCCCTGCGACCCGCCCGGCCGCTTGCCGGTGACGCCCTCGAAGTGACGCTTGCCTGCGGCGGCATTGGGGAAGACGTAGGTCGAGGTGGCGAAGATCGGGGGTTTCAGCGAGCCTTCCGACAGCATCGGATCATAGCCGTGGCCCATCATCAGCGTGGACGGCTTGAGCTTGCGATCACCGATCTTCTCGACCGAGGGCTTGGCCTTGGTGCGCGGCGCGACGCCGGTCAGGTCGGCTTCGTCCGCGCCGGTCGCGTCGATCGGGGGAGTGGGGGTCTGCGCCATGGAATTGGTCCTGCCTTACTGAGGAATATGCGCCTTCGTAACGCGGGATAGTGTCATTTGATACCATCTCGGCGCGCTCAGGCGCGGTCCGTCTCCGCGGGAAGGCCGATCAGCGCAATCTGCCGGCCATAGTCCGGCTCGCCGCGATGCGTCGCGCGACGGAAGCTGAAGAAGCGCTCCTCGTCGGAATAGGTATCGAGCCCGAGCGCCGCGATCCGCCGGATCCCCGCGCTGGCAAGCCGGTGCACGACATAAGCTTCCAGATCGAACTGGTGATACCCCGCCCGGGCAGGGGCGAAGAAGCGTTCGTTCGCAGGATCGTCCGTTTCGAACCGGCGGGCGAACGCGTCGTCCACCTCGTAGCTCGCGCGCGCTATGCACGGGCCGATCGCTGCGGTAATGCGGTCGCGCCGGGCGCCGAGCGATTCCATCGCGAGGATCGTCGAATCGGTGACGCCCCCGATCGCGCCTTTCCATCCCGCATGCGCGGCGCCGATCACGCCCGCCGCGACATCGGCGAACAGCACCGGCGCGCAATCCGCAGTGAGAATGCCGAGTGCGAGCCCGGGACGATCGGTCACCAGCGCATCCGCGCGTGGTCGGTCTCCATCGAACGGCGCGGTGACGGTGATACAATCGCCCGAGTGGACCTGGTACAGCGTGACGAGCCGTGATCCCGGCAGCACCGCGGCGGTCGCGCGTGCGCGGTTCTCCGCAACCGCCGCGGGATCGTCGTCCGATCCGAGCCCGACGTTGAGCCCCCCATGAGGCCCGGTCGAGACACCGCCTTCGCGGCCGAGGAAGCCATGCGCGACGCCGTCCAGCGCCGCGGTGCGGATCACCGGGGGCGCGATCACAGCACCAGCCGCATCAGATTGTCGTCATCGACCGTCGTGCCGACGCGGAACGCGATTCGCCCGATGTCGCGGAAACCATAGCGCTCGTAGAAACGGTGCGCGCGGTGGTTGTCGACATAGACGCTAAGGATCACCTCGCGCGCGCCGTGACTGCGCGCATGGTCGAGCGCCCAGGCCATCATTTCCTGTGCGACGCCGCTGCCATGCCACGGGCGGAGCACGTAGAATTGGTAGAGTTCGATCGCATCGGGGCGCCATTCGCCGGGGAAGGTGACCGGCCCCATCTTGACGAAGCCGATGATCTTGCCGTCGTCGAGTGCGAGGCGGATCGCGAAATCGGGGTCGGACAGTTGCGCGGGCAAGCCGTTCGGGCCGAACGCCTCGTCGAGGAAAGCGCCGAGATCTTTCGGATCGTACAGCGTGCCGAACGTTTCGGTGAACGATTCGCGTGCCATCGCGGCGAGCGCGGGGCCGTCGATCGTTCGAGCGTCGCGATACTGAATCATGCGAACCCCGCGGGTTGCGGCCAACCGGGTGCCGACACCGCAAGGACCTGGAAGAGCGTGCCCATTGCCTCGGTCAGGCGGGCCTTGTCGGCGGCGATCCCATCCGCGCGGCCGGGTGCTGCCGTGCTGAGTGCGGCGGCGCGCGCGTCGATGCCGAGCGCGGTGAGGAACGCGCCTTGGTCGACCGGGCCTTCGACCCGCGCACCCTCGACCAGCGCGGCTGCACCCAGCGTGCCGAAGTCGACGTGCGCGGTGAGGTCCTGCTCGCCGGGGGCATCGAACGGGTTGGCGAAGGCGTGGCCGCGCACCGCCTGCAACGTGTCGCCGATCGCCGGGCCGTTATAGCCGTAATCGACGATCAGCAGCGCGCCGCCTTGTGCCACGATCCGCTGCGCAAGGCCGCGGAGGATCGCGACGCTCGCGGGCGAGGTTTCGATCACCGCACCGTTGGCGGTTTCGCGCAGCGCCTCGGGGATGACGCCGTCTGGGACTTGCTTGCCCGCGATCGGCAGGAACAAAACGTCCTGGCATGCGACCAGCCGCTCGAACCAGCCGCCCGCGCCCTTGACGAGCTGACGGATCGGGAGCGCGTCGAAGAATTCGTTGGCGACAACGATCAGCGGGCGATCGGTCGGCAGCGTGTCGATCGAATCATGCCACGTCGCATCCGCGACGCGCTCCTTCTGCGCAGTGCGCAGGACCGGGCTGGTCTCGACGAAATGCACTGGCGGCACGAACCCCGCCTTGCGCCCGGCGCGGAGCGCATCGGCGGACAAGGTGCCGCGTCCTGGGCCCAGCTCGACCCAGGTAGCGTCGGGGCGTCCGGCGCGGTCCCACAGGTCGGCGGCCCACAGTCCGATCAGCTCGCCGAACATCTGGCTGATTTCAGGCGACGTGGTGAAATCCCCGCTCGCGCCGAGCGGATCGCGCGTCGCATAATAATGCTGGTTCGCCGCTGCCATGAACTGCGCGATC
>NZ_JAPYKK010000061.1 GCF_029623395.1 Sphingomonas echinoides
CTTTCAAGACCGGGCTAAGCGCGGTTCTTTTTAGGCGCTGGTGCAACGTAAAAAAGACTGGACGTATAGAGACTGCTCATAGCAGACTGAAACAATGTTCATCCGCGCCTATCTCCGTGCCTCCACCTCCGAGCAGGACGCATCCCGTGCTCGTGGTGCTCTTGATGTTTTTGCTGCCGAGCGAGCGCTTCGGATCGCGGCGCGTTATGTGGAGAATGAGAGCGGGGCCAAGTTGGACCGTCCCGAGCTATTTCGCCTGTTGGCAGATAGTGAGCCTGGCGACGTGCTTTTGGTTGAGCAGGTAGACCGGCTGTCTCGCCTCAGCGCCTCCGACTGGATCAGGTTACGTGCCGAAATCGACGCAAAGCAGGTGCGGATTGTGGCGCTCGATCTTCCGACCTCATGGAGCTTGGCAGCAGCTGCTGATGATTTCTCAGGCCGTATGTTCGCGGCCGTAAACAGTATGATGCTGGACGTGCTCGCGGCAGTCGCGCGCAAGGACTATGAGGACCGGCGTCGCCGGCAGGCAGAAGGAACCGCTCGTGCCAAGGCGGCCGGCCTCTACAAGGGGCGTCCGGAGAACAAGGCCCGGAATGCCGCGATCGCTACCATGCTGCGCGATGGCCGATCATGGCGCGAAATCATGGACGCGACCAGATGTAGCCGCACCCTTCTTGCCAAGCTCGCTCGCGACCTAAAGCTCAGGAAGGGCGAATAGCCGGTGCGACCGCTTCCGGGAGAAAAAGCTGACCTTCCGCTGTCGCCCAAAGTCGGCCATTCCTGATGCAAAGGTCAAAAGTTTTGCATCAAGGTAGCAGCGCAAAGCGACTGCTTACCGCACAGTTGCAGGCATAGACGCCGCCTGTCATGTTGAACCAATGGGATACCGCAGTTTCATAATGATCTTGATGACCGTTCAGTGGGGATCGAGCGCGATAGCTGCTCAAGATCAATCGAAGCTGTCCCCCGAAGCCGTCAAACATTGCCTTGCTCTGAAAGGCACGGTCCACAGGATGGGGCTTTTGCAGTATGAGGGCTGTGAGAGTCCGATGCCAGATGCGGGCAAGGTCTGTAGCGATTCCAAGCAATGCAAAGCTGGCTGCTTTTTCAAGAACTCGAATAACAAGCCAATCCCATCACCTCGCAAGAAGGTAACTGGTTTTTGCGCTGCAACGGACTCACCATTTGGATGCCGCATTCGCGTCGAGCGCGGCCATGTGGGTATTCGCGTATGCGTAGATTAGGCGGCAGCTAATCGCCTTTATTGACGTTTCGTGATGCGAAATTCACAAGTTCTGCATCACGTCGAGAACGGCAGATATCCACCACCTTTCGCCGTTCCGGCGCTGGCGGTCGACCTGACCTACCCGAAACCGGACGGGCAACTATCGTGTGGGAAAGCTGCCGATCGGCAATCGCCCGATGGCGGGCATAGCCGATCAACGGCATCCCCGCAGCGGAACGGGAGAGATGAAGGATGACACAAGTGCCTGCGGTCGGAGCATTCGCGATCGTTCCGAGTAACGACCTGGCGGCCGCAATACCATTCTGGGAGCGGCTGGGGTTCGAGCGTGCTGGAGGCAGCGAAGACTATCTCATCATGAAAGGATGGAGTTGCGAACTGCACCTGACCCAAGCTGGTCAAGGGGAATGGCGAGTTCCAGAAGCCCACAATCCGTTCGGTGTATTCATTCGAACGCCAGATGTAGCGGCTATCGCCGCGCGGGTGGACGATCTTGTCATCCGGCCAGGTGGCATTCTCCGGCATCGAGAATGGGGGCTCTACGAGGTCGGCATTGCAGGCCCTGACGGCCTTCTCGTTCGGATCGGATGGCCATCTGCCTTGATGGCCTGACGTCCGCTCCCCACCACCTATCGCCGTTCAAACCCTTTTCGGGTGTCCAAGGCGCCTGAAAGCCGACCGGCATCTATCGTGTGGGAAAGCTGCCAGTCCGCAAGCGCCCAATCTCAGTCGTTCCGCCGATCGGCTGTCGTCCCGAAACCAGCCGTTCAAGCACTACGCCGACATTCCCAGTTCCCCATCCCCAACCGCCCATTTGGGGAAAGTGCAGTTGGGAACGGGTTTTGTGAAAGCGGTCGCATTGGTCGCAGCGAGGGGATCAGGTCACTCCCATCTCGCCCGACCTTCCCAATCGGAAAGATCCATCACCAATCAACTGGCTTCTAAATCACCACTGATGGCCTTGCTGACGATGGCGCCGAATAGCATTACCCCTATGTGTAACAGTATCAACCACCACAAATTTGATGTGGCGACATATGCAATAGTAAAAGCCAGCGCAGACACGACGCTACCTACGAATTGCTTTGGGGTTTTGAACCCGTGCGCCGCGCCGTATGCAAGGGCTGCGATGATGATCGCACCTAATAGACCGATCCTTGCCGGTAGGTAGTACAAAAGAAAACCTCGATAGAGTATCTCCCATCCACCTCCGACTGCAAGGCTCAAAAGCAGAAACAGCTTCACTTCGTTTGGTGTTTCAGGAAATAGATCCCGCCGTACGGCGTCTATTTCCTCCCTCTGCGACGGCTTAGGTTTCTTGTTTTTACTGAGGAACAGGGCAATAAAAGTTGAAATCGCGACGCCAAGACCAATCAGCGAAGGTGTCGATGTAGGAGCATTAAGGCCAAGCGCTTGTGCGGATCGACCTGTCATAAGCCAGCTGGTTGCTAATAGAGCGAGCAACCCGGCCACCATCCCAATTGTGGTTATGTAACGGGTGATCTTAGTGCGAGAGGCGGTCCGTCCAGGTCGGCTGCGCCAAAGCGCGCGCATCGGGACAACGAGAAGCAGCAAAATAGCTAGAAGATGGTCAAGCAAGTCGCACCTATGGCGAAGGGTCGGCGCACATGGCCGACATGATGACAGGGGTATCCGAGTGGAGCGGCTGTCGAAGCCGTTTCCGACGAACTGTTAAGCTCAGCTCGCTAGCGCGAACCTCACCCCGTCCTCTTCATCGTTCGAAGGCACTTTGTGGTTAAGTCGTGGTCCCTTCCGCGCACGATTTACCTTGTTTTTAGGGTGTCGTGGCAGAGAGACGAAAATTCTTGTGAGGGTGGCGGCAATACCTAAACGGCGCAATGCCGCCGTAGCAGCAGCCAAGGCTACGACCGCCTCAACAATGGCGCTGATCTCGAGGCTGGCAAGCCATACGGTGACTTCTGGGGCAAACAACGCAACCATGCGGATCGGGTCGCTATCTCCCGCATTGAGATGCACAACGACCAACATTGTTACGACAATTGCCAATGCGATGTGCCCGGGTTCAAGGCGGTTCAACGCTGCAGCGGGAATCTCCACCGTCAGGCGGTGTAGAAAACGGGTGATAGGCGTGCGCGCGTCACGGATAAGGGTAGCCCAGCAAAGAAGAAACACGATTGCCGCTATCGTCATTCGCCCACACCCTGGTCTTTGCCTGCTGCATACAAAGCATACAGCCCCTCAGCCAATATGACAGCTCTTCCGGTACATGAAGCGCGTTCTCTTTTTTCGATCCCTTATGACGTGCTCCCCATTTTCAGGCCGCTGATAACTTAGCTTCGGTGTCCATATGCCCGTGGCGAGGGCGGTTCGTAAACTCGGTGGGTGCCAAGCCGCCAAGACTGCTATGCGGACGCACGGTGTTGTAGTCCGTCCGCCATGCCTCGATGATCCGTCTCGCCGCAGCCAGCGATGGGAACAGGTGTTCGTTCAGGCACTCGTCGCGCAAGCGACCATTGAACGATTCCACAAAGCCGTTCTGCTGCGGCTTGCCCGGCGCGATGTAGTGCCACTCGACCCCGGTGTCTTGGCACCAGGCGAGGACGGCGTGACTGGTCAGCTCGTCGCCATTGTCGCTGACCACCATGCACGGCAGCCCGCGACGTTCGGCGATGGCGCTTAGTTCGCGGATGACGCGCCGACCCGACAGCGAGGTATCGACGATGCACGCCAGGCACTCCCGGCTGTTATCGTCGATGACGTTCAGCATACGGAACCGCCGGCCGCAGGCCAGTGCATCCGATACGAAGTCGAGCGACCAGCGCTGATTGGATTCCTGCGGGATCGCCATCGGCGCCCGCGTGCCCAGCGCGCGCTTGCGGCCACCACGCTTGCGCACCGTCAGCCGCTCCTCGCGGTACAGCCGATACACCTTCTTCAGGTTCATACCCTTGCCCTCACGCTTGAGCAGGATCGCCAGCCGCCGATAGCCGAACCGACGGCGCTCATTGGCGATCTCGCGCATCCGCTCGCGGACAGCATCGTCCTGCCCGCGAAGCGGCTCATATTGCCACGCCGACCGATTGACCCCGATCAGCCTGCAGGCGCGACGCTCGGAGAAGCTGTGATCGGCCATCAGCTTCTCCACCGCAGCGTAGCGCTCCGCAGACCGGGTCAGTTTTTTCCCAGCAGATCCTTCAGCGCCGATACGTCGAGCATCAACTCCGCCAGCAGCTTCTTCAGCCGGCGGTTCTCGTCCTCGAGCGCCCGCAACCGCGCCGCGTCGGACACCGTCAGGCCACCGTACTTCGACTTCCAGCTGTAAAAGGTCGCATCGCTGATCCCGTGCTTGCGGCACAGATCGGCGGTCTTCACGCCCGCTTCATGCTCTCGCAGCACACCAATGATCTGATCTTCGGAAAATCGGCTTCGCCGCATCACTCGTCTCCATCTGACGAGCTAACTTACCAATGGCATGATTTCTGGGGAGCACGTCACGCCCTCCCAAAACCAGTCACGAGCATGGAAACGGGAAACGATCGACGCCGATTACCTGATGCTGCTAACGCTCGATCTCTTTGCTCCTCGAGGTCAATCACCATGAAAATCAGTGCCCGCAATCAAATCTCAGGTCGCATAGCGAGCATCCACCCAGGAGCCGTGAACGGATCGGTCAAGGTGGATATTGGGAACGGCATCGTCATTACTGCCAACATTACCGAGGAAGCGATAGCCGACCTCGCGCTCGGCGAAGGCGACCAGGTAACGGTTCTGATCAAAGCGAGTGATGTGCTAATCGGAAAATGATGTGGGCGGCGCTGGGGTGAGGGGCGAAGCCGCATCTCGTGCGCGGTAACACTCATGCCCGCGACCGGTTATGGCCAATGTGCAGGCCACGAGACGTGCCCGGCATGGAGACGAGCAATTGGCTATTGATGGGCCGCTTAAGGTCAATGTTCAGATACTGAGAGGTTCGGACCCGGCGATCGGGCCAGGCAAGGCGCTTGTACTCGACGCCATTGGTCGTAGCGGTTCCATCTCTGCTGCCGGGCGCGAACTTAAAATGAGCTATCGGCGTATCTGGCTATTAGTCGACAGCCTCAATCACGCATGGATAGAGCCGGTAGTTGAAACCCGTGTCGGCGGGGGGAAATCTGGCGGGGCCCAGCTTACTGCGTTTGGTGAGCGGGTGCTGGCCAGCTACCGCGGCATCGAGGAGCGTATGGTCGCCGCAGCTCGTGGCACAGACTTCGATTGGTTGGTCAACGCTCTCAAACCTGCAGACGAAACCGGCAGGTAGTCGCGACGCTTCATCCACCCGTTCGTTGCCCGGACCGAACGGCTCGCTACCGGTAGCCAACAGCAATTACCGGGGCCGAACGGCTTTGTCGCATCGGCCCTCGTCAGCACCGTGTCGCTAGGTCGCTCCCCCATGTCGGCAAGGAAGCGGGCATAATCGTCGGACCACACCGGCAAAACGGTGCTGGAGTCATGTTCCACCTTCATGCGCTGCCAAGCTCGATATGTGGCGTCGTGGTGCTTGCGTGCGCGATGGCCATGTTCGGTCAGTCGGGCCGCGCTGATTTCGCGATGCAGGCAGCCACAGCTGGCGGTGCTGCCGGACCGCACGTTTCCACCTGCTGCTACGATCTCATTGCCGCAGTCGCATAGAAAGAGCCAATGCGCGTGACCGCTTCGGCTCTTGTGCGCGAAGCTGACGCCGACGAGGCGCCCGTAGCGCAGGCCAGTCATGTCGATCCTGATCTTCATGGCAGTCCGTCCACCTGTACGATTATCTATATTCCACGGAATATAGTTGCCGATGCGGGATAAGGTTCATTGCTTGCTGGATCGGCAATCTATGATCGTCACGGCATACGCGCGACCATGAGCGACAGCGTCGCGGAGGGGTTACCCACCACTTGAAGCAGATAGCGACCCGGCTTTAGGTCGAAATCGACCATCTTGCGCACTCCGGTGCAATCAGAACCATGACTATGCGATACCGACGTTGCCGGTGTTGTGCCGCTCAGAACGTCGATCCATGCCCCGGCGCCCAATGCAACGCGGTAGCGACCGGTGACGGGTACAGTGAACGCAAATATCCCGCCGCTGCTGACCGATCCGCCGGGCTTTTGCGGGCGGACGGGATAAGCAATCTTCGGCGTCGGCAGAAGGGTCGCCGAGACGCCAACGCCGAGTGGGAGCGTCGTCGCGACTTTTGCTGTGGCTCCGGCGCGAACGGCTTGCTTACGCGTCCATCCTTCCAGCCCAGCCGGTAGAGGCGCCACTGTAGCCGGGCAAGCGACGGTCGGATGGTCCATCGCCGACATTGTTTGGGGGGCTGCAGCAAGAGCAAGCAGCGGAATTAGCATCATGGTCGGCAAGAGCTTTTCCAATCACGTTCTATCTGTATATGGCCGAATATAGATAACGGTAAAGCCTGCAATAGCGACGTGCCGGTCGACAAAGGGAAAGTTCCGATGCGTTACCTGCTCTGCGCCACGAGTCTTATCGCGCTTGCGACCCCTGCTTATGCACAAGAGCGCAGCACGCCAGAAGGCGATGCAGCCACCGCATCCGCCGCGGCCAGCGAGGCAGACCAGACTGGTGTGGCAGACATCACCGTCACCGCACGTCGTCGCGCGGAAGATGCGCAGCGTATCCCAGGTTCGCTCTCTGTGGTCAGCGGAGCATTGCTCGACCGTTCGTACACGGTGAACACGCAACAGCTTTCGCAGCTCGTGCCTGCGCTCAATTACAGCTCTGCTAACCCGCGCAACACGGCTTTCACCATCCGCGGCCTCGGCAGCAGTGTTGTTGCCGTCAGTCAGGCCAATGACGGTCTTGAGCCCGGCGTCGGCTTCTATGTCGACCAGGTCTATCACGCCCGTCCGGCCACAGCCGCGTTCGACTTTAGCGACATCCAACAGATCGAGGTGCTGCGCGGGCCACAGGGGACATTGTTCGGCAAGAACAGCACGGCTGGCGCTATCAACATCACAACGCGGGCACCGAGCTTTACCAGCGGGGGCGACGCCGAGCTGTCCTACGGGAACTACAACTTTGTCCAGGCCAAAGCCGCCGTGACGGGGCCGATCAGTGATAATTTTGCGTTCCGCGTCTCGGCGGTCAGCACGCGCCGCGATGGTGTGATCGATAATGTACGGACCGGCGCGAAAGAAAACGCCATCGGCAACCAGGCCTTGCGCGGACAGTTGCTCTACAAGCCGTCGGACGTCTTCCAGCTTAAGCTGAGTGCCGACTTTACCAACTTCGAAAGCGAGTGCTGCACCCAGGTCTATTACCGGGTTGCAACGCGCGACGTGCCCCGCACCGCTACGCGACAGTTCGCAGGACCCACGGGCCTTGCCGCGCAATTCAACTACGCGCCACCCAGCACCAATCCCTATGACCGCGTGACGGACATCGATGCCCAGCTGGGGGTGAAGACCAACGAGGGCGGCGTCTCGGCGATCTCGGATTGGAAGGTGGGCGGTGCGACACTAACTTCGGTCAGCGCCTGGCGCTTCTGGAACTGGGATGCCGCGAACGATCGCGATTACACCGGTATCCCGATCCAGATCGAGCAGCACATCCCATCTCGGCAAGATCAATATAGCCAGGAGCTGCGGCTTGCCTCCAACGGCGACCATGCGATCAACTACGTGGGGGGGCTCTATTTCTTCCGTCAGCGCGTGATCGGGCGGCCCATCTCAATCTATGGTCCAGCTGCCGCCCGCTACTTGATCGGCACGACCACGGGAACCAATGCGACGCCGGTCCCCGCGAACTTGCTCGATGGTTACGGAACCGATGGCCGCACCGACTTTCAGTCGAATAGCTATGCCGCGTTCGGCGAAGTCAATTGGCGCCCGGTCGATCGGCTTACACTGACCGGTGGGCTGCGCTACACGTATGAGCACAAGACCGGGACTTACGACACGTTCGTGTTCGGGGGGCCGGCTACCACCAACGCCGCGCTTACCAACGCCAGGCTTTCGATCCTGCGCGGCCAGACCTATTCGGCGAAGGTCAACAACGGTGCCCTCACCGGGCGCGCCAACATCGCATGGCAGGCAACGGATAACGTCCTTGGCTATGCAAGCTATGCGCGCGGCGACAAATCTGGCGGCATCAATATGTCCGGTTTACCGCTCAACAACCAGAACCTGCCGGCGGTCGGCACCGCAGTCGTGCGCCCGGAAAAGAACACAGCCTATGAGGTAGGTTTGAAAACCCGGCTGTTCGACAAACGCCTGACCTTCAACATCGACGCCTATTATACACGGGTCACCGACTTCCAAACCAACGTGAGTGATACACGCGCCGCTGCGGCGCTGCGCACATATCTCGCAAACATCCCTCGGGTGACTGTTACAGGCGTAGAAGCAGATGCTATCGTTGCAATCACACGCGACCTGTCGTTGCGTGCATCGGTCGCTTATGCGGACGGCAAATATGCCAGCTATCCCGCCGGCCCGTGCCCGATCGAGCTGATCGGCAACACCACGACGGCCTGCAATTTAAGCGGCGTTGGATTGCCTGGCTTGCCGAAGTGGTCCTCAACCGTGGGCGGAGACTATCTCCGACCCATCGACGGATTGCACGGAAGCGTCTTCCTGCACGCTGATGCCAACTACCGCGGCAAGCAGTTCGGCGATCCTACCGGATCACGCTTCACGACGATCGGCAGCTACACTGTGGTCAATAGCAGCGTAGGCTATCGCAGCAACAAGGGATGGGAATTGGCGGTGTTCGCACGCAACTTGTTCGACCGTGACTACATCCAAAACGTGACTATCCAGGCGGGCAACTCCGGGCTGATCCTCGCGACCCCGAGCGATCCGCGCACGTTTGGAGTGACCTTCCGCGTACATCAGTAAGGCCCGGCCCTCCCAGAGTAGGCACCGCTCGGTTATAGATTGGCCGCGCCGACTTTCCCGGTTGGGAACGTCGGGCGGGGACCTCCCGCCTCGGTCGCGCTGACGGACGCTTGCGAGTCACGCTTTCCCAAAATCTGTCCCCGGCAGTCGAGAAAATCGCACAGTGGAGGCGTTCCTGGCGTAGGAATTGGTGCAGTCGATGGGCTCGCCACAGCAACAGTTCCCCTCCGGCCTAGCCTTTCCCAAAATAGCATCGTTTGCGGGAAGGCGCCTATCGGGCAGCTCGGTTCGAAAGTCTCGTCGCAGTCCACCACTTGGCGCAATCCAACTGTTGCAAAAGTGCCGACATTTGAGACGTCCGAAACTTAGAACATTCGCGACATTTTGCTAGAATCCTACTGCCCGCTTTGGTCAGGTATTGAGGCCGAGAAAGCCGGCCCGTTAACCCTGAATTTACAGCCTCACTCGCATAGCCCCGCGCCTGGTTCAGGGAGCTCCTCATAGTGTCGGCACATAACGTACGTACCATCCGCCATCGCGCGGGCACCTCGCGGTTGGTCGCGGCCAAAGCTGCACTGCTCGCGACGGCAATTGCTGGAATGTCAGTGGCGGCGAGTTCAGCAGTCGCCGGACCATTGGTTCTTGATGGAGTGTTCATCAAGATTGGCCTGAATGAGCAAGGCACGCTTGGGGTGGGCGGACGGACGTCGCCCGGCATTTTGTATGATGGTACTGGTACAGGGACCTTCAATCCGGCCTACGACTATCTGACGCCTGGGTCTCCATTTGAAGGATTTACAATTACCGGTAACGCCACAACCGGCTTTACCGTCTCTAACAACAATGCGTACTCGCCAGCTTTTTCCGGCACACTTACAAGCTATAACGGCATTGTATACGCCGGTTCGACGTACGACAATCGTGCGGTTTGGACAGGAACATACGGTAGCGCCTTCTCTGTTACAAATGACTACTTTTTCAATGAAGGAGGTCAGCAGCTAGGCATTAAGACGACCATCACCGCACTGAGCGATCTCACTAATGTCGCGTTCTCGCGTCAGATTGACCCCGACGCAGTTGCTGCTCCCGGCGACTCGTCCGCGACAAACAACTTTCGTGGCGCCTCAGGTGTGCCAGCAAGCGACCTAGTTTATGCGGAAGCCCTGTCATCAAAGTACGTTATCGGACTCTACACGAACTCAGCATTCACCCATAACTCCGCTGTGACGTCCTGGACGCGGGACACTGCCTCTTACCTCAGTGGCACCAATATCGGCAACGGTGACAACGTCATCGGACTCGGCTTCAGCATCGGGAACCTGCTGGCAGGGCAAAGCGCCTCGGTTGATTACAGCTACATCTTTGGAACCAACATTGCTGCTGCTGTTGGTGCCGGTACGGCGGCACCAGCTCCAACTCCAACGGAGATCACGACAACTGCTACATCGGCCGAGCTAATTGCCGGTCGTGTTTTACCGGTTCTGAACGGTGGCGTACTTCATGCCTCCAGTACCGGCACTATAAGCTCGGACATCACGCTGAAGCCGGCGGGCGGCACCATTAGCACCGACGGTCATGCCCTTTCTGTCTCGAGCGATATCGAGGGCGATGGTGATCTAACCAAGGCGGGCGCCGGGACACTTATGCTGTCGGGGAGCAACACCTACACGGGCCGAACCATCATTACCGATGGCTCTCTTGCTCTCGCTGGCAACGGCAGCCTGGCGAGCTCGAGCGGTGTCACCGCCAACGGCACCTTCGACGTGGCGCCGCACACCGGCGACGTGTCGATCCGCAGCATCGACGGCACCGGCAGCGTGGCGCTCGGCAGCAACGGCCTAGTCCTTACCGACGCGGCCGACCGCTTCGACGGCACCATTGCAGGCAGCGGCGGCGTGAACGTCGCGGGCGGTACCCAGCAGCTCGGCGGCAGTAACAGCTACACCGGCCGCACTATCATCGCTGAGGGCGCCACGCTCGGCCTTGCCGGCAGCGGCAGCCTGGCGAACTCGAGCGGTGTCACCGCCAACGGCACCTTCGACGTGGCGCCGCACACTGGCGACGTGTCGATCCGCACCATCGACGGTACCGGCAGCGTGGCGCTCGGCAACAACGGCCTAGTCCTTACCGACGCGGCCGACCGCTTCGACGGCACCATCGCAGGCAGCGGCGGCGTGACCGTCGCGGGCGGTACCCAGCAGCTCGGCGGCAGCAACAGCTACACCGGCCGCACGATCATCGCTGAGGGCGCCACGCTCGGCCTTGCCGGCAGCGGCAGCCTGGCGAACTCGAGCGGTGTCACCGCCAACGGCACCTTCGACGTGGCGCCGCACACCGGCGACGTGTCGATCCGCACCATCGACGGCACCGGCAGCGTGGCGCTCGGCAGCAACGGCCTA
>NZ_JAPYKK010000062.1 GCF_029623395.1 Sphingomonas echinoides
CGCGAGCCGGCGGCGGCCCCGACCGGTCGTGGCGCGCCCAAGACTGGCGAGAGCGTCCGGGTGCCGGCCGAACGGCTGGACCTGTTGATGGACCGTGTCGGCGAACTCGTCATCGTGCAGAGCCGCCTGTCGCAACTTGCGCACAGCAGCGGCGGTAGCGCCGCGGACGTCGCGCTCCACTCGATCTCGGAGGAAATCGAGCGGCTGGCGAGCGAATTGCGCGATACGGTGATGGTGCTCCGGATGGTTCCGGTCGCCACGCTGTTCGGGCGCTTCCGCCGCCTCGTCCATGACATCGCGCGCGATACCGGCAAGACGATCGAGCTGTCGACCGATGGTGAAACCACCGAAGTCGACAAGACCGTCATCGAGCGGCTGGCCGATCCACTGATTCACCTAATCCGCAACGCCTGCGATCACGGGGTCGAGCACCCCGAACAACGCGCTACGGCGGGAAAGCCAGCCGCCGGGCAGGTGCGCCTGTCGGCGCATCAGGAAGGGGGCGAGGTCGTCATCACCATTCGCGACGATGGCCACGGGATCGACCGGGAGCGCGTTCGGGCGAAGGCGGAGTCGCACGGGTTGATCCAGCCCGGGCAGGTCGTGACCGACCAGGAACTGCTCCAGATGATCTTCCATCCGGGTTTCTCGACCGCGCAGCAGATCACCAGCCTGTCGGGTCGCGGTGTCGGGATGGACGTCGTCAAACGCACGATCGAAAGCCTGCGCGGCACGATCGAGGTGGCGAGCGTGCTCGGCCAGGGGTCGACGGTCTCGCTCCGCATCCCGCTCACCCTCGCGATCATCGACGGCTTGCTGATTCGCGTCGGCGACGGGCGATATGTGATCCCGCTCGGCGTGGTCGAAGAATGTATCGAGCTCAGCCTGGAAGAAGACCTGCGGTCGCGCGGTCGCAGCTTCATCACGCTGCGCGACCGGCTCGTTCCGTTCGTCCGACTGCGCGAGATGTTCGCCACGGGCACGAAGCCGAGCCTGCATCAGAAGATCGTCATCATCGCGACCGGCACCGAGCGGGTCGGGCTGGTGGTCGACCAGATCATCGGCAGCCACCAGACGGTGATCAAGCCGATGTCGCCGGTGCATTGCAACGTCCCGACCTTCGCCGGTGCGACCATCCTCGGCGACGGCGGGGTCGCGCTGATCCTCGACGTCGTCCAGCTCGTCGCGCTTGGCCAGCATCAGGAGGAGCGGCTTCGCGCCGTCGGATGACCATGGAAGAAACATCGCAAACCCAATGGGACGCGGATGGCCGGCTCGAGGTGCTGACGTTCGATCTGCAAACCGAGAAGTTCGCGGTCGAAGCGGTGCTCGTCCGTGAGATCCTCGACCTGCTGCCCGAAACGGTCGTTCCAGGCGCGGACCGGCTGGTTGCCAGCGTCGCCAACTTCCGGGGCAAGATCATTCCGATCGCCGACCTTCGGCTTGCATTCGGCCTGCCCTCGGCGGAGTCGACGATGGACAGCCGCATCGTGGTTGTCGAACTCGACGTCGACGGCATCCAGACCCAAATCGGCATCCGCACCGACAAGGTCCACGAAGTGGCGACGCTGCACCGCGACGCAAGCGAAACCCCGCCCACGGTCGGCCTGCGCTGGCGTCGCGATTACATCCGCGAGCTGGTGCGCACACCGCAGGGCGTCATCGTCCTCGCCAATATCGCAAAGATCTTTGACCCGCTGCTGGGCGGCCGGGGCGCACCCGCCGTCCTCGCCCCCGCACTCCTCTAGGCTGGAAGGGCCGTTATGAACGCTCTTGTCGAACGACGCTTGCCCGACACGCCTTTCGCAAGGTGCGCGGCATGAGAAGTGCAGGCGAACTCCAGGCCGTGACCTTCGGCCTGGGCGCTGAAACCTTCGCGGTGCCGGTCGCGCTGGTGCGCGAGATCCTCGACTGGAGCGAGACGTTCCGCATTCCGAACGGCCCCGACTATCTGATGGGACTGACCGATCTGCGGGGCGAAGGCATAACGACGATCGACCTGCGGCTGCGCCTTGGCCTGCCGCATGTCGCACCGACCCCGAGCACGCGAATCCTGGTGGTCGATGTTCCGGTCGACGGGCGTACACTAGTGCTCGGGCTCGTCGTCGATCGCGTGCTGGAGGTCAGCACGTTCGATTGCCGTCACATCGGCGATGCGCCCGACATCGGGATCCGCTGGCCCTCGCGCTACATCGCCGGCGTGGTCAAGCGCGCCGAGGGTTTTGTCGTGCTGGTCGATGTCGCCCAGATCTTTTCCAGCGCCGACACCGCGGCGCTGGTCGCCGCCGCGTGACGCGATCCGGTCGCCGAACCTAAACCCCGATGGTCCCGTCTTGCGAGGGGCCATCCGCTCCCTGGAGATGGCTCCCTTGTCCCTCGCCCCCCCGCCCCTGAAGCCGTCCGCCAGCACCATCGACCAGATCAGCCTGCGCGATTTCGCGAGCCTGGCCGACTATATCTTCGATTATGCCGGCATCCGGATGCCGGTCAGCAAGAAGACGATGCTGGAAGGCCGTCTGCGACGTCGCCAGCGCGCACTGGGGTTCGATACGCTCGATGCCTATTGCCGCCACGTCCTGACGGGCAACACGCTCGGCGAAGAAGGGCGCCACCTGATCAACGCGGTGACGACCAACAAGACCGATTTCTTCCGCGAACCCGTCCATTTCGATTTCCTGCGCGACGTCGCCCTTCCCACGTTCGAGGCGGACTATCTGCGCACGATCCGTGCGTGGAGCGTCGCCTGCTCGACCGGGCCCGAACCCTATACCATGGCGATGCTGCTCGACGGGTTCACCAGCCCGCGACGCGGTTTCACCTATAGTATCCTGGCGACCGACCTCGATACCGAAGTGCTCGAGACTGCCCGGCTCGGCATCTATCCGTCCGATCTGGCGGATCCGATCCCGGCGGCGTTGCGCCGGAAGTATCTGATGGAATCGCGCGACCCGGCGCGACGCGAAGTCCGCGTGGTGCCCGAACTGCGCCGTGCGATTGCCTTCGCGCGCCTCAACCTGATGGACGAAAAATATCCGGTGGGTGAGCCGATGCATCTGATTTTCTGTCGCAACGTCCTCATCTATTTCGACAAGCAGACCCAGCACGATGTCGTGTCGAAGCTCGTCCGGAACCTAGCACCCGACGGCTACCTGTTTCTCGGGCATTCCGAATCGATCGCGGGGCTCGACGTTCCGCTCGTCCCGGTCGCCAACACTGTTTTCAAGCGGAGCTGATCGATGGCTGGTCAAGAAAAGATCCGTGTCCTCATCATCGACGATTCGGCGGTCGCGCGCCATGCGATGAAGACGATCCTCGAGGAGGATCCCAACATCGTCGTCATCGGGACCGCCGCCGACGCCTTCAGTGCCGCCAAGCGGATCCAGGAGGAAGTGCCCGACGTCATCACGCTCGACGTGGAAATGCCGCGGATGGACGGCATCACCTTCCTGCGCAAGCTGATGGCGCAATGTCCGTTGCCGGTGGTGATGTGCTCGTCGCTCACCGAACAGGGCTCGGACATGATGGTCCAGGCGCTCGAAGCGGGGGCCGTCGACGTGATCCTGAAACCACGCGTCGGGCTGGCCGAGCATCTGAGCGACCACAACCTCCAGATCCGCGACGTCATCAAGGCTGCGGCGAAAGTGCGGGTCAACATGCGTTCGGCGAGAGCCGGGCGGGCCGGCCCGCCCGAGCAGAAGCTGACCGCAGACGCGGTCCTCCCGCCACCCAGCGGCCGGGGCATGACTCGCGAGACCGAACGAGTCGTGTGCCTCGGCGCATCGACCGGCGGGACCGAGGCGCTGCGCACGGTCCTGGAAGCGCTTCCCGCGACCGCGCCCGGGGTCGTGGTGGTCCAGCACATGCCCCAAAACTTCACGCGTGCCTTTGCCAATCGCCTGAACTCGCTGTGCGAAGTCAACGTCAAGGAGGCGGAGGACGGTGATCCCGTGCTTCCGGGCCATGTCCTCATCGCCCCCGGCGGCAAGCATATGCTGATCGAACGGCGGGGCACGCGCTACTTCGTGACGGTCCGCGACGGACCATTGGTTTCGCGGCACCGTCCGTCTGTCGACGTGCTGTTCCGGTCGGCAGCGACGGCGGCGGGGTCCAACGCTCTGGGCGTCATCATGACCGGGATGGGCGACGACGGCGCGCGCGGCCTTCTCGAGATGAAGCAGGCAGGCGGCCGCACCTTTGCGCAGGACGAAGCAACGTCGATCGTCTTCGGCATGCCCAAGGAAGCCATCGCGCTGGGCGCGGCGGAAAGAGTGCTGCCGCTTGGTCATATCGCCCGCGATGTCCTGTACGCCGCGGCACAATAAGGGGGGTGGGACGATGAAATGGGTCGAGCGGGAGGCGTTGGTGCCTGATGGGGTAGCGGCGTTTGAGCCAGCCTTGAACGTGCTGGAAGCCGAACTCGACCTGATCGCCAGCGGTCTCGACAAGCGCTTCGTCGACGCCGGGCACTCGCTCGCACACGCCTATGACATCGTCGAAAAGTTGATCGCCAGTCTTGAGCGCGTGACCAACGCGCTCGACCGGGACGCCGCCGATCACGCGATCGCGACGATGCGGGGCAATGCCGATCGCCTCGCGCGACTGCCGGTGGTCCAGGCGGACCGGCAACGTTCGCTGGATATCATTCAGCAGGCAACCAGCACGGTGCAGGAAGAGGTGTTCCGCGTCGACCGGACTCTCGATTTCCTGCAGATCTGTGGCCGCAACATCAAGGTCGCTGCCGCTGGGGCACAGGGCTATTCCGATTTCGCCGATGCAATGATTTCGAAGCTCGACGTCAGCGAACGGGAAATGCACCAGATCAGCAAGGAGGTTGCGCAACTGGCGGCGACCGTCCCGTGCGTGGTCGAGGTCAATCGTGTCCTTGCGTCCGAATGTACGCGCCTGTGCCCGCATGTCCCCGACAAGCTCGCCGGGGACGCGATCGGGTTGCAGAACAATCAGGTCGATACGGCGGATCGCGCCGACAGGATCGCCACCGTCGCGCGCGACATCCGTGCGAAGCTCTCGGCGTCGCATGGCGCGATGCAAATCGGCGACATCACGCGACAGCGGCTCGAACATGCCGCACAGGCGTGTCGGATCGTCGGGACGGCGCTTGCCGATCCCAAGATCGCATCTGATCCGGTCGCATCAGCCGCACTGTTGGGAAAAGTAATGTCGCTCTTGGCCGCGCAGGTCGCCGACGCCACGCAGGATCTCCAAGAGCAGTCGGGCGTGCTGGCCACGAGCTTCCAGAGCATCGGTACGCAGCTTAGCGCGATGCTGACGCTCAGTGGCGAGGGCGCTGCCGAACGTGGGAGCGACGCGGCGTTTCTCGAAGTCCTCGAACAAAGCGTTGCTGAGGTGGACTCCGTCACAGCGCGTTTGCGCGATGCGGATATCCGTTCAACCCGGCTCGGTGCCGAGGCATCCGTCACGGTCGAGCGCCTTGGCCAGCGGTTGACCACGATCTACCGCGTCACACATGACGTCCAGATCATGGCGTGGAATACCGATCTGCGCTCGTTCCGGATGGGGCGCGCGGGGGATGGACTGGCTCGGATCGCCGCGGAGATCCGCGGCCTCGTCAAGACCCTGGAATCGGTTTCGGGATCGGTCGCCGCCGCCTTCGAGCAATTGAACGCCGCCGCAGACGCGATCAGTTCCGAGCCAGAAAGCGAAACGTCCAAGGACAGCACGCTCGAAGCAGCGTTGGACGTCATCCGCGCCGGTGCGCAATTGACCCGAGAGGGTATGTTGGGGCTCGATCAAAACGCCGTAATGATTCGTGACCTGGTCACGGAGATGATCGGCGCGGTCGAATGCGAAGCGGTCTTCTCCAATCCATTGCTCGACATCGTTACCCGCTTCGAAGGCTTGGCAACGTCCTGCATGCAAGATGACGTAGTGTTGACGGAGCAGGCATCCCGCGTTTTCGAAGACATCAGGCGAACCTATACAATGTCCAACGAGCGGCAGGTCCACAGCAGGATCGTTCCGTGTCCGAGGGGACAAGGCGACCCGACCGAACTTACGACGACCGATGTCGTGGATTGCGATGGTCTGTTTTGATCTTCTCCGCCTCCCTCTAACTGTTCTGATCCATGGGGCGCTTGAGTGGGAAGCGGTACGCACGCCTCGTGAGCGAATAGATCGCCGACATTGGCCTCCAAGCCTAATATTGAGGCGGTACCAACGCACCGATCTTCGACAAGGCGACGGCAATCGTCGCGTGGCGCAATTTGTACTGAATCATGCCATCATCGAGAGCACCGTGCGGTACCATGACGTTGATGTTGAACGCCCCTTGGAATTGTCCGTGCAAACGGAAGCCTGACTGAAGACGTTTGACCCAAACCCCGCTTCTGAGAGCCCCTCGTTCAAACTCAAATCCGGACGCTCGTTCATAAGCATCTTACGCCCCGGAGAGGACTGCGACGCGCGGTAAAAAAGGCGTACAGCTTGAACTTGGATGCCCTCCTATTGCGAACGGAGTTCAATGGGCTGGTAGAGGGCGAGATACTGTGCGGTGCCATTCAGCGCCTGAGCTCCGATTTTGGTCGCGCCGAAATTGATGCCAATCTGTACTACCATTAATATACCGTTCGATATTACCGGAACCGGCGTGTGGTGCGCGGTGGTTTAGGACGATGCGCTCAGGGCACACGCAACTGAGCGTTCTATGGCCTACCGCGCGCGCCTGCTTACAGCGTCCAACCTTCACGATATTGCCGATCGAGGAATTGATTGGCGTCAGGAATGTTGGTGACCCGTCCCGCCTGCCCGTCGTAGCGGATCGGTTGTCCAGCGCGCATCGCCACCATTCCCAGCAGCATCGTCTCGTTCAGCGTTACCGCGTCGGCAAACGGAGAAGACGCTTTTGCCTCCCCACGAATGGCCGCGATCCAGTTCATCTCGTGTCCGTCGCGCCCGCCCGCAATTCGCGGCAAGGATTGCGGGATCGCCGCCGCGCGCTCGGCAGCACCGTCGCCAAACACGATGGGCTTCTCGCCGTAAGTTTCGTGCATCAACATACCCTTCTCCCCGATGTACAGGACACCGCCGCCAGGAGTCATCGTCACGCCCGTCGGCAAGCCAGGCGGCGTCGGTGGCATCAGCCCGCCGTCATACCACGTGAGCCGCAGCGGCCCGCCCAGCGCATCGCCGAAATCAAAATAGGTCACCCCCGCCAACGGATAGCTGCCTAGATCCACCGGCGGCTTGTCGTCCCACAGATCGGTATCGCCGCCCCAGATCGAATGCCGGTTTTCCACCGCCGTCGGCAAGCCCAGCGACAGCGCCCAGACCGGAAAGTCGAGGAGATGCGCGCCCATGTCGCCCAACGCACCGACGCCGAACGGCACCCAACCGCGCCAGTTGAAATGCGCGTAGTCGGGGTTGTAGCCCCATCCGACCGTCGCTGGACCCAGCCAGACGTCCCAGTCGAGGCTCGCCGGCTTCGCGACGGGCGCAGGGCGAGCGATCCCTTGCGGCCAGACCGGGCGATTGGTCCAGGCATGAACCTCGCGCACGCGCCCGATCGCGTTCCCTCGGATCAGTTCGACCACGCGGCGACCGTCGTCACTCGAATGACCCTGGTTCCCCATCTGCGTGACCAATCTGGGCTTTGACGCGGCGAGATCCCGCAGCACCCGCCCCTCCCGCACGGTATAGGTCAGCGGCTTCTGGACGTAGACGTGCAGGCCGCGCTCCATCGCCATCTTCGCGGCAACGGCATGATGGTGATCGGGGGTCGCGATGAGCACCGCGTCAATGTCGCGCTGTCGATCGAACATGCGCCGATAGTCGTTATAATGGGTCGCCCTGTCATAAGCGGTGCGCAGCGCCGTCATCGTCGGCTTGGTGGCGCCTTCCCCCGTCACGAAAGCGCGAGCGACATGGTCAAAATCAACGTCGGCGACAGCGACGATGTTCTGGCTGATAAGCTGGCGCATGTTGTTCGCGCCCATGCCGCCCCCACCAATCACGGCGATGTTCACCCGGTCGCTCGGTTTCAACCGTCGCGCCCCGGCGACCGCCGGAAGGGCGAGTGCTGCTGCGGCGCCCAGCATCGCGCGCCGCGAAATGGTGGCGGGTTTCATATTGCTCTCCTGTTCTGAATTGGCGAGCGACCCGTCATTCGGCCTTCCGCGCCCGCGCCGCCCATTTGGACCAGACCGCCGGTGTCGCGAGCATCTTCATGTACACGCCGCCCACGACGGCGCGTGCCTGGAACCCGACTTGTGCGCCGTCAGTCGTTTCATACCAATCACTTAACGGCACCCGGCTGGGGGTTTCAAGCATGTAACGATGCACCGGCGCGATCAGTTGCTCGAACGCCGCCGGATCGTCGGAGAGGGTCGCGCTCCACGTGATCCAGTCGAGCTTCGTATAGGTCTTGCGACTATCGAGCGGCACGCCGTACTTCTGCTGGTTCTTGAGATAGAAGGCGACTTCCTGGCGCAACAGCCCCTTGGGGAACACGTTGCGACCGAGCACTTTGTCCCATGCCAGATTGTACTTCTGGCTCCACGTGCCCGGTCGATCGAAGGCGAGCTTGGTATGGTCGCCGTCCTGCGCCATCGCCACCCACTTTACCGCCATTTGCCGCGACAGCGTGCGATACCGGGCCGCTTCGTCCTTCTTGCCCAACAGGCGGGCGAGTTCGGAATAGCTGTCCAGCGCGCTGATCGCCTTGATCGACAGGTTGGTGTTGTGCGCCAGATGACCGGCGAAGTCGTCGGTGCTTAGCTGGTTCTCGGGGTCGAGCCCCTTTTCGCGCAGGTACGTCGCCCAGCGTTGCAGAAGCGGCCAGTACTGCGCGGCGAAATCGGCATTGCCCCGGATCTTTGCCAGCGCGCCGATCATCAGCAGCGTGTTGCCACTTTCCTCAACCGGCATCTGGTCGTCCTCGGTCCGCTCCCCGCCCCCGTAGACCTGGCCGTTGGCCTGCGGATACGTCCCGATGTCATGCGGGGCGAACGGAAACCGCCAGCGCGGCATCGACGCATAGTCAAGGATCGGGCGAAGCTGCGCCTCCAGCAGCATGGGGTTGAACAGCAGGAAGAACGGCGACGTCGGATAGGTGATGTCGACCGTGGCGATGCAGCCGTTGCTGAAATTCTCCTTGGAGAAATACAGCGGGCGACCATCGATATCGGCGACCAACTTGTGCGCGGCGAGCGTCTGGCGATAGGCGACGACCGCAATCTCGGCGTACGCACGACCGCCGGCCCGCTCCAGATCGGCGGTGAGTTCGCGATCGAATGCCTCGCCCCGCTTGCGTAATGCGGGCTCCTCTGCCTCCGCCTTCAGCAACAGGTCGGCCATCGTCATCCCGTTGCGACGCCAGTAGGCGGGCAGACGTCGCTTGAAATACTCGATCGCGTCGATGTCGTCATAGGCGAGCATCGCGCGCCGCGTGTCCGCCGCCGCGCCGACATCGCCGAAATCCGTCAGCATCGCCATCGCGGGCCGATCCTGATGCGCGAGGCGCGGCATCGCCATGTCGTCCGCGATTGGCATCTTGCCGGTCTTCAGCAAAATGTCCCGTGCCCGCTCGCCGAGTGTCGCGGTGGTCGTCCCGGCCTGGCGTGGTACGGCGAGTTGCGCCCAGCCCCAGTCGATCCGCAGATTGTCGCCGACCTTCTGCAATACCTGCTGCGCGTTCGTGCCGATGTGTTGCACCGTCATGTCGCCGACCCGGCTGCTACCCCAGACGACGCTTTGCTGGTCGTTGTCCACCGCCAGTTGGGCGCCGGCGTCGAAGTACAGCTGGACCGCGTGGCGGCCACCATCGGTCGCGCGGACCGTCCAGCTCAGATACGTGACCGGCCGCGACAGCACGTCGAGATCATCGGGTAGCGCGGGGGTGAAGAACGTCGCGGTCAATCGCACGCCGCCGCCCTCATAGTCAT
>NZ_JAPYKK010000063.1 GCF_029623395.1 Sphingomonas echinoides
GCACTAGGGCTGATCGCGTTCCTGATCGGCGTCGGCGTGGCGGCCCTGTTGATCACCCGTCTTGGCCGGGGAACCGGTACCACCGCTGACGGCAAACAGGTTGCCACGATGACGCTGCCGGTTTCGAACGGGCAACCTCCTGTCGTGATCCTTCCCGGCAAGGTCGGTGCGCCCGGTTCGGCGATCGACGTGGCCGCGCTGAGCGGACGCGAGGCAGAGCTCGCCAGCAAACTCGACGCGCTGGAAGCGCGCGAAGCGACGATCGACCGCGACGCGCAGCAAGCCGCCGCCTATGCGACGCGCAGCGAAGGCCTGCTGGTCGCGTTTGCCGCGCGCCGCGCGCTCGACCGTGGGCTGAACCTCGGGTTCCTCGAACGACAATTGCGCGTCCGGTTCGGCAAGACGCAAACCGCCGCGGTCGCGACGATCGTCCAGGCCTCGCGCAACCCGGTGACGCTCGAAGACCTGCGGGCCGGGCTCGACGGCGTCGCCCCTGAACTCGTCACGGGCGTTGCGAGCAGCGGGTGGTTGCAGAGCCTGGGGCGCGAACTGCGCAACCTCGTCGTGCTGCGCAAGGCGAGCGCGCCGTCGCCGCTTCCGGTCGACCGGGTCGCACGGGCGCAGCGGTTGCTCGAAGCCGGGCAGGTCGAGGCGGCGTTGGCCGAAGTGTCGCGAACGCCGGGCGCCAGCCAGGCGACCCGCTGGACCGAGGCGGCGCGGCGCTACATCACCGCGCGCCATGCGCTCAACACGATCGAAAGCGCGGCGATCCTGAGCCCGGGCGTCGCCCTTGAGCCGACCGCGCCGATCTCTTCCGCCGCCCCCTCCGCCGCATTGCCGGACGTTGCGCCCGAAGAGACCGACCTGATGTCAGGGAGTCCGGCGACGGCGGAAGCGAACGGCGCGATCTAGGGCCGGTTTCGTTTTCGTCCGATTGCTTCGGCTTGCCCGCTACGCTGTGATCGGTCCCGTCACCCCCGCACCCGGTCGATCAGTGCCATCGCGCCGTGCGGTGCACGGACTTTGGCGCCGTTGATGAAGAAAACGAACGTCTCGCGTGGGATGACTGTCGCAGGATCGGCGACGTACGGCAATCCATCGGGTGCAGCGCCCGCCGACCAGTCGCACGCCGCCGCGGCCCAACGATCAAGCGCAGCCGGGGCATAGGCCGCCGATTCGTCCTCGACCGCAGCCTCGAGCCGGACATAGACGAGATCCCCGCTGACGTCGGCGATCGCGGGGTACTCGGTCGAATCCGCGTAAACGATCGCCACTCCCGCCGCGCGCGCCAAGGCGACGAATTCGGGGACGAGGAAGCTCTCGTGCCGCACCTGCACCGCATGGCGCAGCGCGACGCCGTCCTGACTCGACGGCAGGAGCTTGAGGAACGCGCCGAAATCGTCCGCGTCGAACTTCTTGGTCGCCATGAATTGCCACAGGATCGGCCCGAGCCGGTCGCCGAGTTCGACGATCCCCTGCCCGGTGAATTTGGCGATCGATTCGCCCGCCTCCGCCAGCACCTTACGGTTGGTGCAATAGCGCGACGCCTTGAGTGCAAAAACGAACCCGTCGGGCACCGCCTTCGCCCAGGACGCGAAGGTCGCGGGTTTCTGCGACGAATAATAGGTGCCGTTGACCTCGATCGCGGTGAGTTTCGACGCGGCATACTCGAGTTCGCGCTTCTGCGGCCATTTCTCGGGGAAGAACGTCCCGCGCCACGGTTCGTAGGTCCAGCCGCCAATGCCGATTCGGATGTCGCCGTGTTTCATGCTGGCCACGCTAACCGACCCGGCAAGGGTTAGGAACCGTCTCCGCCCTCACCCGCCGAGCAATTGCGCAAGCCGCAGCGGCGCGAACCCGTTGGGATCGACCCCGACGTCAAATTGCCGCAGCATCGGCTTGAGCCGACCGTGGCTATGGCCGTGCAGGTTGATCGCGCCACGATGCTGCCCGTTCCACGACCGGAAGGGGTAGTGACACAGGATGAGATTGCGCTCCTCGACCGTGATCTCCGCATAATCGCCGACGCTTTCCCAACCCGCCGCGGCAAGCGTTGCGTCAGGATCGTTGTTGCCGCGGAGCAGATGCTTGCGCCCGTTGAGCCGCGCGAGCAGATCGGCCACCGCATCCGGACGCCGCGCGACGTCGCCGAGGTGCCATACCTCGTCGTCTGCGCCCACCACCGCATTCCACCCGGCGATCAACGCCGCATCCATCGTCGCGACATTCGCGAACGGGCGGCGCTGGATGTTGATCGTGCGGTGGTCGCCGAAATGCGTGTCGGCGGTGAAGAAGACGCTCATGTCCAGTACAACACGCGCGCAAGCGGCAACGTCCGCGCGATCGTCTCGGTGAACCAGCCGCGCAGGCGCTGCATCGTTGCGGTGTCGTACACCTGCTTTTCGGTGCCGAATTTGGTGCGCTTGGTCATCCGTCCGGCATCGGTCATGTCGAGCGCGGAGCCGGGATACCAGCTGTCGAGCACCGCCTTTGACCCGGTCGTGAAGCGGTGCGTGATCAGTTCGATCGTCAGGTCGGGCACGTCGCCGAGCACCGCCGCCGCGTCGTCGATCAGCGCGCCGTACGCTTCCTCCCAACCGTCCGCCGCGATGATCGGCGCGATCGTCAGGCCAACGGGATACCTCGCGTCCGCCATCTGCCGCAGCGCCGCCAGCCGCAGCGCGACCGGCGCCGTGCCGCCCTCGAACCGGGCGTAGCGCTTGGGATTGATCGACGCGCGCATCCGCGTCCGCCCGTTGTGCTCGAGCGCGAGCAGTGGCGCGACGTCGGCGAATTTGGAGGTAAAGCGCAACTGCGTATCCGCATCCGACCGACCGAACCATTCGATCATGCGCGACAGCGACCCGGTGATCGGCTCGATCCCCAGTGGATCGGTATAGCAGGACGCCTCGAACGTGGTGCCCTCATGCACCCGCGTCGCCGAGCGCGAGGTGATCGTCCCTTTGTCCATATAGCTGGGCAGCACGCCGAGGATCTCGTCGAGATTGGCATAGGTGCGCGTGATCGGCGGCCCCTTGAGCGAGCCCGCGAGATAACAATAGCTGCAATGCGCCGGACACCCCGCCGCCAGGTCGACGCGCCAGTCCGCGCTCGGCGCGATCGGTTCGAGCTTGAGCTTCGACGGCGGCGCGACGACGACCGCAAGCGTTGCCTTCGCCTCGGCATAGGCGGCGCGCGGATCGTCGGGCTGCGCCCAAACCACCCGATCGTTGGGCAATTCGATCACCGGCACGCCTTGCTCGGCGGCCCGCTGCGCGATCGCGATGCCATGGTCCCACATGCGCGCCGATCGCGTGATGAGGACACGCCGCGGGCGCCAGCGGACGGTGTTGGGATCGACAGGGAGCGCGGCGGTCATGCGGCAGGAACGCAGCGCACGCCGCTCCGTTCACGCGACCCGACGTCAAATCGTTGATCACGCCGACGCTTGCGTCCGGCAGGATCGCCCTGCACAACATGCCTAACCGGTCGGTAGCGACGGTTTGAGGGAGATCTGCCGTGCGTCCGATGTTTGCAATTCTTGGTGCCGCGACCGCCGCTCTTGCCGTGAGCGGCGTGGCAATCGGCCAGGCACCCCGACCGGACCCATCGCTAGCGAAGGCGGTCGCCGGTGCCGCGCGCACCCCGGCCAACGTTGCGCGCGACCGTTACCGCCACCCCGCCGAAACGCTTGCTTTCTTCGGGGTGAAGCCGACCGATACCGTGGTCGAACTGGTCCCCGGCAACGGTTGGTATACCGAAATCCTTGCGCCCTATCTCGCCACGCGCGGAACCTATTATGCGGCAAGCGGCTGGGCCAAGGGCTTGAACGCGGTCAAGGCACTGCAGGCCGCCAAACCGGCGGTCTACGGCAAGGTTAAGCTCGCGGCCTTCCCCGCGGCGGCTGGTGAGCCTGCCGTCCCTGCAGGTAGCGCAGACGTCGTGCTGACCTTCCGCAACGTCCACAATCTGCGGTTCTCGGGCGTCGACCGCACGCAGGCGGCGTTTGCCGAGATGTTCCGGATGCTCAAGCCCGGCGGGACGCTCGGCATCGTCGAGCATCGCCTGCCCGAGGCGCGCGACGCCGCAGCCGAGGAAAAAAGCGGCTATATGAAGGTGTCGAGCGTCGTCGCCTTCGCGCGCAAGGCGGGGTTCGAGGTCGCCGGTATGTCCGAGATCAACGCCAATCCCAAGGACACCGCGGATTATCCCGGTGGCGTCTGGACGCTTCCGCCTTCCTATGCGCTGAAGGATGTCGACCGCGCAAAATATGCCGCGATCGGGGAAAGCGACCGCATGACGATCCGGTTCATCAAGCCCAAGCGGTAAAGTGCATCGTTCCTGCGCGGAATCGTCATGGTTCCGCGCGGGCACGGGCAAACAGCCGGGCGAAACCGGCCGAATCGAGCGCACCCAGCTGCAGGATGGGGCCGGCGAGATATCCCGGCGTCCCCGTCAACCCGATCGACAGTGCCTCGCGACCATTCTCGCGCAACCGATTCATCATCGCGGTACCGTCTCGCGCAAGATCGCGGGTCACCCGCGTCCAGTCGCCGCCTGCACCGGTGACAACGTCCTGCAGCATGACGTCGTCGATCTTGCGGTCGTCCATCATCAACGCGCGGTGGACCGCCGGGTAGATCCCTTGCGCGGCACTTGCGAGCGCGACCTGCGCTGCGCGTTCGGAGGCGGCGCCGAAGATCGGCCAGTCCTTGTAGATGACCCGCACCTTGCCATCCCCGCGGAGCGCCGCTTCGAGCGCAGGAAAAGCGGTGCGACAGGCGGGGCACCGATAGTCACTGAAGACTGCAAGGGAGAGCGTGGCGTCGTTCGGCCCCGATTCGGGCGATTCGGTCCCGTCGAGGATTGCGGCGACGGTATCGGAGCGACCGATGTCGCGCCCGACCGGCGTGAACCAATGCGCCGCACGCCCGACCACGAATCCGCCGAGCAGGACCGCGCCGAGCTGCCACGCCTGACGACGGGTGAAGCGCGGCGTCATGCCGACGGTCGTCGGGCGGTATGAAATGTGCGTGGTGGCGAAGAGTGCATCGCGTACCCCATCCTTCAGCAAACCGTCGCAACAGCACCCCGCCTCTCGGCTAGGTCGGCTTTCGCCGGTATATATAACTGTTCGGAAAGTGACTGGAGCGGGCGAAGGGATTCGAACCCTCGACCCCAACCTTGGCAAGGTTGTGCTCTACCCCTGAGCTACGCCCGCTCTGGCGCCATGTGCCGGACTGTGGAGCCCGGCGGGTAGGGGGCGGCCTCTAACACCGGGTCGGGGGGTCGGCAAGCCTCTTTTCGCACTTTGATGAAAAGGGTTGGCTTGTCGGCCCCCGCCCCCACATAAGACGCAACGACCGAAACGAATTGGAGCATCTCTTGGCGACCCTGGGAATGAGCGCAGCCGAACGCGACGCGGTGGAGGCTTTCCGTCGCGACGTGGTCGAACCGTCGATGACCAAATTGGTGATCATCGACTTCTGGGCGGAGTGGTGCGGGCCGTGCAAGGCGCTGACCCCAGTGCTCGAAAAGGTAAGCGCCGCTTATGCCGACAAGGGCGTGGTGCTGGCCAAGGTCGATACCGACAAGAATCAGTTCATCGCCGCGCAATTCCAGATCAAGTCGATCCCGACCGTCTATGCGATGTTCCAGGGGCAGCTCGTCGCCGACCTGACGCCCGCGCGGACCGAATCGGCGTTGAAGACGATGCTCGACCAGTTGCTCAAGCAATTGCCGATCGAGGCCGAGGCGGCAGATGCCACAGCGGAAATCGAGCCGTTGATCGCGATGGGCGAGGAAGCGCTGGCCGTGGGCGATTCCGATCGCGCCGCCGGAATCTTCCGCCAGATTGCCGAGATCGCGCCGGATCACCCCGGAGTGAACGGGGGATTCGTTCGCGCGCTGATCGCAGCAGGTGAGCTCGAAGCGGCGCAGGAGCACCTTACGGCGATGCCTGAGGATACCGCCAAGCATCCCGAGATCGAACGCGCCCGCGCCGCGTTGGCGCTGGCGCAGGATGCGACGCCCGTCGATGATCTCGCCGGGCTCGCCGCCGAGGTTGCCGCCAATCCGGGGGATTTCGACAAGCGATTCGCGCTCGCCAACGGCCAGATGGCCGCAGGCGACCGCGATGCGGCTGCGGGCACGCTGCTCGCTATGATCGCCGAGGATCGCGCCTGGAACGAAGGAGCCGCCCGCACGCAGTTGCTCAAGTTGTTCGAGGTCGTCGGGCTCGAGGACCCGTGGGTCTCCGCGCAGCGCCGCAAGCTATCCGCGATCCTGTTCGGATGACGATCACCCGCCTCTCGATCTTCCCGCTGCCGGGGGCGTTGCTGTTCCCGGGGATGCACTTGCCGCTGCATATCTTCGAGCCGCGCTATCGTGCGATGATCTCGGACGCGATGGCGCGCGACCGGCGGATCGGGATGGTGCAACCGCGCCCCAACGTGCCTGCGCGGCCCGACAAACCGTTGTTGTTCGACATCGGCTGCGTGGGGAAGATCGCCGAGGTGGAGGCGAGCGAGGACGGGCGGTACAATCTGATCCTCGAAGGGCTGTCGCTGTTCCGCATCGTCCGCGAACTCGATGTCACCACTGCCTTCCGTCAGGTCGAGGCCGAGCTGATCGCCTCGCCCGAATCGCCTGAGGTGCTGTCGCTGTCGCGGCGTGCGGCTCTGGAGAGCGAATCGCGCGCGTTTGCCGATTCGCAGGGCTATGCAGTCGATTGGGACGCGGTGACGCGCCTTGATGACGAGGCTTTGGTCAACGGAATCGCGCAAATCGCGCCATTCGACGTCGCGGCGAAGCAAGCGCTGCTCGAGGCGGAGCGGATCGAGCAGCGCGCCGAACTGATCATCCAGTTGATGCAGTTCTTCGGGCGGCATGACGGCGAGGATTCGGTGACGCTGCAATAAGGCGTCGTCACCGCTTGTAGCTGCTGCCTCTCACCACAGTTCGGGCTGAGCGCGGTCCAAGCCCCACGCGCAACGCCGGCCTCTCGACGTTGCTCAGCGCGAGCAGAGGGTAAGGCAGGTCAATGGGGTCAGATATCGCCCCCGTTAAACCATCATCCCCTGCAACAACTTAGGCACATCCCCACTCTCGCCGCGCGCTTCCGCGATGAAACGGCGCTTGAGCGGCGGCATCTTCTGCACCGCCGATAGCCCGAATCGCCGCACCGCGTTGGCGGTCTTGCCCTTGATGCCGAACAGCCGCGTCAGCCCGTCGGTTGCCGCCGCGACCATGAACGTGTCGAGGCTCCGCCACCGGTCATAGCGCGCGAGCAGCGCGGGATCGCCCAGGTCGAGTCCGGTGCGCTTGCCCTCGACCAGCACCTCGACCAGCGTCGCCACATCGCGGAAGCCGACGTTGACCCCCTGCCCCGCGATCGGATGGATGCCGTGTGCCGCATCGCCCACCAGCGCGAGCCGGTCCGACACGATCTTCGCCGCATGATGGAAGCCGAGCGGATAGCTCGACCGCGCGCCCAAAGGCCCGAGTTTCCCCAGGAATCCGCCAATTCGCTTGTCCGCCTCGGCCAGCCAGCCACGGTCGGACAGCTTCATCATCCCCGGCGCCTGGTCGCGCGTCACCGACCAGACGATGCACGAGCGATGGCCCTGCTCGTCGTCGTTGAGCGGCAGGATCGCGAACGGACCGTCGGGATAGAAAATCTCGAACGCGATGTTTTCATGGGAATGTTCGTGGTGCAGGGACGTCACGATCGCGGCATTGTCATAGGTCCAGCGCGCGACGTTGAGCCCGGCCGCCTCGCGCGTCGGCGAATTGCGCCCTTCCGCCGCGATCAGCAGCGGCGCGCGAATCACCGCGCCCGAATCGAGCGTCACGGTGACGCCCGAGGCTGCGCGATCGACCGACACCGCGCGCGTCTTCATCCGCACGTCGACGTTCTTCGCCGCCGACGCGGTCTCGAACAAAGCGGCGCGGAGGCGGCGGTTCTCGACCATGTGGCCGAGCGCATCCTCGTCCGAATCGGGTTCGAAATCGAGCGCGCCGGGTTCGAGCCCGTCGCTCACCCGGATCCCCTTGATCGGGCAGGCGATTGCCGCGAGCTTTTCCGCCACGCCGATCGCGCCGAGCATCCGCCACGGCGCCCCCGCGATCGCCGACGCACGACCGTCAAACCCAGCCGCTAGAATGACTTCCGGGTCCGCGATGTCGATGACGATCGCCGACATATTGTGCGCGTCGAGCGCCACTGCGAGCGCGCTGCCGACGAGTCCACCGCCGAGAATGATGACGTCTGCTGTATCCATGGCCCGTCTGTAAGCCTCTCCTACGACGCTGCCAATCGCGGAAAACTTGACGCGACCGCGCGGGCACGCGATGATTCCGCGGGCACAGACAGTGAACATCGGGAAGACATTGCATCATGGCGAGCCAAGCGCAGCCACCGCTCTGGCGTGAGACGGTCAAGGCAGGCGCCGTGCGCAGCGGCGCGCTGCTCGGGGCGTTCACGCTGCTGACGATCGTCGTGCTGATGGTGATCGTCGTCGCGAGCTATCATGCGAGCGATCCGTCGCTCAACACCGCCTCGGCGGGGCCGGCGCACAATTGGCTCGGGCGCCCTGGCGCGCTGGTCGCGGATGCCGCGTTCTGGCTGTTCGGGCCTGCTGTCGTACTGATATTGCCGACTTTTCTGCTGATCGCGCTGCGGTTGTGGCGCGACGTGCGGGTCGGGCGCTGGCGGCGGATGCTGCTCGCGTCGACGGGCGGGACGTTGCTCGCGGGCACGACCTTCGCGCTGGTGTCGGGCGCGGCGGTGGCGTGGTTGCCCGCGGGCTATGGCGGGGTGTTCGGGCTGGCGCTCTCCAACCTGCTGCGGCTGGCGATCGGGCTGCTCGGCGATCCGGTCGCGATCCTGTGGACGACGCGCGGAATCGCGGCGGCGTTCGGGATTGCCGCGCTGGTGCTTTGGGGGTATAGTTTCACGATCGACATGGCCGAACGGAAGCTGCGCATGCCGCAGATCGCCAATCGGTTGCGCGAATCGCGTCGGAATCGCGCAGATACCACGCCGTTTGACGACGATTTTGCAGCGAATGACGTCGACGAAGACGCCAAACCAGCCCGAAAAGTGTCGATTCCGCGCGCCGTC
>NZ_JAPYKK010000064.1 GCF_029623395.1 Sphingomonas echinoides
GTCCTTACCGACGCGGCCGACCGTTTCGACGGCACCATCACAGGCAGCGGCGGCGTGACCGTCGCGGGCGGCACCCAGCAGCTCGGCGGCAGCAACAGCTACACCGGCCGCACTATCATCGGTTCTGGCGGCAAGCTGGTCGTCAGTGGCGGAGCGGCGCTGGCTGACAGTGGATCGGTGCGGAACGAGGGCATCTTCGAGCTTCGATCCTCGGAAAAAGTTGGCGCGATCAGCGGTAGCGGCGAACTTCGTCTTACCGACGGTACGCTGACGACGGGCGGCGATACCGACACCATCTACCGCGGCATGATCACCGGAGCAGGCGGTCTGACGAAAACGGGTCCAGGCATCCTGTTTCTCAGCGGCACCAACACTATGACGGGTGGTCTTACGGTCTCTGCTGGTACGGTTGCCGTTGAACGCGCCGGCAATCTGGGCGACGGTACCATCACGATCGGTGCGGCCAGGCTTGCTACAGCCGGCGATATCACCAGCGGCCGCGCCGTGATCCTGACAGATGTCGCCAGCTCAATCGACACGCAGGGCCACGACGTGACCCTGAGCGGCAACGTGTCTGGCGCAGGCACGCTGAACAAGCTCGGCAATGGAACGCTGACGCTCACTGGAGCCAATTCACAGAACGGCATCAACGTTCAGGGTGGTACGCTGGCGTTCTCGTCGGACGCAGCCCTGGGTGCGCCCAAAGG
This sequence comes from Sphingomonas echinoides, assembly GCF_029623395.1. Lineage (GTDB taxonomy): Bacteria > Pseudomonadota > Alphaproteobacteria > Sphingomonadales > Sphingomonadaceae > Sphingomonas > Sphingomonas echinoides_A. Next base: position 708 of record NZ_JAPYKK010000064.1, read on the forward strand.
CGTGGTGACAATTCAGGACAACACCACGCTTCGCACGCTCGCCGACATGACGATCACTCATGCCATTCGGGTGAACAACACCAAGCTGGCTGCTTTCGATACTGGTGTCCATGACATCACGGTGTCCGGCGATATCCAGGGTGCCGGTATTGTTCAGAAGATCGGCCCGGGCACGCTGACTTTGAGCGGCGCAAACAGCCAGGTCGTGATCGACGTGCTCGGTGGGCGTCTGCTGGCAACCAAGCAGTCGGCGATCGGCGCTGCGGGCGGAAACATTTTCCTCCGTCAGGACAGCCGGTTTTCGGCAGGCTCGGATATGTCCATCACGCAGAACGTCCATGTCACCGGGACGAATGCGGTGTTGGACACCGGCGACAACAATGTCCGGCTGCTAGGGATCGTCGACGGTGATCAGTGCCTGATCAAGCAGGGTGCCGGTCAGCTCAATCTGCTCGCTGCGGCGAGCAACGCGATCGGCGCCTGCGTGCAGCAGGGCACGCTCAGCTTTAATAACAGCTTCGCCGGCAACGTCTGGATCGAGAAAGACGGTGCCGCCGGGGGCTCGGGCTCGATCAACGGCGGAATGGAGGTGCGAGGCACGCTTGCGCCCGGCAACTCGCCTGGCCGTCTCGTCGTAAACGGTAGCGTCACTCAGTTCGCCGGTAGCACCTTCGCGGTGGATGTGGACGGTATCACCCCAGGGCTTGGCGCCGGACATTATGACACGCTGGTGCTCACCGGCGCAAACAGCGTGTACACGGCAGCCGGCACGATCGTACCGAAGCTTCGGGGTATTACGGGCGATGCGACCAACGCCTACACGCCGACAATTGGACAGACCTTCACCGTTGTCACCGCGCAAGGCGGTGTCACGGGAAGCTACGCCGGGTTGGCGCAGCCCACGTCGGGACTGGCTCCCAACAGCCGCTTCGACGTGCTCTACACGCCTGACGCGGTTGTGCTCACCGTCACCGCAGCGAGCTATGGCAACCTGTTCGCAGGCAGCAACGGCAACGCGTCTAGCGTCGGCGCCGCCGTTGATGCCTTCCGTGGCGCTGCTGGCGTTCGCGACACAAGTGCCAAGGGCACGTTCGTCGACGGGCTAATGACCCTTTCGGTCGAAGAGCTCGGCCGTACGCTCAGCCAGGTATCAGGTGAGATCCACGCCGATGCCATGGACGCGGTCGTGCAGAGTAGCCGCCTCACCAGGACTGGCGTCTCTGACCATCTCGTCGGCCGCGTTGCAACCGCCGCGGTAGGTGACGAAGGATCACTGTCGCAGCGGCTGTGGGGCACCATCGCTGGCGCGACGCAGCAGATCGACGGCGACGGCTTTGGGCAGGCCTATCGCGGCACCAGCACGACGATGACGCTCGGCCTTGATAAGAACGTCTCGGACACGACGACGATCGGCGGCGGTGTCTCCTACGCACGCACTGGCGCCTCGGCTAACGGACAAGGCCAGGCTCGGATGAACAGCTATCAGCTGCTCGCCTACGCTCAGTGGCGCAGGGGTGCACTCTACGCCAATGGCATCATCTCGAGCGGTCTGGATCGCTACAAGGTGTCTCGTACGGTCCAACTGGCGAACGATAGCGCGCGATTGGCCTCTACACCGCATGGCACGTCGGTTGGCGGCGACGTGGAGATCGGTGCACGCATAGGCCTGGGCCGCACCAGCATTACCCCGGCGGTCGGTCTGGCCTATGATCGGCTCAAGCGACGTTCGGTCGAAGAGGGCAGTGATCAGGTGAGTGCGCTTACGATTGGCAGCGTTCGGCGTGAAGCGCTTCAGCTGCGGTCTGGTGGTCGGCTTGACACCAGCTTCGGCCTCGGTGGGGCTCAGGTTCGGCCGTATGCCTCAGCGTTCGTGGTGCGTGAGCTCGGCGATGCCTACAGCACGATCGATCCCTCGCTGTACGGCCAGCGCTTCGCGGTCCGGGCCGCCAACGCAGGTGACACGGCTTTTCGCGGAGATGTCGGCGTCGACGTTGCGGTCACGCCAGGCGTGAGCCTGCGCGCCAGCTATCGCTACGGCGATGCCGCTAACGCGACGACTGACACCTACTCGGGCGGAGTCAGCGTTCGCTGGTAAATGCTCAGCAGCTCACATGGTAACTTCCCCGCAGCGCCAACCTATGCTGCGGGGGAGTTCCAGAAGAAGCTGCAGACACTTCGCAAGCCATTCACCAGATACCCTGGCAGAGTCGCATATGTACCGACAGGTCTGACGCTTTATAACTTAGGATTGGTGCGACGGTTGACCTAACCAAGCGGCAGCTAAGCCCTAATACTCTTTAAACTAGCCATTATGGTTTTCACGAAAATAGCGGTGCGGATTCCTGTCCCGCCCACTGAATGAACGTCAGTTTACTGCGAAAGCCACCCGAAAGCGCACGGGCCGCTATCCACCAGAAGCAGATATTCCGATGTCGCAAAATTGGGGACATACGAGACGTCCGAAACTCAGGATATTGGCGACAAAGCTGTTTCCTGCTTCTCCGTCGCCGCTCCTTCAGTTTGCAACAGCGCAATACGGAACAGCTTGGGACTGGATCAGTGAGAAGAACGCTCAGCAGTTGCGGAACTACTCCGCTCGTGGAATGGTAGGCCTCGATGCAGCGCGATATTTCGACCGACCCGTCATGCCGGTCGACAATTACTCGTGAGCGTTGCCAAAGCGGCGACGACGCCGGCGCAGGGGCTCGAGCCCATCTGAGCGAGATACTCATAGCGGTTGCCGAGAAGAGCGAGCCAGCGATGGCAGAACTCTACCGTCTGACCAGCGCAAAGCTTTACGGAATATGCCTTTACATTTGTAACGACCGGTGTGTGGCCGAAGACATCCTCCATGACGTTTACGAACGTATATGGCAGCATGCTGGTTCATGGAAATACGGTGTAGCCAGTCCCATCAGTTGGCTCGCTGCAATCGCTCGCAATCGATCGATCGACTGGTGCCGGAAGCATACCAACAAGGAGTTGCCTCTGGCAGAGGGCTGGGACGCAGCCGATGATAGGGATGGACCCGACGCAAAAGTATCCCGCTCGTGGGATATCCAATGGTGTAAGTCGCGCCTTGCCACACTGGATGACCACTGCCGCAATACGCTAAACGACGTTTACCTCGAGGGGATGACCTTTTTGGAAATCAGTTTGCGCGATGACATCTCTGTCAGCACGGTGAAGAGTCGAGCGCAGCGAGGAATCCGTAAGCTACAAATTGGTCTTGCCACTATCGATACGGCCTAATGCCTTAGCGTAGTTTAGTCCGCACCTGCTCTACAGATAGCGATATTGATCGAATTAGTGCCGGTTCTTTTAGGCATATCCTCAGCGTACGTCTCTAGGCCAATACTCTTTACGTTAGGAAATGCCGCATACAATCCTGGTCGATTTGCTCGTCACGTCCGACTGAAGTTTCAGCCAACCAGGACCATACCATTCGTTAACCGCGGCCTTTCCCGTTTTCCGTCTTCGAAAGGCCATTTCGGGAGAGATGAATTGGGAACGGATTTTTAGGAAAGGGGATGACCCAGACGGCTCTCAGCGCGATCGTCCAAGCTACTGTCCCGCTATTGGTTCGGTTTTGGGGAAAGCGGGGTTGGTGCTCTAGCCGACAAGCGTCTCTACTTATCAATCAGACGTATCGCCACACCCTGAATCTGATTATGGCTATGCGGGATCGGAAGTCCGGGGGGACGGCGAGGTTATTGAAGGGGCGGGGTATTGTCGGAGATCCAAGCTGCGCGGCGTGCGGACGCGCTGAAGGAGTTGGCGGTACTCGACACTCCTGAAGAACAGGCGTTCGACGATATCGTTTTCATCGCGTCGCGCACCTGCGACACGCCGATCGCGCTCATCAGCCTGCTCGATTACGATCGACAGTGGTTCAAGGCGCGTGTGGGCCTCGAGGTATGTCAGACCGAGATTGCCCAGTCGGTGTGTCAGATCGACGTGGACGATGCCGAAATGCTGGTCATTCCCGACCTAACGCGCGATCCCCGCACCGCGGCGAACCCGCTGGTGACGGGCGAGCGGGCGTTCCGCTTCTACGCTGGCGCACCGCTCGTCCTTCGCTCAGGGGTCGTTGTCGGACGTCTTTGCGTAATTGATACAAAGACGCGGCCTGAAGGCCTGACGCCTGAACAGATGACGTTGCTACGTGCGCTGGGACGACAAGTTTCCGATCAGCTCGATCTTCGGCGTGCCGCACAGGTCAGCGCGCGGCTGCTGGAGCTGCAAACGGCGCTGATCGAAATTGGCGAGCGCATCCGCGCCAGCGAGGAGGCGGTCGAGATGACCTCTGCAGCGGCTGCCGTCGTCGGTCGCGTCCTCGGGGTGCAGCGGGCAAGTTTTGGCCTAGTCGATCCCGACGTGGAGATCGTCGATGTGGAGGCCGACTGGACCGCACCGGGCGTTGCGAGCATCGCGGGGCGGCACCGCTTCGATGACTACGGTACGTTGCGTGCCGATCTGGTGGCAGGCGAACCGCTGGTCATCGAGGATGTTGCGACCGATCACCGCACCTCGGCGCATACCGACGCGATGCGTGCGCTCGACATTGGCGCGCTGGTCAACATGCCGGTGCGGGACCATGGACGCACGGTTGCCATCTTCATCGTCAACGCGTCGCGGCCGCGGTTCTGGACGCCCGACGAGGTGCTGTTCCTGCGCAGTGTCGCGGCTCGTCTGGAGGCAGGCGTCGCCCGCCTTCGTGCCGAACGGCAACAAAGCGTCCTCAACGACGAGATCAACCACCGCCTCAAGAACATGCTGTCGATGGTCCAGGCGATCGCCAGCCAGACATTGCGTACCGTGTCCCAGCGCGAACCAGTGGAGAGTTTCGAGCGCCGACTGATCGCGTTGAGCGCGGCGCACGACGTGTTGCTTCAGAAAAGCTGGAAGGACGCCGACCTTCGGACCGTTGCCGAAGCCGTGATTGAGACGGTTGGATTTGGTGAGAGGATGACTCTGGACGGCCCTTCGGTGCCGCTGGGCGCGCGTGCCGCGCTTTCCTTCTCGCTTGTCGTTCACGAGCTGATGACAAATGCGTGTAAATATGGCGCGTTCTGTTTGGACATCGGTCACGTCGAACTGACATGGACCATTGAGGCCAGCGGCCTGATCGTTCGTTGGCGCGAGCGCGGCGGTCCGCTGGTTGTCGCGCCGAGCCGAAAAGGCTTTGGCTCGAAGTTGATAAGGCTTGGTCTGACCGGAACGGGCGGCACCGAGCTCCGTTATGAACCCGATGGATTTGAGGCTGACCTGCGGGCCTCCGTCGAGCATTTGGCCCAGGCGTAGCAGGAACCTATGACTATCGCTTCTCACACACCCGTGCCGATCGTCCTCGTTGTCGAGGACGAGCCGTTGCTGCGCTTGTTCGCAGCACAGGTGGTCGAAGACGCGGGTTACGAACCGGTGGAAGCGGCAAACGCTGCCGAGGCCATCGCGATCCTGGAGAGCAGGCCGGACATACGAATCGTCTTCACCGACATTGATATGCCGGGCGGCCTAGACGGCATAAAGCTGGCAGCGTTCATCCGTGACCGCTGGCCACCCATCAAGATTATCATCACGTCAGGAAAGCCGTTGCCGCCGCGGACCGTCATGCCGGCGGAGACGGTGTTCTTTTCCAAACCCTACCGGCAGGATCGCGTGATCGCTTTGTTACATAAGATGGCTGCATAAGGCCGCTGCCTAAGGCCTCCCGACGACGGGCGGCTGCGACACCTGTCTCCGGTAACTGTTTTTCCGTTTAACTTTGGGTACGAGTTCCCGGGAACTCGTATTTTGCCCGATATTCGATTCTTTTTGGGAAAGCTGGCAGCTGCCCAATGTTGGCGATCGCCACCCGCCTTCCTGTCCGCCTTCCACATAAGTCGTCATTGCGCGTTGGTTACGGTCCAGACCGATAGGGCATGAAGATTGTAATAAAAGAGCATGAGAACCCCGAGCGTAGCGATATACGCTCGGCCTACCTTCCATCCTGATAACAGGATGCCCGAACCGCTTCCGCGACACAGGAGCTGAAGAGGCGTCTCTCCGGTAACGAGGGCAATCACGAGAATGAGGAGGACGGGGATGTGGCCGACGATGTCGAGCATTCCGAACTCAGGCATAGCAGCGACGAAAACGATGCCCAGCAATATCGCTCCGATACGGCCGAGAATTTCGCGACCCGTGAGCAGGTAAAATGCCAGGGAAAACTCGACGAAGCCGGCAATCATTGCAACCGTTGAGAACGATTGGCCGGCCGTGATGCCAGGATGCGAAACCAATATTGAGATCGTCCACTGCGGGAACAAGAACTTTTCGACCGCCGTCCACATCAAGCTTAAACTCAGCGATCCTATGAGGATTGGCACGCGATATCGACTGACCGTTAGCCGGGACAAGAGCGGACTGGCCAACGCGAGATGCGCAGCGATCCCCAAAAAGAACAGATAGTCGATCATATAAAAAGCGCCGAACTTTGCGACGCCCAACATATACAAGACGAGCAGAGCTGCTGCTGCAAAGATCGAAAGACGCGGTATCAAAACGACAACCGCGGTTACCAACTGGATATATCCGACTGCGTGCCCGGCACCGTACAGGTCGGGGGTCAGGATCGATCCGCTGGATGGATCCGCCCACATGACGACAGCAAGATTGCCCCACAAGCAAAGCGCGTAGAGCGCAACGCCCCCCCGTACGATCACGTCGCTCGCACGCGCTGCACGATCGGGATCCACGACGAGCTTCCCCGCGTACCGCGTTATCATAGCATCAAGCATGGCGCCGAGCATGACGAGACCGACGAACAGGATGAGAAGCTCGAGAAAGAATGGTGTCACGGCCTGCCTAAAGGGCAGCGGCGGTGCAGAGCCATTGATCGGGCCGCAGAACCATTTCACATGGGCTTCCACGGCCTTCGGTATGCTGAGAGGTACGACAAGCAACAGACCCGCCGGCCGTATCGGGAATTTGCTGCTCATCGCGATTCCCTCTGCACTAAGACAAGAGGTACGAGCGCCATCTACGCTTGGATGCCCCTACAGACTGCTTCCTGTCGACCGACCGGCCCCCTGACCAACCTCGCCTCGCCAGAATATCGACTTATCAATTCTCAAAAAGCCATCCTTTATGGCAACTGACGTGAGTCCCGTTTTTTCTCCAGTTGGAGCTAGAGACCGACCCCGGAAAGGGACGGACAGATGAAGCGGAAGCAGTTTTCGGAAGAGCAGATCATCGGCATCCTGAAGGAAGCCGAGGCAGGTGCGGTGGTGACGGATCTGTGTCGTCGGCACGGGATGTCTGTCGCGTCGACAGGCGGCGGTAACCGGTTGCTCCAGAATTAGTCATTATCGATCGGGTGACGATCGACCTCGAGATCACAGGAATTTCGGTGGCAGTCGGCCAGATTGCGCCTTTCACGTCTGTCGGCGTGAACGTCCAAGTCTGACATAAGCGGTAGTCCACGCAACATGAGGCGGTCAGCCGGCAACCGCCCGATCCAAGACGATTCAGAAGGCCTTTTGCATTCCAAGCGCGATTGTTTTTGGCAACGCTCGGGACCGTAGCAACGCCGCTTCCGAAA
>NZ_JAPYKK010000065.1 GCF_029623395.1 Sphingomonas echinoides
ATCTCCCCCGGCGCCAGCCCCTCGATCGTCCATTCCCCGATCCGCCAGCGCACCAGCCGCAATGTCGGAAACCCCACCGCAGCGGTCATGCGCCGTACCTGCCGGTTGCGTCCCTCGCGGATCGTCAGCGAGATCCACCCATCGGGCACGCTCTTGCGAAACCGTACCGGCGGATCGCGCGGCCATAACGCGGGCTCGGCGATCCGCTCGACCTCGGCCGGCAGCGTCATTCCGTCGTTGAGCAGCACGCCCTTCCGAAGCGGCGCAAGCGCGGCGTCATCCGGGTCGCCCTCGACCTGGATCAGATAGGTCTTGGGCAGCTTGAAACTGGGGTCCGCGATCCGCGCCTGCAGACGGCCGTCGTCGGTCAGCAGCATCAATCCCTCGCTGTCGCGGTCGAGCCGCCCCGCGGGATAGACTCCCGGCACCGTGACATAGGCGGACAGCGTCGGCCTGGGACTGGGGGATTTGGCATCGGTGAATTGCGACAGGACGTCATAGGGTTTGTTGAGCAGGATCAGGCGCGCCATCGCCGCTCCCTACGCGCAAAGCCCCTCCAACACAAAAACGCCGCCCGGAGAGTCTCCGGGCGGCGTTTCGGTCTGACGGGCAGGGTTAGGCTTACATGCGGAACGAAACCGATCCGACGAAGGTCCGGCCGTTCTTGTAGAAGGCGGTCGGGCGATCCGGCGTGCCGTTATACTGCAGGTACGTCTCGTCGAGAAGGTTCTGCGCGTTGGCCGTGAACGTGATCGAATCGTTGAGCTTGAAGCTCGCCGAAAGGTCGACCTGATTGTACGGCGCGACCATCTCGCGCGACCCAAGGCGACCGATCGTGCGGAAGTAGGACGACCGGTAGCTGTAGCTCAGCCGCGCCTGGAACGGACCCTTCTCGAAATAAGGGATCACGTTGACGGTGTGCTTGGACAGATACGGCAGGTTGAGCGCCGCGCCCGTCACATCGACCGAGGACGTCTTGCTATCCTGATACGAATAGTTCGCCTGAAGCCCGAACCCACCCCAGATTTCCGCCTGACCCGACACGAGCGCGCCGTTGACCGTCGCCTTGCCGCCGTTGATCGGCCGCGAGACGTTGTAACGGTTGTCGAGCTGCCCGGTCAGCGAGTTGAACAGCGTGACGTTCTGCTGACGGATGTTGATGATATAGTTCGAGATCTCTCGGCGGAACAGCTCGACCGCCAGCAGCGTACCGGCGCGCGGATAATATTCCGCGGTCAGTTCGTAGTTTACCGATTCGTACGGCTTGAGATCGGGGTTGCCGCCGCCAGCGTCGAAGGTCGTGTCGTTCTGCGTGATGGATGCTGCCAGATCCTGGTAGCGCGGACGCGAGATGACCTTTGCCACCGCACCGCGGAAGATGATCTGCTGGCTCGCCTCATAGGCGATGTTGAGGCTTGGGAGGAATTTCAGATAATCGGTCGTCGAGGTCGTCGGCACCGGGGCAGGCGTCGGGTTCGCAACCGTCGGCAGCGTCAGCGCATAGTTGGAAACGTCGCGCGTATAGACAAGGCGACCACCAATGTTGCCGCGGAACCCGCCTTGGTTGAAGTTCGCCTGCAGGTACGATGCCGCGACGGTTTCCTTGACGCTCGTCGTCGCGCCCACCTTGGTGATCAGCGGCGTGTTGATCGAATTCGCCAGGATGTCGATCACCGACTGTTCCGGCAGGTTGAGATATTGCGTGGCGTTGCCGTTGCCGCCGCTACCGCTGAACGTCCCGTCCGGCGTCGCGAGCGTGGTGACCCCAAGCTGCGATCCGAGTTTCGACGCCGTCAGGTAGGTGTTGATGCCGCGGCCATCGATCCGGTTGAGGTGATCGGTGACGCGCGACCCAAGCAGCACTTCGGTGAACGGCCCGAACGAGACCGGGATGGTCGCGTCATAGCCGCCGAAGATGTCCCGGTCGGTGGTTACGCTGAAGTCCTGTCCGCCGATCTGCGCGCCGTTGAGCTGCGTGCCGTTGACGATGACCGGACGGCCTTCGATCTGCGCGGGGTTGTTGTTGGGGTTGGTGAAATAGTTCGCAGCGTTGGTCGGATCGCCGACGAAGTTCACGGTCGCCGAGTTCGGCGTGAAGGCATAGCTGTAGGGCAGCTTGGTCTGGACGTTGAACAGATATTCCGGGTTGCGCCCGCCGGTCGCCTTGCTCCAGCCGCCCGCGAACGCGACCTTCGCGCCGCCCGAGCCTTCCCAGTCCGCAAACAGGTTGATGTTGTCGGTCTTGAGCTTGGTCTTGCGGACGAGCGTATCGAGCTGCGCGCTCTGGTTCTTCGCGCCTGCGAACGAGGCGCCGGTGACGGTGCCGTTGGCGATCGTCGCCGAGGTCAGCACGTCACCCGTCCACGCGCCTGGGATGGTGTACATCGACTGGCTGTAGTTGTTGTAATTGCCGTCGATGTGCAAGCCGTTGAGCGTCAGCGTCAGGTTCTGCACCGGACGATACTGGACCGTGCCGGACACGCTCTTGCGCTCGCGGGTTTGCTGAAAATAGGCATAGTTGATGCCGAACGGCGATGCGGCCTTGTACAGGTCCGAGATCGTCCCGCCGTTGATCGTCGCGCCGGGGCTCTTGAGGCTCAGCGTACCGTCGGCGGCGCGGTTGACGAACGGGCTGCTGTAGGTGCCATTGGCGTTGGGGGCGACGTTGTCGTATCCGAAGAACTCGACGCCTGCGCGGGTCAGGCTCTGCTTGTCATACGTTGCGGCGACCAGGAAGCCGAAGGTGTCGGACTTGTTCTTCCAGCTGTAGAGGCCGGACCCCCGGATGTTCCCCTTGTCCGAACGATCGTTGTACGTGTAGCCGCCCGACGCGAAGATCGAATTGGCGGGGGTGTCGAGCGGACGCCGCGTGCGGACGATAACGGTGCCGCCGAGGCTGCCTTCCTCGACCCGCGGTTCCGGCGACTTGTAGACTTCGAGCCGCTCGACCAGTTCGGGCGCAAGCAGCGAATAGTTGAAGGTACGGCTCGACGGATCGTTGTCGTTGCCACCCCAGTCGGCCGAGGCGAGCGCGTGGCCGTCGAGCAGCATGCGGTTGAGCGCGGGATCGGTACCGAGGATCGCGACCTTCTCGCCCTCGCCGAAGCGACGATCGATGCTGACGCCCGGGATGTGCGACAGCGATTCTGCGACGTTGCGGTCCGGGAACTTGCCGATTGCCTCTGACGTGATGACGTCGACGACGGCGTTCGCCTTGCGCTTTACGGAAATGGCGCTGCGGAGGCTTTCCCGCAGTCCGGTAACGACGATGTCGCCGTCAGAGGAGTCTGCGGGTGCTGTTGCCTGGGCGGTCGCTGCTGGCGCTTCGGCCGGCGCGGTCTGCGCCGCTGCGGGCAGGACGGTAAGCCCCGCGAGAATGGTCGAGCTTAGCAATCCGGTATAAAACTTCATGAAATCCACCCCTTAGACTGGCCCGGCAGCAGTAGACTGCTCAGCGCCAAACGCCCCGCTGTTGCCGGGCAACCAACATTCCAACGAAAGGTCCGGCATTGGTGTGCTCTGGTGACCTTGTTTTGCCCCGATTTAGTAACAAAGAAGAAATAATAAATCTATTCCCAATTTCGGTGACATAGCGACGTTGGATCGGACCATCCCGTAAATAATATCGTCTAAACAACAACTTAGAAAGGCGTCGGGAGTCAGAAGACGATGCCGCGCGGTCACAGCTCCTCCCAAAGTATGAACAATACCGAATTTCTGAAATGGTTTTGCAGTCCCGGGCAGCGGTATGGTGCGCGGTATCTGTGGCGGGCCTGGGGGCGGCGATATCAGGTTGCGCACCGCCAAACCGTAGACATCTCAATGACGTACAAAAAAAGCCGCCGACCCGAACGGGTCGACGGCTTTTTGTCATGTCAGGCGGTGTGCCCAAACGCGGAGATTACTCCTTGTTCAGATACTCACCCGCATCGGCGTCGCTACCATGACCGCTGGTGGTGACGGCTGCGAGCGGATCGCTCCCGGCACCCCCTGAGTCGCGCGCGGACCGCGCGAGCTCTGCCTCATGCTCTTCCTTCGCCGAGTTCGGCGCGACGATCGCAACCTCGGCGAGACGCCGCTGCTGGACCCGCAGCGCCGCATCGCGCGACGAAGCGGTGACGCGCAGGCGGTTGAGCCCCGCACCTGTACCCGCCGGGATCAGGCGACCCACGATGACGTTCTCCTTGAGACCGGTCAGCGTGTCCTTCTTGCCCTGCACCGATGCTTCGGTGAGGACTCGGGTGGTCTCCTGGAACGACGCCGCCGAGATGAAGCTGCGGGTCTGCAGCGACGCCTTGGTGATGCCGAGCAGTACAGGCTTGCCCTGAGCAGGACGCTCCTTTTTGTCGATCTTCGAGTTGATGTCGTCCATCTCGTCGCGATCGACCTGTTCGCCCGCCAGAAGCGTGGTGTCGCCGCCGTCGGTGATCTCGACCTTCTGCAGCATCTGACGAACGATCGTCTCGATGTGCTTGTCGTTGATCTTCACGCCCTGGAGACGATAGACCTCCTGGATTTCCGACACGAGATATTCGGCCAAGGGCTCGATGCCGAGCACTTCGAGAATGTCATGCGGATCAGGCGAGCCGCCGATCAGGTTGTCGCCGCGCTTGACGTAATCGCCTTCCTGCACGTCGATGACCTTCGACTTCGGCACCAGATACTCCACGACATCACCGCCGTCCTCGGGCTGGATACCGATCTTGCGCTTCGCCTTGTAATCCTTGCCGAACACCACACGACCGGAGACTTTAGCGATGATCGCATTCTCCTTCGGCTTGCGCGCCTCGAACAGCTCGGCAACACGCGGCAGACCGCCGGTGATGTCGCGCGTCTTGGCGCTTTCGCGGCTGACACGGGCCAGAACGTCACCGCCCGAAACCGTCGCCCCATCCTCGACCGAGAGCGTAGCGCCCGCGACGAGCATGTACCGACCAGCTTCCTCGGCGCTTTCACCCGTCAGGGTGAGGCGCGGACGGAGATCCTCCTTGGCCTTGGTGGTCGCGCGATATTCGATCACGACCCGCTGCGAGATACCCGTCGCTTCATCGGCCTGCTCGACGAGCGTCTTGCCCTCGATCAGATCGACATACTTCACGACGCCGGGGTTCTCGGTGATCACCGGCATGGTGAACGGATCCCACTCCGCCAGACGATCGCCCTTTTCGACGATGTGGCCATCGTCGAACAGCACGTACGCCCCGTACGGAATGCGGTGCACCGCCCGCTCGCGGCCGTCCATGTCGACGATCGCGATTTCGCCCGAACGGCTGAGCACGACGCGACGGCCACGTTGGTCGGTGATCGTGCGAAGATCACGATATTCCATCGTGCCGTCGGCCACTGCCTCCAGGTTGGACTGCTCGTTGAGCTGTGCCGCACCACCGATGTGGAAGGTACGCATGGTCAGCTGCGTACCCGGCTCACCGATCGACTGCGCCGCGATGACGCCGACCGCTTCACCGATGTTCACCGGCGTACCGCGGGCGAGATCGCGCCCGTAGCACTTGCCGCAGACACCGATCTTGGTCTCGCAGACCAGCGGCGAGCGGATCTTGCACGACTGCGTCCCGATCGCCTCGATCTTCGCGACCATCGGCTCGTCGAGCAGCGTGCCCGACGGGATCACGATCTCGCCGGTCTTGCTGTCCACGATGTCCTCGGCCGTGGTGCGGCCAAGGATGCGCTCACCGAGCGATGCAATGGTCGAACCGCCCTGGACGATCGCACGCATCTCAAGTGCGCGCGTTGTGCCGCAATCCTCCTCGATAATGACGCAATCCTGCGACACATCGACGAGACGGCGCGTCAAATAGCCCGAATTCGCGGTCTTCAGCGCCGTATCCGCGAGACCCTTACGGGCACCGTGGGTGGAGTTGAAGTACTCAAGGACGGTCAGGCCTTCCTTAAAGTTCGAGATGATCGGCGTTTCGATGATCTCGCCCGACGGCTTGGCCATCAGGCCGCGCATGCCGGCCAACTGCTTGATCTGCGCCTGCGAACCACGCGCACCCGAGTGGGCCATCATGTAGATCGAGTTGATGTCCTTCTCGCGGCCCTTCATCGGGCCGTCGTCATAATGCCGGACCGCCTTGATCTCGTTCATCATCGAGTTCGCCACCAGGTCGCCGCAACGGCTCCAGGCGTCGATCACCTTGTTGTACTTCTCTTGCTGCGTGATTAGGCCGTCCTGATACTGCTGCTCGAAGTCCTTCACTTGATCGCGCGTTTCGTCGACCAGCTTTTCCTTGTCCGGCGCGATGATCATGTCATCCTTGCCGAACGAAATGCCCGCCTTGAACGCATGCTTGAAGCCCAGCGACATGATCGCGTCGGCGAACAGCACCGTGTCCTTCTGGCCGGCGTGGCGATAGACCTCGTCGATCACGTCGCCGACATCTTTCTTGGTCAGAAGGCGGTTGACGATGTCGAACGGCACCTTGTGGTTCTGCGGCAGGCACTCGCCGAGCAGCATGCGACCGGGGGTGGTCTCATAGCGCTTGAGGTACTGGTTGCCCTTCTCGTCGGTCTGCGGGACGCGGCTGATGATCTTGGTGTGGAGCGTGACCGCGCCAGCCTCGATCGCGTGATGAACCTCCTGCATGTCGGAGATCATCATGCCCTCGCCGGGCTCGCCTTCCTTGAGCATCGACAGATAATAGAGACCCAGCACCATGTCCTGCGACGGCACGATGATCGGCTTGCCGTTCGCCGGCGACAGGATGTTGTTGGTCGACATCATCAGGACGCGCGCTTCGAGCTGCGCCTCGAGCGACAGCGGCACGTGGACCGCCATCTGATCGCCGTCGAAATCGGCGTTGAAGGCCGAGCAGACCAGCGGGTGCAGCTGGATCGCCTTGCCCTCGATCAGCACGGGCTCGAACGCCTGGATTCCCAGACGGTGAAGCGTCGGCGCGCGGTTGAGCATCACGGGATGCTCGCGGATCACCTCGTCGAGGATGTCCCAGACTTCCTTGCGCTCCTTCTCGACCCACTTCTTCGCCTGCTTCAGGGTCATCGACAGACCCTTGGCATCGAGACGGGCGTAGATGAACGGCTTGAACAGCTCGAGCGCCATCTTCTTCGGCAGGCCGCACTGGTGCAGCTTGAGTTCCGGCCCGGTCACGATGACCGAACGACCCGAATAGTCGACGCGCTTGCCGAGAAGGTTCTGGCGGAAGCGGCCCTGCTTGCCCTTGAGCATGTCGGACAGCGACTTGAGCGGACGCTTGTTGGCGCCCGTGATCGTGCGACCGCGGCGACCGTTATCGAACAATGCGTCGACGGCCTCCTGCAGCATGCGCTTCTCGTTGCGGACGATGATGTCCGGCGCGCGGAGCTCCATCAGGCGCTTCAGGCGGTTGTTGCGGTTGATCACGCGGCGATACAGATCATTCAGATCCGACGTCGCGAAACGACCACCGTCCAGCGGCACCAGCGGGCGCAGCTCGGGCGGAATGACCGGAACGACCTCGAGAATCATCCACTCCGGGCGGTTGCCTGAATCGATGAAGCTCTCGACGACCTTGAGCCGCTTGATGATCTTCTTGGGCTTCAGCTCGGACTTGGTGACAGCGAGCTCTTCGAGCAGCTCCTTGCGCTCGCCTTCGAGATCGAGGTCCTGTAGCATGATGCGGACGGCTTCCGCGCCGATGCCGGCCGAGAAGGCGTCTTCGCCATACTCGTCCTGCGCGTCGAGGAGCTCGTCCTCGGTCATCAGCTGGTACTTCTCGAGCGGGGTCAGGCCCGGCTCGATCACGATATACGCCTCGAAGTACAGCACGCGCTCGAGCTGCTTCAGCTGCATGTCGAGCAGCAGGCCGATGCGCGACGGCAGCGACTTGAGGAACCAGATGTGCGCGACCGGGGCGGCCAGCTCGATGTGGCCCATGCGCTCACGCCGGACCTTCGAGACGGTGACTTCAACGCCGCACTTCTCGCAGACGATGCCCTTGTACTTCATGCGCTTGTACTTGCCGCACAGGCACTCGTAATCCTTGATCGGACCGAAGATGCGCGCACAAAACAGGCCGTCACGTTCGGGCTTGAACGTGCGATAGTTGATGGTCTCGGGCTTCTTGATCTCACCGAACGACCAGCTGCGGATCTTGTCCGGGCTGGCGATGCCGATCTGGATCTGGTCGAAGGTCTCGGCCTTGACGACCGGGTTCGCGAAATTGGTCAGTTCGTTCATGGAGATGAACCTTTCCTC
>NZ_JAPYKK010000066.1 GCF_029623395.1 Sphingomonas echinoides
AGGGTCTGGGTTCCGCGTAAGGTTGGAAAACATGCGGCAACGACTTGCTTGGCTTGGTTAAGCCATTCGACGTCGGTTAGACCGCGCCCGTCAATCCACCATTTTGCGTCAGTCAAGTGTCTCACCCACGCGGTCACGGTGGTATCACTGCCCTCGTGCGATGTCGTAGCTATGAGGCGAGCCGCTCGCAGAGATGCCGCCCAGGCAATCTGGCGATCGCTGCCGCTGAGCGCGGGCAGTGCAAGATGGGCTACAGCTGCAATATCGCTGGCAGCTGTTTCCGCCTGGACAGCTTGTTTGTCAGAAATAAAGCACTCGCGGCAACGCGTGGTTTCTAACCACTTCGCCTTCTGCTCCTGTTGTCGGGCATAGCCCGCGAGGTGGTGGATCTGGCCGTGGCCGCAAGCGTGCGTAATGATGTGTCCCATGGAGGTATGATCCCCAGCGACATGATCCTGACAATCGGTATGAGTCGAGCTGAATCGGAATTGCGGTTAATCGTAAAAAAGCAATTCCTGTTATTCAGGCCGGAGCTACGCCCTCGGCATGTACGAGCATCGGGCCAACCAACGTACCAATCAAACGTACCCGCTTTTGAATTAGGTCCACAGGCAAACGGTGCAGCTCGAGCTGGTAACGGCCCCCATGGTCACGCCGGAAAAAGATCACACCTCCGGCTTGTATCAGCGTTCCTGTTTCATCGATCCGTTCGCCGGTTGCCATCATGCGCGTTTTCACAGTCCATTTTTACAGTCGTCAGGTTTGAAGTCCGCCTCAGACATCTGACATCAACGCCGAACAACTGTACGTTTTTAGGACGGATCATACTTTGTGCGGATATTCAGCAAGCAGCAAAGATTCTCTTGGTAGCGAATTGCTCAACGTAACGTGAACAAGCTCAAACAATGAACATCACTTCCTACAATTCGGCTGGCATGCCCGGCAACGAGGCCGAGCGTCAAAAGGCGACAGAGGCGTCAGGTATATTAAATTTGGTTGGCGATCCGGTGCTGATGGATCTGGCGCGACGCGCACGCATTCACTGTCGGGTCGAGACCGCGATAATCTGTGCCGTGAGCCACTATAACGTGTTCGTTATCGCGCAGGACCGAGCGCGTTCGGGCGTCTTTAACCGATCCACATCCTTTGTCGGCCACATGATCCACGGCGATATAGATACACTAATCGTACCAAGTGCGAAAAGTGACGGGCGGTTCGCCACTTATCCGCTGGTCGAGGACGGTGACATAGACTTCTACGCTGCTGCGGGAATGCGAGACAGCAACGGATATCTTATAGGCGCATTGTGCGTCACATCGCGCAAGCCGAAACTGAACTGGAACCTAGGCGGCCAAGATTATTTGGAAACGTGTGCAGTAGAAGCTATGAAGAAAGTCATTACTAAGCAACCTTAGATGGCTTACGATGCGGTGCGCATTCATGGTAACTTGTTAAACAATATGTCATTTATCGTGTTCAGCGCCAGTTTAAGATCGTATCCTTAGATCGCTGGCCAGAAGGATCTTCTATGTCAGACGAACCTACAAACTCAGTTAAGCTAGCCGCGGAATTGACGATGGCGTGGCTTTCAAATGTAAACACCCGGACTTCGGCGGAGGATGTTCCGACATTCCTACAGTCTATGTACAACGCGGTTAATGGCCTCACCAACGCGCCAACCGAAAGTTCGAATGAGGAAAGCGCTACGGAGTTCACTGGTGCGGTTACTCCACGAAAGTCGTTGTCCAATCCGGATGTCATCATCTCGATGATTGATGGCAAGCCGTACAAAACCTTGACGCGGCATCTCACAACCAATGGTCTTACGGCGAGCGAATATCGTGCCCGTTACGGGTTGAAGGCTGACTACCCAATGACGGCACCGGCCTATTCGGCGATGCGGCGCGACATGGCTAAAAAGATCGGTCTTGGCCGTAAACCCGGGCAGAAAGTCGCGGCAAAGCCGCCGGCCTCAGCGGACGCGCCAAAGCGTGGTCGCCCGGCAAAGTCGGGATCAGCAGACTAAGCGGTGTGCGACGAACGTGGCCGATATGTCCGTCGTTCGATACAAGTGGGGAGGCGCTGCGTTTTCCCATTGCTACTGGCGTGGATCGGTATAGGGCGGCGCAACGCTCCACTGTCAGAGGCATTTGTGCGATGTTTATGCAATGTTCTCTGAAACTTAGCTCTAGCTGGAACAAGCCTGTAACCGTATCGTTGCAACGCCATGCTATGTGATCGATATCTCGACGAACTGGCCGAAACCTTTGAGGCCGGGTTTGCAGCGACCCATTCGGGAACTGCGACCGCTGACACAACCGTTGTGGCGGATGACGTGCGCATCACGGCGTGGTTAGACGGTGCATGTTATAACGATCCGACAATTGCTGACTCGATTGTCAGTTATTGGCTTCCTCACGGAAGCGTTCTGACGCTGCACTAAGTCTTGCATTTTGAAAGTCCTCCGTTTTGATGACGCTTAGCCAAATTCCCTATGATCTAAATGCGTTAATCCTACAATTAGCACGTTTGACCGAAATCGCTATCTACAGTGCTAGTGCTCGTTAACCATGAATGAGCAGGGTGGATTGTCTGGTAAGGCAATCCATCAATCCGTTCTTATGGACCCATACCTCAGATAAAGTCCGTGATCAGCGACGCGCGCTGCACTTTTCCGGGGGTTTGTGGTGTTTATTCAACCTGAAGCTCGTTTCTCTGCCGCAGCAATGGGGCAAGCCAAACCAGGGTTTGAAGATCGTCTTCCAGACGAACAGCGCGCTAAACTTGTCCCAAGCGTATTCAGTCAGGCCGTGGATATCGAGCTTGCTGACACAAGTGATCGACGTGACAGTGCGTGCTCGCTGATCAACAAGCGTTACGCTTGGCGGGGATATGGCAGCCATCATGCTCTGCCGTCCCACCGTGCCAGTGCCACCTTTACAGCGTCTGCGCAGTCGGAGGTGCTTGGTACGGTCACGCTCGTAGTTGACTCTGATGTCGGATTGGCAGCTGACAAAATCTTTGCCGAGGAGCTTGATGCGTTCCGTCACACCGAGGGACGCAAGATTTGTGAACTGAGTCGACTGGCGTTCGAGACGAACTTGCCGTCCAAGCCTCTGTTGGCGGCTCTGTTTCACATTGTCTTCATCTACGGATACCACCACCATCGCTGCACCGACCTGTTTATCGAGGTCAATCCGCGGCATCGCCGCTTCTACGAAGCGATGCTTGGTTTCAAGCCAATCGGCGCCCCGCGAACCAACGAAAGCGTTGCAGCGCCGTCGCAGCTTATGCGACTGGAAATTGCGAGCATTCGTCCGCGCATAGAGGCCGCAACGAGCAATGCGATATCCGACAGGACACCGCGGTCGCTATACTCGCTCTTTTTCTCGCGTGAGGATGCGCTGGAGCTGGCCGAGGAACTGACCTCGGACGACGCGATTCAGCGCACGATGGACGGCAACGCGCTGGTAAAGATCTTCCTGACGGATCTTTGACAGACAAAAAATGCCGCCGGTTTTCACCGGCGGCATTTCCTGCGTTACGCTTATGCAAAAGCGACAGTCGAGCTACGACGACGATAGCGCAGGCCTGCGCCCATCATGCCGAAGCCTGCTAGCATCATCATCCAGGTGGCGGTCTCAGGAACTGCCGACGGAATAAAGGTCAGATTGCCGCCATACGAAGCGCCGCCCTGCGCACTTTTTGCATATCGACATTAAGTTGGCAGAAATATTCGAGAGTGTACGCTTTGCCTACTGATTCAGATCGCCTCGGCAGTCTGAACGGTGACGGCTGTCATCGCAGTAGTGTGCCGAACGGTAGCCCGAATAAAATGCTCGTACTCTGTTTGACTGAGACGGCGCCAGAAGCAATTTGTCTCGGCGATCGTATATGGATATGATTGAGCGGGTAGCACGCACTCTGTGCAGAGCGGACGGTCTTTCAGAGAATACCGTTTATAACGGAAAGCCGATGTGGCGAAGCTTTGAACTGACCGCGCGTTTCGTTCTTATCGCCATGCGCGAGCCAGACCTACAAATGTCGGCTGTGGCAAATTTCGATCGAAATTTCGCTGTAACGCGTTGGAACGCGATGATTGACGTTGCGCTGTAAGCGTGGCCGGTAGGCCGCCTTGCTATTGTGCTCGGCTCTTCAGGTAGGTTGCGCTCGACGGTCAGTTGCCCCTACCCGCGGGGGGCGCGGCGGTCCCGACAAGCGATCAACAAGCATTGTCACTACCTCGTTGAGCGAGGCAGCCTCCGAGCCCTGCGATCGGGCCATGCTGCGACCGGCCATGCCCCACGGGGGGGGGGGGCGGTAGCATGCCGTTAGAAAGCTTAGCTGCTATCTACGATGGGCCTGTGCGGAGCTGCTGGCACAGAGGGCAGACGGACGCATAGGGTCAAACAACTATCTTTCAAATTAAATGTTATCATCCATCCATCTAACAAACGCTTTCGCAGCGAAGTACAACACCCATAACGGTAGGAAAAACGCAACGATCCATAACGATCGAACTTCTCCTTTATCATCCATGTTGGTTCTCCCGCATAAAACTTACCGCCGTGCCCATGATGGCCGGTGATTCAGCCTTATGCTTATGCACTAGACGCCTTACGTTGAGCTGTACGCGAAGTTAGGCCACCGTTCATTGCCGAGAAACGAGTAACCGTCCGCCCGTCGATGGAACGAGCTGGCCGATGAATAAAAGTAAGATGGCTTCTGGCGGTTTTACCACGCGCCATCAGCGTGCTTATACCCGGTACCGTTTGTTACCACGGCGAGTAGCACGTAACGTCCACCGCCGGGCGGGACGCAGACGTTCCGACCAGACCAACTGCCCGCTGCGAACGAGGCTGCGAATAAACTTTAGTACAGTCGTTCAGTGGCAATCTGGTTGTCCAAGCCTGTTGCGATCCCAGGCATCGCCTTTCTTATCTGTGTCGGCCTACCGTTTGCGAGCAGCGATACGCTGCACGTAGAAAGGTAATTATCATGTCAATTCAGTACCCTCCAATTGTTCGGGCAGGCAATCATTCCGTTCCTCCGGTGCTAAATGACAGCAACGCCAACAGAAGCATCGCGCATTTCGACTACGACGATCTCGACGTTAGCTTCGACCCGAACCTTGAGACGCTATGGACGTATATGGATCAGCGCGTTCGACCGAGTTTTAATCCAACCCTGCTTGCCCAATTTGATCAATGGCAAAACGATATTGCGATAGCCACGGCATCGGGTGCGGTACCGGTAAGGTATCTTGTGCTCGGTTCGCGCTTTCCCGGCGTGTTCTCCCTTGGTGGCGATCTGGATCTGTTTGAGGCACATATTCGTGCGCGGGATCAAGCAGCGTTGGTTCGGTACGGACGAGCCTGTGTACGCATTCTTCATCGCAACATGCTCAGTCTCGACCTGCCCATCGTAACGATCGCCCTGGTGGAGGGGGACGCTTTGGGAGGCGGGTTCGAGGCCTTGCTATCGTTCAACGTCGTCATCGCCGAGCGTGGAACCCAGTTTAGCTTGCCCGAAACCGCCTTCGGACTGTTTCCAGGCATGGGCGCTCACTGCTTCCTGTCCCGTCGGCTCGGTGCTGCGCGGGCCGAACAGATGATCTTGAGCGGTCGATCCTATTCAGCTGAAGAACTGTACGATCTCGGGATCGTCCACGGTCTTGCGGACCGCGGAAATGGCCGTGCGGAAGTAGAGCTGTACGTGCGGCAAAACCGACGGCGTCATAGCGGACATTGTGCTATTTATGAAGCATCGCGCTCCGTGAACCCGCTATCGCTGTGCGAGTTGGAGGCAGTTGTGGATCTCTGGGCAGATGCTGCACTGCGTCTCAGTGAGACCGATTTGAAGCTCATGCGGAGGCTAGTTGGTGCGCAGACCAGACTTCTTAACAAGCCGTCCCATCCCTAACTTGGGCTAGCGCCCGGAGACGCCCTGCAGCCGGTGTTGGGGGTCTCACCGGCAAGCATCGTCGTAACCATGCTTGCCGGTATCGGACGGCTCAGCCAGTATCCCTGCACCGCATCGCATTGTGTCCGACGAAGCTGTGCAAGCTGAGCGGCCGTCTCGACCCCTTCTGCTATGGTGCGCATTCCGAGCTTGGCGGCAAGATCGATCACCGCTTGCACGATTGCCACTGACGCGGAGCTCTGGTCGAGATCGGCAATGAAGGAGCGGTCAATCTTGAGCGTCTGGAACGGAAATTTGGAAAGGTAGCTGAGTGAGGAATATCCCGTGCCGAAGTCATCAAGCGTAGTTTGAACGTGCAGCAGGTTGATAGCCTGCAACGCTCCAAGCGAGCCATCAATGTCTTCGAGAAGCACTGATTCCGTGACCTCAAGTTCCAGCCGCTCGGCGGCTAGGCCGCTTGCCGCCAGGGCATTCACAATGACAGCTCGCAGATTGGCGGAACGCAACTGGATCGGGGATAGGTTTACCGCAATCGTGACGCCGTTGGGCCACTGGCTTGCGGTGCGACACGCTTCCTGAATTACCCAGCCGCCAATCTGGACGATGAACCCGTTACCTTCGGCGATCGGAATAAACTCGCCCGGTGACACCTGCCCGTATCTACGGTTGTTCCAGCGCAGCAAGGCTTCGCAGGACTGAACCCCACCGCCATTCAAGTTGAAGATCGGCTGGAACACGAGATAAAATTCGCCGCGACCAAGAGCGCCTTGTATCTCGGCGGCCAAATCACGGGCACGTTCGATCTTTTCGTCCATTACGGGTTCGTAAAAACGCATAACGCCCCGTCCGCTGTCTTTGGCTCGGTAAAGAGCGAGATCCGCGTTTTTCAGAAGCGTGTCCGCGTCTGTCCCGTCCGCCGGGGCAATGGCGATACCGATCGAGGCACTGACGTTCAAATGTCGGGCATCATGATGCACGGGAGATTCTACGAGATCAAGAATGCGACGGCCAATGCCGATTGCCTCTTCCTTGTCGCGGATCGCGCAGACAACAGCAAATTCGTCACCCCCCAATCGCGCCACTATTCCATCTATACCAAAGGCCTCGTCCAACCGTCTGGCGATGCCTGACAAGAGCGCGTTGCCGGCCAGATGTCCAAAGCTGTCGTTGATCTCCTTGAACTTGTCGAGATCGAGCCAATAGATGGCCAAGCCTTGGCGCTCGCTTTCTTCCGACCAGATCAGCGCTTCCAGTTGAGCCTCGTAGCGTTCACGAAAGGCAGTGCGATTGGCCACTCCGGTCAAATCATCTCGCCGTGCCACCGCAGCATGATGCTCTGCCAATGCGGTCTTTTCCGTCGAAGCCACGGTGGCGCGCAGGATGACGCCGTAAGTCTGAAGCGTGATGTCCATCATTGCCACGACGAAGAACAGGATGACGAGGGCAAGAACCGCTTTCAACGGCTCGAACGTCAGGAACAGGCCCAGAGCAAGTGGTACTGCGGCCAAGCACAACTGGGACAACGCGATCCAGGGGCGACCGGCATTGCGGCCTGCGATCCCAGCCGCATATCCAACCGCCGTCGTCACCGCGAGCAGCTGCAGATCCCCGTCGTCGGTCCCGATAAGCGTCAAGAAGCCGAAGGTGCCGAGAAGGCCCGAGTATGCAAGCGCACCAAAGCGATATAATAGTTCCTGCCGCTTGCCGCCGAAGCAGCTTGCGCGATCCTTGCTGAGCAAGGGAAACAACCGCAATGCATCAACAATGCGAATGCCTGCAACAACTAGGATTGCCAATGCGCACGCCAACATTGCAGCACGATCGCTTATCACAGCAACCACTACGACGATCACGCTGCTTGTCATCGCGCCAATCACCAGCGACTGCGGAGATGCGTACAGCGACTGGGTCAGCGTTTCCCGCACATGCGCGGCAACCGCCTGATCCGAATGGCGCAATCGTCTCAGACGCGAAATCAATCCTGCCATTCGGTTCCACATCACGCCAAAAGGTTAAAATGGGGCAAAGGCTCAAACTGTTTAGCCAATCACATGATCCACCGGATGCTT
>NZ_JAPYKK010000067.1 GCF_029623395.1 Sphingomonas echinoides
TTCGCCGCGGGCGTGGCGAAGCGGAGCGGCACCTCGAGCACCTTGGCGAGACCGATGAAACTCGCGTCGCACACGATCAGGTCGACCAGTTCGGGGATATGCACTTCGGTCAGGATCCGCGCGCTGGTCTGTTCGTGAACGACCACGCGATCGTCCTGCCGGATCTTCCACGCAAGCTGATTGGTGCCGCTGTCGACCGCATAGACGCGCGCGGCGCCACGTTGCAGCAGCACGTCGGTGAACCCGCCGGTCGACGAACCGACGTCGATCGCGACCGCGTCCGTGACCGCCCAGCCGGTCGCGTCCAGACCGTGCGCCAGCTTGATCCCGCCACGCGAGACCCACGGATGATCCCGCCCGCGCACGTCGAGCACCACATCGTCCGCAATCGCTTGCCCCGGCTTGTCGATCTTCCGGTCGCCCGCGAAGACGAGCCCGGCCATGATCAACGCCTGCGCCCGCGTGCGGCTCTCGACGAGGCCGCGATCGACGAGAAGCTGGTCAGCCCTGATCTTGGGCATCGGCGGGACAGTAGGGTGAAATGGAGCGCATCCGTCCCCCTATCAAGCTTCGTCCCAGACCCCAAGCGGTGCAGGAGTCAGGCCTCGCGCGATGCCGGGCGAAGGCGCGCTTTCGGTCCGGCGCAATCCGTCAACGGCTTGGCGCAGCGCTATTGCCTACCAAACCAGTAGGAATACCTTCTGAACCGGGAAGCGTGGCCAAGCGGTGTCCCCCTAGAGCATGGTCTGGTCACGTCTTCCTACCTTTAGTGGGAGAGCATCGATGGGCAGCTTTTCAAGTTACGACCCCGTGCAACCGACCATCTTGACGGTCCCCGGCCTCGGTGGCTCCGGTCCGTCACACTGGCAGACGCTGTGGGAGTCCGCGCGACCCGATACCGTTCGTGTCGAACTCGGCATGTGGAACACGCCCCACCGCAACGCTTGGGTTACCAAGCTCGATCAGGCCATCCGGCAGGCCAAGGCTCCGGTCGTCCTCGCGGCGCACAGCCTAGGCTGCCTCGCGGTCGCGTGGTGGGCGGAGATGACTCGCCAACCCTATGGCTGGCCGGTTGCAGGGGCCTTGCTTGTCGCGCCCGCCGACGTCGACCGCGCCGATGCGCGCGCCGAACTCGCGACGTTCGGGCCGACCCCGACGGCACCGCTCCCCTTCCCGTCGATCGTCGTGGCCAGCCGCGACGATCCGTGGATCGATATCGATCGCGCCCACAGCCTTGCGGTCGGCTGGGGCAGTCATTTCGTCGATGCGGGCGAGCAAGGCCATTTGAACGCCGCAAGCGGGATCGGCTGGTGGAAGGAAGGGCAGGAACTGCTCGACCGCGTGATCGGCGCCTCGGTCGATCGCGAGGGGCGCCCGCTACCGATCAGCGAAGCGCGCTCGATCCTCGCGATCAATGCGACCGATGCCGCGCAGGTCCATTATTTGCCGCGCTGACGGTTGCGCGCGTCAATCGACGAAGAGATAGGTGGGGTCGAACTCGGCGAAGGCGCGCAGACGCGGCCAATCGAAGATTTCGACCACTCCCTGCCGAAACGCGACAAGACCATCCTCGCGCAATTGGCGCAGCATGCGGTTCGTATGGACCGCGGTCAAACCCGTGGCGTCGGCGAGATCGACCTGCGTCAACGGCAAGTCGAACTGGTTGCCGGACGCCATTCCGGCACGTTCCAGCCGGACGAACATTTCGCAGAACAGATGCGCGAGCCGCACGGCTGCACCCCGCGCGCCGATCGATACGATCCATTCGCGGTTGATCGCGGCATCGATCATCGTCGATTTCCACAGCAATTCCGTAATCGTCGCGGATCTCGCGGTAAGCTCGCGGACCGCGGCGTGCGGGAACAGCACGACCTTGATGTCCGTCAGCGCCGCGACCGAATGTTCCAGTCGTTTGAGCGGATAACTGTGTAAGTCCACGAAATCGCCCGGAACATGAATAGCGAGGATCTGGCGACGACCCTCTGGCGTATCCTTGAACCGCTCGACGAATCCATCGAGCAACAAGGTGCATTGTGACAACGGCGTATGTTGACGAATGAAGATCTGGCGAGCGTTGAACGTCGTCGTCCGGGATGCGCTGGCGTCGATCGCCGCGACGTCCTCCGCATCCAGCATGGGCGTGCGATGCGTTTTCAAAAACTTGTCGATATACATGCTGGCGGTCGGTCCCTCTTGGGGAACATGGACGGCAAGCTCGCGTTTTGTCTATAGGGAGCCGCGACATTGCCGAAAAATCCGCACGACAAACCGATCGAAGCCGTTGCCGAAAACGGCGAGATCCTGATGGACGGCCCCGAGGGCATGGCCGAATCGTTCACCCCAAGCGCGGCGAAACGGTCGGCAGAACATATCGCAAAGGCCGTGGCAGAGATCGACGAGATGGGCGACACAGACGAGCATTCATCCGACCATTAAGCATGTCGATACGCTGGATATTAATCGAGTAAGGCGCCGGTGCAGTGGTGCCCTACCGCAAACTCTTCGTGAGCCGCTGGTCGGCGTTGTTCTGGGCCGCTTGCGTGATCTACACTGCGGTCGACACCGTTGGCTTCGCCCCCGAAAAGGCGGCAAAGGCCAGCGTTCCCACCGCTAGCGATGGCACTCCTGTCACGCCGGAAGACGTTGCCAACCTCAATGCCATCGTGAACGCGCTCTAGCCAATCCGGTCACCGAGCGGGCGCTGGTTTGAGCGCGATGTCGCTGATCTTCCACTTACGCTGCTCTGCTGTCGCCCCGTCGATGTCCCCGGCGCGGTGCAGCGTGACCGTACCGATCGAATAGACCGGCGCGCGGTCGGCCTTGAGCCTGGCATAGACCTGAACGGGAACGGTCACATAGCGCTGTCCCGCGCCGGCATCGATCCGCCCGGGCGCACCTACATTCGCGTGATATTCGCTATACCGATCGAACGTCGCCGCGAACGCAGCCACGTCCCGCTCGGCGATCTTCGACCCCGACTGCACCAACGCCCGCGCCTCCGGAAAACGCCGCGACCCTAAGAACGCGTAATAAGTCTGGACGACATTGGCGGCGCCTTGCGCGCTATCCGGCGTGAACCGCGCCTCGGATACCGGCGTACGGTCATCCGGCAAGCCACCCGGCGTCCCCGGCGCTGGCGGGTCGAGCGGCGCGTCTTCGTTGCCGACGGCGTTTGTCGAAGCGGCATCGTCGATCGCATCGTCATCATCGTTGGTCGAGCCCATTGCGCGGGCGTCCTGTGCGTCCAGACTGGCAGCGTTCTCGCCATAGGCGTCCACCGTGCTCTGCGCCTCCACTGCCGCCGCGTTGATGTCGACCGTCATGTTGTCGACCGGTTCGCTTTGCGCGCACCCCGCGAGCAGAATCAGCGAAACGGGGAGGATCAGCTTGGAAACCATGAGATTACTCGCGCTTTGGAGACTAGGACGGGCCAGTGCGGGGTAACGACCGCTTCCGGTCGCCGTTCCGCTTTACGGCGCGCCTATAGGCAGCATCCCGACGACACCATGACGGGATTAAAGATATTCGGCGGACCGGGCCAACCAGCCCGCCGAAGCGAAATCACGGACGAAGCGCGGCGTCGTCCCGATCGGTCAGCGTGTCGGAATCCACCGAACCATCGTCGAGGTCGTCCTGCAGATCGTCCTCGTCCAGATCGTCTTCATCCTCGTCGGCCTCATCGTCTTCCTCGCCGATTTCGGAATCCGTCATGTCGAGGTCGTCTTCGTCCTCGTCATCGTCGTCCGTTTCGGAGGCGATATCGGGGTTGAGATCGGTCAGGATCGTGCCGTCGGTCGGGCCGTCGCGCGTGACTTCCAGAATCTCGGCGCGCTGGCTCTCGTCATAGCCTTCCTCGTCATATCCGTCGTCGCCCGGGCCTTCGCCGGGTACCTGATGGCCACCGATGCTCATGTCGTTTCTCCGGTCCGCCCCGGCCCGATGCGGGGTGCGGTTACCGTGCGAACCTAGCAGGAATGGATCGGTTCCGCATCCGGACCCGAAACGATCAGGTCGGGCGAAACAGTTTTCCACGCTCGACGATGGCCGCAATCGCCAGCCCGGCGATGCCCGCCACCAAGAACCCCAGGTGCAGCGGGGCGGTCGTCCCGTCGAAGCTCCGCCCGATCGCCCAGCCGATCAGCCCACCCACCGTGATGCTGAAAAATCCCTGCACGCTCGACGCGGTCCCCGCGATCGCGCCCATGTTTTCCATCGCCATCGCGGACATGTTCGAGGTCGCAAGACCAAAGCACGCCATGGTGATCGCCTGCAGCAACACGAAGACGAGCAGCGGCTCGTCCCCCCATTGCCCGATGAACAACCCCGCCCCCGAAGAAAGGATCATCACCACCAGCGCAGTCTGCGAAATGCGCCGCATGCCGATCCGCATCACGATCCGCGAGTTGAGCAGGTTCGCCACCGCCATCGTTCCCGCCGACGCGGCAAACACCGCGCCGAGCAGTGCCGGGCGGCGGAAGACATGCTCCATGATCGGCTGGATCGACCCGAGATACCCGAAGATCGCCCCCTGCGCGATCATCGTCGCGATCATGTAGCCGAGCGAATAGCGGTCGGACAGCGTCTGCCGCCATCCGCGTGCCAGCGTCAGGAACGACAAGGGAATCTGGCGGTCGCGCGGCAACGTCTCGGGCATCCGGATCGCAAACCAGATCAGGCACGCAAGCGCCGCCGCGGCGATCACTTCGAAGATCAACCGCCACGATCCGACCAGCAACACCGCCTGCCCGAAGCTCGGCGCGATGATCGGCACCGCCATGAACACCATGAACGCGAGACTCGTCACCTGCGCCATCGCGCGACCGGAGAAACAGTCGCGAATCAACGCGATCGTCACGACGCGGCTGGAGGCGATCGCAAGCCCGGTGATAAAGCGCACCACCAGCAGCAGCACGAAGCTGCTCGCCAACCCCGCCAGCAGATTGCCGAGCGCGTAACAGATCAGCCCGCCGATCAGCACCGGACGACGCCCGAACCGATCGGTCAGCGGGCCATGGATCAACTGCCCGACGCCCAGCCCGACCACGAACACAGTCAGGATCAACGGCCCGTCGAGGATCGCGTCGACATGCAACCGCCGCGCGATGTCGGGCAGCGCAGGGAGCATCGAATCGATCCCGAGCGCACCAAGCGCCATCAGCGCGGCCACCAGCGGCACGAACTCCGCAAGCCGGATGGGCGGGCCATCGACCCGTTCGAGCGGAACAACACGATCGGACATACCGCGCGCCATGCCCCAGCCAGTCGCGAAGGTCACCCCGGAAATCCGGTTCCGGACGATCCAACCCCCCGCTGGCCAATTGTCCCGCCGCACGTTTTGGCGATAAGGCGTGTCCTCCCCCGAGTGATGGACGTTTGCCCATGTCTGATTCCCCCGCCGCGCAGGTTCCCGCGCTTTCGCTTGCCGATGAGGCGAAGGACCCCGCCGCCTTTGCCGCCGCGCTCGGCACATCGTTCGAGCGTTTCGGGTTCGCGGTCGTGTCGGATCACGGCGTCCCCGCCGATCTGATCGCCCGCGCCTGGGCGATGACCGAAGCATTCTTCGCGCTGCCCGAGGAAACCAAGCGGCGCTACCTCGTCCAGGGCGGCGGCGGCGCGCGGGGGTATACCCCGTTCAAGACCGAGATCGCCAAGGGCGCGACCCACGTCGACCTCAAGGAGTTCTGGCACGTCGGCCGCGAGCTCGCCAAGGGCCACCGCTTCGAAGCGCAAATGACCCCCAACATCTGGCCGGACCAGCCCGAAGGCTTCCGCGAAACCTTTATCGAACTGTTCGCCGCGTTCGACACGGCAGGCGACCGCCTGCTGTCGGCGATCGCGCGGCACCTCGGCCTTGCGCCCGACTGGTTCGATCCCGCCGTCAAGGACGGGAATTCGGTCCTGCGCTTGCTGCACTACCCGCCGATCCCCGCGGATGCTCCTGGTGTTCGCGCGGGGGCGCATGAGGACATCAACCTCATCACGCTGCTGCTTGGTGCCGAGGAAGCCGGGCTCGAACTGCTCGACAAGGACGGCAACTGGCTTGCGATCAAGCCGCCCGAAGGCGCGATGGTCGTCAACGTCGGCGACATGCTGCAACGGCTGACCAACCACGTCCTGCCTTCGACCACGCACCGCGTCGTCAACCCGCCGCCCGAACGGCGCGGCCATTCGCGCTATTCGATGCCGTTCTTCCTGCATCCCGCCCCCGACTTCTTGATCGAGACGCTCCCCGCCACGATCACCGCGGAGAACCCGGACCGCTATCCGACCCCGATCACCGCGCACGATTATCTTCACGAACGCCTCGTCGAAATTGGCCTAATCGCGAAATAATCTGTCGCACCGGGGTTGTTTCGAGGTCTAATCCTCCGCTAGCGCCTCCCGTACGATCCCCGGAGCCGGTCCGGGGCGACGGGGGTGTACTGACTATGACCGAACCTCTTCGCATCGCGCTTGCCGGGCTCGGCACCGTCGGCGCGGGTGTGATCCGCTTGCTCGACACCAACGGTGCGCTGATCGCGCGCCGCGCGGGTCGCCCGATCGAGATCGTCGCGGTCTCGGCGCGGGACCGGTTCAAGGATCGCGGCGTCGATATCGGGCGCTTCCGCTGGGTCGACGATACGACCGCGCTGGCGCAATCGGGCGCGGATGTCGTGGTCGAGCTGGTCGGCGGGTCGGACGGCCCTGCCCTGACGCTGGCGCGCACCGCGCTCGGCGCGGGCAAGAGCTTCGTCACCGCGAACAAGGCGATGCTCGCGCATCACGGGCTGGAACTGGCCGGGCTAGCCGAAGCGGCGGGAGTCGCGCTCAAGTTCGAGGCTGCGGTTGCGGGCGGCGTGCCCGTGGTCAAGGGCCTACGCGAAGGCGCCGCCGCGAACGCGATCGAGCGGGTGTACGGCATTCTCAACGGCACCTGCAATTTCATCCTGTCGAAAATGGAAGCGGAAGGCCGCGACTTCGCCGACGTGCTGGCCGAGGCGCAGGCGCTCGGTTTTGCCGAAGCCGACCCGAGCTTCGACATCGACGGGGTCGATGCCGCGCACAAATTGTCGCTGCTCGCGAGCCTTGCGTTCGGGACGCAGCCGGCATTCGCGGATGTCGCCGCGAGCGGGATCCGCCACGTCCTCGCCGCCGACATCGCGGAAGCCGCGGCGCTCGGCTACCGCGTGCGGCTGCTCGGCGTTGCGGAAGCCGATGACGCGGGGCTGTTCCAGCGCGTCCATCCGCATCTCGTGCCGGTGGACCACCCGCTCGCGCATGTCACCGGCGCGACCAATGCAGTCGTGGCGGAAGGCAATTTCGTCGGGCGGTTGCTGTTCCAGGGTCCGGGCGCGGGCGACGGGCCGACCGCGAGCGCGGTCGTCGCGGACCTCATCGACATCGCGCGCGGCGAATTCGGCCCCGCCTTCGCGATGCCCGCGGATGCCTTGACCCAGCAAGCCCCCGCCGACACCGGCGACCGGCGCGGCCGCGCTTATGTGCGCTTCACCGTCGCGGACCGCGTCGGCGTGCTCGCGGAGATTGCCGCGGCAATGCGCGATGCCGGCGTGTCGATCGAAAGCCTGATGCAGCGCGGCGCGATGGCGGACGGATCGGTGCTGGTCGCGATCGTCACGCACGAAGGCCCGGAACGTGCGGTTGCGCAGGCGCTCGAGCGGCTGCGGGGATCGCAGAGCCTGGTCGGGCAACCATTGTG
>NZ_JAPYKK010000068.1 GCF_029623395.1 Sphingomonas echinoides
GTCATCGCAGTGGAATTCCACGATAACGTCAGCATCTCTAGGAGCTGCTCTGCACATATTCTTACGTATGGATACGTGAAGGACATGTAAAAGAGCGACTTGGCTTTGAACGATCCAACGAGCCTAGAGGACCCGAAAGACCGTGTAGCCGCCGCCCACATGTCCCTTCATCTAAAACCAACAATGTCAAAGAGCGCAGAATACCGACGCCTTGCTCAACCCTTCTTTCAAAGGGCGAACCGAGCGCCGAGGATCTGGTGACTGCAGAAGCGAACCGTCCGGTCCGTCGCTGCGGTGACACCCCTCTAGGCGGGGCCTTTGATTCGGTCAAACCCTTTTTTGCACTTTTCTTTCAAAGGCGCGTCAAAAGCGTCTTATGCGCGTTGTGGGCGTCCCCACAGCGGGGTTGAAGACGGTCGCGAGCATCGTGCGATCCGGTCAGTGCGCCAGCAACACCGGGACCGGGCTGCGATCGATCATCGTGGAGGTGACACCCCCGAACATCGACTGGACCCATCGCGGATGGTCGAACCCGCCCATCACGAGGTAACTCGCCGAACGGCTGGCGAGGACGGTCCGCACGACATCGGTGACCTTGCGACCGCGCCCATCCTCGATCTGGACCATCGCGGTAATCCCATGACGCGACAGATACTTGGCAGCTTCAGTTGCAGGGATCTTAATCGACCCGTCATCGACCTGAAGCACCGTCACCGATCCGGCGAACGTCAACAGCGGGACCGCCGCCCGCATCGCCGATTCTGCCGGATCGGACCCGTCCCACGCGATGACGACGTTTCCGGTCAGATCGAGATGATGGACCCCCTCGGGCACCGCCAGAACCGGACGCCGACCCTTTGCCACCAGCTCTCCGGTAATCTCGCTCGTGTCGGGATACCACGTACCGTCGAGCCGGCGATTCACCACGATCAGATCCGAGAGTTTTGCCGCCGCCCGAAGGCAAGTCGCCGGATCACCGGTCGCATCGACCCAATCATAGGGGATATCCTCATGCGCGAGGCGTTCCTTGAGCACGACGGCGTTGCGCGATTCCCGCGCCTGCTCGTCCGCCAGCAACAGCGCGTCCCCGCCCGACGAAATATAATCCCCGACGAAAACGGGCACCGTCACGACATCGACGCACGTCAAATGCCCGCGCACCGCCCGAACGATATCGAACGCGACCTGAAGCCGCGCTTCCTGCCCTTCATCGTCGTGAACAAGAACCAGGATATTCTTCATCGACCGTCTCCCGTGTCAGCGTAACGCCACACGCTAGGTCGAGCCACGAACGCCGAGAATCGGGAATTTTACGGAGAGGTGCGCCGCAGCGCTCAGCGTTTGCGGCGGCGCAATCGGCGCAACAGCCCGCCCTTGACGATCCCCTCGATCGCGGCCCCCGGCCCTTCGGCGTCGAGCACCTCGTTATCGGCAAGCCATTCCTCGACCGCGGTCAGATCGGGCGTTTCGTATGGGATCAGCGTCTTGCCCGTTCCCCGCAGCGATTCGATCGTCGCGATCAGCGAGTCAGTTTCGTCGATCTTGGCGCGGACCTGCTCTTGCGAACATCCCAAATGCTCGGCGATCAACCCGTCGCGGATCCCGGTGATCACCGGGCCGTACCCCTCGTTCCCGGGGCTCGCGGTGGTGATCGTGACGTCACACTCGGTGTCGAGCCGCATCGAACGGTTGTTCATGTTCGACGACCCGACCCGCAAGCTGACGTCATCGACGATCATGATCTTGGCGTGGACGTAGATCGCTTCCCCGCCCCTGGTATGCGGGTGAAAGATGCGGAAGCGATGCTGCCGATCGCGACGGTGCAACGTCTCGTATAACCGCGCCCGTGCGGTATCCATCGCGAGCGGTTCGAGCCATCCTTGCGCGGACACCGGGTTGATCAGCACGATCTCGGGGCCATCGGGCTCCTCGAGCCGCTTGGCGATCGCCTCGGCGATCTTGCGCGATGCGAAATACTGGCTTTCGGCGTAGATGAAGCGCTTGGCGCGCGCGATCTGATCGAGATACAGACGCTCGATCTCGATCACCGGCTCGCAATCGGGCATTTCGGGCGCGCTGCGTGCGATCGCGACGGTGACTTTCCCGAAGTGACGCTCGAGCGCGTCGGGCCAGCAATCGCTTCCGCCGCGCACCGGCTCGATTGGATGCCCGCCAGCGCGTTCCCACCGCATCCGGGCATGCTCGCCGAGCGCGGCCGCAACCGGACCGGTCAACGCGGTGGTGGCGTCGTGCCACGGCTTGTACGGCTTGCCGTTGGGCTGCCGTCGACCGGGTTCGTCATCGCGGTGTTCGCGTGTGTCCCAGCGGTCGCCGGTCATGTCGATCCCGCCGCAGAACGCGAAGCAATCATCGATCACGACGATCTTCTGATGATGCGACGCGGCGGGGGGATGCTTCGCGTCGAGCTTGGTGTGGATTCGCGGATGGCGCATCCACTTCACCACGGTGAAGATCGTCCGCCCCCGGAACAGCGTCTTCATCGCGCCGAGATCCCAGCGTAGCAGGAAGACCTCGAGTTCAGGATTATTGTCGACCAGCCAGAGAACGAAATCTCCGACCCGCGATGGCGCATCGCGCGCCTCGTCGCTGGTGCCGAGTTGTATCCGCGCATCAAAGTCCCAACCGATCAACATGATCCGCTTGCGGGCCTTGAGCATTGCGGAACGCGCGTGACGAAAATAATCGTCTGCATCGACGATGACTGAGGCCGCTGTCGCCTGCTCGATTCGCCAGCACGTGTCGCCCGGGCGAAGCGACTCGGTGCCAGACTCGGCGGCAATGTCGGTCATAAACGGCGCACAGTCGGGCGCGGACTGGGGAAGCGATCCATTCCGCGCCCTTACGCGAAACCGCGACGCATGAGTCAAGAATTTCGCTTCGCCCCCGTCAGCAGCGCGGACCGCCGCTAATTTCCGTTTCATCTTGGGACCGGATCGCCAGCTCGGGTGTTTGTGCGCTCGACCCCGTGCCCTGCACGTTCGGCTAATTTTCCACCGTCAAACCCGCACGACATCACCATCAAGGAGTTGCCTCATGGATATTACCGACCTCATTCTCGACGACCATCATCAGATCCGCACCCTGTTCGCGCAGATCGAGCAGATCGACCGATCGGACACGGACTCGCTCGGTGCGATTTGGGGCCGGCTCAACGCGCTGCTCGATACGCATGCCGAGGCGGAGGAGCGCTTTTTCTACCCGCGGCTGATGCAGATCGGCACCGGCGGCAACGATGCCGACAGCGCCGCAGAGGAGACCGAGGACGCGATCGAGGATCATAACAAGATCCGGGACGCCTCGTCTGCGGTAAACAAGGAAGATGTCGGATCGGACGCGTGGTTCGAGGCGATCGGCAAGGCGAACGAGGAAAATGGCGACCATCTGGCGGAGGAAGAACGCCAGGGCCTGACCGACTTCCGCGAGAATGCGACGCTTCAGGAGCGGCACGACCTCGCGGTCAAGTTCGCGGCGTTCAGCGCGCAGCACATCACCGGGGTCAAGCCGGTCGACAAGGACCCCGACCAGTGGGTCGCGGATCACGCCAAGAAGTAACCCCCTGCCCTCCCTCCCCAGGAGAAACCCCATGTCGAAGACCACGATCGCAGATTTGTTCGCCCAGACGCTCCATCTTGCGGGGGTCGAACGGATCTACGGCGTGGTCGGGGACAGCCTCAACGGCCTGACCGAGGCGATCCGCGCGCAGGGCAAGATCGAATGGATCCACGTCCGCAACGAGGAAGCGGCCGCGTTCGCCGCCGGGGCCGAGGCGCAGCTGACGGGCAAGCTCGCGGCGTGCGCGGGATCGTGCGGGCCGGGGAACATGCATTTGATCAACGGGCTGTACGACTGCAACCGGACGCGCGTCCCCGTGCTAGCGATAGCGGCGCAGGTGCCGAGCGGCGAGATCGGCTCGAACTACTTCCAGGAGACGCGGCCCGAGGCGCTGTTCCGCGAATGCAGCGTCTATTGCGAGACGATCAGCGACGCGGACCAGATGCCGCGCACGCTCGACACCGCGATCCGCGCGGCGGTGGGGCATCGCGGGGTTTCGGTCGTTGCGATCCCCGGCGACGTTGCCTTGCGCACGACGACGGGGACGCTCGCGCGATCGGCGGATGCGTTGCTGCCGGCCGCCCCCGTCATTACGCCCGCCGCGGGCGAGATCGCGAAGCTGGCGGCGCTGCTCAACGATGCGGGCAAGGTCACGATCCTGGCGGGCCGCGGCTGCCGCGATGCGCATCGGCAGTTGATCCGGCTGGCGGCTGCGTTGCAGGCGCCGGTGGTGCATGCGCTCGGGGGCAAGGAATGGGTCGAATACGATAACCCCTATGACGTCGGGATGACCGGGCTGATCGGCTTCGCCTCGGGCTATGACGCGATGATGGCGTGCGACACGCTGCTGATGCTGGGGACCGATTTCCCGTATCGCCAGTTCCTGCCGAACGAGGCGAAGGTCGCACAGGTCGACCTCCGACCGGAGAACCTCGGGCGGCGGACCGCGATCGATCTGGGGCTGGTCGGCGATGTTGCCGCGACGATCGAGGCGGTGCTGCCGGTGTTGGACGATGGGCGGGATCGGGATTTCCTCGACAAGTCTTTGAAAAACTACGCTAAGGCCCGCGAGGATCTCGACGAGCTGGCGGATGGCACGCCCGGCAGCGGGGTCCTTCATCCGCAGCATGTCGCGCGGCTGGTCAGCGAGATGGCGAGCGAGGATGCGGTGTTCACCGCCGATGTCGGCACGCCGACGGTGTGGGCCGCGCGCTATCTCAAGATGAACGGGCGTCGCCGGCTGATTGGATCGTGGAACCACGGGTCGATGGCGAACGCGCTGCCGCAGGCGATCGGCGCGCAGGCGGCGTCGCCGGGGCGGCAGGTCGTCTCGCTGTCGGGGGACGGTGGTCTCGCGATGCTGATGGGCGAATTATTGACCGTTCGACAGCTCGAATTGCCCGTCAAGATCGTCGTTTTCAACAACGGGACGCTCGGCTTCGTCGAAATGGAGATGAAAGCTGCCGGTTTGGTCGAGACCGGCGTTACGCTCGACAACCCCGATTTCGCGGCGATGGCACGCGCGATGGGGATGCACGCGGTCCGCGTAACCGACCCCGGCGATCTCGCGCGCGGCGTGCGCGACGTGCTCGATCATCCCGGGCCTGCACTCCTCGACGCAGTCACCGCACGCGACGAATTGTCGATGCCGCCCAAGATCACGCTCGAGCAAATGAGGGGCTTCACGCTCTACATGGCGAAGGCGATCCTCAGCGGGCGCGGCGACTCGGTGATCGAACTGGGCAAGACCAACGCGGGCCTACTCCGCAACCTGTTCTGAAGGAAAAAGCGATGGATTATCTGAAGCTCGGCATGACCGGCCTCGACGTCTCGCGGCTGTGCCTCGGGTGCATGACGTACGGCATTCCCGATCGCGGCAACCACGCCTGGACGATCGACGAAGCGACCAGCCGCCCGATCCTGCAAAAGGCGGTCGAGGCGGGAATCAATTTCTTCGACACCGCCAACGTCTATTCGGACGGCACCTCGGAAGAGATCGTCGGACGCGCGCTCAAGGATTTCACGCGGCGCGACGAAGTCGTGATCGCGACCAAGGTGCATGGCCGGATGCGCCCCGGCCCCAATGGCGCGGGCCTCAGCCGCAAGGCGATCATGACCGAAATCGACGCCAGTTTGACGCGACTTGGCACCGATTACGTCGATTTGTACCAGATCCACCGCTTCGATTCCGACGTTCCGATCGAGGAAACGCTGGAAGCGCTCCACGATGTCGTGAAGGCGGGCAAGGCGCGCTACATCGGCGCATCGTCGATGTACGCGTGGCAGTTCGCGACGATGCTCCACGTGTCGGACGCGAACGGCTGGACGCGCTTCTCGACGATGCAGGATTATCTCAACCTGCTGTACCGCGAGGAGGAGCGCGAGATGCTCCCGTTGTGCGAGGCGGAGGGGATCGGCGTGATCCCGTGGAGCCCGCTCGCGCGCGGACGGCTGACGCGCGACTGGGACGAAGCGACCAACCGGTCGGAGACCGACCAGTTCGGCGCGACCCTCTACAGCCACACCGCCGAGGCGGATCGCCGCGTGGTCGAACGGGTGGCCGAGATCGCCAAGGAACGCGGCGTACCGCGCGCACAGATTGCGCTCGCCTGGGTGCTGGCCAAGCCCGAAGTGACCGCGCCGATCGTCGGCGTGTCCAAGCCGGGGCATCTCGACGATGCGATCGCGGCGCTCGAGATCGGGCTGACCGAGGACGAAATCGCGCGGCTGGAGGAACCGTATGTGCCGCATGCGGTGGTCGGGTTCGCATGAAGACGGTCGCGCTTCCCGATGGCACGCTGGTTCCCGCGCTGGGGCAAGGCACGTGGAACATGGGCGATTCCGCCGCTACCCGCGCTGCCGAGATTGCTGCGCTGCGCGAGGGGATCGAGCGTGGGATGACGCTGATCGACACCGCCGAAATGTACGGTGACGGACGGTCGGAACATCTCGTCGGCGAAGCGATCGCGGGGGTACGCGAACACGTCTTCCTCGTCAGCAAGGCGCTGCCGCAGAATGCATCGCGCGCGCGGCTGCGCACGGCGTGCGAAGCGAGCCTCGCGCGGCTCGGCGTCGAGCAGCTCGATCTGTATCTGCTGCACTGGCGTGGCTCGGTGCCGCTCGCGGAGACGGTCGAGGCGATGGAGCGGCTGGT
Organism: Sphingomonas echinoides; assembly: GCF_029623395.1. Lineage (GTDB taxonomy): Bacteria > Pseudomonadota > Alphaproteobacteria > Sphingomonadales > Sphingomonadaceae > Sphingomonas > Sphingomonas echinoides_A. The sequence goes on from NZ_JAPYKK010000068.1 coordinate 6,728, forward strand.
CGCAGACGGGCTGATCGCGCGTTGGGGGGTGAGCAACCTCGATGCCGACGACCTGGCCGAGCTGGTCGCCGCTGGCGGCACGGCCTGCATGACCGACCAGATTCTCTACAATCTGACGCGGCGCGGACCTGAGCTCGATCTGCTGCCGTGGCTCGGCGAGCGCGGGATTCCGGTGATGGCGTATAGCCCGGTCGAACAGGGCCGGCTGCTCGGGAATGCGACCTTGCGGACGATCGCCGCGGAGTTCGATGCGACGCCTGCACAAGTCGCGCTGGCGTGGGTGCTGCGCGATCCGTCGGTGATCGCGATCCCCAAGGCGGGATCGGTCGACCATGTCCGCGACAACCACGCCGCGCTCGATCTGGTGCTGGACCGGGTGTTGCTGGACCGGCTGGAGGCGGCGTTTCCGCGGCCGAAG
>NZ_JAPYKK010000069.1 GCF_029623395.1 Sphingomonas echinoides
GGCGGGCCGCAAGCCCGAGTCCGTGACGCTGATCGCCGTGTCCAAGACGAAGAGCGCGGCGGAGATCACGCCGCTGCTCGACGCCGGACAGCGCGCGTTCGGGGAAAACCGCGTGCAGGAAGCGCAGGAGAAATGGCCTGCTCTGCGCGCGGCCTATCCCGACGTTCAGCTCCACCTCGTCGGCCAGTTGCAATCGAACAAGGCGGAGGATGCGGTCGCGCTGTTCGACGCGATTCACTCGGTCGACCGCGTGTCGCTGGTGACCGCGCTGGGCAAGGCGATCGACAAGCTCGGGCGGCGCCCGGCGTGCTTCCTCCAGGTCAATATCGGCGACGAAGCGCAGAAGGGCGGCTGCGCCATCGCCGCGCTGCCCGATCTGATCGCTGCCGCGCGCGCGGCGGATCTGCCCGTCGCCGGGTTGATGGCGGTTCCCCCCGCCGACACCGAGGCGGCACCCTATTTCGCGTTGCTCGCCAAGCTGGCGCGCGACCACGGGCTCGACGCGCTCAGCATGGGCATGTCGAGCGATTATGAAACCGCAGTGATGCTCGGCGCGACGCATGTCCGCGTCGGCACTGCCCTGTTCGGAGAACGCGCATGAAGGTCGATGGCCTGATTTTCGATTTTGACGGCGTGCTCATCGAAAGCGAATCGGTCGGCAACAGCCATATCGCGGCGTATCTCACCGCGATCGGCCACCCGACGACCGCGGAGGACAGCTATGCCAACTTCATGGGGCTGTCGGGCCCGCAGTTCATCAGCGCGCTCGAACAATGGATCGAACGACCGTTGCCCGAGGACTTCCACGCGCACCGCGCGATCGAGGACGACCGGGCGATGCGCGAGGGCGTCGGCGCGGTCGAAGGCGCGGTGCGCTTCATCGAAAGCTTGCCCGCCAACCTGCCCAAGGCGATCGCCTCGTCGAGCTCGACGGAATGGATCCGGCGCCATCTCGAGCATATCGGGCTGGAGGGTGCGTTCGGCGACCATATCTATTCGGGCAAGGAGCATGTCGCCAACGGCAAGCCCGCGCCCGACCTGTATCTGTACGCGGCGGAGGCGATCGGCGTGGATATCGCGCGCTGCGCGATCCTCGAGGATTCCCCCGTTGGCGCGACCGGCGCCGTCGCCTCGGGCGCGCATGTCATCGGCTTCGTTGGCGGGTCGCATTGCGGGCCGGACCATGCCGAGCGGCTGCGGTCGATCGGGGTGAACGACATCGCGGGCGATTTCGAGGACGTCGCGCGCTTGCTCGGGTAAGCGACCGCCCTCAACCCCCGCCGGCAGCCCGCTAGAACTGGTGCCCCGTCCGGTCGCGCTTGGTCGCGAGATAGCGTTCGTTGTGCGGGTTCGCGGGCAGGATGTGCGGCACGCGCTCCGACACCGCGATCCCCGCGGCCTCCAGTTGCGCGACCTTCTGCGGATTGTTGGTCAGCAACCGCACGCGCGGCTGCCCGAGCAGCGCGAGCATCCGCGCCGCCACCGCGAAATTGCGCGAATCCACCGCAAAGCCGAGCCGCGTGTTCGCATCCACCGTGTCGAACCCCTGGTCCTGCAGCGCATAGGCGCGCAGCTTGTTGATCAACCCGATCCCGCGCCCTTCCTGCCGCAGGTACAGCACGATTCCCCAACCGCTCTGGCGGATCGCGCGGATCGCCCCGTCGAGCTGCGGCCCGCAATCGCATTTCAGGCTGCCGAGCACGTCGCCGGTGAAGCATTCGCTGTGAAGCCGCACCAGCGGCGTGCTGCCGTCGGGCGTGCCGATCAGCAACGCGATATGCTCGCCGGGCATTTCCGGAGTCCGGAACGCGACGATCTCGGCATCCTCGGCGTCCACCACGGGCAGGTGCGCGCGGGTCGCGATCGCCAGCCGCGCGGCATCCTCATGCGCGACGATGTCGCCGGGGGTGAGGACGAGCGCCGCCTGTTGGTCGGGGAGCGCGAAATACGCCGGAAGCACCCCGCCCAGCCGCGCCAGCGTCAAGGCGGTGGTCGCGGCTTCCTGCGCGAGGACCGGCAGCGCGCGGAACGGCCCCTTGAACGGCGTCGCGAGATCGAACTGCGGATCGGACAGCGCGGTCGCCGCCGCGAAATCGACCCACGGCGCGCGCTCGATCAGCACCGGCGCATCGGGCTCGGCGGCCTCGCGCTGGTTGGCGAGCTTGAGCGTCGCGGCGCGCCCCGCCGACAGCAGCACCGGCGCGACCCCCGCCGGGTCGAACGCCGCCAGCCGCACCGGATCGGCGGTCTCGATCGGCAACAGCGCAAGCGTCCCATCCGCGCCTGCGATCGCGATCGGCCAGCCGCGCCGCAGCGCGTCCATTGCAAGCGCGGTCTTGTGCGCGTCCCCCGCAGTGGTGATCACAAGGCAAATTCTGTCATGATGGGCACATGGTCGGAGGGTTTCAGCCAGCTGCGGCACTCCTCGTACACATGGTGCCGAATCGCGGTCGCCGCAACATCCGCGGTCGCCCACATATGGTCGAGCCGCCGCCCACGATCGTTGACGGTCCAGTCGGCCGAGCGATAGCTCCACCACGTATGGAGCCGCGCGGGCGCGGGGTAAAAATGCCGCCCCAGATCGACCCAGCTGTTCGACGCCTTCAACCGGTCGAGCGTATCGACTTCGATCGGGGTATGGCTGACCACGCCCAAAAGTTGCTTGTGCCCCCAGACGTCCGACGGGAGCGGTGCGATGTTGAGATCGCCGACCAGCAGCGTGGGGACGGTGACCCCCGTCGACCAATCGATCATCCGGTCGAGAAAATCGAGCTTTTGCCCGAACTTGGGGTTCTCCTCGCGGTCCGGCACGTCGCCGCCTGCGGGCACGTAGACATTCTCGATCCGCATTCCGTTCTCAAGCCGGACCCCGACATGGCGCGCTTCGCGATTGGCCTGCCAGTCGAACCGGTCGTCCTCCGCCAGCGGCACGCGCGACAGGATCGCGACGCCGTGGTGCATCCGCTGGCCGTGGAGGACGATATGCTTGTACCCGAGCGCGCGGAACGCGGCGACGGGGAAGTCGCCGTCGATCACCTTGGTCTCTTGCAGGCACAGGATATCGGGCTGAGCCTCGCGCAGGAATCGTTCGACGATTTCGATGCGGAAACGCACGGAATTGATGTTCCACGAAACGATCTTGAGGGCGCTCATCGCGCGTGTGTAGCTGTGCGATGGCGCCTACGCCAGTCGGCGTACGTCGCCAGCATTTTGCGCGTGATTCCAAAACGGAAAGGCCCCCGCTCCGGGGGCATGGAGCGAGGGCCGACCTAGCGTTCGTCACGCAGGCGGGAAGTGGTGCGTTCGGGCAACAGGGGGAAAAATCCCGATCCACCCCACATCCGCAAGGACGCTTTTAAGCTTCCAAACCTGTCGCCAATATGAATGGCTCACTTTTTTCCGGTCGCGCGGACCGGATCGTTCCACTTGAACGCATTGTCCGCGATCGGGCCGTTGAACTTCTGGTTCGACAGTTTGACCGTCGTGCGGTTGTTCTGCGAATCGAGCGTGACCCAGCCTTGCAGCATCAGCCCGTTGGGGGCGGCGGGACTGCGTTTGAAGACCAGGTTGATCCGGCCGTATTCGGGGTGCTTCGGGTCTGCCGCATCGACCGAGACGAGCTCGGGATTGCCAGTCGGGACAACGGTCGCGATCTTGCTCATGTCGCGCGACGGATCGAGCAGGATGCCGAGCGGGGATCCGCCGATCGGCCAGCGCTGCTTCTGCCCGACCGAGTAATCGAGGAACCACAGCGACTTGCCATCCGCGACGATCAGGATCGGCACGCCCTTTTCATATTGGAAGCGGATCTTGCCGGGCTGCTTGAGTGTCAGCGTACCCGTCAGCACCTTCCCCGAGCGATCGGTCTGCGCGAAGTCGGCGGTCATCGATTTGACCGCCTGGAGGTGCTTCTGCACCAGCGTCAGGTCCGCGGACGGCGCCGCGACCGCAAGTGCGGGGGCGGCGAGGAACGGGACGAGAAGGGCATAACGAAGGGACACGAAAGATTCTCCTGACACGGGGCTGGGGGGCTCCCGTCTGATAAAGAGGCGCTTCCCCGATAAAGACCGGGGCCGTGCAGAACTGGCTACCGTAACGCGCGCAGCACCCGCTTCTATCCGCGCACGCCTGAACCCGAGCCTTGGCCGGGGAAGCGCGCCCATCAAATGTAGTAAACGCTTTAAGCCAGCGAGCGCTTTAATGCGCCGTGAACCAGACCGTTTCCTGTGTTCCTGCGAAAGCAGGAACCCAGAGTCGCGCAGAACTACATCGGTTGGCGCGCGGGGCTCTGGACTCCTGCTTTCGCAGGAGAACACGGGACGCGGCCGCACCCCTCAGACCGGATGCCCCTCCCGATCGCGCAACACTTCGCGCCGCCCGACATGGTCGGGCCGACTCACCACGCCGTCCTTCTCCATCCGCTCGATCAGCCGTGCCGCGTTGTTATACCCCACGCGCAACTGCCGCTGGACCCACGAGGTCGACGCCTTCTGGCTCTCGCACACCAATTGCACCGCGGCGCGATATTGCTGGTCTTCCTTGCTGTCCTCGCCGGTCGGCGCACCGTCGAGCGCGAAGCTCTCCTCGGGCTCCTCGGTGACCGACTGGATGTAATCGGGCTGCCCCTGCGCACGCCAATGGTCGGCGACGGCGCGGACTTCGTCGTCCGACACGAACGGACCGTGGACGCGGACGATTCCCTTGCCGCCGGGCATGTAGAGCATGTCGCCCTTGCCGAGCAGCTGCTCCGCGCCCTGTTCGCCGAGGATGGTGCGCGAATCGATCTTGGAGGTGACGTGGAAGCTGATTCGCGTCGGCAGGTTCGCCTTGATCACGCCGGTGATGACGTCGACCGACGGGCGCTGCGTCGCCATGATCAGATGAATCCCCGCCGCACGCGCCTTCTGCGCCAATCGCTGGATCAGGAATTCGACTTCCTTGCCCGCGGTCATCATCAAATCGGCCAACTCGTCGACGATCACGACGATCTGCGGCAGCACCTGATAATCGAGCGTCTCTTCCTCGTAGATCGGCTGGCCGGTTTCGGAATAGCCGCACTGCACCTTGCGCCCGAGCGGCTGGCCCTTCGCTTTGGCGGTCTTCACCTTCTCGTTGAAGCTCGCGAGACTGCGCACCCCCATCGACGACATCTGGCGATAGCGATCCTCCATCTGCTCGACCGCCCATTTGAGCGCGCGGACCGCCTTTGCGGGATCGGTCACGACCGGAGAGAGCAGATGCGGGATGTCGTCATACATGCTCAATTCGAGCATCTTGGGATCGATCATGATCATTTTGCACTGGTCGGGCTTCAACCGGTACAGCAGCGACAGGATCATGCAGTTGAGCCCGACCGACTTGCCCGAGCCGGTGGTGCCCGCGACGAGCAGATGCGGCATCGGCGCGAGATCCGCGATGACCGGATCGCCCGCGATGTTCTTGCCCAGCACCAGCGGGAGCGACGCGGACTGATCCTCGAACGTCTGCGACCCGATCAGTTCGTGCAGGCCCACCATCTCGCGCCGCACGTTGGGAAGCTCGATCCCGATCACGGTCCGCCCCGGAATCGTCGCGACACGCGCCGACACCGCGGACATGTTGCGCGCGATATCGTCGGCGAGCTGGATCACCCGGCTCGCCTTGATCCCGCTCGCGGGCTCGAGCTCGTACATTGTGACGACCGGGCCGGGCCGCACGTTGATGATCGAGCCCTTGACGTGGAAATCGTCGAGCACCGTCTCGAGCAACCGCGCGTTGCGTTCGAGCGCGGCCTTGTCGATCTGCCCGCCGGGGGCAGGCGGGGTCG
>NZ_JAPYKK010000007.1 GCF_029623395.1 Sphingomonas echinoides
GAGACACGCCCCACCCCCAACCCCTCCCCTGAAGGGGAGGGGCTTATATAATGAACGACACCCCCGACGAAACCGGCGCAATCCGCCGCTGCATCCTCCTCGGCGAGCGCGCCCCGCGCGAAACGCTCGTCCGCCTCGCGCTGTCCCCCGACGGCGCGGTCCACCCCGACGTGCGCGCCAAGGCCCCCGGCCGTGGCGCGTGGATCGGCGTCACCTGCGCCGAGCTCGACACCGCGATTACCAAGGGCAAGCTCAAGGCAGCCCTCGCCCGCGCGTTCAAGACCGGCCCGATCGCGATCCCGGACGACCTGTCCGGCAAGATCGCGACCGCGCTCGAACGCGCCGTGCTCGACCGCCTCGGACTCGAGGCGCGCACCGGCAACCTGTTGACCGGTGCGGAAAAGATCGAGACCGCGGCGCGCAGCGGCAAGCTTCACTTGCTGCTCCACGCCTGCGATGCGGGCGCGGACGGCAACCGTAAACTCGATCAGGCCTGGCGCATCGGCAACGATGAAGAAGGAAGTGATTTGAGGGGGTTGGTTCTGCCAGTCCCACGCACCATATTGGCCGTGGCACTAGGCCGCCAGAATGTGGTACATATAGGCCTGACTGATCCCGATGCCGCCGGACGCGTACGCGATTCGCTACACCGCTGGCTGCATTTTATCGGCCCTGACCCAACTCCCGCGCCTTGCGAAACGGCCTCGCAGGGCGCATCGGCGTCCCACCACGACGCCGGTCCGCTGGCCGATCTGGCCCCAGTGCCGACAGACGACGTACACGAGGAATTTGAGTGAGCGATACCGAGAACGAAAAGCCGAAGCTGGGCATGCGCGCGCCTTTGGGCTTGAAGCGTACGGTCGAGACCGGCCAGGTCAAGCAGAGCTTCAGCCATGGACGGTCGAACACCGTCGTGGTCGAGGTGAAGCGCCGCCGCGTGCTCGGCCCGGGCGGCACCCCGGTCGACGCACCCGTCGTCGAGGAAGCACCTGCTGCGGCCCCCGCGCCTGCGCCGGCGCCTGCCGCGCGTGCGCCCGAGCCGCGCCGCGCGCCCCCGCCCGCGCCGGTAAACCCGGCCAACTCGCTGCTGTCGCGTCAGGAACTCCAGACCAAGCTGCTGCGCGAGGCCGATGAGGCGCGCATGCAGGCGCAGGAAGAGAATCGTCGTCGCGACGAGCGTCTCCGCGCCGAAGCGCTCGAGGAAGACCGTCGCCGCGCCGAGGAGCGCGCCAAGGCGCCTGCCGCGGCACCGACGCCCGCACCCGAGCCCGTCGCAGAGCAGGCACCGCCCGCGCCGACCCCGACCCCGGCGCCGGTCGAAGCCGCTGTGCCTGAAGCGCCCGCTCCCGTCGCGGCACCCGCTGCTCCGACAGCACCCGCAACGCCCGTCGCGGCAACCCCCGCTCCGGCAGCCCAGGCTCCCGCACCGGCGGCACCCGCTGCTCCAGCGGCAACGACGCCAGCCCCGGCAGCGGCCGCGCCTGCTCCGGTTGCAAAGCCGCCGGTAGCTGCAAAGCCAGCGCCCGCGCCTGCCCCGGTGCTGCGCCCGCTGTCGCTCGAGCGCGATCCGTCGATGCCCGCGCCGCGTCTGTTCACCCCGGTTCCGCGTCCGGAGCGGCCCAAGCCGCCCGCACCGGCACCAGCCCCCGAGCCGACGCCCGCAGCAACCAGCGCGACGCCGACCCCCGCGGGAACGGTCAAGCGCCCGGGTTCGCCTTCGGCGGCTCCGACCAGCGAAGCACCGTCGCGTCCCGGCGCCGGTCCGCGTGACCGCAAGGGTGACGAGCGTCGCGGCGGCAAGCTGACCGTCAACCGCGCGCTCAACGATGGCGACGGCGCGCGTGCGCGTTCGCTCGCTGCGCTAAAGCGTGCCCGCGAAAAGGAAAACCGCCGGATGGGCGGCCCGCGCGAAGCGCAGGCCAAGCAGATCCGCGACGTCGTGGTGCCGGAAGCAATCACCGTGCAGGAACTCGCCAACCGCATGGCGGAAAAGGGCGCGGACCTGGTCAAGGCCTTGTTCAAGATGGGCATGCCCGTCACGATCAACGCGACGATCGACCAGGATACCGCCGAGCTGCTGGTGACCGAATTCGGCCACAACCTGACGCGCGTCAGCGATTCGGACATCGATCTGACCAACGACACGCATGAGGATCACGACGAGAACGCAGTCGAGCGTCCGCCGGTCGTGACGATCATGGGCCATGTCGATCACGGCAAGACCTCGCTGCTCGACGCACTGCGCGGAACCGATGTGGTCAAGGGCGAGGCCGGTGGCATCACCCAGCATATCGGTGCCTATCAGGTCACGCTGAAGGACAAGTCGAAGATCACCTTCCTCGACACCCCGGGCCACGAAGCGTTCACCGAAATGCGCCAGCGCGGCGCCAACGTGACTGACATCGTCGTTCTCGTGGTCGCAGCGGACGACAGCATCAAGCCGCAGACCGTCGAGGCGATCAACCATACGCGCGCCGCCGGCGTGCCGATGATCGTCGCGATCAACAAGGTCGACAAGCACGACGCCAATCCGCAGAAGGTGCGCGAGCAGCTGCTGCAATATGAGGTCGTGGTCGAGGAACTGTCGGGCGACGTCCAGGACGTCGAGGTCTCGGCGCTCAAGAAGACTGGTCTCGACGAGCTGATCGAGAAGATCCAGCTCCAGGCCGAACTGCTCGAGCTCAAGGCCAACCCGGACCGTACCGCCGAGGGCACCGTGATCGAGGCGAAGCTAGACAAGGGTCGTGGCCCGGTCGCCACGATCCTCGTCAACCGTGGCACGCTCAAGGTCGGCGATATCTTCGTCGTCGGCGCCGAGAGCGGCAAGGTCCGCGCGATGACCAACGACAAGGGTCAGCAGATCAAGGTCGCTGGCCCGTCGATGCCGGTCGAGGTGCTCGGTCTTTCAGGTGTTCCGCGGGCGGGTGATCCGTTGTCGGTGGTCGAGAGCGAAGCGCGTGCGCGTGAAGTCGCCGAATATCGCAAGGGCGTCATCACCGACAAGCGCACCGGGGGTGGCCCGGCCAGCCTCGAGTCGATGTTCTCCGCGCTCAAGGAAAAGCAGGCGATCGAATATCCGCTGGTGGTCAAGGCCGACACGCAAGGGTCGGTCGAGGCGATCGTGGGTGCGATCAACAAGATCTCGACCGATCTCATCAAGGCGCGCGTCCTGCATTCGGGCGTTGGTGGCATCACCGAGAGCGACGTGACGTTGGCTGGTGCATCGGGCGCACCGATCATCGGCTTCAACGTCCGTCCGAACGCCAAGGCACGCGAGATCGCGGAACGGCAGAAGGTCGCGTTCAAATATTATGACGTGATCTACGACCTGACCGACGAGATCCGCGCCGGCATGGCGGGCGAGCTGGGTCCGGAAGCGTTCGAAACCGTCGTCGGCCGCGCCGAAATCCGCGACGTTTTCTCGGCGGGCAAGCACGGCAAGGCAGCCGGTCTGCTCGTTACCGAGGGCAATATCCGCAAGGCGCTCAAGGCGCGTATCACCCGGGCGGATGTCATCATCTACCAGGGCGAGATCGCCTCGCTGCGCCGTTTCAAGGACGACGTCGCCGAAGTGCGCGCTGGTCTGGAGTGCGGCGTGACTTTCACGTCGAACTTCGTAGACATCAAGCCGGGCGACTTCCTCGAAACGTTCGAAGTCGAATTGCGCGAACGCACGCTGTAAGTCCGTCTCCCTCTCCCCGCTTGCGGGGAGAGGGCCGGGGAGAGGGGCAGTATTAAGCGCTGCGCTGCGATACAGCCCTCTCCCGCGCTTCGCTTCGCTCGCTTGCCCTCTCCCCGGAGGGGAGAGGGATATAATGAGACCCACCGATACGCCCGAATCCCGCAACGTCCGCCTGCTCCGCGTCGGCGAGCAGATGCGCCATACCCTGAGCGAGATCCTCGCGCGCGGCGACGTGCATGACGAGACGCTGGCCAAACACACCGTCACGATCACCGAAGTCCGCATGTCCCCCGACCTGCGCCACGCGACGGTGTTCATGAAGTCGCTGCTCGGCAAGGACGAGGAAGCGGTGCTGAAAGCGCTGCGCACCAACACCGCCTACCTCCAGCGCGAGGTCGCATCGCAGGTGCGGATGAAATACGCCGCCAAGCTCAAGTTCCTGGCCGACGACAGCTTCGACGAGGGCAGCCACATCGATAAGTTGCTGCGCGACCCGAAGGTAGCGCAGGATCTCACGCCCGACGCGGAAGATTGACAGTCACGCCGGTAAGACGCATCTTACCAAGATGAATGCAAAAACGACACTGTCGGCAAAAGGACAAGTCGTCATCCCCAAGGATGTCCGCGATGCGCTTGGGTTGAAGCCCGGCCAGGTGCTCGACGTGCAACGCACGATGAATGGTGTGCTGCTCTCGATCGCTCATCAAAAAAGCGGGCAGACTGCCGATGAGGTTTTCGCACGGCTGCGGGAAATAGCGCCGAAATGGGAAGGTCCGCCGGTGACCGATGAGATGATGGACGCTGCAATCGACACAATGTTCAGGGAAACGTGGAAAGGGTGATCCGCGCGCTCGACACCAACATCGTTGTACGCGTGCTCGCCGAACCGGACTCTCCGCAATCCGCTCTGGCGCGCGCCGCGATGCAAACGCCCTTCACCGTGCCAGTGTCGGTCATGCTCGAAACCGAGTGGGTCTTGCGATCCGTATTTCGCTGGCGCCGCGACCAAATCGCCGACGCGATGCTGACGTTGTTGGAACTGCCCGAGTGCCGCGCAGGCTCGTCGCTGCTGCGCTGGGTAATCGCGCGGTTCGCCGATGGCGCAGACTTCGCCGACATGGTGCATCTGGTCCTCGCCGATGCTGCGGACCGTTTCGTGACCTTTGACAAAGACCTCGTCCGCAAGGCCGGCCTCGATGTGCCGATTGCAATCGAAACGCTTACCTGATGGCCAAGCTCTATTTCTACTATGCCTCGATGAACGCGGGCAAATCGACCAACCTGCTGCAAGCCGATTTCAACTATCGCGAGCGCGGGATGCGCACCGTCCTGCTGACCGCGGCGATCGACGACCGCTTCGCCGCGGGCACGATCACCTCGCGGATCGGGCTCGCCGCCGACGCGATCGCGTTCGAGCGCGATACCGATCTGATTGCGGTGGTGGTTCGCGACGGCGAGACACCGCCGGCCTGTGTGCTCGTGGACGAGGCGCAGTTCCTGACCGCCGCGCAAGTCGATCAGCTCGCCGCGCTCGCTGATGACCACGGCATTCCGGTGCTCGCCTACGGCCTGCGCACCGATTTTCTCGGCGCGTTGTTCGAGGGATCGGCGCGGCTGCTCGCAATTGCGGATTCGCTGATCGAGATCAAATCGGTCTGCGCCTGCGGACGCAAGGCGACGATGAACCTGCGGATGGACGCGAGCGGTCGCGCGATCGCCGAGGGCGCGCAGACCGAGATCGGCGGGAACGACCTGTACATCGCGCTATGTCGTCGCCATTTCCGGGAAGCGCTTGCCGCCTCCTGACCCGAACGGACCCGAATGACCGACCCCAATTTGCCCTACACCATCGCGGTGTGGCTCATCCCCCTCGTCGTCGCGATCGTCTTCCACGAAGTCGCGCACGGCTATGTCGCGCGGATCTTCGGCGATCCGACGGCGGACCGACTTGGCCGCCTGACCCTCAACCCGATCCGCCACGTCGATCCGATCGGCACGGTCGTGCTGCCGATGATCCTCGCGATCGCGCACGCGCCGATCTTCGGCTGGGCGAAGCCCGTACCGGTCGATGCAATGCGGCTGCGCAACCCGCGCCGCGACATGATGCTGGTCGCGTTGGCGGGTCCGGCGACCAATTTCGTGCTGGCGACGTTCGCGGCGCTGTCGCTGGGTGCGTTCGTCGGGTTGCACGGCGGCATCCCGGCGCAGGGCGCCCCGCATACCGTTGCGGGGTTCGTGTTCGACAGCCTCTACAGCTTCGTGCTGGTCAACGTGTTCCTCGGCGTGTTCAACCTGATCCCGCTGCCGCCATTCGATGGCGGGCATGTCGTGCAGGGGCTGCTCCCGCGCGCGGCGGCGATCCAATATTCAAAGCTCGCGCGCTTCGGCTTCCCGCTGCTGCTGTTCCTGCTGTTCGTTCTCCCGATGATCAGCCCGCAGGCGGATATCGTCCGCCGCGTGATCGGCCCGATCGCAACCGCAGTCGCGGACTTCTTCCTGGGTTTTGCGCAACTGGGCGGCCTGTGAGCGGCATCAACGGCTGGCTGATCCTCGACAAGCCGCTTGGGCTGGGGTCGACCGATGGCGTCACCGCGGTCAAGCGCGCCCTGCGCGCGGCGGGCTATGATGCGAGCAAGCGCGGGATCAAGGTCGGGCATGGCGGCACGCTCGACCCGCTCGCGACCGGCGTGCTGCCGATCGCGCTCGGCGAGGCGACCAAGCTGGCCGGGCGGATGCTCGACAGCGACAAGATCTACGACTTCACGATCGGGTTCGGCGCGCAGACCGATACGCTCGACCTGGAAGGCAAAGTCATTGCGACCTCCGACGTGCGGCCGACGCTGGCCGCGGTCGAGGCGGTGCTGGCGCAGTTCATCGGGCCGATCGAGCAAGTGCCGCCGATCTACTCCGCGCTCAAGGTCGATGGCGAACGCGCCTATGATCGCGCGCGCGCCGGCGAGGACGTCGTGCTGGCGAGCCGCAAGGTCACCATTCACGCCCTTCATTCCTCCCCGGCACGGGGAGGGGGACCATTCGCTACTTCAGCGAATGGTGGAGGGGTAGCCCAGCGCGCTGCGGCCAGCGACCACCCCTCCACCACCAGCCTGAAGGAGGCTGGCGGTCCCCCTCCCCCGCCGGGGGAGGAATTGAGCGACGTCACCCTCACCGCCCACGTCTCCAAGGGCACCTACATCCGCTCCCTCGCGCGCGACATCGCGCTCGCGCTCGGCACGGTCGGGCATGTCACGATGCTCCGCCGCATCAAGGCCGGTCCGTTCGACCTCTCGCACGCGATATCGCTGGACAAACTGGCCGAATTCGGCCAAGCGCGCACCCTTGAACACAATCTCCTGCCGTTGAGGGCGGGGCTGGACGACATCCCGGCTCTATCCCTCACCCCCGATCAGGCAGGGCTGCTCCGACAGGGGCGGGTGTTGGTCGGGATCGCCGCAGACGATGGCCCTCGCTTCGCGACATTGGACGACAGTCCGGTCGCTCTGGTGGAGGTTCAGGACCGCGAGGTCCGCGTCGTTCGTGGCTTCAACCTGTGACGATGTCGAAGGAAGACTGAAATGACGATCACTGCAGAGCGCAAGGACGCGCTCGTCAAGGAACATGGCCGCGTCGAAGGCGACACCGGCAGCCCCGAAGTCCAGGTCGCGATCCTCACCGAGCGCATTCGCAACCTGACCGAGCACTTCAAGGGCCACAAGAAGGACAACCATTCGCGTCGCGGTCTGCTGATGATGGTCAACAAGCGGCGTTCGCTGCTCGACTATCTCCGTCACAAGGACGGTCAGCGGTATCTCGACCTGATCGCGAAGCTCGGTCTTCGCAAGTAACACCGGGGGGCGGCCGAAAGGTCGCCCCTTTTGGCATCCCCGCCCGACATCGGGCATAACAAGTTCGGGCGCAGCGGCCCTTTAAGCGACGTTGCGCACCTGGACCCCGGCCTAAAGCCGGGGAAGTGCAGAGGGAACGGCAATTCGGCCCTTCCGTCGGGAGCGATCAAGCGCTCCAGACCGCGCGGACCGGTTAGTCCGCACAGTGGCCCCGTCGGCATCCGGCCGGCGGTGTTGAAGGAAAAAGCATGTTCGATACCAAGACCGTAACCACCCAATGGGGTGGCAAGACGCTGACGCTGGAAACCGGCCGCGTCGCGCGCCAGGCTGACGGCGCCGTGATGGCAACGCTCGGCGAGACCGTGGTGCTCTGCGCCGTGACCGCCGCCAAGTCGGTGAAGGAAGGCCAGGACTTCTTCCCGCTGACCGTTCACTATCAGGAAAAATATTCGGCTGCCGGACGTATCCCCGGTGGCTTCTTCAAGCGTGAGCGCGGCGCGACCGAAAAGGAAACGCTGACCAGCCGCCTGATCGACCGTCCGATCCGCCCGTTGTTCCCGGAAGGGTTCTACAACGAGATCAACGTGATCTGCCAGGTTCTCAGCTATGACGGCGAGAACGAGCCGGACATGCTGGCGATGGTCGCAGCATCGGCTGCCCTCACCATCTCGGGCGTGCCGTTCATGGGCCCGATCGGCGCGGCACGCGTCGGCTACATCGACGGCGAGTACATCCTCAACCCGACGGTCGAGCAGATCAAGGCCGGCGAGCTCGATCTCGTCGTCGCCGCGACCGGCGATGCCGTGATGATGGTCGAATCCGAAGCCAAGGAGCTTTCGGAAGAGGTCATGCTCGGCGCGGTCCAGTTCGCGCACAAGGCGTGCCGCGAAGTCTGCAACCTCGTCATCGATCTGGCCGAACAGGCTGCCAAGGATCCGTGGGAAATGCCGGCGCAGAGCGATCTGACCGCCGCCAAGGACAAGCTGCGCAAGCTCGTCGGTGCCGACATTGCCGCCGCCTATAAGGTGACCGACAAGTCGAAGCGTTCGACGATGCTGTACGAAGTCCGCGCCAAGGCGCGCGAGGCGTTCGCCGATGCAGCCCCGCAGGACCAGATGGCAGCGGGCAAGCTCGTCAAGAAGCTCGAGGGCGAGATCGTCCGCGGCGCGATCCTCAAGGATGGCACGCGTATCGACGGCCGCACCACCACGCAGATCCGTCCGATCGAAGCGATGGTGCACTTCCTGCCGCGCGCGCACGGTTCGGCGCTGTTCACCCGCGGTGAGACGCAGGCGATCTGCACGACCACGCTCGGCACCAAGGACGCCGAGCAGATGATCGACGGGCTGACCGGCCTGAGTTACGAAAACTTCATGCTCCACTATAACTTCCCGCCCTATTCGGTCGGTGAAGTCGGCCGCTTCGGTGCGCCGGGCCGTCGTGAAGTCGGCCACGGCAAGCTCGCGTGGCGCGCACTGCATCCGGTGCTGCCGTCGAAGGACGAGTTCCCGTACACGATCCGCGTCCTGTCGGACATCACCGAGAGCAACGGCTCCTCGTCGATGGCGACGGTCTGCGGCGGTTCGCTGTCGATGATGGACGCGGGCGTTCCGCTCAAGCGTCCGGTTTCGGGCATCGCGATGGGCCTGATCCTCGAGGGCAAGGACTTTGCGGTTCTCTCGGACATCCTGGGCGACGAGGATCACCTCGGCGACATGGACTTCAAGGTCGCAGGGACCGAGGCCGGCATCACTACGATGCAGATGGACATCAAGATCGCCGGGATCACCGACGAGATCATGCGTGTCGCTTTGGCGCAGGCCAAGGAAGGCCGTGCGCATATCCTGGGTGAGATGAACAAGGCGCTCGATTCGACGCGTACCGAGCTGTCGGCGCACGCGCCGCGGATCGAGACGCTGCAGATCGACAAGGCGAAGATCCGGGAAGTGATCGGCACCGGCGGCAAGGTGATCCGCGAGATCGTCGCGCAGACCGGCGCCAAGGTCGACATCGACGACGAGGGCCTGATCAAGATCAGCTCGTCCGACACCGCGCAGATCGACGCCGCGATCAAGTGGATCAAGGGCATCGTCGAGGAAGCCGAAGTCGGCAAGGTCTATGACGGCAAGGTCGTCAACCTGGTCGATTTCGGGGCGTTCGTGAACTTCATGGGTGGCAAGGACGGTCTCGTCCACGTGTCCGAAATCAAGAACGAGCGCGTCGAGAAGGTCTCGGACGTCCTGAGCGAAGGCCAGGAAGTCAAGGTCAAGGTCCTCGAGATCGATCCGCGCGGCAAGGTTCGCCTGTCGATGCGGGTCGTCGACCAGGAAACCGGCGCCGAGATCGAAGACACCCGCCCTGCCCGCGAAGAGCGTCCGCGCGGTGAAGGCCGTGGCGAAGGTCGCGGCCCGCGTCGCGATGGCGACGGTGGTCGTCCGCCGCGCAGCGAAGGCGGCGGCCGTGGTGACGGTGGTCGCGGCGAAGGCCGTGGCCCGCGTCGTGACGGCGACGGTGGTCGTGGTCCGCGCCGTGACGGCGGTGCCGGTGGCGCAGAGCGCGCCCCGCGCAACGACAAGCAGAGCGACGATGACGGCCCCGCGCCCGAGTTCGCGCCGGCTTTCCTGACCGGCGATCGCGACTAACACCTTCCCGCGAAAGCGTTGGGTAGGATCAGGGCCCGGAGCAATCCGGGCCCTTTTTCGTATTCCGGCACCCGTACGACTGCCGAAAATTTTCCCGCGCGATCCGTCGCTTGGACCTGTAAGAGCGTATCATGATCTCTACCGATGTTCGTGACCCGGCTGCGCTTGCGCCGGATCTCCGGTTCCTTGCCGGCGGCGGCGAGGCGACCCGCCTCATCCTGGCGCGCGACTGGTCCGATCATCCGCTGGGTGAGCCTGCGGGCTGGTCCGACATGTTCAAATCGCAGATCAGCACGATCCTCAATTCCCCCGAATCGATGATCCTCGTCTGGGGCGCGGACACGTTGAGCTTCTTCTTCAACGAAACCTACATTCCGCTACTCGGACCACGCGTCGCGTGGGCGATGGGCTCGCCCTTCGCCGAGGTCTGGGCGGATGCCTGGGAGCAGGCCAAGCCGATCATCGACGAAGCGTTCGCGGGGCGTAGCCAGCGGTTCAACGACCTGCCGTGGAAACTGGATACCGATCGCGGCCCCGCCGACACGTGGTTCTCTTTCTCCTATTCGCGGATCCTCGACGGAAAGGGCGATATCGCAGGATTGTTCATCCTCACCAACGAGACGACCGATCGCGTGCTGAGCGACGCCGCGCTGCTCCGCGCGCAAGCCGATTTGCTCGATCTCAACGCGACGCTCGAGCAGCAGGTCGCCGACCGCACGACCGACCGCAACCGGCTGTGGCAATTGTCGTCGGATGTCATGTTGATCGCGGACTTCGACGGGACGATCAAGGCGGTCAATCCGGCGTGGAAGCGCGTCCTCGGCTGGTCCGAGCACGAGCTGGTCGGGCAGCCCCTGTTTGCGTTCATCCATCCCGACGACCTGGAGAGCACGGTCGCCGCGGCGAAAGGCATCAGCGAAGGGGAAGTCGTAGCGCGCTTCGCCAATCGCTACCGCCATAAGGATTCGAGCTATCGCGATCTCGAATGGAATGCGGGGCCGGGAGACGGCAAGATCATCGCGGTCGGGCGTGATGCGACCGAGGTCAAGGTCCAGGCCCGTGCGCTCGAAATGGCCGAGGGGCAATTGCGCCAGGCGCAGAAGATGGAAGCGGTCGGCCAGCTTACCGGCGGCATCGCGCATGATTTCAACAATCTGCTGACCGGGGTGATGGGCAATCTGGAATTGCTCGAACTGCGCATCGGGCAAGGTCGGTTCGATGACGCCGACCGCTTCATCGCCGCCGCGCAGCAGGCCGGGCGTCGGGCGGCGTCGTTGACGCAGCGTCTGCTGGCGTTCTCGCGCCGCCAGACGCTCGATCCACGCCCGACCAACATCGATTGCCTGATCGCAGGAATGGAAGAGCTGCTGCGCCGTACCGTAGGGCCTTCCACCGCGATCCGCGTTGTCGGCTTGCCCGACTTGTGGACGACGATGATCGACCCGACGCAGTTCGAGAATGCGTTGCTCAATCTGTGCATCAACGCCCGCGACGCGATGCCGGACGGTGGCAAACTGACGATCGAGACGAGCAACGTCCTGCTCGACGAACCCTCTGCGCTCGAACGCGATTTGCCGCCCGGTGGCTATGTCTTGGTCTGCGTCACCGACACTGGTACGGGAATGTCCACAGAGACGATCGAACATGCGTTCGAGCCGTTCTTCACCACCAAGCCGATCGGGCAAGGCACCGGGCTGGGCCTGTCGATGATCTACGGATTCGCGCGCCAGTCCGGCGGTCAGGTGCGAATCCTGTCCGAGCTTGGCCAGGGGTCGACGATCTGCGTCTATCTGCCGGAGCACGCAGGCGCGGCAGCGCCGCAGGAGATCATCCCGGCCAACGCAGCCGTGGCGACCGTTAGTGGCGGGACGATCCTGCTGATCGACGACGAAGCCAGCATCCGGCATCTGATCGACGAGATCCTCGACGAGCTGGGCTATACCGTGATCGGCGCGGCGGACGGTGCCGCCGGGATCAAGGTGCTGCAGTCGGGCGCGAAGATCGATTTGCTGATCACCGACGTCGGCCTGCCCAACGGCATGAACGGACGCCAGGTCGCGGACATCGCCCGGCTGCTGCGCCCCGACCTGAAGGTGCTGTTCGTGACCGGATATGCGGAACCTGCGGCGCTGGGCGACAAGCATCTCGAACCGGGGATGGAATTGCTGACCAAGCCGTTCTCGCTGCACCAGCTCATCACCAAGGTCGCGGACATGATGCCTGGGCTTCCCTGACCGTTATGCGGACCGCCGCACGGCTGTAACATGACGCAGGCATGGCGGCGGTGGGGAGAAACGAGATGACGATCACACGACGCCTTGGCGCGTCCTGGCGCAAGGGGATGGCAAGCGCCGTGGTCGGCGCTGCCGCGTTCACCGCATCCAGTGCCGCCCCCCCGACGGATGGTGTCGCGGGTCTCCGAGTCGACCGAGTCGTGGTGGTGATGCGGCACGGTATCCGCCCCCCGACCAAGGCGCAGCCGATGCCGCTGGGCGTTGCGCGTGATCCGTGGCCGCGCTGGCCAGTCGCCCCGGGCTGGCTCACCCCGCATGGCGCCGCCGCGGTCGAAGCGATCGCCGCGTCGGATCGGGCAGCGTTTACCGCGGGCGGGCTCCTTCCGGCGCACGGTTGCGCTGGAAGGATCGCTTTGCTCGCCGACAGCGACCAGCGCACGATCGCAACCGCCGAGCAGTATGCGCGCGGAATTACCCCCGGTTGCGGCGTTCCGATCGAGCATCTGCCCCAGGATACGACCGACCCGCTGTTCGCACAGATCGACGACGGCCACGCCCCGCTCGACCCCGCGCGCGCCAGCGCCGCGGTCGATGCGGCAGTCGGCCCCGGCGGCATCGCCGCGACGGAGGCACGGATGCGGCCCCTGCTCGCTCGGCTCGATGCCGTGCTGTGCGGACGCCCGACCGACACGCAATGCGGTGTCTCGAAGGACCCGACGACGATCACGCCGGCGACCGCACGGACCCGCCCGAAGCTCGCCGGTGCGCTGGACCGGGCGTCGACCGCGGCGCAGATTCTGTTGCTCGAATATGCCGAGGGAAAGCCCGCCGCCGACGTCGGCTGGGGCCGCGCCAGCGCGCAGGACGTCACCGACTTCGGCGCGTTCCATGCGCTGGAATTCGCGATCCTCGCCCGGCCGCCATATCTCGCCGCGCGCAACATGGCGGGCCTGTCACCGCGGATCGTCGGCTGGCTGACCGACGCAGCCCCAGCGGCCGCGCAGATCGCGATGATATCGGGGCATGACACCAACATCGCCAACCTTGCCGGGCTGCTCGGGTTGCACTGGCGGGTTCCGGGGATTGCGGCGGATGATCCCGTGCCCGGAGGCGCGATCCTGCTCGAGCGCCTGCGCGACACCGCCGGAAACATCTTCGTCCGCGCGCGCTACCGGGCGCAATCGCTCGAGGAACTGCGCGCGGGCACCGCACGCGCGCCATATCGTCGGATCGTGCCGATCGCCGGCTGTCGCGCGCGCGGCGTCGTCGGCCTCTGTACGCTCGACGCGTTTACCCGAAAACTGAAGGGGTAACCTGCTCTGCGATATCGAACGCGGGGCGTCCCAGCAGGTACCCCTGGCACAGGTCGATCCCGAACGCGCGCACGGTCGCCAGCTCCGCCGCGGTTTCGATTCCTTCGGCGAGCAGGACGATCCCCAGATCGTGCGCCATCGTGACGACCGCGCCGACGATCGCGCGCTTGGTCGCCGACTGGTCGATGTCGCGGATCAACGCCATGTCGATCTTGAGCAGATCGGGCTTGAGCTCGGTCAACAGGTTCAGCCCGGCATAGCCTGCCCCGAAGTCGTCGAGCGCGGTCGTGAACCCCTGGGCGCGGTACGCGGCGATGATCTTCCGCAAGTGCCCGACATCGCGCATCTTCTCGTTCTCGGTAAATTCGAACATCAGCCGGTTGGGGTCGAACCCGACCCGCGCCGCCGCCGACAGGGTCGCGCGGATACAGGCGTTGGGCTCATACACCGCGTTGGGCATGAAATTGATCGACAGCTTCACCGCCGGGTCGGGGGGAAACAGCGTCCCGGCCAATTCGACCGCGCGCACCCGGCACGCCTGATCGAACCCATAAACGAGCTCGGGGCTGACCTGTGCGAGAATGGCCGCAGCGCCTTCCCCCGCAGTCCCGCGCACCAGCGCTTCATAGCCCCACACCCGCCCGGCCGCGATGTCCAGGATCGGCTGAAACGCCATGGTGAAGCCGAACGGCAGCGCGGCGCCGTCGCGGCATCCCCGACAGCGCGCAGCAGTGGATGGGTCCTCAGCCGTCGGAAAGGCATTTGTCTGCATAAAGCTCATGACCAGTCACACACCTTGCCCATTGCGTTTCGCGGCAAAGCAGGCCCGAAAGCGTACGCCGTCGGGCGCTGTTCTGGAAGGAGGACTCTTTGCACGTGATGCGCAATGTCCGCCGTCAGCGCCGCTTCATCCCCCACGCCGCTGGGGACTACGAAAGCCTTCAACCGGTTCTGCCCGCTCAGCCGGACCGCGCAATCCGCGATGCCGACATGCCGTCGCAACACCGCTTCGACTTGTTCGGGCCAGACGTTGATGCCGCCGACCTGCACCGCGCCGTCGCGACGCCCCGCTACCGCGAAACTATGGTCGAGCCCGATCGAGAGCCGGTCCGGGAGCAGCACTTCACGCCCGCCCGTATCGACGATGACCGCATCCGCGCCGTTGATCGGAGCAGCGAATTGCCAGCGCGGGAGCAGTCGGTACGGCGATCCCGGCGCGCAGCGCAGCGCGATGCCGCCCGTTTCGGACGCGCCGTAAACGTCGTACAACCGCTCGCCCCCGGCTGCGCGCACCGTCTCCGCCAGCGCATCCGACAGCGGCGCCCCCGCGCTGACGCCGCAAACGCCCGCCGGCCAGCGCCGGATCGACCGGACGATCGCGCCCCAATGATCCGGCACCGCCACGATCAGGTCCCCCGCCTCCAGCGCGGGAAAACTCAGGACGGACGCCGCGACCACCGGGACGCCGAGCGCTTCCGGCAGCAGCGCGGTCCAGATCAGGCCGTAGATATGATGCGCCGGCACAAGCGCCACGATCCGCCGGACCTGCGGCAGGACGGACGCGAAATAGGTGGCCTCGGCCAGCAGGTCGGCAACGGCATGAACGCACGGCTTTGCGCGCCCGGTCGACCCCGAGGTCATCAGCGTCAGCCGCGGATCCTCCCCGAACAGCACCGTGGAGATATCATCCAGCCAGTGACCGACGGTGGAGGGCGGACCGCGCTTCGCCTCCTGTTCCAGCCCTTCAAGGCCGAACATCTCGTAAAGCGCCGCCCCCGCATTGACGGTTTCGAGCGAATCGAGCGGCAAGCCGCCGACGGACAACCGACAGTCGTCGGTCCAGGCGAAAGGATCCTCGCTGCGAACGCTGCCGCTTGTGCCACCCACGCGCCCCCGCGACCGGTTCGTCTCGTCCGCGACCAGTGCGGCGACGATCCGCCGGAGCGCCGGACGTGCGATCGGCGCCGCGGTCATGCCTCGACCGATCGGTGCGCTTGGCCGTGGACGCGGTTACGGCCACCGTGCTTGGCGGCATAGAGCTGCACGTCGGCAAGCTCGATCAGGCCATCCACCGTCCCGCAGGCGTCGGTTGCGGTCGCGCACCCGAAGCTTGCGGTGATCCGCACCGCCCCAGCCGCCACCGGGATTACCAGCGCCTCGATCGCCTCGCGCAGGCGGTCGGCGATGGCGACCGCCTGCATCAGTGCCGTGTCGGGCAGAAGGACCGCGAACTCCTCCCCGCCCAGCCGCGCGAACAGGTCCGACGGACGCAACGTCGCACTACAAAGCTGGGTAAGCTGCTTGAGCACGACGTCCCCGGTCGGATGGCCGTAAGCATCGTTGACCGACTTGAAGTGATCGACATCGAGTAGGATCAGCGACAACGGCTGGCGTGCATCACGCCAGCGCCGCTGCTCGCGCTCGAACAGTTGCAGGAAGTGCGTGCGGTTCGCTGCGCCGGTCAGATGATCGAACAGCAGCATCCGCCGCAAATCGGACGTGTCCGACGCGTCGCGGGTCACGTCGCGCAGGACGACGAAGAAACCGGGCGCGCTCCGATCGTCGAGCTCGGGGCGCACCGCGAACAGCCGCTGACACCAATACCGCTCGCCCGTCCCACGGACCTGCCAGCTTTCGTCGAGATACCATCCGTCGCGTTCGGCCAGCCGCAACTGGTCCGCCACCGTCATCACGCCCGACCCGGGCGTCACGCTGACGATCTGGTCGAGCGGAACGCCCGTCACGTCGCCCGCCGCGCAACCGTTCTGGCGCGCGAAGGCAGCATTCGCGCCCTCGATCACGCCGTCCGCGGAAATCGACAACACCGCATAATCGTTGACCGCCGCGATCAGCGATCCGAACCAGCTCTCGCTTTGCTTCAGGCGACGTTCCTGTGCGACCTGCACGGTAATGTCCGAAAAGGTCGCCATCGCGCGGTTCGGCCCGAGCTTGATCATCGTGCACGCAAGCACCTTGGGATCCTTGCCGCTGCGCCGTGCCGCCATGTCGACCGCGATCCGGTGCCCCTCGCAAATCCCCCCGCGCTCCTTGGGATAATCGGCGAGCAGGTTGCGCAGCTCGGGTGCGCACCCCTCCAGCATCGCGAAGAGATTGCCCGGGTCGCGCATCCCCGCAACGGGCAGCAGATGTTTCATCGCATGCGGGTTGATCATCGTGATCGCCCCCATGGCGTCGAATTCCACCAATCCGACCGGACAGGCGTAGAGGAATTCGAGCAGTTGCTCGTGCTCCCGGGACAGGTCTGCGTCCATACCGCCTCAGCGTTCGATCAGGATGTACTGCAGCGGCGCGTCCGGCGTCGCCAGCAACCGTAGCCGGACACGCGTCGGACGCATCCGCAACGTCAGGACGTAGGGGACGATCTCGTCGAGCTCGGCTTCATCCTCGAACCGCTGCGCCACCATGAAATTGTTCATGCATTGCGCAACCGCGTCGAAAAACGGCAGGCCAATCACGGAATCGCGGGCAAGTCCTGCCATCCCCGCCTCGGTCGCATTGTACACGACGACAAGCTTCTCCGAGTCCAACCCGACGACCCCGAACGGCAGACGATCCAGGTCTTCCAGCGGCATGCGCGCAAGCCCACCCAGATCGATTTCATCAAACGCGTGGAACACCGTCACAACCCTCACTCGGATAAGGTTTTGGTAGTACGAACCGAGAGTTAACTTTGAGTGTTCACACAGGCGCGGCCTCCCGACCATCGCGATACCGAGCGAACGGGGGCTTGCGGTCCGTTACCCAAAACCACATGTAGGATGCAGTGGTCAGGCAGGCGTTCGAGTGCCGGTGCCGGTGGATTCACCGCACCCGTTTCTCGCGCAATCGTACGACACCACCGGGACTCGATCGCGTATTTTCCCGTTCCAGCGTTCTGACAAAGAGACGGCCATTCCATGACACGACGTACCGCGATCGTAATCGGCTCGGGGATCGGGGGCATCGCCTGCGCGATCCGCCTGCAAAGTCTCGGGTTCGATACGCAGATCGTCGAACAGCTCGATGACGTCGGGGGACGCGCCTATGTTCGCCGCGCGGAAGGGTTCACCTTCGACATGGGCCCGACGGTGCTGACCGTGCCGCATTTCATCGAGGAACTGTTCTCGCTGGAGCGCGACGTGGCGATGCTGACCGCGCCCGATTTCCCCGATGACGTGCTGGGTGACGATCAACGCATCCTGACGGGCAGCAGCGCCGGCCCGAATACCAGCCGCTATCTCGAGATCGTCCCGGTCCTGCCCTTCTATCGCATCTATTTCGACGACGGCACCTTCTTCGATTACGATGCCGACCCGGTGAACGTCCGCGCGCAGATCGCGCGGCTCGCGCCCGAGGATCTGGAGGGGTACGAACGCTTCCATGAGGCCGCGCGGGCGATCTTCCAGCGCGGGTTCCTCGAACTCGGCTATACCTATTTCGGCAGCTTGGGGTCGATGGTCGGGGTCGTTCCCGATCTGCTCAAGCTCGGCGCGATCCAGCCTTTGTTCTCGCTCATCAGCAAATATTTCAAGAGCGACAAGATGCGGCAGGTGTTCAGCTTCGAGCCGCTGCTGATCGGCGGTAACCCGCTCAAGGTCCCCGCCATCTATGCGATGATCCACTTCGTCGAGAAGACCTGGGGCGTGCATTTCGCGATGGGTGGCACCGGCGCGCTGGTCAAGGCGATGATCACCAAGTTCGAGGAACTGGGCGGCAGCGTCCGCCTCAACGCCGAAGTGGCGCGGATCGACGTCGAGAAGCGCGGCGGCAAGCGCGTCGCCACCGGCGTGACGCTCGCGTCGGGCGAGACTCTGGCGGCCGATCTGGTCGTATCGAACGGGGACTATGCGACGACCTACCTCAAGCTGATCGACAAGGCGCATCGCCGGATCAATCGCGACGCGGTGGTCAAGTTCCGCAAGCAGAGCATGTCCCTGATGGTGATCTATTTCGGCTATGAAATGCGCGACGGCGACCCCGATCTGCGCCACCACAACATCATCCTCGGGCCGCGCTACGAGGAATTGCTCACCGACATTTTCGAACGGAAAATCCTCGCCGAGGATTTCTCGCAATATCTCCACATCCCGACGATGACCGACCCCAGCCTGGCGCCTCCGGGGCATCATGCGGCCTATACGCTGATCCCGGTCCCCAACACGCTGGGCGACGTCGATTGGGACGCGGTGGGCGAAGGCTTCGCGCAGAAGGTCCTGACCTTCCTCGACGAGCGCGGCTATATCCCCAACCTGTGCGAGCGGCTGGTCTATCGCAGCTTCGTCACGCCCGACTATTTCGAACAGACGCTCGGCGCCTATGCCGGCAACGGGTTCGGGGTCGAACCGCGGTTGACCCAGACTGCCTTCTTCCGCCCGCACAATCGCAGCGAGGACGTCACCAACCTGTACCTCGTCGGTCAGGGGACGCAGCCCGGTGGCGGAACCCCGTCGGTGATGATGTCCGCCAAAATGACCGCCCGCGAGATTGCGCGCGATTATAAGGTCGACCAGCGGATCGTCGCGGGGATGCCCGAGACGGTCGAGCGCAGAAAGTACGTGCTCGAGACGAGCGGGTCAGACTGAAGAGGTCAAACGCGCGCGGGCCGGAGGATCCGGTCCGCGAGGGTTTGGCCGGACATCCACGCGCTTTCGACGCGCGGGCCGAGCAGCCAGTCCCCGACTGCGCCGATCTTGCGGTGCGCATCCCATAGCGCGCCGTCGTCGCGGGCATGGACCCGCGCATAGCGCCAGCGATGACCGATCCGCACGGTCGCTTCCGGCAAGGGCGCGGTCGCTTCGCCCGCCAGCGCGGACAGGAGCATGTCGACCACATCCTCTGCCGCATCCTCGAGATGCGCGCGCGACCAGTCGGGAGTCGCCTGGATCACCCACGCTTCTGCCCCGCTCCGGCCCGGCTTGGCACTGTTGCGCGCTGTCCAGCCGATCATGCCGCGATCCCGCAGCACGTCTTCGGCCAGCGCGATGCGGTCGGCAAACGCCACCATCGCGGTCCAGCACGGTGCGGACGGGCAATCCCGCGCCGCCGCCGCCATCGTCGCGTCCAGCGGCGCGAGCAAGCCGACGGCCTGTTCCGCGGGGGTTGCGACGATCACCGCATCGAACAGACCCTCGGAAACGGGCGCGAGCCGCCAACCGCCGTCAACGGACGCGATCGCCTCGACTCGGCTGTTCCACGTCACGTCGAGATCCTGCGCGATCGCCTTGACGAGCGCGTTCATCCCCGGCGTGCCGACCCAGGCATCCTCCCCCGCAGCGGGCCACCGCGCAACGACACCCGCCGCGGACCATTGCGCGACCGCGTGCGAAAACGCCGGATCGCGTGCCGTGAGATATTGTGCGCCATGATCGAACGCCACGAGACCGGTCGCGCTTTCGACCCGCCGAGTCGCCATCCGCCCGCCGGGGCCGCGCCCCTTGTCGAACAGCGCAACCGCATGGCCACCGGCCTGCAATGCAGAGGCGCAGGACATTCCGGCGATCCCGGCTCCGACGATGGCGATTTTCATGGATGCTCAACCCCTTGGCTAACCGCGCCGACGCGGAGCCTTGCCTCGTAACGCACGATCATCGCGATGGTGACCGATCCCGCACTTCGTTCATTGGTGCTAGTGCCGGATTCGCGCATAGCCAAAGCCTGATACGTGCGGCATCGTTTCGACAATGGCTCAATCCGACGGGAGCGAAGGGTGGTCCAGGCGGGAAACACGGGCCATGATCGGGGGCCAATGCAGAGGGAGCGGGTGTGCGAGCCCGCGCGCCCGCGCATGCTCCGCACGATCGGTCCAGACGATACCCTGCCGCAACGAGAGGTCGCGCCGTTCGAGGCGCTCATCCTCGACACCCCGTTCAGCGTCTGCCTGATCGATGCGGATGGGACGCTGCGCCTGCTCAGTCGTGGCGCGCAACGGACCTTTGCCTCGATTCCCGCGGCGATCGGACGTCCGCTGGGCGACTGTCTCCGGGCGATCTGGCCCGAACGGTTGGCGGACGCGGCGGTCGCGGATGTGCGCCGCACGCTGGAGACTGGGATCGACCAGGAAAGCACGACCGACGCCGCCGCCCGCGCCCTTGACCCCGGCGGCTGGTGGATGGAGCGCGTCACCCTGCCCGACAGCCAATACGCCGTGATCTGCTATTTCCACGATCGGATCGGACCCGCGCAATTTGTGCGCACGGTGGCGGAGCGGGAGGCGCAGTTCCGGGCGCTGACCGCCGATCTCGAACGCCGCGTCCACGACCGCACCGTGGCGCTTCACCGCGCCAACGCACGCTTGTCGGCGGAAATCGCGCGTCTCGAAACGCTGCAGGCGGCGCAACTGCAAAGCCAGAAGCTCGAGACGGTCGGCCAGCTGACGTCGGGGATCGCGCATGATTTCAACAATATTCTGGGCGCGGTGCTCGGCGGGTTCGCGATCATCGAACACCGTACGGAGGACCCGCGGATCCAGCAGATCGTTGCCATGGGGCAGCGCGCGGCCGAGCGCGGCGCAACGCTGATCCGCCAGTTGCTCGCCTTCACGCGCTTGCAGGACGTGGTGCCGCAGCCGGTCGATCTTGCAACCGCAATCACCGAGATTTCGGATCTCCTGTCGCATGGCGTCCGCCGCAACATTGCGCTGATGATCGATTGCGCGCCCGACGCGTGGCCGACGCTGGTCGATCCCACGCAGTTGCAAGCGGCATTGCTCAACCTCGCCACCAACGCGAGCGACGCGATGCCGGGCGGCGGCGAAGTGCGGATCGTCGTTCGGAACGCCCAGGCCCACCCCGCGACCGCCGGACCGCCGCATCCCCGCGAACTGGGCGGGCACGACGCGGTGGTGATCCTGGTGACGGACACCGGCCCCGGCATGGACGGCGCAACGCTGCGCCGCGTGACCGAGCCGTTCTTTACCACCAAGGCGCGCGGCAAGGGTACGGGCCTTGGTCTCACGATGGTGCAACGCTTCATCCAGCAATCACGCGGTGCGCTTCGGATCGACAGCGAGGTCGGCCGCGGCACCACCTTTTCCCTATATCTTCCGCGCGCCACCGAACGCGACGTCGCGGCCCACCCACCGCCGGATGATCCGGTCGAGGAGACCTTGGCCGAAACCGCATTCGAGACGCTCCTGCTCCTCAATGACGATCCCGACCTTTCCGACATTCTCGCGGCGGGATTGTCCGATCGCGGGTTCGAGGTTCTTGTCGCGAGGGACGCAGAGACCGCGCTGCGCATCGCACGCGCAAGGCCTGTCGACGTTCTCGTCACCGACGTTGACGCGCCCGGCATGTCCGGAATGGACCTCGTCGCGGCGATCCACGCGTCCGGGATCCGGATACCGTGCGTGTTCATCACCGGGGGCGACGAAGCGCAGATTCCCGCTGGCGAGACGGTGCTGCGCAAGCCGTTCAGCCCGGCCGGGCTGCACTATGCCGTCCGCCGCGTCCTCATCGCCGCCAGCCAGCGCGCGTCGGACGACGAGCGCATCGAGAGGCTCGCGCTGCGCGTGAAGTCGCAGTGCACGCGGACCCTGCTCGATCACTGGCGCGCGATCCGCGGCGGAGCGGGGATGCCGGTCTTCGACCGGTTCACGCTGGAGGCCTGCCACGAACCGCACCGCATCCTCATCGCGACGATCGACCTGTGCAAGAGCCCGATCGAGTTCACCTTCACGCACGTCGGATCGACCCTGCACGATGCGCTTGCGGAGTACGCTGGCAAGACCGGCGGCCTGGATGCGCTCCCGCTCGACGGTGCCGATACGCTGGCGGCACGCGAAGCTGCCTACCGCCGCTGCGCCCTGGCCGGGAAACCGGCCTACGAATATGCACGCGTCGATCTGGGGGAAGGCGATATCGAAACGTTCGAACGGCTGTTGCTGCCGTTTTCGGTCGATGGGACGCTGGTCGATACGATCGTCGGCGCAGTCGTGCTGCAACGCCATCCCGTCGTGCAGCAGCGCTGATGGACAAGCACACCTCGGCCGAACCGGCCCTCCCGGATTTTGACACGCCCGCGCTCGCCCGCGCGATCGAAGCGCTCCCGCCGTCGGTGGTCGACGACCTGCCGTTCGGCGCGATCCGGCTCGGGGTGGATGGCACCGTTGCCTATTACAGCGCGGCGGAACGGCGGCTGTCGGGGTCGGGGCTGCACGATCGGATCGGACTCGACTTCTTCGGGCGAGTCGCGCCGTGCATGGACAATCCGGACTTTCGCGGAAGGGTCGAACGCGCCAGCGCCGCCGGCACGCTCGACCTGGAATTCACGCACATCGGCGATTTCGAGGATCGCCACCGCGAACTGACCGTCCGGATCCAACCCGCAAGCGCCGGTGGCTACTGGATCTTCCTCCGCCGCGAGTGATCGTCGCCACGACGACAGGGGCGAACCGCAGCCCGCCCCTGCCCCCGTCCTCGTGCGACGCGCGTAGCGTCAGAAGCGGAAGCGGACGCCCGCGGTGTAGCGGCGGCCCACGTCGAGGACGTTGCGCAACAAGCCGATGTTGGTGACGTTGATCGTCTTGGCGTTGGTCGCGTTGGTGATGTCCGCGTTGAGCGAGAACTTCTTGGTCACGTCGTAGCTCGCCGAGATGTCGAGCTGCCCATAAGCGCGCTGATAATCCCCGTCGCCGAACGTGCTGCGCGGATCGTTCACGAAGCCGTTGCGGTAATTGTACGAGGCACGCAGCCCGAAGCCGTATTTCTCATAATAGCCCGCGATATTGTAGCTGCGCGTCGATGCGCCCGAGATCGGGATCGCGGGCTGGTCCTGCGTCACGACCACGTCGCCAAGATCAAGATAGGTGAAGTTGGCGATGACCCCGAACCCGTCGAGCGCCCCCGGCAGGAAGGTGAACGGCACCTGCGCCCCAAGCTCGAACCCCTTGATCTTGCTGCTCGCGCCGTTTCGCGGCTGGAACAGCGTGAAGTCCTGCAACAACGTTCCGCCCTCTTCCAGCTGGACGGTATATTGCGCGGGCGAGTTGGTCCGGACGATGAAGTTCTTGACGTCCTTGTAGAACACCGCTGCCGACAACAGGCCGCTGCCGCCGAAGTAATATTCCAGCGAGAGGTCGAGCTGCGACGACAGATACGGCTTCAGGTTCGGGTTGGTCGCGTTGATCGCGCGCGTGTTGGCATCGACGCTGATCGACGGCGACAGCAACCCCAGATCCGGCCGCGTCAGCGTGCGGCCCGCGGCGAAGCGCGCCTTGAGCGAGTCGGTGACGTTATACGACAGGTTCAGGCTCGGCAGGAACTCGGTGTACGAATTGTCGATCGCCACCGGCGACGTCCGTTGGACCACGGTGGTGACCCCGCCCCGCCGCACGAACAGCGAGGTCAGGTCCGCCGCAAAGCCGGTCGACGTCTGGTCGGTATGCACCACGCGAAGCCCGGCATTGGCGTTGAGCCGATTGTCGAACGCCTTGACGTCGAGCTGCGCATACCCCTCGAACGACCGCTCGGTCACCGCATAGTCCCGCGCTGGTTGCGCGGTTGCGGGGGAGATTTCCAGCACGCGCGACAGCGGCACCAGACTGAAGAACTTGTCCAGATCGGGGGCCAGATACCGTCCGAGCGAGTCCCCGACGAATTTGGAGTAATCGGTGACGGAAAGGATCTGCGACGCAGACGTACTGCCGCCTTCGATCGTCGGATTGTAGGTCTGGCCGAGCGCACTGGCGAGCTGCGTCGAATTGATGTTGAAATTGCTCGAGGAAAAGCTGCTCTTGCGGTTGGCGAACATCCCGCCGACCTTGAAGGCGCCCGAGAAGCCCGCCCCGTCGAACGCATATTTCGCATCGAGCCGGCCGTCATAATTTCGGTCGGAACTCGGCGCATTATAGTCACCGCCGAAGCTGAACAGGTTGAACGTCGAGGGGTTCAGCGGATCGTACCCGCGGTTGAACGCCACGTTGGGCTGGTTGCCGATGCCATCGCGCAAATCATACGAGGCCGATGCGCGCGAATTGATCCCGAAGCCGTAATTCTGCGCGTTCCGGTCCCCCTTCGAGAAGGTGAACTCGGACGAGACCGTCAGCGGCCCGTTCTTCCAGATCCCGCCGACCGCCGCGGTATACAGCTTGTCGCGCGTACGGATCACGCGCGTGTCCGACCGGTGATCAACCCCGTCGGCGTCAAGGAAGGTCAGGAAGGAACCGTCGTTCGCGCTTCCGACGATCCCCGAATTGGGGCCCTGGATGTTGGTGAAGCGGACCTGATGCTCGTTGTAGATCGAATTGTCCTGGAAGTCCGAATAGAAGCCGTCGG
The DNA here is from genome assembly GCF_029623395.1 of Sphingomonas echinoides. Taxonomy (GTDB): domain Bacteria; phylum Pseudomonadota; class Alphaproteobacteria; order Sphingomonadales; family Sphingomonadaceae; genus Sphingomonas; species Sphingomonas echinoides_A. The sequence goes on from NZ_JAPYKK010000007.1 coordinate 24,987, forward strand.
CGTACAGGTTGAGCGTATCGGTCGGCTTGAACTGAACGCCGCCGATCACGGTCTTGCGCTCGAACGTACCGTCCTGCGCGACCAGGTTGGTCGTGTGGTCGAACCGGAACTGGTCGTTCAGGTCGCCATCGCGGTTGTAATCGCGTGGCGGATTGCGACGGTTCTCGATCCCGAGTTCAGCACCGTACCCGAAGAACCCCGCCTGCAAAACGCCACGCCGCTCATAATTGACGCCGAAGTTGACGCCGAACGAGTCGCTGAACACGTGGTTGACGTACAGCGACGCGTGCGGGGTCGCCATCTTGGGGTTCTCTTCGTAAATCCCCTCGGCGGTCACCGCGACGACATTGCGTCCGGCATCGAGCGGCCGGGCCACGCGCACGTTGACCGATCCGGCGAGCCCGCCCTCCACCATTTCGGCGGTCGGCGACTTGAGCACTTCGACCGCGCTGACGAAGTCGGAGCTGAGCGACGTGAACGAGAAGCTGCGCCCGCCGCCCGGCGTCGCGATCTGGCGTCCGTTATACAACGTCTGCGTAAAGCTCGGCCCCAGCCCGCGCAGCGCAACCCGCGACCCTTCGCCCTTGTTGCGGGTGATCTGCACACCGGTCACGCGCTGGAGCGATTCGGCGAGGTTCTGATCGGGGAACTTGCCGATATCCTCGGACGAGATCGCGTCGCTGATCCCGATCGAGTCGCGCTTCAACGCGCGCGCGTCCTGCAGACTGCGGCGAATGCCGGTGACGACGATGTCCTGCGTCGGCTCGGCCCCGGTGGGCAGCGTCGCGGGTGCGGGGTCCTCGGTCGTCGTCTGCGCGGCGGTGGTGTCCTGCGCGGCCGGTGTCACGGGGGGTGTCACCGTCTGGGCCCAGGCCGGTGCACTCAATCCCAGCGCAAGCGCCGACGTCGCCGAGTAAAGCGTCTTGTTCATTGTGTTTGTCCTGTCCTGAAGTTGCGTTTTTTGTTTTCGTTGGGGAGAAATCGTCGAAAGGGATGCCGGGTCAGACGTTGGCGAAGCGCAGCGTGTAGGTCCGGCCCGGCTCGGCGCGGAACGTCGCGAGATCCGCTTCCTGCTCAAAGGCGAGCGCGCGTCCGGCGGCCCTGACCCCGACCACGCGCTGCCCCGGCGGCGCGCGCACCGCCTGCGGTCCGGCAATCGTGGACGCGATCCGCGCCGAGACCACGCGCCCGCCGCTCCAGCGGATCCCGACGGTCGCCCCGCCCTGCGCGCGCAGGCCCTTGACCTCGCCGTCGCGCCACGCCGCGGGCAGCGCCGGGCACAGGGCCACCGCGCCGTCATGGCTTTGCACCAGCATGTCGGCGATCGCGGCGGCGATCCCGAAATTGCCGTCGATCTGGAACACCGGCAGCGGCTTGCCCGGATGCGTGTCGAACATGTTGCCGACCGTGCTCTTCGCCAGGAACTGGTCGACCGAATAGCCAGCGTGGGCACCGTCCCCGAGCCGCGCCCAGATGCACGTCGCCCAGGCGCGGCTCCATCCGGTCGCGGCCCCGCCGTGATCCTCGCGCCGTTGCATCGCTGCGCGCACCGCCTTCGCCCAATCGGGGGTGCGGCGCGGCGTGAATTCGGCACCGGGATACAGCGGATAGAGATGCGAGATGTGCCGGTGGCCCGGATCCTGCTCGGCGAAATCCTCCGACCATTCCTGCAACTGGCCATAGCGCCCGACGCGATACGGCTCGAGCTCGGCGACGAGCCCGGTCAGCCGCCGCGTGAAATCCTGATCCGTGCCCAGAACCGCCGCCGCCGCCGCGCAATTGGCGAACAGTTCGCGCGTCAGCGCCAGGTCCATCGTGCACCCCGCGCTGATCCCCGCGGGCTTGCCGTCCGCCGCGAGGAACTGGTTTTCGGGCGACATCGACGGTGCCGTCGTCAGTCGACCAGTCCGCGGGTTGCGCACCAGCCACGCCGCACAGAATTCTGCGGCACCGCGCATCAGCGGATAGGCGTGATCACGCAGAAACGCCGTGTCGCCCCCGAACGTATAATGGTGCCACAGGTGCTGCGCGAGCCACGGCCCCGCCATCGGCCAGTTGGCCCATTGCGGATCGCCCTCGCCCAGCCCGACCGGGTTGGCCATCGCCCAGATGTCGGTGTTGTGGTGGAGGCACCAGCCGGGCATGCCGTAATAGTCGCGCGCGGTGACGGCCCCGGTCTTGGCGACGCGCGCGATGAAATCGAACAGCGGCTGGTGGCAATCCGCGAGGTTCGCGGTTTCGGCGTGCCAATAGTTCATCTGGACGTTGATGTTGCTGGTGAAGTTGCTGCTCCACGGCGCGCGCACCGTAGCGTTCCAGATCCCCTGCAAATTCGCCGGCTGCGTTCCGGGGCGCGAGCTGGCGATCAGCAGGTAGCGCCCGAAATTGAACAGCAGTGCCGCCATTGCGGGTTCGGGCGCGGTGGCGTTGTCGACGCGGCGGCGATCGGTCGGCACGCCGTTCCGCGCGTTGCCGATCGAAAGCGACGCCCGGCGGTAGAACCGCTGATGATCCGCGACGTGCGCGGCGCGCAGCGTGGCGAACGGTCGCGCGCCTGCCGCGTCGAGCTGTCGCGTCGCATTGCCGATCACCTCGGCGACCGGACGATCCGGCGCGCGATCGTGCCCGCGAAAACCCGTCCCTATCGCGATCCGCAGGACCACGGCGCTCGCGTTCGTAATCTCGATCCGGTCGCCGCGCGCGACCATCGCGCCGTCGACGACCTCGACGTCGATGACCGCGGCGAACGCCATCGCCTTGCCCGGTGCGTCGTCATAGACGACGGGGTTGGGGACATCACGGTAATTGGGTTGGCAGACCGCCGGTGCCTTGCCCGCCAGCACGATCCGCCGTCCCGCTGCGGTGGCCTTGCCCTGCAACGGCGTCCGCACTCCGACCGAACAGCTGATCTTCCGCGCGCGATCGGCGGAAAGGCGGATGACGATCACCTGGTCCGGATGTGATGCGAACACCTCGCGCGTGTAGCGCGTACCCTCGATCGCATAGGAAACACCCGCCACCGCCGTGTCGAGATCGAGCGTCCGGCGATAGTCCGACACCGCAGCGCCATGCGCCATGTCGAGCAGCACGTCCGCGAGCGGCAGGTAGCTCTCGCTATACGGTCCCTGCATCGCATGCGCGATCGTGTCCGCAGCGTGATAATCCTGCGCGAAGACTGCGGCGCGCATCGCGGGGAGCGACGCCAGCGCCGTCGGATTGCCGCGCGACGGCGGCGCGCCCGACCACAGCGTATCTTCGTTGAGCGCGATAACGTCGTGCTGCGCCCCACCGCGCACCATCGCGCCGATGCGACCGTTACCGACCGGAAGCGACTCGATCCACGTGTCGGAGGGGGCGGCGAACCACAAGGCGTGTGCGCCATCGGGCATCGCGCCGCCGCCGGCCCCGGACGCGGACGCGGACGCGGGCGTCAGCGCTCCCGAAGCAACGACCGCTGCGGCACCGCCCTTCAGGACTGTCCTTCTGCTCCAAGGCATTGGCTCGCGCTTTCACCGTTGTCGTCAACTGGCGAAAACTTGTTTTCATTCGTGCAAAATGTCAATCTTGTCCGACAAATTAGCGCAATTTGCATCAAAAATTACAGAGCGGTGACATAAGGTTGCGGAACGACGAACCGTCGTTTCAAGACGCTGGAAGATGGATGCGGCAACCTTGCGCCAACGCCGCACAGGACGCTGCCGCTTCGCATTCGACCGGCCGGGTCAGCCCGGACCGGAAGAAAGGATCAGTCGCGCTGCCGGCTCGCGGCCTTGCGCGTCGGCTTTGCCTTTGATTTCGATGCGCTCGCCTTGGCTTTGGCCTTGGTCTTCGCCTTCGTCGCGCTCTTGCACGGGAAAGCCCCCTTCAACGTATCGCGGACGAGGAACGCGGGCGCCGCATCCCAGGCCTTGCGGTTCGTCCGCAGATACTTGCGCGTCGCGGCGATCGCTTCCAACGTCGAGGCATTGGTCGGGGACGGACAGATCTGGCGCGCCATCGACAGCGTGTCGAACGCGCCCAGAATATAACCGGTGCAGAAGCTCTGGCTCGCATCCGAATCCTTGCCGCGACACGATTCCGCAAGCTGTTCGGTTTCCAGCGAGCTGACCACCACGGGCGCTTCAGGGGCGGCGGCGATCAGTGCGATCAATGCCAGAATCATCACCGTTTCCTTCAAACCCAGCCGAACGCTAGTCGGCAGTAGCCGCCGTAAGATAGGGCAACAACCGCACGCTCGGGAAAACCTCCTCGAGCGGCTTGGTATCGGGCAGGATGTACACGACACCGCCCTTCTTCAAAAACAGCGGCCGCAATTGCTTGGCGTAGAAACTCGTGCCGACGTTGATGCAGCCGAAACTGATCCGATTGTCCTCAGGCGACGGCGACAACAGCCGCTCGACGCGGCGTTCCTTCTTGTGCGTGGTGATCACCGCGTGCAGCGCGACCGAATTGGCATAATCGACCCACAACACCCGCTGTCGCCCAAACGCCATCCCGAATTTCGCGACGAACCGCCCCGCGGGCGTCGTCCGCTCGGCAGGACCGATGTCCGACAGTTCCTTCGCGCCGACTCCGGGCGAGGAATCATCCCCGATCCCGATCCCCAGCAGCACGGGCGTTTCCCCGAGGAACACGCCCTTGGCCGAGAACATCGAGAGCGACGCGGCCTGTTTGTCGATGATGATATAGGGAAGCGCGCCATTGTCGTGCGCGGTGGCGACCCACGCCACCATGCGTTGCGCCGCTTCCGACCGGACCGGCTCGACCAGCGGAACGACGACCTTGGGGGGCGTCTTGGTCTTGACCTTGCCGCTGGTCTTCTTCGCGACTTTCGGCGCGGTCTTCCGCGCGGAATCAGCGGCGGACTTCGCGGCCTTGGAGACCTTCGCTGCAGGCTTGGGGGAACTCTGCGCCGCAAGTGGCGCCGGCAAAACTGCCAGCGCCACCAGGGTGGACGCAATCACGCCCCTAAGGCGACCGAAGCGGAACAGGCGGGTAAACACGGAACCGGTGTTCACCCGTCCTGACCGTCAATGCAAGCGCGTTGCGACAGCGTGATCAGCCGCGCGGACGACGCTGCTGGCGCTGTGCCTGCTGCTGCATCTGCTGGTCGAGACCGTCGACGCGACCGTTGATCTGGTCAATCCGCTGCGCGTTCTGCTGCGCCTGGCCGGCAGCAGCCTGCGCCTGCGTCAGCGCCTGGCCCGACGTACCCTCGACCGTGCGGACGCGACCATCGATCCCGTCGATGCGCTGGTTCACGGTAGCGATTTCGCGCTGGACGTAACCCTTGGTCGCGCAACCGCTGATCCCGATCGAGCCGACCATGATGATCGCAACAGTAGCAGCTTTCGCAAAATTCGGACGCATACACTCACCTTTTAGCAATGTTTTTGGTTTCACGAGCCAAGGCGGGCCGAACAAGATTGGCAATCGCATTTGGCCGAAACGTTCTCCTTATACGATCGAAGACGGCAAAAGATCCGCGGAAATCAGCGGTTGTTACGCTGTTGAACGGGAGGTGAACGACTCCGCGTTCCGGAGCATTTACGCGCGCGCCGGGGTCGCGCGCGCGGTCGCGGTCAGCACCAGTTCCGCCGCGAGCAACGCACCGTCCTGATCCTGCGCGACCGACGTGCGTTCGACCAAATCGGTGACGAACTGCGGCCCGAACGGCAACGGCACCTTGGAGCAATCGAGATAGCGCGAGCCTTTCCGGTCCGCGATGAACAAATGATTGCCCCCCGGTCGCCCGGCGATATCGACGTATTTGCGCAGCTCGATATAGCCCTCGGTCCCGAGGATGAAGAGCCGCCCGTCCCCCCAGGTCGGCAACCCGTCGGGGGTGAACCAGTCGACCCGCACATATCCCGCGCCGCCATCGCCGTTCAGCATCATGTCGCCGAAATCCTGGAATTGCGGATGGTCGGGATTGTTGAAATTGCCGGTCTGCGCCGCGACCACATGCGCGCGCTTGCTCCCCGTCAGATAGACGAACTGGTCCGCCTGATGGCTTCCCACGTCGGTCAGAATCCCGCCGTTGCGCGAAGGGTCCCAGAACCAGTCGGGACGGCTCGGCTTGGACAGGCGGTGCGGCGCGAGGTTGACCGTCTGGATCACCTTGCCGATCGCGCCGTCATGGACCATCTGCCCCGCCATCACCGCTGCGGGGACCTCGAGCCGTTCGGAATACATGATTCCGAACTTGCGCCCGGTCTCCTTGATCGTGCGGCGCACCTCGGCGAGTTGCTCGAGCGTCGTCATCGCCGCCTTGTCGCTCAGATAGTCCTTCCCCGCGCGCATTACCCGCACGCCGAGCGGTGCGCGCAGGCTGGGGATGGCGGCACTGCACACCAGCTTGATCGCGCGATCGTCGAGAATCTCCTGTTCGGAGCGCGCGAGCTTGATGTCGCCGTAGCGCTTGCGGAACGCCGCGATCTGCTTGGGGTCGGTCGACAGGAAGGCGGTCAGCACGCCGCCACCCCGGATCACCGCGTCGGTGATGCCGTAGATGTGGTTATGGTCGAGCCCGATTACCGCGAACGGCACCCGGTATTTCGCCTCGGGCGCGGGCCGCGCCGGGGCCGCCTCGGTCGCCGCATCCCCGCGCGTCACGGATTGGGCGAAGGCGTCGCCCGCGAACCCGGCGGCAAGGCCGGCGGTGAGGCCCAGCCCCAGCAGCGCACGTCGATCGGTATCGGTCACGGTCTTGTTCCCCTTAGATAGTGACGAGTGAAGTCGGCCAGGTCAGCGCCTCGCCCCGGTCCATGGCCTGCTCGCCGAGCAGCGACGCGACGCTCGCGGCATAGGCCTGCGCCAACAGGCCGGGCAGCGCCCGGTTCGCACGCACCGCTTCGCCGAACCCTTCAAACTGGAGCATCGTCTCGTCATATTCGCCCCAACCGAGCGATTCCCCCGGCGTCGTCACCGGCAGCTCGGGGAACCAGGTCGCGCCGCCGATCGGCACCGCGCGCTTTTTGCCGCGCGCCACGTCCTTCTGCATCCGCTGCAACGCCAGCACCTTGGGCGGCACCTCCTGGAAGATCCGGCCGAGTTCGGGTTCGATCGTCCCCTTGCTCCCCTGGATCTGCTCCTCGCAGCCATAGCGCGCGTTATTGAGCAGCGAAGTGTAGATCAGTTTTCGCCCGCCGGCATATTCGTAGATCAGCGCGACATGGTCATAGACCTCGCGCCCGTCCTTCCAGAAGCAGATGCTCCCCGATCCCATGACGCGCGTCGGGACCGCATCGAAAAACCAGTTGCCGACCTGCAATTGATGCGTTGCGAGTTCGGTCATCAACCCCGCCGAACTGTCGCGGTACAGCCGCCAGTTGATCTGGCGGTCGCTCACCCCGGCGGGGACCGGGCGCCGCCAGCTGTTGTTGCGGTGCCAGCTCGCGCGGATCTGCGTCAGCGATCCGATCTCGCCCGCCTTGGCGCGGCGCAATGCGTTGAGATAGGTCGGGTGGAACATCCGCTGATGCCCGATCTGGAGGATCTTGCGGCTGTCCTGCGAACGCTTCACCATCGCGCTGCAATCCGGGATCGTCCGCGCCATCGCCTTTTCGCACCATACGTGCAGCCCGGCGTCGAACCCGTCGAGCACATGCTTCGCGTGCAGGTTGAGCGGGGTCGCGATCACCAGCGCGTCGAGCCCGCCCTTCTCCAGCATCGCGCGGTGATCCGCGTACACGGGCGTGTTCGCACCGACATAGGGGCGCGCCTTGGTCAGATGCGGTTCGTAATTGTCGCAGATCGCGGCGACCATGCAGTTGCGCGTCTTGTTGATGTTCTGGATGAGCGTGCGCCCGCGGTCGCCCGTTCCGATCACGCCAATCCGGACGCGGTCCGACGTCGCCGCCGCGGTGCCGGCAGCGATCGCGGCCCAGGGTGCCGCAGCGGTCATCCCCGCGCCCGCCGCCGCCATCAGCACGCGATCAAGGAACGAACGGCGGGAAAGGTCGAAGTTCGTGTCGGTCATTGCAAAGCCATTCTCGCAGAGGAAGCGCGGGCAGTCGCGCAAGGTAGGTCGAACAGGAAGCGGTTTGCCCGGTCCTGGTCGATCAGGCGATCCGCACGTTCGGGATCGGCCACGAGCAACGCGGTGCTCATCGCTTCGGCCAGCGCCCCCGTCCGCGCAACCGCAACCGCGCAGCGCGGTGCGGTGATCACCGCCCGATCGTCGGGCCGCAGCATCGCGGCGCGGTCAGGCGCCGCCGTCCCCGCCCCGACCGTCGCGGAGATCGACAGCGACTGGTCGATCAACTCGACCTGGACGAGGCTATCGTCGGGATCGGACGGATGCGGCACCGCGAACGGCCATCCCCCGCCAAGCGGGTGCTCTCCGATCACCGCGATCGAACTTTCCCCCGCCGACAGACAGGCTGACACGATCCCCGCCGCGCGCAACACAGCCCCTGCCCGGTCGAGCGCGAAGCCCTTGCCGAACCCGCCGAAATCGAACGCCACGGGGGTCGTGGCACACAGCCGTGCCGCCGCGCGGTCGAAGATGATCCCCCGCCATCCAGCCACCGCAAACCGGCGATCCGCGGCAGGATCGAACAGGCCAAACGTCGCTTCATGCACTGCATCGATCGCGACGAGCGCATCGAACAGCACCGGATCGTCGACCGGCGCAGTCTCGCCCGCCAGCAACCGCTCGTTGAGCGCGGTGGTCGCCGAAGGACGGTGGATCGTCAGCGCATCGTCCACCGCCTCGATCGCGCGCCGCGCCGCGAGCAGCGCATCGTCCGCCCCCGCCGCGCCGAAGCGGTGGAGTTCGATACGCGTCCCCATCGCCATGAAGCGTTCGACGTCGGTGGGGATCGGCACTGCCATTGACACGGGGGTCAGCCCTTGACCTCCCAGCCGGGTTCATAGGCGACCGACCACAGTTTCATCGCCTCGGCCCCGTTGGGCTTGCCGGTCGAGGGGTCGATCGTCAGCGCGCTCCCGGTGCGATAGGCGATATTGCCGAGGTGGCAGAGCGTCGTGCTGATATGCCCCTCGGCGATCGGCGAGGCGAGCGCGCTCGCGCGGCCGCGGATCACATCGACCAGATTGCCCGCATGATAGACGTCGAGCACGCCCTCGCCGACCGTCCCGGTGGTTTCGGACGTTGCCTTCGCCATCACCTGTCGGATCGACTTGCCCGCCAGGTCGTACAGCTCGAACCCGTTGCGATCGACCACCGCAGACCCCTTGGTCCCCAGCAACAGGACACCGCGGCCCCGCCCATAGGTCAGCATCGCGTTGCAGCTCTGCCCGTTCCAGCGGATCACACGGTCCTTGTCATAGGCGAGCTCGAGCGCGAGCGAATCGTACATTTCCCAATCGTCGCCTGCGTGGAAGCGCTTCGCCCCCTGCACCGCCACGCGCGTCGGATAGGCAAGCCCCATCAGCCAGCGCGCCACGTCGAGCTCGTGCATCGCGTTGTTACAGAGTTCGCCCGTCCCGTATTTCCAGAACCAGTGCCAGTTGTACGGCACCAGATTGGACCGATAGTCCCCCCGCGGCCGCGGCCCCTGCCACAGGTCCCAGTTGAGATGCGCGGGTGGCGCGACCGTCTGCCCGGTGCCGATCGACTTGCGGTTGTTGGCATACCAGGTCTGCGCCTCATACACGTCGCCCAGCTCGCCCGCCTGTACCAGCGCGCGCAGTTGCTGCGTCTCGGGACTGGAACGTTGCTGGTTGCCGACCTGGAGCTGGCGGCCGGTGCGCTTCTGCGCGGCGATCATCGCCTCACCCTCGGCGGGCGCGATCCCGATCGGTTTCTCGCAATAGACGTGATGCCCCGAATTCATCGCATCGATCGTAAGTTTCGCGTGCCAGTGGTCCGGCGTCGCGATCGTCACTATATCGACCGCCTTGCTGTCGAGCAGTCGGCGATAGTCACCCACGGTCTTTGGCGCGGGATGACCCTTGGCGGTAAACTCGGCGGCGCGTTTGGCGAGAATCTGCGAATCTACGTCGACAAAATGCGTTATTTCGACGTTGGGCAGCTTCGAAAAGGCGCTCATATGCGCCATTCCGCGGCTGTTTACGCCGACGACGGCGACCCGCAGGCGGTCGTTCGCCCCCTTGATCTGCGCATAGCTCCGCGCACTCATCGCGACGCCCAGCGCGGCGCCTGCCCCCGTCAACATCGTACGGCGGTCCAGCATGGTCTTATCCCCCATCAGAGTTCGCGCAGCTTGATCGACCGGAAGTCGACATGATTCCCGTGATCCTGCAACAGGATAGGACCCTGGTCGGCTTCCCCGAAATTGGAATATTTGGCATATTTGCTCTGCGCGACCAGCGCGCGGAAGACGGGCGACCCGCGCTCATACTCGACCATCTTGAAGCCGTTGAGCCAATGCTCGACATGCGTGCCCCGCACCACCAGCACCGCCCGGTTCCATTCCCCCGGAGGATTGACCCGCTTCCCAGCGTTGGCCGGATCCGACAGATTGCGCGCCGCGATCATGTCGTACAGCGATCCAACAGTGCGATTGCCGTCGCGCCCCATCTTGGCATCCGGGTGGTTCGCGTCATCAAGCAATTGATATTCCAGTCCAATCGCCGGACCGCCCTTCGCCAAAGCAGGATCGATCAGATATTTGATCCCGCTGTTCGCCCCCTGGGTCAGCCGGAAATCGACCGAAAGCTCGAAATTGCGATAGCTGCGCGTGGTGATGATATCGCCGCCGCCCGACCCCTCGACGCTCAGCAAGCCGTTGGCGACCGACCACCCCTTGGGAAAAGCGGGCGCCGCAAAACTGCGCCAGCCTGCCGTCGTCCGACCGTCCCACAACAGCTTCCACCCGGCACGGCGTTCGCCCTCGGACAGTTGGTTCGATTGCCACCCCTGTTGTGGAATGGTCGTCGCGGGCATCGCGTAACGTGCTGGATTATCAATGATCATTCGCACGCTCTTGAGGCGCACTTCAGGGTGTTGTGCCGCATCCGCATCGGGAATCGCATGAACCTGGAACGCGATGAACCCGCGTGCATCCACATCGTCGACCACGTCCGCTGCGGGCACGCCGTTGATCCACGTCCGCAACCGGTTGCCGATCGCCTCGACGCGGTAATGATTCCAGCCGCCCGACACGAAGGTCGCGCGCGCCGGCTCGTTGCGGCCGAGCGTGTACAGCCATTGCCGTCGCTGTTCGTCGTAAAGCCCGCCACTCCACCGGCGCGGCGAGGGATCGATCTCCGCCTGATAGCCGAACACGACTCCCTTGCGGTAATCCGGGCGGCTCTGCCCGCGAATCATCACGCCGGAATTGAGTTTGGGGTCGGTCTTGGCGTCGAACTCGATGATGAAATCGCCGTACTTCGTATCGGACACCAGCCAGCTGTTGGTTGCCCCAGGCATCGCCCGCCCGACGAGTTCCCCGTTGTCGACGCTATAATCCGCCTTGCCGCCAGTGACATGCCAACCCGCCAGCCCTGCGCGCGGCGTGACGTTCTGCCACGGGGCGCTGGCTTGCGACGCCGTCGTCGCGGGTGTGGCTTGCGATACCGCCTGGACGGATGCGACCGCCATCAACGGCAGTGCCGCAATGGCCAGGAATGTGAGCGGTCGAGTCATAGCGCCTCCCCTGTTCTATCGCCGACCGTACGCATCGGGACATCCCACCTCGAAAGGTTCGGTCCTGCCGCGCCGTCTGGTCTGGTCGAGCCTTTGCGGCCTCTCGTCCGAACTTCAGTAAGTTGTGGTCGGACCACACGCAATAGGATTGTAAGACATTTCTACGCAAAGTGTGCGATTCGAGGTGGACAGGCCTTGACGATCGGCCGCGTGGCGCGAAGGAACAAGGGGCGTTTTCGCGCGGATGATCCTTCGCTTCGCCGGCGAAAATGGGAGGTAGTCGATGAACATGGCTGAAGGCGGCGGCAAGCTGTACCGCAAGATCGTACAGGCGATCCTCGCGGATATTGCCGATGGCACGTTCCCGGTCGGATCGCGGCTGCCCGCCGAACGCGACCTGACGGACCGCTTCCAGGTCAGCCGTCCGACGATCCGAGAAGCGATGATCGCGCTCGAAATGAAAGGCCTGGTCGAGGCGCGCAAGGGATCCGGCGTCTTCGTGCTCGCCGCCTCGACGATCGACGAGGACAAGGAACTCGACATCGGCGCATTCGAGATTACCGAAGCGCGGCGCTTGCTGGAAGGCGAAGTCGCCGCCGTTGCCGCAACCGAAATCGACGAAGCGCAGCTAGGCGAACTGCGCACGTTGTTGGCGCAAATGGCGCAGGACGACACTGCCGCCGCCGAAGCCGCCGACCGGCGTTTCCACATCGCAATCGCCGAAGCGACGGGCAATGCGGTGATCATTTCGGCGGTCACCGACTTCTGGGACATGCGCTTCCGCTCGCCGCTCGCGCGCGAAGTGCTGGTCAAGGCGGGCAGTCTCGGCACGGAGAGTCGCATGGCCGAGCACGGCCGTATCCTTGCCGCGCTCGAAGCGCGTTCGCCGGTCGACGCCCGCACCGCGATGCGCGACCATCTCGCCCGGCTGATCGACCATCTGCTCGACGTCACGGAAACCGAAGCGGTCGAGCGCGCGCGCGCGGAAACCAACCAGCGCCGCCGTGCGCTGGCCAGGCGGTCCGTCTAGCCCTCCCGCCCCCGGACTTCCCTGACCAAATCTAACGGCATTGTCATACGCGAATGGCAATGATACCTACCCTTTCAGCCAACCGATCAAACCAGGTGGCAGGTCAGGGCTTGGGCAACGGATACCCCGTAGGCCCGAGCAAAAAGGGAGAGGGATATGCGCTGCACAAGCTTCGATAAGCCGCGTCTGCTTATCACGACGAGCGTCATCGGCCTGCTGATGGCGACGCCCGCCTTCGGGCAGCAAGCCGTCAACCCCGTCCCCGCCCCGCCCAGTGGCCAGACCATCGACCAGGATCGCAGGGATCCCTCCCAGGCTGCGCCCGGCACCACCGTCGATTCTCCCGCGAACGACGATATCGTCGTCACCGGCTTCCGCGCCTCGCTCAATAACGCGCTCAACCTCAAGCGTCGCGAAACCGCCGCGGTCGACAGCATCGTCGCCGAGGACATCGGCAAGTTCCCCGATTCCAATCTCGCCGAGTCGATGCAGCGCATCCCCGGCGTCGCCCTGTCACGCGGCGATGGCGGCGAGGGTCGCAACATCTCGGTGCGCGGGCTCGGCGCACAATTCACCCGCGTCCGCATCAACGGCATGGAAGGCGTGTCGCAGGTCAGCGGCAGCGACATCCGCGGCGGCGTGAGCACCGGGCGATCGTTCGATTTCGTCACCTTCCCGACCGAGATCTTCTCTGCGCTGTCGGTGCGCAAGACGACCTCGGCGGATGTCGAGGAAGGCTCGCTCGGCGCGACCGTCGACCTGCGCGCGCCCAAGCCGTTCGACCAGAAGAAGGATTTTGTCCTCTCCGCCACCGCGCGCGGGATCTACAACGACATCAGCAAGACGGCGGATCCGCGCCTGTCGGCGTTGGTCTCGAAGAAGTTCTTCGGGGGTACGTTCGGCGTGCTCGGCAGCGTTGCCTATTCCAAGCGGCACATCGACGAATACGCCTATTCCGCGGCGGACGTCCTGCCCTCCTACGTCGCGGGCCTCGCGCAGACCGTGCCGACCGCACCGGGCTCGACCACCACCAGCAGCGTGTTGTTCCCCTACTGCACACCCGTTGGCTACACCTACAATGGCGCGGCGGTGAACAGCCCGGGGCCGAATTACGCGAACAGCGGCAACAACGTCGGCGCGAACGCGGCCAACTGCAGCACCGGCAACCCACGGACCAGCACCAAGGAAGCCTATGATTACATCATGAGCCGCAAGGGCGTGTCGGGTCGCCCCGGCGGCGGCGTGTTCCTGCCGCGCCTCCCGCGCCCGGCGAAATCGAGCCAGGTGCAGGAACGCATCGCCGGCTCGCTGACGCTGCAATGGAAGCCGGACGACCGCACCGATATCTCGCTCGACGGCTTGTATGCGCGGTTCAAGGTCGACCGCCTCGACACCTATCTCGACGCGCGCTCGATGGGCCGCACCGCGTCGAACAACGGGCAACCGATGATGTCGGTCCGCGAAATCGAGGTCGATGATCTCGGCTCGCTGGTGCACGGCGTGTGGGACGGCGTCGATCTGCGCTCGGAAATGCAGAACGAGAAGTTCACCTCGACCTTCCGACAGGCCAATTTCAACGTGGACCATCGCTTCACCGATACGTTCCGCGTCTATGGCCTCGCGGGCATTTCGGATTCGGTCCTGCAATCCAACCGCCTTCAGGTCGCGATGGATTCGAACGACACCGACAATTTCTCGATCGATTTCCGCGACAGCCCCAATATTCCCAAGCTCGGCTACGGCGTCGATCTGACCGACCCGTCGATCTATGCTTATGGCCCGCCGCTCGCCGACGGCAACCAGCGCGGGCAGATCTCCTATTTCGATCGCCGCAACACCATCGTCAGCAAGACGTTCGAGCTCAACACCGAATGGGAGGCGACCCCCGGTTTCACGCTGCAGACGGGCGGGCAATATCGCACCGGAGACTATACCCAGCGCCAGCTCAACCAGACGCCGGCGTTCAGCCTGCCGCGCGCACTGCCCGCAAACGTCGCGCTGCGCGACTTGACCTTCACCACCACCGGGATTTCCAGCAACCTCGGCGGCAAGATGCAGGATTTCGCCGCGATCGACCCCGACAAGTTCAAGGCCGCGGTTAATTTCGACAGCTTCCCGCTGTGTGGGATCGAATGCGGCAGCCTGTATGGCAAGGTCAACGAACGCTACGCCTCGGGATATCTGATGGTGAAGTTCAACACCGAGGACCGGCTGCCGATCGGGATCCGCGGCGACGTCGGCGTCCGCTACATCTCCACCAACCTGCATACCGAAGGCGTCATTCCGACCGCGGCACCGGCAGGGTCGGTCTATCCCACGATCGGCGTGATCTCGCGCGTCGACCGCGATTATGACGACTGGCTGCCCTCGGCGAACGTCGCGTTCGACATCACCTCCAACTTGATCGGGCGTCTCTCGGCCGCGCGCGTGATGTCGCGTCCGTCCTACGGTCAGTTGATCCCGGCCGGCAGCGTCAACGTCGCGATCCGCACCGGATCGTTCAGCAACCCGTTCCTCGATCCGATCCGCGCCAACACGTTCGACGCCGCGCTCGAATGGTATTTCGCGCCAGGATCGCTGATCTCGGTCGCGTATTTCCACAAGAACATCGAAACCTACATTCAGAACACCACGCAATTGCTGCCATTCCGCGACTTGGGGTTGCCGGATTCGTTGCTGGTCAACAGCAATGCGACGCCGGACGAACTGTTCAACGTCTCGCGCAGCACCAACACGCCGGGCGGGCCGCTCCGCGGGTTCGAAGCGAACGTCCAGTTGCCGCTGCGCTTCCTGCCGGGGCCGCTGCGCAACCTTGGGGTGCTCGCCAACTTCACGCGAGTGCGGTCGAACATCAATTACATCCTGCAGAGCGTCAACGGCGTCGCGACCTTGACCCGCACCGCGCCGCTGGTCGGCCTGTCGCCCGAAACCGCGAGCGGCACGGTGTATTACGAGGACAAGAAGTTCAGCATCCGCTCGACCATCAATTATCGCTCGGGCTATCTCACCAGCATCCCGGGCCCGCAGGACAGCGACGCGGTCGGCTCCCCGAAGACGATCTTCGTCGACGCTTCGGCCTCGTACAACCTCAACGACCATATCAAGCTGATCGCCGAGGTTTCGAACATCACCAACGAACAGAACAATCTGTACACCGACAGCACGCGGCAGGACCCGCTGTACACGTCGACGTTCGGGCGCACCTACGCCCTGGCGGTCAACTTCCAGTTCTGACCGGCAACCATGGGTTGCGGATCGCCTCGGCGGCCGCAACCCGTTCTTCTCAATACCGTTTCCCGAACCGCGCGGATCACGCGGGAACACCCACGCGGCCCATCGATCAAGATGGCCTTACCAATTCATTGCTTCTGGCCTATCAAATTGTCTGCTGCTAACAAACCGCGGATCTGCTGTGGACGCGTCGTCCCAAGCCATTGCGGAGGGAGACTATTGACGGTGTTGATGACTGAAACGATGCGCTGGTTCGGACCGTCCGATCCCGTAACCCTGCGCGACATTCGACAGGCGGGTGCGACCGGAATCGTGACCGCGCTGCACGAAATTCCCAACGGCGATGTCTGGCCGCGCGACGTCATCATGGCGCGCAAGCAGATGATCGAGGCCGCTGGCCTGGTCTGGTCGGTCGTCGAGAGCCTTCCCGTCCATGACGCGCTGAAGACCCGTGGGCAGGATTGGGACGGGCTGATCGACCGCTACCGTCAAAGCCTGGTCAACCTCGCAGAGTGCGGCATCCACGTCGTCACCTATAATTTCATGCCATTGCTCGACTGGACCCGGACCGATCTGGCCTGGGCGATGCCCGACGGTGCGCTCGCGTTGCGGTTCGAGCTAGAGGCGGCCGCGGTGTTCGACCTGCACATCCTGCGCCGGCCCGGTGCCGAAAACGACTATAGCCCGGCAGTACGCGACCGCGCCGCACGCCGGTTCGAGGGAATGTCCGACGCCGAACGTCGTCTGCTGGACCGCACGATCATTGCGGGTCTGCCGGGTAGCGAGGAGACTTTCACCACCGAGCGATTCCTCGAAGCGCTCGGCCAATATGACGGAGTGGACGCGGACGCGCTGCGCGCCAATCATGTCGCCTTTCTGGAGGCAGTCTGCCCGCTCGCGGACGAGCTCGGGATCCGGCTGGTCGTCCATCCCGACGATCCCCCCTTCGCCCTGTTCGGCCTCCCCCGCGTCGTCAGCACCGAAGCCGACCTCGTCCGCCTGTTCGAGCGCGTCCCCAATCGTTCCAACGGACTGTGCTTCTGCGCGGGGTCGCTCGGCGTGCGCGCCGACAACGATCTTCCCGGGATGATCGATCGCCTGGGGGACCGGATCGGCTTCCTGCATTTGCGCTCGGTCCAGCGCGAGCCCGATGATGCGTTCCACGAAGCGGCGCATCTCGCCGGGAGCGCGGGCATGATTGATCTCGTCGCGGCGGTCCATGCGCTGCAAGCACGCGAAGGACGGTCGATCCCGATGCGGCCGGACCACGGCCACCAGATGCTCGATGATCTGTCCAAGCAGACGTTGCCGGGCTACTCCCTGCTCGGCCGTATGCGCGGGCTGGCGGAGCTGCGCGGGCTGGAACGCGGCATCGCCTATGCCACGGAACGCGCGCGCGACCGGAGTGCCGCCTGACCGAACCGAACCACACCAACGCCGAATTTTTGATACCCCATAAAAAATGACCGCAGGGAGAGCGCGCGTGGACGGATCAACAGGAGCTGTAGGTTCGGCCCCGGACATCGCGCCACCGCTGCGCGCGGGCGGCAACGTGCGCTGGGTCATTTGCGCGCTGCTCTTCTTCGCAACGACGATCAACTATATCGATCGGCAGGTCATCGGCATTCTCAAGCCGACGTTGCAGGGTGAACTCGGCTGGTCCGAGGTCGATTACGGCACGATCGTCTTCTGGTTCCAGGCGGCGTATGCGATCGGCCTGTTGCTGTGCGGTCCGGTGATCGACCGGATCGGGTCCAAACTCGGTTACGCCGCTGCAATCACCGTCTGGAGCCTGGCAGCGCTGGCGCACGCGCTAGTGCGCAGTCCTGGTGGGTTCGCGACGATGCGTTTCGCGCTCGGGCTCGGCGAGTCGGCGAATTTTCCCGCCGCGATCAAGTCGGTCGCCGAATGGTTTCCCAAGAAAGAGCGCGCCCTTGCCGCCGGCATCCTCAACGCAGGCGCCAATGTCGGCGCGATCGCGACCCCGATCATCGTTCCCATCATCGCGCTCACCTACGGGTGGCAGGCGGCGTTCATCGGGACCGGGCTGCTCGGTTTCATCTGGCTGGCAGCATGGCTCGCCTTCTACCGTGCGCCCGAACACCATCCACGCCTGAGCCAGCAGGAACTCGCCTATATCACCAGCGATCAGGATAATGACGCCGGCGCCGCCCCCATTCCGTGGCGCGACCTGTTCCGGCGGCGCGCGACCTGGTCGTTCGTCTGCGCGAAGTTCCTGACCGATCCGGTATGGTATCTCTTCCTGTTCTGGCTCCCCGACTTCTTCGCCAAGCGCCACGGACTCGACCTCAAGACGTTCGGACCGCCATTGATCGCGGTATATCTGCTCGCCGACGTCGGCAGTATCGGCGGCGGATGGCTGTCATCCGCGCTCATTAAGCGCGGTTTCAGCGTCAATGCGGGGCGAAAGCTCGCCCTGCTGGTCTGCGCGCTGGGCGTTCTCCCGATCATGTTCGCGAGCACCGTTTCCAGTCTCGTCGCAGCGGTGGCGATCATCGGCCTCGCCGCGGCGGCGCATCAGGGTTGGTCGTCCAACCTCTACACGATGGTTTCCGATACGTTCCCCAAGAGTTCGGTCGCCTCTGTGATGGGGATCGGCGGCGCGGCGGGCGCGGTCGGCGGGATGATCATGGCGCGCTATGTCGGCCATGTGCTGGAGACCGTCGGCAGCTACGCGCCCGTGTTCGTCTGGGCTGGTACCGCCTATCTGCTCGCGCTGGCGATCGTCCACGTCCTGGTCCCGCGGCTGGATCCGAAGGCGGTCTGATTTCGGCCGGGGGTGCACGACGGGAGCAGGCGTCAGGTCGCAAGTTCCAGCGCCGGCAGCACAGCGGCGGGTCAGACGTGCGCTCCCTGCCGACCCATTAAAAAACCACCCTGACCCACGGCGAACCGGAGGTCAGGGTGGCATGGCAGTTTACGAGGCCGAACTCTTACGCCTTGCGGAGGTGCTCCACCGCATGCGACGCGGCGCGTGCCGTCAGCGCCATGAAGGTCAGCGAGGGATTTACGCACGAAATCGACGCCATTTGCGCACCATCGGTGACATACAGGTTCGACGCTTCGTGCGCCTGGTTCCACTTGTTGAGCACCGACTTGCGCGGGTCGAGCCCCATGCGTGCACCGCCCATTTCGTGAATCGCATCGCCGGGGACATGCTCGCGCTCGCTGCTGGTCACGTTGAGCAGCCCCGCGCCCTTCAGCATCGCCTCGCCCTGTACGCGCGCGTCCGCCATCATCTTGAGTTCGTTGTCGCGGAAGCGGACGTCGAACTTCATCAGCGGAACGCCGAAGCGATCGACCTTGTCCGGGTGGAGCGTCACCTTGTTGTCGGCATAAGGCAGGCATTCGCCGAACGCGCCCATGTTGAACTTCCACGGGCCATATTTACGCATGCCGTGCTTCATCTCGGCGCCGAAACCGACCGGGGAAGCCGCCTCGCGGCCCGCCCCGCCCTGATAGCCATACCCCCGCAGGAAGCCTGCCCCGTCATTCTTGTCGATGTTGCGGAACCGCGGGATATAGACCGCGCCTGGACGACGGCCATATTCGATCATGTCCTCCATGCCTGGAATGTCACCCGAAATCCCGACGCGGAAGATGTGATCCATCACATATTTGCCAAGCGTGCCGCTGGTGTCGAAATAGCTGCGATCGCCACCCGGAATGCGCGAGTTCATCAGGATCTGGTTGGTCCCCATGGTCGATGCGCACAGGAACACCAAATCGGCCGAGACCAGTTCGGAGAGTCCGGTCTTGGCATCGGTGAAGTGCACGCCAGTGACGCGCTTGCGCTTCGCGTCATAGGCCAGCTTCGTCACCACCGCATCCGACCGCAGCGTCAGCCGCCCGGTCGCGCGTGCGGCGGGGAGCGTGACGGCTTGGGTCGAGAAATACGCGCCGAACGAGCAACCGTTGCCGCACTGGTTCCGGAACTGGCATTTGGTGCGGTTCTGGTCGGGCTTGTCCTCGGTCATGTTGGACAGCCGCGTGTTGATCAGCTTGCGCCCCGGGAACTGCGTCTCGAGCCGCTGCTTGACCCACTTTTCCGCGACATTCATCGGGATTGGCGGCTGGAACTCGCTGTCGGGCAGATACGGCAGGTTCTCGCGCGAACCCGAAACGCCGATGTATTTCTCGACATAGCTGTACCATGGCGCGACATCGTCATACCCGATCGGCCATTCGCCATCGATCCCGTCGCGCTTGTTCGCCTCGAAATCGGCCGGGCTCCAGCGGAACACCCAGCGCCCCCAGATCAGCGACTTCCCGCCAACCGCGGCAGGGCGGATCCAGTAGAACTTCTCGCCCTCGTCGAAGGCGTAGGGGTTCAGCCGGTCGTCATTGTAGAACTTCTGGTTGCTGGGCGACACATACCCGTGTTTCGCAATGAAATAGTCGCTGTCTTCCAGAGGTTTAGGCATACGATTGCGCGCAGGCACCTCATAAGCCGGCTTGCCGTCGTATGTGTAACCTTCGCCATGTTCGACCATGATGCCCCGGTCGAGCATAAGGACGCGCAGGCCCTTCTCCGTGAGTTCCTTGGCGGCGAACCCGCCGCTGACGCCCGATCCGATAACGATCGCGTCAAACCTGTTGGTGGATGCCATGATGGTATTTCCCGCTAGACTGATCAGTACCGCAAGGCGCGCAGCGTCTCGAAGCTGGTGGTGACGTCGGGCAGATAGGGCGCAGGCGCCTCATCGTTCTCGACATAGAAATGGCGGACGCCCGCGCTGCCCTTGCGGCGGAACAGCGCCGCAAAGTCGGTCTTGCCGGCGCCGACTGCGCACATGCTGCGGTCCGCGCGCATGTCCTTGACGTGATAGGCGTACAGCCGCGCACCGAGCCGATCGATCAACGCGCCGACGTCCTCGCCCGCATGCGCAGCCCAGTAGAGATCGAGCTCGATCTTGACGAGCGACGGGTTGGTTTCGCGCAGCAACCGGTCGTACAGGCTGACCCCGCCCGGCTTGGTCGTGAACTCGAAATCGTGGTTGTGATAGGCGAAGCCGATCCCAGCCTTACGCAGTTCGGTCGCGAACCGGGTGAAGTTGGGCAGCGCCGCGTTCCAGCCCGCCTCGGTGCGGTGCTGATCGGTCATGTACGGCAGCACCACCGTGCTGACGCCGAGCGTCTTCGCCATCGCAAGCGACGCATCGAATTTGCCGAGCAGGGCATCGTAACTGATGTGCGCCGACGGTGCGCGCAGGCCCAACCGGTCCATCGTCTTGCGCAGCATCGCGTGGTCCATGGCGTCATACCCGCCGCCGCCAAACTCCATCTCGCGATAGCCGATCTTCGCAAGCGCTTCGAGCGTGCCGACCGGGTCCTTCTGGAAAATCTCGCGCACGGTATAGAGCTGCAACCCGATCGCGCCGATCCGACGGGTCGCCGCCGCGCGGGCAACGGTGGTTCCGGCCAGCCCAAGGGCGACGGCGCCACCGGCACCAGCGAGCAAGTGTCTGCGATCGAGGATCATGCCGTGTACACCTTGTTGACCTTGGAATAGGGGAAGGCGCCGTTATATTCGCCCGGCACCGGCAGATATTCGCGCTCCTGCGTCATGCCGATTTCCGACGTATAATAGCCGGTGAGAACGAGCTGCCGGAACGCCAGGAAGAAGGGGCTGCCGCCGGGAAGCTGATCGTTCATCGCCAGCGTCAGCAAAGCATCCTGTTGAGCGGAAGTCGCCTTCGATACGGGGACCTTATAATCCTGCATGCTGCGCGCCTCGATCAGCGCGAGCCCGGCGAGGAGCGGTTCTCGCTCGGCGGGATAGGACCAGTCGGCGAGCAGTTTCTCGATATAAGCGGGCACGCCTGCGGCGATCGCACCGGGGGTATCGGTCGTCGGCAGGACGCGTTCCGACAATACCGTCACCGCTTCGCGCTGCGCTGGCGTGAACACCGCGACGGTCGGCGGACCATCGCTGATCTTGGGAACGACGGCGACTGGACCGGCAGGCCCCGCCGCACGGGCGATCGGCGCAAACACCGCCGTACCGAACATCGCTGCAACGCTCGCAAGCGCGCTTCTGCGATCGATCATCTCTTATCCTCTCCTGTATAAGCGGCAGCGCGGATCATGCCGTGCCGTCCGCTGCGTCGATCATTCGATAGGCGGCAACCAACCGGTCTTCGCCCGCCCGTCCAGCAGTCGCATTGCCATGCTCCATGCCGATCACGCCGGAATAGCGCTTGGCCTTGAGATGGCGGACGATCGGGCCATAGTTGATTTCGCCGGTGCCGGGCTCGTTACGGCCCGGATTGTCGCCGAACTGGATATAGCCGATCTCGTCCCAGCACGTATCCAGCGTCGGGATCAAATTCCCCGACTGAATCTGCTCATGGTAGAGATCCGCCAGCACTTTGACGGCCGGGCTGTTGACGCCGCGCGCGACGGCATAGCCCTGCGATATCGACTGCATGTACACACCCGGGTGATTGGTCCGCGTGTTGAGCGGCTCCATCACCATCGCAATGCCGTGCGGCGCCACGATCTCTCCCGCGCGACGCATCACGTCGATGACGCGCGCCGTCTGGATATCGACCGGGACCTTGGGGTCGAGGAAGCCGGTAACCACCGTCATCCACGTCGCGCCCAGGCGTTTCGCCACCTCGATCGATCCGCGAATATCGGCGAGAAACGCTTCGCGCTCCGCGCCATCGGTGCTGCCAAGGATCGGACGCGACTTGGACCATTGCGGCATGCTCGCGACGAACACGCCCATCGTCATTCCGCGCTGGGTGAGCGTCCGTGCGAGCTGTTCCTGCTGTGCGACCGGTCGCGCGCGCGCTTCATTGTCTTCCCACGCGGTGAAGCCCTGGTCGGCGGCGTAAGCGATCTGTTCGAACAACCCACCACGACTGGCGAAGCTGCCTTCATGCGGGGCGAATTTCAGCCCGAACTTTGCGGTGGTGGACGTGCGACCGCGCGCCGCAGCCACACCGGACGCGACCGTAGCCACGGCACCCGCCGCGAGTAGCGTCCGGCGTGAGAGCGTCATGCGGCCACCCGCATCATTTCGCGCCTTCGCTCTTCAAATACGCGATGAGCGCAGCGCGCTTGGCCGGATCGGGCGTTGCAATCGGCATCCGCGTACCAGGAACCTTCTTGCTTGGCCCAGCGAGATATTCATCCAGCGTCTTTTCGTCCCAGCGCAATTTCGAGGCTTTCAGCGCCGGCGAATAGTTGAACCCCGCGAGCGATGCCGCCGGACGACCGACGACTCCATGAAGATTGGGACCGATTCCGCTTTTCGCATCCTTCTGGACGGTGTGGCAGGCACGGCACGCATTGAACGCAGACGGCGCTGCGGAGGCGCCTTGCGCAACCGTCGGCGATGCAGGCGCGAGGACCGCCGCAACAACCGCGGCCCCCGCCAACAAACTGATTTGAAGCTTCATTCATACTCTCCGGATACGACACGAGTCCATTTCTGGTCGGACTGGGCATTGTCTATCACCGCTTCGATGAACGCCATCGTACGCAAACCGTCCGCGACACCCGGGAAAGCAGCGGTTGCGGTTTCTTCCCGGATGGCGGCGGCGAACGCGCGGTACAGGTTGGCGAACGCTTCGATATACCCTTCGGGATGACCGGCGGGCGTCCGCAGAAGCGCGGTGGTTGCAGCGTCGAGCCCCGGTCCGCCTGCGCGGACGATCTCGGCGGGGCGATCGAGCCAGCGCAGGATGAGGGTGTTCGGCTCCATTTGCGCCCATTCCAGGCCACCGCGCTCGCCATGGATGCGCAGGCGCAGGCCGTTCTCCTCGCCTGCGGCGATCTGGCTCGCCTTGAGCAAGCCCCGCGCGCCGCCTGCGAACCGCAGCATCGCGCCGACATCGTCGTCGAGCCGCCGCCCTTCGACATGGATCGCGAGATCGGCCGAAACCGTTTCGACCTGCAGCCCGGAGACGTGCTCGGCCAACTGAAAGGCGTGGGTGCCGATATCACCGAGACATCCGCCGAGCCCGGCGCGTGCGGGATCGGTGCGCCATTCGGCCTGCTTGTTGCCGTCGGTGTCGATCGGCAAGCTGAGCCAGCCTTGCAGATACTCCACCTGCACCAGTCGGATCGCGCCCAGATCGCCGCGCGCGATGCGTAACCGCGCCTCCTCGACCAGCGGGTAGCCGCTGTAGGTGAACGCGAGCCCGAAGTGCCGGCCACTCGCGGTCGCTGCAGAAGCGATCGCCTGTGCCTGCGCCAAGCTCATCGCCATCGGTTTTTCGCAGAAGACGTGGAAACCCGCCTCGAGGGCGGCGATCGCCATCGGCGCGTGGAGGTGGTTCGGCGTCACGATCGCGATCGCGTCGATCCGCTCTTCGGCAGGAAGCGCCCGCTCCTGCGTGATCAGCGCGTCGAACGATGGGTAGACCCGGTCTGCTGCCAGCCCCAGCCGCTCGCCGCTCCGGCGGCTGCGTTCGGCGTCGGTGCTGAACGCTCCTGCCACCAGCCGCCAATCGCCGTCGAGCGCAGCCGCCCGCTGATGGATCGCGCCGATGAACGCGCCGTCGCCGCCGCCGACCATGCCGAGCCGAAGAGGATATCGCGTCATCGCTTAGCCTTCGCTCGCCGGCAGACCGAGGATCTTGCGAATTGCCGTCTGGTCAGCGCCACTTTTCGCGAAATCATCGAACGCATGATCGGTGAGGTGGATGATATGATCCCGGATGAAAGGAGCGCCTTCCCGTGCGCCGTCCTCCGCGCGCTTCAACGCACATTCCCATTCCAGCACAGCCCAGCCCGTATAGCCATATTGCGCTAGTTTGCTGAAAATAGACGAGAAATCAACCTGTCCATCCCCCAAGGAGCGGAACCGGCCAGCACGATCGACCCAAGGTTCGTACCCCCCGTAAACGCCGGACCGGCCGGTCGGATTGAACTCCGCATCCTTGACGTGGAAACACGCAATTCGGTCATGATACCGGTCGATAAAGTCCAGATAATCGAGCTGTTGCAGCACAAAATGCGACGGATCGAACAGCATTCGCGCACGTGGATGGTGATCGACCGCGGTCAGGAACCGCTCCCACGACGCGCCGTCGTGAAGATCCTCGCCCGGATGGACTTCGTATGCGCAATCGACACCGGCGGCATCAAAGGTGTCAAGGATTGGTCGCCAACGCCGCGCCAGTTCGGCAAACGCCTCCTCGACCAGACCGGCCGGGCGCTGCGGCCACGGATAGACATAGGGCCAGGCGAGCGCGCCCGAGAACGTTGCATGCGCGGAGAGGCCGAGATTGGCGCTCGCGCGGGCGGCAAGCTTGAGCTGCTCGACCGCCCAGGCCTGCCGCTCAGCGGGCTTGCCGTGCACTTCGACCGGCGCGAAACCATCGAAAAGTGCGTCATAAGCGGGGTGAACCGCAACAAGCTGCCCCTGAAGATGCGTCGAAAGCTCGGTAATCGCGATCCCGTGCCCGTCGAGCATCCCGCGCAGATCGTCACAATACGCGGTGCTTTCGGCGGCCAGCGACAGATCGATCAGCCGATCGTTGCAGGGGATCTGTACCCCGACATACCCCAGCCCCGACGCCCAGCGCGCGAGATTTTCGAGCGTATCGAACGGCGCTGCGTCGCCCAGGAACTGCGCCAGGAAAATGCCCGGCCCCTTCATCGCGGTCATACGGCCGTCCTTGCTCTTGAGTTGTCCTTGAACGTCAGCTGGAACAGCACCGCGATGCAAGCCGCTGCGATTGCGGGATACCACCACATGCTATGCCAGTCGGCGATGTCCGGCGTGGCGGGCAGTTGCGCGTACAACAACGCCCCGATCTGCGACCCCAACAGCATCCCGACCCCGTAGGTGAACAGCGTCAGCATTCCTTGCGCCTGTGCATTGACCCCCTTGGGGGTCGCGATCGTGCCCGTGTAGATCGCGCCTGCTACAAAGAAGAAGTCGTAGCAGACGCCATGCAGAGCAACGCCAAGGTAGACCGCCCACAGGCCGGAACCACCGTCACCGATCGCGAACAGGGCATACCGCAACGCCCACGCCATCATACCGACAAGCAGCAGCGGCTTGACGCCAAACCGGCGGTACAGCCACGGCATCGAGAACATGAACGCCAATTCGGACATCTGCCCGATGGCAAGCGTGCCACCGACATTCTCGATCCCAGCCGCGCCGACATAGGGCGAAGCGTAAGCATAATACATCGCGAGCGGGACGGAGATCAGCGTAGCGCAGACGATGAAAACGAGGAAAGACCGCTGCTTGAGCAGGCTGAACGCCTCGACGCAGAGCACTTGGCGCAGCACGCCTTCGTCGCGCGGCGCATCCGGCGCCACGTTGGGCAGAGTGAAACTGTAAAGCCCGAGCGCGATCGATGCGACCGCCGCGATGGTGAAAATTTGCGGGCTCGCCGACAGCCCTGCCCAGCCCACGATCAACCCGGCGGCGATCCAGCCAACCGTACCGAAGGCGCGGGCGAAGGGAAACCGGTCGGTGCGCTCGCCGAAACTCTTGAGCGCGATCGTGTTGGCGAGGCCAACGGTCGGCATGTAGAGAACCATATACACGAGCAGAACCCAGACGAACGTCCCGCCCGCCTGGGGCGTGATGAGCGTCGGCAGGACGAACAGAAGCGCGCCGCCGATCAAGTGCAGGATCACCATCAGCAAACGCG
Organism: Sphingomonas echinoides; assembly: GCF_029623395.1. GTDB lineage: Bacteria > Pseudomonadota > Alphaproteobacteria > Sphingomonadales > Sphingomonadaceae > Sphingomonas > Sphingomonas echinoides_A. Next base: position 51,475 of record NZ_JAPYKK010000007.1, read on the forward strand.
GCGCGACATAGCGCGCGGCCGCCATGCCGATGAGGAAGGACCCGACAATCGAAGCGATCGGCCCGACCGAAAAAGCGTTGCCGATCAACGCGCCGATCCCGACCGTCTGCATGACCAGGCCAAGCGTGACGGTCCACGCCCCCCACACAAAAAATTGCAGGAACATCAAAGCGCTGAGACGCCCTGTCAGCCACCCATCGGTAGGCGCGGCAATCGTCCGTTCAATCTGTTCCGACACGGCCATCATCATCCCCACCCGCGCAGTTTGCCTGCTTGTCGGACAAGAAGCTAACCGCGCCAAATCAGGATGTAAAGGTTTACATCGGATCGTCATCGACATGCCCTGCAACTCGATCCATGACGGAAAGATGACGACCATCATCGACGTTGCCGCAACGGCCGGGGTTTCGACCGCCACCGTTTCGCGCGTCCTCAGTCGCCCGGATCGAGTCGCCGAACCCACCCGATTGCGCGTGCTCGAGGTGATCCGCACGCTGGGCTACGCTCCCAACGTCGCAGCGCGGACGCTGCGCACGCTGCGAGCCGCGAAGATCCTCCTAACCGTACCGGATATATCAAACCCGTTCTTCGCCAGCGTCATACGGGGCGCGGAAGAAGCCGCGCGCGACGCGGGCTACGCCGTGGTCGTGGGGGATACGCGGCACGATCCCGAGATCGAAGAACAATATGCCGTGATGCTGTCGCGACGCGAAGTCGACGGATTGATTTTTCTCGGCCACCGCTTGCCCGACAGCCTCCAGCCATTGCTCGATCGCTGCGGCTACTCGGCGCCGATCGTCAACGGTTGTGAATATAGTCCCGGCATCGGCGTCCCCAGCGTCCATATCGACAATGCCGCGGCTAGCGGCGAAGCGTTCGAACATCTCGTTGCGCTCGGGCACCGCGACATCGGTATCATTACCGGACCGCCGATTAGTCCGATCAGCCGTGATCGCTTGACCGGAGCGATCGCAGCGGCGGAACGGCATGGGATTGCCGATCGACTGCGGGTCCGGATCGCCGACTATTCGGCAGGGACTGCATTCGAACAGGCGCGCATCTTGCTCGCGGAAAAGGTGTCCGCCCTGTATTGCTTCAGCGACGAAATGGCGATCGGCGCGATCAGTGCCGTCGCCGAAGCCGGCCTGTCCTGCCCTGGCGACGTATCGGTGGTCGGATTCGACGACGTTCCGCTCGCGCGGTACTTTCAGCCTGGGCTGACGACGATCGCGCAGCCCAAGGCGATGATCGGCCGCCGTGCAGTCGAGTTGCTCGTCCAGATTCTGCGGGATGCGCCGAGCCCACCACGCCAGGTGACGCTGAAGCATATGCTGGTCGTCCGGGGCAGTACTGCCCCGCCCCGCACCTAATCGCGTTTAGCCCGAGCAACACACGACTTCGACCGTGGAATTTCAGGTCGAGTGGATCGGCGGCTTGCTCCCGCGAGAATCGGGTGTCAGGTTGCGGCAACGAAATGGGGGGGGAATCAGTTCGATATCGGCCGCGACGGCCTTTCGGCGCTGTTCCGCACAAACCCCGCAGATACCTGGTGCCGCAAATGTCGCGCGACACCGTCATCGGAAAGGATGGTCTAAAATGGCCGCTACGTTCAGTCTCCTCGCTATCACGCTTCTTGCGCAGGCCGCGCCCGCGCAACGTCCCGAGGATACCGAGGTCTGGCAACCCGAACCCCCGGTCGTGGTGGTCGCGCCAACGCCGTCCGTGCCCGCACCCGCCGATGCGCTGGTCCTGTTCGACGGCAAGAACCTCGACCAGTGGACCAGCACAAAGGACAAAGGCGCAGCGCGCTGGACCGTCCGCGACGGCGTGCTGACGGTGCTGAAGGGCACGGGTAACATCGAGACCAAGCGCAAGTTCGGCAACTACCAGCTGCACATCGAATGGCGCGTTCCCGCCAACATCACCGGCACGGGTCAGGCCCGCGGTAACAGCGGGTTGTTCCTCGCGTCGACCGGCGATGGCGACGCGGGCTACGAACTGCAAATCATGGATAGCTACCGCAACAAGACCTACGTCAACGGTCAAGCGGGCGCGATCTACAAGCAGATCGTCCCCCTCGCCAACCCGACCCGGGCGCCGGGGGAATGGCAGAGCTATGACGTGATCTGGACCGCCCCGGTTTTTGCCGCCGATGGTTCGGTGACCAGCCCGGCCTATGCAACCGTGTTGTTCAACGGCGTGCTGGTGCAGAACCACGTCGCGCTCAAGGGGGAAACCCGGTACATCGGCGCGCCCGTATACAAAGCGCACGGTCCGGCCGCGATCAAGCTGCAGGACCATGGCGACCCCAGCGCGCCGATCAGCTTCCGGTCGATCTGGATCCGCGACCTGAAATGACCTTCGAGACGCGCATCGATCTTGGTCGATGCGCGTCTCTCCTTTGAGCGCCTGCCCGTCAGGCTAGCCCGTCCCCCTCAACGATCAGCGCCACGCCGATCGAATTCCGTCGTGCTGCCGGGAGCGTGACGTAAAGCGCATCGCCGCCGCGCCGGATCTCGAGCGGCGCCGCTGCCCCCGGTAGAGTGACGCGGCGAACCGTGCCCTGTTTCGCCAGTTCCGGCAGCCTTGCCACCCCGTTCTCGGGCCAGCCGAGCACGAACGCATGAACCGCTGCGCCCTTGCGCGCATAGCGAATGTCGCTCGCGGTATAGGGGGACGTCGGCTTTCCTTCGTTGAAGTCCCCACTCGTGATCTTGGTCGGACCCTCGCCGAACACACGCCACGGTCGTGTCCCGTAGACCGCGGCGCCATAGCGCGTCATCCAGGCGGCGATCCCCTCGACCACCGCTTCTTCCTTCTCATCGATCGTCCCGTCGCCGCGCATCGGGACGGAGAGCATCAGATTGCCGTTCTTGGAGACCACGTCGCATAGCGTGTGGATGACCTTGGCGGGGGTCTTGTACCCATCGCGATCGTACAGCTCCCGATCGTAATGCCAGTTGCCGATGCATGTGTCGGTCTGGAACGGATAGGGCTGGATATCATCGTGCACGCCGCGTTCGACATCGTCGACGATCCCGGCGCGGCGGTTGACCGGCGTGCCCTTTGCGGTCACCACCGCCTCGTTACGCCCGCCATGCCAGCGCATCGACTGGTTATAGAAATAGGCGGTGATATCGAGCCCGGCCTGCCCAAGCGGCAAGGTGAAATTGTCGAAATACACCATGTCGGGCCGGTACAGATCAATCAGTTCCTTGCAGCGCAGGAACCAGTTGCGCGTGAAGGCGGGGTTGGCGGCAGGTGCTGCTTCGTTCCAGACGCGGTCGTTCGCTTCATGCCAAGCATTCGCTGCCTTGATCGACCCCAACCCATCCGGCATCGGCATGGTGCGCCCGGTGTAAAGCTGCTGCGGATCCAGTCCGTCCCACCATTTCCCCCGCCCGCCGGCCTTGGTCAGCCAGGCGGCGTCGTAGCGCTTGCCGGCGAGCGGACCTTCGGGATCATAGCCATAGGCTGGCTGGATCCAGTGCCAGGCGTGCGCTGAATGGTTAGACACACCGAACCGCAGCCCACGGTCGCGCGCCAGCTTGCTCCACTGGCCGACGATGTCGCGTCGCGGGCCGATCCGCGTCGCGTTCCACGGCTGATGGTTCGATGCATAGGTATCGAAATTGTCGTGGTGGTTGGCGAGCGCCATGAAATATTGCGCCCCGGCACGTTGATACAGATCCATCAACCGCGCCGGATCCCAGCGGTTCGCGGTCCAACGGGGATACATTTCCATAAAGCCGGTGCGCGACGGGTGACCGTAATGCGCAACATGATGGTCGTAGGCGCGCGATCCCTGCAGATACATGTCCCGCGCATACCAGTCGCCTGCCTCTGGAACGCACTGGGCGGACCAATGCGCCCAGATTCCGAACTTGGCGTCGCGAAACCAGTCCGGCGCGCGATAGTGGTCGGTCAGCGATTGCCACGCTGGACGGAACATGCCGCCGGTTGCGGCCGTCCCTGTTCCCGTCAGCAGCGATCCCATTCCTAGCCCGGCCAGCGACAGCATCGATCGGCGATCAACGATCATCATCTTCTCCAACGCGGCAGTTCGTACGACCGCTCTATGCGGGATGATATGCCAACCGTTCGCATAAGCAAGAATCGTTTTCCACCAGCGAGATAGAGGGTCGCGGCGGGCAAACCTGACGTGCATGATGCCAAGCCCCCTTAAATAGCAGTTTGTTTACCTTGTCTTGGCACTGTCGGACCGGTTCTGCGTTCCCCGCCGATGAAAACGCCCCTTGCGCAGACCACCGACGCCGGCTCCTGGTGGTTAATCGGCGCCATGGCGCTGGTCTGCTTTGCCGTTTCGTTCAATCTCGGGTTTCATGTTCGCCCCGCGAGCATGACCCCGCTGGGGATCGGGTTGGTGCTACTGTACGCCGGATACGCCATCGGGTCGCGGACGGGTCGAGCAAGGCTGGCGAACGGCGCGATCGCGTTTCTACAAATGACGTTGTTCACAGCCATCGGCGTTGTGCTGTCCTACGCGCTCGCGGCCCATGCAGCCCCGCTGTGGGACGATGTGTTTGCGGCGGCGGATCGGCGCCTTGGATTCGATTGGCATGCCATCTTCGCAGTGGCTGACCGATCGCCAGCCCTGTTGTGGATCGGCGGGGTCGCCTATCACAGCCTGACACTCCAGATGATCGTCTGCATCGTCGCGCTGGCCGCAACGGACCGGATCGGCACGCTGCGAACAACGGTCGCGGCGGCCATTCTCACTGGTTTCGCGACCATCCTGATCTCGGCCTTCATGCCGGCCCTCGGGAACGTGTTCGATCCCGCCGCGTATCACCTCTTATGGCCTTCGGTGGCATGGATCGAACAGGACATGCTACTCGGCTTGCGAGATGGGTCATGGCGCACGGTGGACCTGACGCAGCTTATGGGCATCGTCAGCTTTCCCAGCTATCATGCAACCTTGGCCGTGATCCTGGCCTGGGCACAGCGCGACCTGCGCGGATGGCGAGTTGCGGCGTCGGTCTGGGCTGGCGTAACGATCCTCGCGACGCCATTGTTCGGCGGCCACTATGGCGTGGACGTGCTGGCCGGACTGGCGATGGCGGTGCTCGGCTTGGCGGTCGCGCCGGGCTTGGCACGGTTAAGAGCGAGTGTGCAGGAAAACCCCCGCGCAACGGCTGGTCAGGCCGGGTAAACCGGCGATAGGAGACAGGCTCCGGCTTGCCGCAACGAGATTCGGAGTTTGCAATGGCGTGGTACGACAAACTGGCGATCGTGGTGGGCATGGTGCTGTTCATGGAGTGCTTCGCCTGGGCGACGCACAAATATGTGATGCACGGCTGGGGTTGGGGCTGGCATCGCTCGCATCACGAACCGCATGACGGCGCGTTCGAGAAGAACGACCTGTATGCGGTGACCTTCGCGGTATTCGTGATCGCGCTGTTCGGCTTGGGCGTGATGTGGGAACCCGTATGGTGGGCAGCACTCGGGATCACGGTGTACGGTGGTATCTACGCGTTCGTCCACGACATGCTGGTCCATCAGCGCTTTGGCGCGCGCTGGGTCCCGCGGCGCGGCTATGCGAAGCGCTTGTTGCAGGCGCATCGGCTTCACCATGCGGTCAAGGGCAAGGACGGCAGCGTGAGTTTCGGTTTCCTGTTCGCCCCCGACCCAGCCCGCCTGAAGCGCGAACTTGCGGCCCGAACCGAGCGATGACCACCGCTTCAGCCAGTCATATCCGTGCCCGCGCGAGAACGCGCGACGCCCGCACCAGCGTGATGCTTGCGGCGGCGATCGGGATCGCGTGGCTGGCGATCCACGTGGGCGCGATCTTCTTCTGGCAATGGACTGTGGCTTCGGCGCTTCTCGCAATCCCGGTAATCCTGATCCAGGCGTGGCTCAGCACCGGTCTGTTCATCGTCGCGCATGATTGCATGCACGGGTCGCTGATGCCGGGTCGACGGAACGTGAACACCGCGATCGGCACGCTGTCTCTGGCAGCCTATGCGGGCCTGTCGTATCGCGCCTTGTTTCCCAAGCATCACGCGCATCACGCCGCGCCTGGCACTGCCGACGATCCCGATTTCCACGCAGACGAGCCTCGCCGTGCGGGTCCGTGGTTCTTCCGGTTCTTCCTTGGCTATTACACGCACGCACAGATCCTGCGGATTACCGTCGCGGCAATCGTGTACATGCTACTTGGCGCGTCGCTTCTCAATATCGTGGTGTTCTGGGCGATTCCGGCGCTGCTCGCGCTCGTCCAGTTGTTCCTGTTCGGCACCTACCTGCCCCACCGCCACGAAGACACGCCCTTCGCCGACGCCCACAATGCGCGCGGCAACGCGCTTTCGCCGTTGGTCTCGCTGGTGACCTGCTTCCATTTCGGAACCTATCACCATCAGCATCACCTGAGCCCGCACACGCCGTGGTGGAGGTTACCCAAGTTTACATCGGGCGATGCTCAGGCTGGGGCCGACAACGCCGCATCGACGCGGGCAGCGGCCTGAACGACGCCGCCTGCAGTGTCGATTTGCGCAGCAAGCCCCCGCGCGGCGATACGATAGCGCGGATCCTGCATCACATCCTTTAGTGCACGTGCAAGCCGCTCCACCGTCAGCCCGCGCGGGGACAAGGTTCGTCCCGCCCCGATCCGGACCAGACGCGCGGCGGTTCCGGGTTGTTCGAACGCGATCGGGAGCGCAATGATCGGCACCCCCGCAGAGAGCGCATCGATTACCGAGTTGAACCCACCGTGCAGAACCGCCGCCGAACAGTGCCGCAACACCGCCTGCTGCGGCCAGAACGCCCGGACCAGCGGGTCCCCCGGTAACGCGGCCACCTCCGCCGCACTCAAGCCTCCGCCATGGCCGATCACCGCACGTGCGCCGATCGCCGCACACGCTTGCGCCATCGTCGAGAACAGCGCGCGCCGCCCACCCTGCAGCGTCCCGAGCGAACAGAAGACCAGCGGCCGCGCATCGACCGGCAAATCGAGCATCTTGCTCTCTACCGTACGCCAAGGCCCGCCATAGACGACCGATTCCGAGCGCGGATAATCCAGCGACTCCGGACATTGCGCGATCGACAGCGGCGCGGACGGGGCCATGTCCTCCCCGACACCCCAAGCACGCCGGCGTTCGTCCAGGACATGCGTGATCGGGCGCAGGAGCAGGTCCGACACGAAATACCCCACCTGATTGCGGACTCGGCCCCATCGATCTGCGCGATACCGCCAACCGAGAAACGGCGGCGGGATGTTTGGCTCGCGCAGCAGCGGCAGTCCTGTGATGCTCACGACGTACGGAATGCCGAGCCTTTGGGCGATCAGCGGCCCGGCCGGCTCCGCCGAGTCAGCGATCACGGCATCTACACCGATTCGCCGCAGGACTTCCGGCGCCTGGTCGAGCAACGTCGCCGTCATCGCGGCAGTGCTGCGGATCATCCGTGTCAGGCCCAGGAATCCCGTGGGATCCGCAAGCGTGGCAAGATAGGAATCAAGCGACAATGTGGTGGAGCCGGCCGTGTCGAGCCCGGCGAAACCAATTCCCGGCGTGGTCACGAACCGTGCGACCTCAGCTAAATGAACGACCGTGACGCGGTAACCATACTCTCCAAGGGCGGCACCGAGCGCCTGCAGCGGATTCAGGTGGCCGGGTGTAGGCGGCGCGATGATCGCGACATGGCGGGAAACGGCTATCACGAACCTGTGCAGTCCTGGCGAAGAGGTTACGCGGCGATCCGCCGTTGCCGCTGCCAATACGCGACAGCGTTAGCGTGGCATCGAAACAGGATAGCCCGCGCAGACGTATCGGGCTGCGGAGCGGAAGTCGATGAATGCTTTCGGCACCATACTGATCGCCACTCGGCACCGTGCAAATGCAAAGGAGCATCCATTGTCTGGCGCAACATCGACATTCGGCTGGCCGCAAACCGAAATTGCCCTCCGTCGTCCTGGAAGGGATCAGCCGCGATGCGGTCCAAAGAATATCACGGCCGTGCCAAGAAGGCATAGCGCAGCACCGCCAAGGTCCCAGCGATCCGGTCGAACTCCTTCCGCAAGCCACAACCACACCACCGCCGCAGTTACGTAAACCCCGCCATATGCCGCATAGCCACGGCCGGCAGCGGTCGAATCAACCTTGGCAAGAAGAAACGCGAACGTCGCAAGCGACAAGGTTCCGGGTACGACCCACAGCGCCGACCTGCCCAAGCGCAACCAAGCCCAAAACGCGAAACAGCCCGCGATCTCCGCAAGCGCCGCACCGATGTAGAGGATCAAAGATGACATGACTTGGCTTGTAGCCAACTCGCCCCGCACGAGAAGCGCTCCAAGTTTTACGGGACCGTTCGACGCTAACATCACCCCAAGATCGACCGCTGCGCCAGATCATGCGCAACTTGGGCACCATAGGATCTATTTCCGCGAGTCATGTCCAACGCTATCCGCCGACACCCCGACCAGTAACAAGTGACCGGGGGATGGTCGACCAAGCGCGACTATGCCGCAGCCAATAGAAGCTCTGTCCACAATCCTAATTCCATCACAGGATATTGAGATAGAGGGCAAAGCGGCACGTAAGGGCTTACAAGCGCGGGCATCATGGCAGCAATTTCATCATCGACGCCGAACGCTTTATCGGTGCTCGCGTTGACCACGCGTATGGTCGCAGCGCCGGCCACGGCACAATTTAGCACGCCAACGCCGGCCAAAACGTCATGGACCGAACCGGATGCCATTCCCGGCGACGCTGTGGGGGGACATCGTCGTCACTACCCGTTGCCGGGTAGAGCGCGTGCAGACGTCAGGCAGCCCCATGGCATGCTCAACTGCCCGAACCCTTACGGACCGCCTCCAGTTTTCATATATGAAAATGGTGCCGCTTACAGGACTCGAACCTGTGACCCCCGCATTACGAATGCGATGCTCTACCAACTGAGCTAAAGCGGCACACACGGCGCCTGATCGACGACCGTGGAGGCGGGCGCTTATCAAATGGATTTGGCGCTGGCAAGCCAATGCGGCAAAGTCGTTCCGATTTTTGGCGATCGACCGCTCCTTTACCGGACGTTTACCACACATGGTGCATTAGCAGATCGATAGCGGCCCCCGGGCCAGATAGGGCGTTTGCGCAATGGATAGTGTTCACGACTTCGAGGACGACCGGTTCGGCGCCGGCACCCCCGGTCGCGGCGGGCCGGATGCAACCGGCGACGGATTGGCCGAACCGCAGATCGCGGTCGGTACCGATGAACGTCGCATGCATGTTCGCGCCTACAACTATTGGGTCTCGCTGCTCGGTGGGCGAGGCTATCCCTCGATCCAGGACCTCGACCCGGCGACGATCGCCGATTTCGGGAGCAACAGCGTCCTGCTCGATTTCACGCAGGGAATCGAGAACCCTGCGATCGCGTATCTCGGGCGGGCGCTTCGCGACGAATGTTCGCTCGATACCGGAACGACGCATATCGCACAGGTGCCCGCCGGGTCGCTCCTGTCGCGGCTGACCGACCATTATCTGCAAATCATTGCCAGCCGCTCGCCGATCGGTTTCGAAGCCGAATTCGTCAGCATGCGCGGCCACAATACGCTGTATCGCGGCATCCTGATGCCCTTTTCCTCCGACGCGGACACGATCGACTTCATTTATGGCGTCATCAACTGGAAGGAACTCGTCGACGCCGATACCGCGGCGGGACTGTATGCGGAAATCGCCGCGGCGCGCGCCGTTCCGGCACGCGCCGCCACCGCACCGGTCTGGGCCGACGGGCCAAACCACGCCCTAGCGTCCCTGATCGACCTGGAGGACGATACCGAAGAGGACGAAACGGGCGAATCCACCCTCGATGCCGACATGGTTGCCGAGGACGGCGAAGAGAACGACAGCCTGTCCGATCGGCTCCTGCTCGCGCGGCAAACTGCGGCCGCCGCCGCGACCGCGGACCTCCGCAGCCGCGCAACGCTGTACCGTGCCCTTGCTCGCGCGCATGATTTCGCGATCGCGGCCGATGCCGATCCGCTTGGATATGCGACGCTGCTCGATCGGGCGAACATCATCGTCCAGCTTCGTGCGCCCATGACCCCGGTGGTGAAGCTCGTTTTCGGCGTTGATTATGAAAAGACCCGGTTGACCGAATATGCTGCCGTCCTGGCACATGCGCGGCGGATCGGTGTGCCGGCGGGCGCCCTTCAGAGTTTTCTCGAAGGGTTCGACGGCGGGATAAAGGGCGTGGTATCTGCCGAGCGACTGGCTCGAGCGCCCGCGGTCGGGCAGCGAATCAGCCCGTCCATGATGCTTGCCGAGCGCCCCGCGCTTGCCCAGGTCAAACTGCAAACCGGATCGATCGAGGGAGAGTATGTGCTGCTCCTCGCCCGCACCTCCGTCGTGGGTACGCTCGATATCGTTGCAACGGTTACGGATGACTCCGCGCTTACAGAGCGCGTGATGCGCCAGGCGACTCGTTGAAAATGTTGCACCGCCACAAGTCTTGAGGTCGCCATCGGACCGGCGCATAGGACCGCCCATGCCTAAGACCACGCTCAAATCGCTGTCGGATGCACTTGCCGTCCGGCTCACCAAAGGCGCCCTTCCGGGTGAATTGCAGGGGTTCGGGGAGGCCGAGCGCGGCGCCGCCGCAAGCTTCGTCGCTGCCACCGCCGAACAGCGCTCGCCCGCGACCGTAACGATCGCGCTCGAGCCCTTGCCCGCGACCGATCCGCGACGGCTGATGCGACTCGCCATCGTCAACGACGACATGCCCTTCCTGGTCGATTCGATCGCTGCCACGATCGGCGCGCACGATATTTCGATCGACCGGATCATTCACCCCGTGTTGCGTGTCACACGCGATTCGGATGGCGCACTGACCCAAGTCGACGAAGGCGCCGCCGAGTCGATGATCTACATCGAGCTCGAACGCGTCGACGCCCGCGAGCGACGCGACCTCGTGATCGAACTGACCAAGAACCTTAAGGACGTGCGTGCGGCGGTCGGGGACTGGCAAGAGCTGGAGGATGCGATGGCATCCGACATCGCGACCTTGCCCGAGGGGGAAGGCCGTGCCCTGCTCACCTGGCTGCTAGATCGCAAGATGACGCTGCTGGGCCACGAAACATGGGTGTCGGAAGGCTCGGGCAGCCCGCAGGCCTTGGGTATCGCCCGCAATCAGCAACCCGTGCCAATCCTTGCGGAAGCTTCGCGGCGCCTCGCGATGTCGTGGTTCGAAGACGGCGGCGAAGCCCCGTTGCTGCTCAAGTCCAATCTGATCTCGGGCGTTCACCGCCATGTTCCGCTTGATCTTGCACTGGTCCCACTGCGCGACGGCGCACGCGTAACGGGATTGTCGATCCACGCCGGCCTTTGGACGAGCGCGGCATTGCTCGCGGCGCCCGAGGATGTTCCGGTGCTGCGCGCGCGGCTGGCTGCGCTGGAAAAGAAGTTCGGGTTCGATCCCAAGGGGCACACGGGCAAGGCGCTGACGCATGCGCTGGTCGCGCTGCCGCACGATCTCGTTGCCGGGTTCACGCCCGAATCGCTCGAGAATGTTGCGCTCACCGCCATGTCGCTGGCGGATCGGCCACGACCGAAGCTGGCGCTCGTCCGCAGCACGCTCGGAAGACACCTGTTCGCCTTCGCATGGCTGCCACGTGACGACCTCACCACCGCGCGTCGCCTTGCAATCGGCGATATGCTGGCAGAAGCAGCCAATGCCAATATCCTCAACTGGTCGATCGCGGTTGACGATACGATCGCGCTGATCCGCTACACGCTCGATTTGCGCGAAGGCGGCGTGCTGCCCGACACTGACGCGCTCGACACCCGGATCGCGCGGATGGTGCGCGGCTGGGTCCCCGCGGTCGAAGCCGCGCTGGTCGAGCAGACCGATGCACCACGTGCGGCTCGGCTCGCATTGCGCTGGGCGGCGGGGTTCCCGCAGAACTACCGTAACGTCAGTACCCCCGCCGAAGCTGGCGAAGACATCCAGCGGCTCGCTGCGCTCGAAGATGAGAGCGCACGGGGCGTGCGCCTTATCCCGACCGCTCCGGGAGAGGATCGCCACCTCAAGATCTACAAGCTCGGCAATGCGCTGCCGCTGTCCGATGCGGTACCCGTGCTCGAGAATTTTGGCTTCCGTGTCATCGGCGAGTTGCCGACGCGGCTGCAGGACGAAAGCGATGCCTTCGTCCATGAATTTATCGTCGAATCGAACGACGCCGCTTCGCAGGTCGACACTGCGGTGCTGGAAGGCGCGATCGCAGCCGTGCTGGAAGGCGCTGCGGAGAATGACGCGTTCAACCGGCTGATCATCGAAGTCGGGGTCAGTCCGCAGGCCGTCGTGCTGTTCCGCGCGTGGTTCCGCTACCTGCGCCAGGCGGGGCTTACCTATGGGCTGACCACCGTGGTGGATGCGTTGCGTCGGGCACCCCGCGTGGCCGAAGCGCTGATCGCCCGCTTTGCCGCGGTGCATGATCCTGCGCAAAACCGTGATCCCGCGGAGACGGACGCGGCGATCGAAGCAGGCCTCGATGCGGTGACCGCGATCGACGATGATCGCATCCTGCGCGCGTTCTATTCCATGATCGCGGCGACGCTCCGGACCAACGCGTTCACGCCCGCAGGTTCAGAGGCACTCGCGTTCAAGCTCGATAGCCACCGCATTCCCGGCCTCCCCGCCCCCGTGCCATGGCGCGAGATCTGGGTGTACAGCCCGCGGATCGAGGGCATCCACCTGCGCGCCGGCCCGGTCGCGCGCGGTGGCCTGCGCTGGTCCGACCGGCGTGACGACTTCCGCACCGAGATCCTCGGGCTGATGAAGGCACAGCGCGTCAAGAATGCGGTGATCGTTCCGACCGGCGCGAAGGGCGGCTTCTATGCCAAGCAGCTTCCGCCCGCATCCAACCGCGACGCATGGCTTGCGGAAGGCACCGAAAGCTACCGCGTGTTCATCCGCACGTTGCTGTCGATCACCGACAACATCGTCGAGGGCAAGGTCGTCCACCCGCAAGGGGTGGTCGTCCACGACGGCGAGGACCCCTATTTCGTCGTCGCCGCCGACAAGGGCACCGCAACCTTCTCCGACGTCGCCAATGCGATCGCGCTCGAGCACGGCTTCTGGCTCGGCGATGCGTTCGCGAGCGGCGGGTCGGTCGGCTATGACCACAAGGCGATGGGGATCACCGCAAAGGGCGCTTGGGTCAGCGTCCAGCGCCACTTCGCAGAGCGCGGGACCGACGTCCAGACGCAGCCGATCCGCGTCGTCGGATGCGGTGACATGTCGGGCGACGTGTTCGGCAACGGCATGTTGCTCAGCCACGAGCTCAAGATCGTCGCCGCGTTCGACCACCGTCATATCTTCCTCGATCCGGACCCCGAGCCCGCCGCCTCCTTCGCCGAACGCGCCCGGATGTTCGCGCTGCCGCGCTCGAGCTGGGCGGACTATGACGAGTCGCTCATTTCGGCAGGCGGCGGGGTATTCCCCCGCACCGCCAAGGTGATCGCGCTGACCGACGAAGTCCGCGCCGCGCTCGACATCGCGGAACGCGAGATCGAGCCGGGTGCGCTTATTTCGGCGATCCTTAAGAGCCCGGTCGACCTGATCTGGTTCGGCGGGATCGGCACCTATGTGAAGGCCCGTGCCGAGAACAACATCGCGGTCGGCGACCCCGCCAACGATCGCTTGCGCGTCGATGCCGAGGATCTGCGCGCGACGGCCATTGGCGAAGGTGCGAACCTTGGCGTGACGCAGGCGGCCCGCATTGCCTTCTCGGCGCGCAGTGGTGTTTTGGGGGGCGGCCGGATCAACACCGACTTCATCGACAATTCGGCGGGCGTCGATTGCTCGGACAATGAGGTCAACATCAAGATCGCGCTCAACCGCGAGATGATCGAAGGGCGCCTGGGCTTCGAGGACCGCAACAGCTTCCTCGCGAGCATGACCGACGATGTGGCGCATCTGGTGCTCGAGGATAACCGACTCCAGACGCTCGCCTTGTCGATCGCAGAAGCGGGCGGTGCGCAAACCGTGCCGAGCTATGTTCGCCTGATCGAGATCTTCGAGGCATCGGGCTCGCTCGATCGCGCGGTCGAGGGGCTTGCCGGCAACGACGATCTGCTGCGGCGTTCGGTCGAGGGCCGCGGCCTGACGCGCCCCGAGCTCGCGGTCCTGCTCGCGACCGCCAAGCTGGCGTTGCAGGCGGCGATCGAACGGTCGGGCCTGGGCATGGCGGATGAGTTGCTCCCCGACCTGCACGCGGCCTTCCCAGCGGCGATGCAGGAACGGTTCGGCAAGGCGATCGATGAGCATCGCCTCCGCGGTGAAATCGTCGCGACCAAGCTTGCCAATCGCATCATCAACCGGATGGGCGTGCTGTATCCGTTCGAGCTGGCCGAGGAGGAAGGCGCCGCGATCGCGGATATCGCCGGGATGTTCGTGGTGGCCGAGCGGCTGTTCGACCTGCCGACGTTGTGGCGCGAGATCGAGACGACCGACATGCCTGAAGCGGCACGGATCGCGCTGTTTGACGAGACCGCGGTCGCGACCCGCTCGCAGATCGCGGACCTGCTCCGCGCGACCCGGACCGGCACCGGACCGGGCGAGACGCTAAAGCGGCTCGGCAAGGGGATCGCGGATCTCGACCGGCAGACCAAGGCGTTGCTGCTCGAGGAAGCCAGCGCGCACAGCGCGCGCATCGCCGCCGCCCTGGAAGTGGCAGGCGCGCCGACCGCACTGGTGCAAAAGGTCGTCCGGTTGTTCGAGATGGACGGTGCCGTTGGCCTTGCCGATCTCGGTGATCGACTCGGGATCGACGAGACCGAACTGACGCGGGCCTTCACGCGGCTGGGCCAGGCACTCGGGCTCGACTGGGCGCAGGCGAATGCGGCACGGATCGAATCGAGCGACCCATGGGAGCGGTTGCTGATTGCCGGCCTGGCGCGCGATTTCCAGCAGTTGCGGCTGGAATTCCTGGCGCGGGCGGCGGGTGGCAAGCTCGATCCACAGGCGCTGGTCGACGCATGGCTGGCCGACAATGCCGCGCGCGTCGCGCAGTTCAAGGCAGTGGTCGACCGGGCGCGGCTGGCCCCTGCCCCGAATGCCGCGATGTTGGCACAGATTGCGGGCCAAGCGCGGGTGTTGCTGGGGCGGTGAATCCGGTTGCTGCCCTTGCCACTGGGCAAGGGCAGCGTCGGAGCAACCGATCGGCGTTGCGTGAACATCTCCGTTGCCCGCGTGCTTAAGGTGACCGCAACTGTTCCGCGATAGCGGATGCAGATGGCTTCTGCTGGATCCTCGGTCTCCAGACCCGTTGGCCGGTGGCCTTTGGCTGTGTGGGTGGGAGTTGTGGTGGTGCTCGCGCTCGCGCAGCAGGCGCTGTCGTCGCTCAACTGCGACGTATCCTGGCTGATAACCACCGCCGAACGGGTCATCGACGGGGCAGTGCTGTACCGCGACGTCGAAGAGGTGAACCCGCCAGCGTCGATCCTGATCTATATGCCGTTCGTGGCGTTGGCGCGCGTAATCGCCTTACCCCCGGAAGCGGTGACGGTGGTCCTGGTCACGGTAATGGCAGCCGTTTCGATTATCACCTCAGGGCGGCTTCTCGATCCGCCCCCTGAAACGCAGCCCCAGTTGGCGGGTGCCGCGGCGTTTGTGCTGTTGGTGCTTCCAGCCGACCTGTTTGCCCAACGCGAACACATTGCACTGATTGCAGCGCTGCCGATGCTGGCGGTGCTGGTCGCGCGGGTCGCGGGTCGCGCGTTCCGCCGACGCGATGCCTGGATGGCGGGACTCGGCGGTGGGATCATGGTGGCGATTAAGCCGCACCTGCTGCTGGCGCTTCTCCCCGTCGCAGGCTGGGCAATCCTCCGGCAGCGATCGGCAAGACCCGCGCTGGGTGTCGAATGGGTCGCGCTTGCGCTGCTATGCGTCGGCTACGCTTTTGTCGTGTGGACAGTCTTTCCGCTGTATCTCGATCACATGCTACCGCTGCTGCGGCGCGTGTATCTGCCAAATCGGGATAGCTGGCCGCATCTCCTGATGGGATATATGGTGCTGATCCCGGCCGTCGCCGTGGCGCTGACCGTCTGGATCGCACGCGGTCGCGCCACGATCCCGGCCACGGCGGCCCTGCTCGCGTCGGTCGGCTTCGTGGCCGCGGGGCTGGTGCAGGGCAAGGGCTATCTCAACCACGGCTATCCGGCAGTTGCGTTAGGTTTGTTGGCAATTGCGCTGGAACTCATCCGTCCCAGCCCTGTGCGACGTTTTGGTACGGCCTGTCTTGCCGTCCTGGCCCTTACCGCCACGTACGGCTACGCGCAGGTCGCGAAGCCCTATGCGCTGCGGGACGCGGTGGTGCGGCTGGGTCCACCACGTCCGAAAATGATCGGCGTCTCCTTCGACTTCGGGCTTGGCCATCCCCTGACGCGCTGGGTGGCAGGGCGCTGGGTCGGGCGACGCGGCAGCCTATGGGTGACCGGGAGTAGTCGACAGCAACTGGCCGATCCGGCGCTCGCCCCGACGCAGCGCGCCGCCGTCGCGCAGGCAGCCGCCGAGGAAGCGGCAATGCTTGCCGCAGACATCACGCGCAACGCACCCGATATCGTTTTGGTGGATGCCGAACCGGGAATGGCATGGATCATCGCACACCCGGCCGTTCACCGCGCAATGCTGCCGTACCGCCCCGCAACACGGGTTGGCGAAATTACCCTTTGGGTGAGGCGGTAAGCTGCCGAAAGCAGAGGGTACAGATCGCGCTTGAAGACCCGTCAGGCTGCGGCCCGTACGCGCTGCTTGGCCTTGAACGCCGCCTTCCAACGTCGCGCGCGCCACCACATGATGATGCCCGTCACCGCAAGCACCGCTGGTAGAATCCCACCGAGAAAGACCAGCAATTGCCACACAAACCCCATCCGCGTGCCGTCGTGCAACCGCCGCATGGTCCGCGCGAGCGTCTCGGATTCAGGCCGTGCAGGCATTGCTCGGCCCGTGACGTCATCGACGGTCACCCCGCGCGCCTTGCGAAGCTGCACCTTCCATTCGGGCTTCCGATCGGTGGGCCATTCTACCCGTGACACCGCCCCGGGGGTCACCGTTGCAGCGCGGGCGAGCACGGCATCCAGTGCCAGGATCGGACGTTCCAGCGCGACAGGTCGACCGCCCGGTCCACCCGGACCACGCGGCGCACCACCCCCCGCGAAGACCTGCGGGAAGGAGATCCAAACGCCCGTCAGCGACAACACGAACAACGGCAGCGCAATCCAGAAGCCGAACAGATGGTGCACATTGGTGTCGGTGTTGCGATGCCGCCGCCAGCGTAGCCCACGCGTCCAGCGCCCGACCGTCGGCCACCACAGCCACAACCCGGAGACACACGACACCAGCATCGCCACGCCGATCCAGCCGACGATCTGCCGACCGACGCCGGGGACGAGCAGATTGCCGTGGAGATTGTGGAGAACGCGCAGCACACCGCTGCCGCTACTCGCCGTCGCGAGGATCTTCGCCGTCGGCGGATCGAGATAGACGGTGGTCCGTTGCGGCGGGCCGCGTCTTGCAGGATCGGGCGGCGTGATCGCGATTACCTGGACCGGTCCTTCGCCTTCCGGAAACGCGATGCTGGCAATCCGTTCGGCTGGCTTGAGGGTGGTCCGCGCCGCTGCGACATAGCGTGCGGGATCGAGCGTAGTGTTGCCGCTGGCCGCATAACGCGCCGGGTTGAGGACGTGGTCGACCGCCTCATCCCACACCAACGCCGCGCCGCTCAGCGACAAGGGGATGATGAGCACCGCGAGCAGCAGCCCGATCCATTTGTGCGCCTGAAACCAGGCGCGCCGCAACGCAATCTTCGACATCAGACCTCCGCCCAGCGGCGCAACAGATTGTGATAGACGCCCGTCAACCGGACGATTTCGGGATCGTCACTGCCAAGCCGGGTAGCGATCGACTGGATCGCGGTGTCGAGTTCGAACAGCATCGCGCGCGCGCCATCGTCGCGGACCATCGACTGAATCCAGAAGAACGAGGCGACCCGCGTCCCGCGCGTGACGGGGGTGACGTGGTGGACACTCGATGCCGGGTAGACCACCAGTTGGCCGGCGGGCAGCTTGACCCGCTGTTCGCCAAATTGCGTCGCGATGACGAGTTCACCGCCTTCGTAACTGTCCGGATCGCACAGGAAGAGCGTTGCGGACAAGTCGCTGCGGATCCGGAAATCGCTTCCGCGGCGGATGCGGATTGCAGTGTCGACATGCGCGCCGAAACCATCGCCCGCACCGTAGCGATTGAACAGCGGTGGAAACACCTTCAGCGGCAGCGCCGCCGCGACGAACAGGGGGCATGCCCCGAGCGCGTCGAGAACGGCGCTGCCCCCTGCCCGTGCCGCCGCGCTATCCTCGGGCAATTGCGTGTTGCGCTTGGCGAGCGCGGATTGCGCACCCGAGGTGGCGTTGCCGTCGATCCAGTCGGCGGCATCAAGCGTCGCCCGCAGGTCGGCAACCTGCGCAGCCGTCAGCAGATCGGGGATGATCGTCAGCATGCCGCCGCCCGGATCGCCTGCACGCCCCGGATGCGGAACGCAGCGATGTCGGAAGCTGCGAGCCATGCCGCGGCCTTGTCGACAAACGCCGGGGTCGCGCTCGCGCCCGCCCGCCGGAGCCAACCGATCGCTTCCTCGATCTGTCCCTTCCTGCCGAGCATCCGGGCATGGTTGAACGCGCCCCGAAAGTCGCCGCCGTGTGCCGCGCGCGCATAGCACTGCGCCGCCGCGGCGAGATCGCGCGGGACGACCCAGCCGTCCTCGTGGAAACTGCCGACGAAGTTGATCGCCTTGGCATTTCCCAGCGCAGCGGCTTTGCGGAACCAGTCGAGCGCCGCGGCCTTGTCCTCCGTCACGCCGTGCCCGAGCGCGAGCAGCGTCGCGTAATTGTACATGCCCCAATCAAGGCCACGCTCGGCGGCGATGCGGTAGCAGTCGGCGGCGCGAGTCTTGTCGGGTGCCGTGCCCCAGCCGAGATCGTAACAACGCCCGACCATGTTGATCCCCATCACATGATGCTGCGCCGCCGCGCGCTTGAACCAGCGGAGCGCGGCGGGGGTATCGCGCGGCACACCTACCCCGTCGAGCAGCATTTGGCCGTACACCGCCTGCGCCTCGGCATGTCCTGCATCTGCCGCCGCGCGGACGAAGGCCGCGCGGGTCTCGGGTGGGCCGGAGAGATGCGTGGCGATCTCGTCCGGGGTGAGCGCCGCCAGTCGATCCGCCGATAGCATCAGAACTTGGCCGTGATCGTGCCGAACACCGTCCGCCCCGCCGCGATATTGGCGAAGTGTGACGCGTAGGTCTGTGTGAAATAGACCTTGTCGGTCAAGTTCTGCGCGTTGACGCTCAGCTCCAGATTGGGCGTGACCGCGTAGCTGGCGCGCGCATCGAAGCGCCAGTAATCGGGAATGCCGCGCGACAGGATCGTGGTCGCAGGCGTGATCGTGACGACCCCGGCGGTCGTCTGCGTCGCGGTGCGATTGTCGGCATAGCCGCCATATTGCCGCCCCATGTAGATCGCGCTTCCACCGATCTGCAGGCCTTTCACCAGTTCGTAGTTGGTCGTCGCGGTAAAGCTATGTTGTGCAGTCTGCGGGACTTGCTTGCCGGTATTGACCGAAGGAACGTACACCGTCTGCGCGGCGGCACGACCATTGGCAGCGGCGGTGAGCGCGCTGTTGCCGCCGTCGATGACCTTGGGGTCGAGATAGGTATAGCCGCCGAACACGGTCCAGCCCGGCAAGATCGTCCCACTTGCCGTCAATTCGACGCCACGGATGCGCGTTTTACCGAGGAAACCGACCGTATTGGCGTCGATTTGCACCCGCGCGTTGCTGATATCGGTCTGGAATACCGCAAGTCCTAGCTGGAGCTGTTCGTGGAACAGGCTGCCCTTCGCGCCGACCTCGTAGGACTTGGTCTTCTGCACCTTCAACGCATCGAGGATTACGAGATTGACCGGGGTCGCGGTGGTCGGGAGCGCATTGTCCTCGCGGCCCTCGCCGATCAGCGCGTTGGGCGGCGTCGCGGCGGTGGCGTAGCTTGCGTAGAGGCTGGTCTCGCTGGTCGGCTTGAACACCAGCCCCGCCTGCCAGTTGAACAGCTCGTCCTTGCGCGACAGCTTGGTCGCAGTGCCCCCCGCCGCGAACGGCAGCGTGACGCTGGACTTGAACCGGTCATAGCGCGCCCCGAGGTTGAGGATCAGCTGCGGGAGCAGCGTGATCGAGTCGAACCCGTACAGCCCGATCGTCGTCGCGTCGTTCTGCGTCTCGGTGTTGGAAGCCCCGCGCACGATCGGTGTCGCGACGCTGGAGGTGTCGCTGGTGTAATTGACCCACGGGTCGGATGGGTTGGGGTTGAACAGGCTCGCGCAATAATACCGTGCGATCGTCGCGGTGTTGCAGCGCGGGTTGACGGTCGAGCCGTTCGCCGAGACGAGCGTTCCGCGTCGGGTTTTCTCCCACGCGACTTCCGCACCGACCGCGAAGCTGTGCTTGATCCCCCCGGTGTCGAACGTTCCGCTGAGGTCGGTCTGGTCGATCAGGCTTTCGCTATACCCATAACGCGTATTGCCGCGCCGCCAGACATAGCCGCCGGTCAGCACGTCACCGCGCGTGCCCGCCGCGCCGGTGGTGGGGTTGGTCGCGGCAGTGCCGCGAACGTTGCCCTGGCTGTCGTCGGGGAGCGTGAAGATATAGGCCTGATCGCTGTGCGAATAGCGTGCGGTGTTGCGCAACGTGATCCCGCCAAAGTCATGCTCGACCCGCAGCATTGCCTGATTGACGGTGGCGTCGCGGAAATCGCGATTTTCGAGACCGTAGAACGCCGACCGCTTGACCGTCCCGGTCTGCCCCCCGCGCGTGGTGATCGTACCGAGCGCGGGCGTAGTGAAGACGTTCCCCGCCGGAAGCGCGCAATTCGTCGCGGAGCAGACATATTGGTAGGGAATGCCGCTGTCGGGCAGTTCGTGATTCTCGAGATAATAATAGCTTGCGGTCAGGCGGGTCGGCGTTCCCAGCCCCAGCGTGACGCTCGGCGCGAAGCCCCAGCGCTTGGCGTAGACCGAATCGCGCCCGGCGAACTTCTGGTCGTGCCACAATCCCTGGAGCCGGAACGCGGCGGTATCGCTCAGCTTGATGTTGACGTCGCCGGTAACACGCTTGAAGTCGCCATTGCCGTAGCTCGCGCTCGCCGAGCCAAACGTGTCGAGCTGGGGCAGCCGCGACAGGATGTTGATCGATCCGCCCGCATTGCCGCGCCCACCAAGCGTCGAATCCGACCCGCGTACGATCTGGACGGATTCGATCGCGAACACTTCGCGCGTCTGGGACGACAGATCGCGCACGCCGTCGACATAGACGCTGCCCTGGCTGTCGAACCCGCGGATGAACGGGCGGTCACCGATCGGGTTGCCGCCCTCCGCTGCGCCGAAGGTGATGCCGGGAACCGTGCGGAGTGCATCCTGCAGCGATGTCGATCCGGTCTGCTGGATCACCGATTTGTCGAGGACGACGATCGACTTGGGCGTATCGACCAGCGGCGCGACCTGCTTGGGGTCGCGGCGTGGCTCGCGGTGGCCGTGGACGACGATGTCGAGCCGCTGGTCGGGATCTCCGTCGTTGGCGGGCGGCGGCGGGGGCGCGTCGTTGGCGAAGGCGGGCATGCTCGCGAACGCGCCCACGCAGGACAAAGCGAGGTAGGCAGGCTTATTGCTAGCGAGACGTGACATGAATTTCCCCCATTCGTTAGAACGGAGCTATTGCGAGTCAGTCGCACTGTCAACGCTATTGCGAATTAGTCTCATCTGCTCGCGCGTCGGCATTTGCTTTACGGAGGGGGCCGCCAACGAATACAAACGCTTACAAACTACCAATGTCGTAATTCCGTGCGCACCCTACCACCGCCGTCACCCTGAACTCGTTTCAGGGTCCACCGTGCCGCAAGTCTGGTCCGCGCCTGCTGCGCGGGGGATGCTAAAACAAGTTCAGCATGACGCCGGTGTGGGGCGGGGCCGCCCTGCTCCGCCTCAGCCACTCGACCTCAACCGCGCTGCGAAACAACCCAGCTCCGCAGTGCGCTTGCCAGGTTCGGCGGGTCCTCCGCGGTGATCCGGAGCGCGTCCACCTGCGCGATCAAGGCGTTGAGCGGCAACCCGCGAACGCGGGCGGCGTCATCCAGCGCGCGCCAGAAGATGGGTTCGAGACTGATCGACGTGGGGTGGCCGGCGATCGTCACCGACCGTTTAACGGGCCCGATGAACCCGCCCGGCGGCGCGACGATCCCGGGCACGGTCACGGCGTGTCGAACAACGCCGCGAGCTGTTCGATCAGCGTCCCGCCAAGCTGTTCCGCATCCATGATCGTCACCGCGCGCGCATAATAGCGCGTCACGTCATGTCCGATCCCGATCGCCGCCAGCTCGACCGGGGACTTCGCCTCGATCCAGCCGATCACCTGCCGCAAATGGCGTTCGAGATAGCTCCCCGAATTGACCGAGAGCGTCGAATCGTCGACCGGCGCGCCGTCCGAGATGACCATCAGGATCTTGCGCTCCTCGGGCCGCGCGATCAGCCGCGAATGCGCCCACAGCAGCGCCTCGCCGTCGATATTCTCCTTGAGCAGCCCCTCACGCATCATCAGCCCGAGCGAATTGCGCGCGCGGCGCCACGGCTCGTCCGCCTTCTTGTAGACGATGTGGCGGACGTCGTTGAGCCGGCCGGGCTGGGGCGGACGCCCCGCCGCCAACCATGTCTCGCGCGATTGCCCGCCCTTCCAGGCACGCGTGGTGAAGCCGAGGATCTCGGTCTTGACCCCGCAGCGTTCGAGCGTGCGCGCGAGGATATCCGCGCTAATCGCCGCGATCGAGATCGGACGACCGCGCATCGAGCCTGAATTGTCGATCAGCAGCGTCACCACTGTGTCGCGGAAATCGGTCTCGCGCTCGATCTTGTAGCTGAGCGACAGCGTCGGGTTGACGACGATCCGCGCGAGCCGCGCCGCGTCGAGGATGCCTTCCTCCTGATCGAAATCCCAGCTGCGGTTCTGTTGCGCCATCAACCGCCGCTGGAGCCGGTTGGCGAGCTTGGTCACCGCGCCCTGCAGATGGACGAGCTGTTGGTCGAGGTACGAGCGCAACCGCACGAGTTCGTCCGCGTCGCACAGGTCGGTCGCGGCGATCACTTCGTCATAGGCGTTGGTCCACGCCTTATATTCGAACTGCGGGGAGAAATCGGCAGGCGGGCGATTGGGGCGGACCGGGAGCATGCCCTCCTCACCGTCGTCGCCAGGCTCGCCGTCCATGTCGTCGAGCGAATCGTCGCCCTGTTCCTGCCCCTCGCCGTCCTCGGACTCGGAATCCTGCTCGGACCCGCGCGCCTCGATCTCGCCCTGGCCCTCGTCGCCCTGATCGTCGCCGTCCTCGCTCTCGTTTTCCTCCTGCTGTTCCTCGGTGCCTTCGTCCTCGTTCCCGCCCTCGTCCGAATCCTCGGGGGTCATGTCACCCTCGACCAGCTCGAGGTCCTCGAGCAGCCGCGTAATCAGCCCGGCAAAGGCGCGCTGATCGTCGATCGCCAGCGCCATCGCATCGAGATCGCCACCGGCCTTCTGCTCGATCCACTCGCGTACGAGATCGAGCCCCTGCAGCGTCGCGGCGGGCGGGGCGACCCCGGTCAGCCGTTCGCGTACCAGCAACCCGAGCGCGGTCGACAGCGGAACTTCGTCACGCGTGCGGGCGCGCGTGATCGGGTCGGCACGCAGCCGGGCTTCCATCGCGGTGTCGAGATTGGCGGTAATGCCGGCATAGCCACGACTCCCGAGCGCCTCGACCCGCGCATTCTCGGCAGAATCAAATACCGCGCGCGCGACCGCCTCGCCTGGGGCGTGGCGATTGTGGATCGCGGCATTGTGGTGCCGCAGCCGCAGCGCAAATCCGTCGGCGAAACCGCGCGCCTCGGCGACCTGTTCGGGCGGGAGCGTGCGCGCGGGCATCGGCACCTTGATGTGCTTGCCCGATTGCGTCGGGGCGTCCGCGGTATAGGCCAGCTCGATCTCGGGTTCGTCCGCCAGCGCGCGCGCGGTTCCGCCAAGCACGGCCTTGAAACGATCGAGAGGGGTATCAGTGGCCACGGTTCAACTCCGGCACGGCAATGTGCCCAGGTGCGAGATCGGGATTCGGGTGGATCGTCGCAACCGGGGCGGTGGGATTGTGGGTCAGCTTCCCAGCAACAACGCTGCCGGAAAGGTTCGAGCGGAAAGGCATGCCGAAATTGCTAACAGAATGCACGACAGAAGACGCGGACCTTGGTCAGCCTTCGATGCGCGGCGGTCCTCCGCCGCGACCCGCCATTTCGACCATGGTTTCGATACCAACCAGTCGCTTGTCGATATCGATCACGTTGTGCGTCAGCGAGGCGATGTCGCCACGCAGCGCGGCCATCTCCTTGTTGATCCGTTCGAGCGTTTCCCGGAACAGCAGAACATTCTTGACGACGCTCATCGCCTTCTCGGTGGCGGTCACTGCGGCTTGTTCGAAAAATACGCGCTTGCCTCGTGCAGCGCCGCGCGCGACCCGGCGATCGACTGTTCGATCGACTCGAACGCTGCCTGCATCTGCGGTAGCGCAGCTTCGAGCTCCTGTATCAGCGCCGTGAGTTCGCTGTCCTCCGTCTGCTCCTCTACCATGTAGCGGATCGACGCCTCGCGCAGGACATTACCGACCGAGCGACCATGTCGCGCTGCATATGCGTCGAGTTTCGCCTTCTGCTCTGGCGTAGTCAGGAAAGTCACCCGTTCGGTCTGCATCCCGGCGCTCCTCTTTCCGCAATTATGCGGTTTTCGCCGCGCTACGGCAATACGCGCCGGGAGGGACTCACAACGGAATGTTGTCGTGCTTCTTCCACGGATTTTCGAGTTGCTTGCCGCGCAGCTTGCGTAAGCCCAGCGCGATTCGGCGGCGAGTCGAGTGCGGCTGGATCACCTCGTCGATGAAGCCCTTGCTCGCGGCGACGAACGGGTTGGCGAAGCGCGCTTCATATTGCGCGGTCTGCTCGGCGATTTCTTCGGTCGTGCGGCCGCGGAAGATGATCTCGACCGCGCCCTTCGCGCCCATCACCGCGATCTCGGCGGTCGGCCAGGCGTAATTGAGGTCGCCGCGCAGGTGCTTGGACGCCATCACGTCATACGCGCCGCCATAGGCTTTCCGCGTGATGACGGTGATCTTGGGCACGGTTGCCTCGGCATAGGCGAACAGCAGCTTGGCGCCGTGCTTGATGATCCCGTTCAGTTCCTGCGCGGTCCCCGGCAGGAAGCCCGGCACGTCGACGAAGGTGACGATCGGAATTTCGAACGCATCGCAGAAGCGCACGAACCGCGCCGCCTTCTTGGACGAATTGATGTCGAGGCACCCCGCCAGCACCATCGGCTGGTTCGCGACGAACCCAACGGTACGCCCCTCGATCCGCCCGAAACCGGTGATGATGTTGGCGGCGTGCGTCGGCTGAACCTCGAAGAAATCGCCTTCGTCAACGGTCTTCCGGATCAGCTCGTGCATGTCGTACGGCTGGTTGGCGGACGCCGGCACCAGCGTGTCGAGCGACTCCTCGAGCCGGTCCCACGGGTCCGACGACGGCCGCTCGGGCGATCCCTCGCGGTTCGACGCGGGCAGGAAATCGACGAAGTCACGCGCGGCGAGCAGCGCCTCGATGTCGTTCTCGAACGCGACGTCGGCGACGCCCGACTTGGTGGTGTGCGTGACAGCGCCGCCCAGTTCCTCCTGCGTGACGATCTCGTTGGTGACGGTCTTCACGACGTCCGGGCCGGTCACGAACATGTACGACGAGTCCTTCACCATGAAGATGAAGTCGGTCATCGCCGGCGAATAGACCGCGCCGCCCGCGCACGGCCCCATGATCAGGCTGATCTGCGGCACGACGCCGCTGGCGAGCACGTTGCGCTGGAACACTTCGGCATAGCCGCCGAGCGAGGCGACGCCCTCCTGGATGCGCGCACCGCCGCTGTCGTTGAGGCCGATCACGGGCGCGCCGACCTTCATCGCCATGTCCATGATCTTGCAGATCTTCTGCGCGTGGCGTTCGGACAGCGACCCGCCGAACACGGTAAAATCCTGGCTGAAGACGAACACCAGTCGCCCGTTGATCGTCCCCGATCCGGTAACGACGCCGTCACCCGGAACGATCTGGTCCTGCATCCCGAAGTCGACGCAATTGTGCTCGACATACATGTCGAGCTCCTCGAACGAGCCTTCGTCGAGCAGCACGTCGAGTCGTTCGCGCGCGGTCAGCTTTCCCTTGGCGTGCTGTGCGGCGATGCGCTTCTCACCCCCGCCCAGCCGCGCCGCGGCGCGCTTGCGTTCCAGTTCGGCGAGGGTCGAGGACATGGCAACTCCTAAGGATCGGCTTGAACACCCGGTTGCGGGTTCTTTTCGCGTTTTCAGGGCAGAACGCAACACCGTGCCATTCACGCCAGCGATGCCCGATGCCGATTGCGACCGCCAGCGACAGCGCTATACTCGGGCAATACACAGAGAGGAAATCGATGCGTACCATGCTCTTGCTTCGTCTATCGACCGCCGTCGCGCTGGGGGCGTTGACGTCCCCCGGCCTCGCGAAGACCGACCCGGTGCCCGCCGCAACCGGCGCCCGTTATGGCACCTTCGGGATCGACCTCACGACGCAGGAAAAGGCGGTAAAGCCCGGCGACGATTTCTGGACCTTCGCCAACGGCGGCTGGGACAAGCGCACGCAGATCGCGCCAGATCGCACGTCCGCCGGCTACGGCGTGGTGTTGACCGACGAGGCCGAAACCAACGTCCGCAAGATCCTGGACGATGCCGCGGCCAACCCCGCCGCAGTCGGCGCGGGCGCGAAGCAATTCGGTGATCTCTACGCGAGCTTCATGGACGAGTCCGCGATCGACAAGGCGGGGGCGGCACCGCTCGCGCAGTATTTCGCGAAGATCGACGCGGCAAACGACCGCGCCAAGCTGCAAATGCTGTTCGCGACGCCGGGCTACGCAAGCCCGGTCGAGATCGGCCAGCTCCCCGATCCGAGCGATCCGACACGCTATACGGTCGGCACCGGCCAGGGGTCGCTCGGCATGGGCGGGCGCGATTACTATCTGGAGGCTGGGCCGAAGTACGACGCATACCGCACCGCCTACCGCGCCTATGTCGCGCAGATGCTGACACTGGCGGGGCTTCCTGACGCGGGCGCCCGCGCGGACCGGATCGTCGCGCTCGAAACCGCGATGGCGAAGGTGCAATGGTCGCCGGTCCAGTCGCGCGACCTGATGGCGATGCTCAAACCGATGACCGCGGCGCAGCGGACTGCGCTCGCGCCCGAGTTCGACTGGCCGTTGCTGCTCCAGACCTCGGGCTATGGCAATTTCCCGGTGGTGATCATGAGCAACTCGACCGCGCTGACCGGGCTCGGCAAGATCTTCGCCGAGACCCCGGTATCGACTTGGCAGGACTGGATGAAGTTCCGCTTCGCCACGGCGGCCGCGCCGATGCTGCCCAAGACGTTCGACGATGCGACCTTCGCCTTCTACGGCAAGACGCTCAACGACCAGCCGTCGCAACGCGCGCGGTGGAAGCGCGGGATCGCGATGGTCAACGGGACGATGGGCGAAGCGATCGGCGAAATCTACGTCAAGCGCCACTATCCGCCCGAGAGCGAAGCCAAGATGGGCGAGTTGATCAGCAATCTGCGCGCGGCGTACAAGGACCGGATCACCGCCAACGGCTGGATGGACGCGAAGACCAAGACCGCGGCGCTCGCCAAGCTCGCCGCGTTCGACCCGCGCGTCGGGCATCCGGTCAAGTATATCGACTATGCGTCGCTCCAGATGGTGCGGGGCGACCCGCTCGGCAATGCGATCCGCGCGGGCGAGTTCCAGCATCAGCTTGATCTCTCGCGGCTGAAGGCCCCGGTCGACCGGACCTTGTGGGAAATGACCCCGCAGACGGTGAACGCGTATTACAACCCGCTGGCGAACCAGATCACCTTCCCCGCTGCGATCCTGCAAGCGCCGTATTTCGACCCCAAGGCGGATGCCGCGGTCAATTACGGGGCGATCGGTGCGATCATCGGGCATGAGATGGGGCATGGCTTCGACGATCAGGGGAGCCTGTTCGGGCCGACCGGCAAGGTCGAGAACTGGTGGACGCCCGAAGCGCACACCGCGTTCAAGGCGCGCACCGCGGCGCTGAGCAAGCAATATGATGCGTATGAGCCGATCCCCGGCGTACACGTGAAGGGTGCGCTGACGCTCGGCGAGAATATCGGCGATCTCGGCGGGGTGGAGACGGCGTATGCCGCCTATCAGAAGTATCAGGCGAGCCACGGCAAAGCCCCGGTGATCGACGGGCTGACCGGCGACCAGCGCTTCTTCCTGTCCTACGCGCAGGCGTGGCAAGCCAAGGTGCGCGAGGGCGCGGCGCGGTCGCGGTTGCTGACCGACCCGCATTCGCCGCCTTATTACCGGGTCAACGGCATCGTCCGGAACGTCGATGCCTGGTATGCGGCGTTCGGCGTCAAGCCGGGGGACAAGCTGTATCTCGCGCCCGCCGAGCGCGTGCATATCTGGTAGGCGGGAGGGGATGGGCTGGACAGGTTTGCGGCCAAGTCGTACGTTCAGCCCATGGCCCAGATGATGATTTCCATGCCGGACGACCTAGAACAATGGGTCGAGCAGCGGGTCGTTGATGGGAGCTTCAGCGGACCGGGGGATTACCTGCTTTCGTTGATGGCACGGGACCGCGCGGCTGCCGACGAGCTGGCATGGTTGCAAAGTGAAATCGACAAGGGTTTTGCATCCGGGATCGACCCACGGCCTGCCGAAAAGATTTTCGCCGACATCAGGGCAAAGCACCTTTCGCTCCATGCATGACCTCGAGATCGCCGCCGAAGCGTCGCGCGGTCTTGAGGACATTGTGCAGTTCAGCATCGCGGTTCGGCAACGAAACGGCAGCGCGCTAATTCGACATGCTGGAACACGCCATGATGCAGTTGCGGCCGTACCCGCGCTCCGGCCCGATCGTGGCAGGGATCACGCCGAACATGCGCTGTCTTCGCGCGGGCAGCCACCGCATCTTCTGCACGTGTGACGACGCCATGGTGACGATCCGTCGCGTATTGCCTCAGGCAATGCGCCCTGACTAGCGATTGGGCGGCGCCTAGTTCGCAGCGATAGGGCTTTGTCGGATCGCTTGCCCCCCCGTTCGGGCTGAGCGAAGTCGAAGCCCCTTTCGCACCATTGGTCATGGTGTCCTTGTTGGGCCCTTCGACTGCGCTCAGGGTGAACGGGAAGGATGCGGTGTCAGACGAACAGCTGTGGGCCCATCACCAGGACGCCCGTCAGATCGCCTTACCGCAGCAGCACCAGCTCCTCCGCCATCGACGGATGCAGCGCGACGGTCTGGTCGAAATCGTCCTTGGTCAGCCCGGCCTTCACCGCGACCGCCGCCGCCTGCAGAATCTCGGGCGAATCCGGGCCGATCATGTGGAGCCCGAGCACCTGCCCGGTCTCGGCATTGCACACCATCTTGTACAGCGCCCGCTCGTTACGCCCCGCAAGAACGTTCTTCATCGGGCGGAAATCGGACATGTAGACCTTCACCGAGCCGAACTTGTTCTTCGCCTGCGCCTCGGTCAGCCCGACGCCCGCCATCGGGGGATGGCTGAACACCGCGGACGGAATGTTCTCGTAATCCACCCGGTGCGGCTTGTTGCCGTACAGCGTGTCGGCGAACGCCTGCCCCTCGCGGATTGCGACGGGGGTAAGCTGGACGCGGTTGGTGACGTCGCCGACCGCATAGATGCTGTCGCAGGTCGACTTGTTGTCCTCGTCGACCACGATCGCGCCCTTCTCGTCTAGCTCGACGCCTGCGCTTTCGAGCCCGAGACCGCCGGTGTTGGGCGCGCGCCCGGTTGCGAACATCACGCAATCCACGTCGATCGGCTCATGCCCGGTCATCGAAACGCGCAGGCACCCGTCGGGCTGCTTCTCGATCCCGCGGAACTCGGCGTTGAAGCGGAAATCGAGCCCCTTCATGATCGAGATCTGGAGCAGTCGATCGCGGATCGATTCATCATAGCCGCGCAGAATCTGGTCGGTGCGGTTGATGAGCGTGACCTTCGCGCCGAATTCGTTGAAGATCCCGCCGAATTCGTTGGCGATATAGCCAGCACCAGCGATCAGGATGCGCTTGGGCACCGCGTCGAGGTGAAATGCCTCGTTCGAAGTGATCCCGAGCTCGTGTCCCGGGCATTCGGGGACGATCGGCGTCGCACCGACCGCGATCAGGATCTTGCCCGCGGTCACTTCGCGTCCGTCGCCGAGCTTGACCGAATGCGGACCGGTGACGGTCGCGCGGTCGAGGATGATGTCGACGCCGTTGTTGGTCAGCGTGTCGGTATAGGCGCCGTTGATCCGGTCGACTTCCTCCAGCACATTGTCGCGCAGCCGGATCCAGTCGAACCCGAGGTTCTCGGGCACGTCCCAGCCGAAGCGACGTGCGTCCTTCAGGTCCTCGGCGAAATGCGCACCATAGACGAGCAGCTTCTTCGGCACGCAGCCGCGGATGACGCAGGTGCCGCCGACGCGATATTCCTCCGCCACCGCGACCTTCGCGCCATGCGCCGCCGCGACCCGCGAGGCGCGCGTGCCGCCCGAGCCCGCACCGATGACGAAGAGGTCGTAGTCATAGTCAGCCATGTCTTGTCCTTCTGCAGCCGCCAAACACGCAGCCTTTAAATCTCTGTAAGCCACCACCCCCACCGTTCGTTTCGAGCGAGGTCGAGAAACTTGCGCTGTGCCGGGTTTCTCGACTTCGCTCGAAACGAACGGATCGGGGCAGTATTGCGTCTCGCTACCGCTGCCCCGCCCGGCGCATCGGCATCGCATCGATCGTCGCGACCAGCGTGGCGGCGTCGATCGGCTCGGACCGGCGCAGCGCGGCGTGGCCGTCCTTGCCGACCAGCACCACGCCGAACGCCGCCCGGGGCAACCGCCACCGTTCGCGCAGCACAGCCGCGGTATCCGCCGCGCCTTTTACGGTATCCCCCGTAAGCTCGACGACCGTGACGTCGCGATCGGCAAGCGCCTTGGGCATTCCCGCCAGCGCCGCATCCTGCGCCATCTTGCGCGGATCGGCTGCGCTTGGGGCGGCGACGATCAGCACCCGGCGCTGGTGGCGCATCTCCGCCACCGTCATCGAAGCTATCATCGCCGCCAGCACGATCATCCGAACGCGCGCTTCATCAGGTCGGTGGTCGACACGTCGAACTCTTGTCCGCCCGCATCCGCCGCTTTGGCCATTTCCTTGCCGAGCTCGACCCCGAACTGGTCGAACGGGTTGATCCCGATCAGCGTGGCATTCACGAACACGCGCTGTTCGTAGAACGCGATCAGCGCGCCGAGCGTCCGCGCGTCGAGATCGTCGAGCAGGATCGTCGACGACGGCCGGTCACCCGAATAGCTGCGCGCGGCATCGTCGTTCGGACGGCCCTTCATCAGCGCGGCCCCTTGCGCGAACGCATTGAGCAGAAGCTGGCGATGGTGATCCTCGGCGAGCGTGTCACCCGGCTCGATCACCGCGACGAACTCGACCGGCACGAGATGCGTGCCCTGGTGGAGCAGCTGGAACACCGCATGCTGCGCATCGGTGCCGACGCCGCCCCAGGTGATCGCCGCCGACGGGCCCGTGAGCGGCGCGCCGTCGATCGTCACGCCCTTGCCGTTCGACTCCATCTCGAGCTGCTGGAGGTAGGACGGGAGCAGCCGCAACCGCTCGTCATAGGCGAAGGTCGCGCGCGTCTCGGCGTGGCGGTTGTGCGTGTAATACAGGTCGGCGAACGCCGCGAGGACGGGCGCATTGTGCGCGAGCGAGGTCTGGCGGAAATGGCGATCCATCTCGCCGGCCCCCTCGAGCATGTCCGCGAAACAGTCCCAGCCAAGCGCAAGCGCGGCGGGGAAACCGATCGACGACCACAGCGAATAGCGCCCGCCGACGCTGTCGGCGAACGGCAGCACGCGGGTTTCATCGACACCCCATTCGACCGCCTTGTCGGGGTCCGCGGTCAGCGCGATCACGCGGCCATAGACGTCGTCGACGCCGCCTTCGCCCATCCACTGCAACACCGATTCGGCGTTGAGCATGGTTTCCTTGGTGGTGAAGGTCTTGGACGCAACGACCAGCAGCGTCGCGGTCGGATCGAATCGGGCGAACGCTTCCTCGAGCGCGCAGCCATCGACGTTGGAGACGATCGCGACGTCGTAGCGCCCCGATTCGCGGCCCAGCGCATCGACCAGCAGGTCCGGCCCGAGCGCCGAGCCGCCGATCCCGACGTGGAGCACATGGCGGATCTCGCCGAGCGCGCCGCCCTCGATCGCGTCGATCAGCGCGCGCATCCGGGCATGGAGCACCCGCGCGGCCGCGACGTCGTCCTCCGACCCCTCGCCCCGCTCGGCGACATGCGTCGCAGCGCGGCCTTCGGTGGTGTTGACGATCTCGCCCGCGAACAACGCTTCGCGCTTACCGCTGAGATCCTGCGCCTTGGCGAGTGCCTCGAACGCGGCAACCGCCTGTTCGGTCAGGTGCGTCTTGGAGAAATCGAAGTGCAGCCCGGCGACGTCGACGCTGAACCGCGCGAGCCGATCGGCGTCCTCGGCGAACAGGGTTTCAAGCCGGGGGCTGGGAAGCCCTTCGATCGCGGTCCAGTCGGCTGCCATGAGTACCTCGTCTGCGTGTTAGGGTGGTTCGATTCCCGGTGTAGATCGCCCTAGCGTCACCCAGTTACAACCGCCAGCTTGACGACACGCTCCGTCCCCCGCAAACCGCGCCGCATGGCCGACACCGAACAGACCCCCGCCCCGATCGGCAAAACGCGTCCCCGCACGGCGAAATCCGAGACGCGCGAAACGCTGAGCTTCTTCCTCAAGCTCGCGATCGTCGTGTTCGTGTTCCGCAGTTTCATCTTCGCGCCGTTCAGCATCCCGTCGCAATCGATGCTGCCGCGGTTGTACATCGGCGATTACCTGTTCGTGTCCAAGTGGAACTACGGCTATTCGCGCTGGTCGCTGCCGTGGGGCGTGCCGCTGATCCCCGGTCGGATCCTGCCGCGCGATCCTTCGCGTGGCGACGTCGTCGTGTTCCGCGGTCCTCCGGGCGAGGATCATGACGTGATCAAGCGCGTGATCGGCCTGCCCGGCGACACGGTCCAGATGCGCGACGGCCAGGTGTTCCTCAACGACAAGGCAATCCCCAAGGTGCGGATGCCCGACTTCACCATCCCGCTGTCGCCCAATTATCCCGGCGGCACGGAATGCCCTGCCGAATTCATGGACGCCGACGCCGCCGGCTCGCCGATCTGCCGCTATCGCCAGTTCCAGGAAACGCTCCCGAACGGCAAGAGCTACGCCGTGCTTGACCGCGGCGAGATGCCCAGCGCAGACGACACCGCGGTCTACAAGGTGCCTGCGGGCCACGTCTTTGTGATGGGCGACAACCGTGACGACAGCGGTGACAGCCGGTTCGATCCGCCGCAGGGCATGGGATTCGTCCCGATGGAGCGGATCGAGGGCAAGGCGGTCGTCTCGTTCTTCTCGACCGATGGTTCTGCGAACTGGCTGCTGCCGTGGACGTGGTTCAGCGCGGCGCGCTGGTCGCGGATCGGCGCGGGGTTTTGAGCCGTCCCAATGACTAAGCCATTGCAGGACTGGGTCGCCGAGCATTTCGGCCACCGACCGGTCGATATCGTCCCGTTCGAGCGCGCGCTGACACATGGCAGCCAGGCCGCCGCGAATTACGAGCGGCTCGAATTCCTCGGCGACCGGGTGCTGGGGCTGGTGATGGCGGAATGGCTGTTCGAGCTGTTCCCGAAAGAGCCCGAAGGCGCCTTGTCGAAGCGGTTGAATGCGCTGGTGACGGGCGCGATCTGCGCCGACGTCGCACGCTCGATCGGGGTGGTGCCGTATCTCAAGCTCGGCAAGCAGGCGCGCGACGATGGCGCGGCGGACAGCGCCAACGTGCTCGGCGACGTGATGGAAGCGCTGATCGGCGCGGTCTATCTGGAAGCCGGGCTGGACGGCGCGCGACAGGCGGTGCGGAGTTGCTGGCAGGATCGCGCGAGCCGGCAACTGGCGGCGCCGCAGCATCCGAAATCGGGGTTGCAGGAATGGGCGGCGTCGCACAACCGCAAGGCCCCGACCTATGAAGTGCTGGAACGCTCCGGCCCGCATCATGCGCCGCGCTTCCGGGTGAAGGTGGCGCTGGGGACGTTCGCGGAAGCCGAGGCGGAAGGGAGTTCGAAGCAGGAAGCGGAGACCGCCGCGGCGACCGCGTTGCTGGATAAGCTGCGGGCGTAAAGGCCAAAAGCTTCCGTTCGCCCCGAGCGCCGTCAGAGGGCAGCGCGCAAAACTTGGCGCCGCGTGCGGTGAGAGCGAGGCTTCGACTGCGCTCAGCCCGAACGGAGGTGTGGAGATCCGCCAGCGCCCACCGCCCCCTCCTCCCTTTGGTTGACGCCCCCGCGACCGCACGCGTAGGCACGCCGCATGCGTTTCTTTTCAGACAATGCCGCGCCGGTGCATCCGGCCCTGTTCGCCGCGATGGCCGACGCCAACACGCTCGACACCGCCTATGACGGCGACCGCTGGAGCAAACAGCTCGATGCACGCTTCTCCGAAGTGTTCGAAACCCAGGTGCGAGCGCTATGGGTCCCCTCGGGCACTGCGGCGAACTGCCTCGCGCTCGCGGCGATGTGCCCGCCGCATGGCAGCATCATCTGCCACCGCGACGCGCATATCCAGAACGACGAATGCGGCGCGCCCGAATTCTACACGCACGGCGCAAAGCTGTTCCTCGCCGAGGGCGACGGCGCGAAGCTGACCCCGGAGACGATCAGCGCGGTGCTCGACGCGACCCGCTACGACGTCCACCAGACTCAACCGCACGCGATCTCGATCACCAATGCGACCGAATATGGCCGGGTCTATTCGCCCGCCGACGTCGCCGCGATCGGTGACCTGGCGAAGTCGCGCAAGCTCGGGCTGCACATGGACGGCGCGCGCTTTGCGAACGCCGTCGCCTCGTCCGATTGCTCGCTCGCCGACATGACGTGGCGCGCGGGCGTCACCGCCTTGAGCTTCGGGTTCATCAAGAACGGCGGAATGAACGCCGAGGCTTTGGTGTTCTTCGACACCGACCTCGCCGACGCGACGCTGTACCGCCGCAAGCGCGCGGGGATGCTGCTGTGCAAAGGCCGCTATCTCGCCGCGCAGTTGCTCGCGATGCTCGAGGGCGATTTGTGGCTCGATCTCGCGCGCAACGCCAATGCGGGCGCGGCGTTGCTCGCACAGGGCGCTGGCGACCGGCTGATTCACCCGACCGAAGCGAACGAGGTGTTCATCCGCGTCACCGCGGAAGAAGCCGCGAAACTGCGCGGCCTCGGGTTCGATTTCTACGACTGGGGCCCCGGCGAAGCGCGACTGGTCGTTTCGTGGGACCAGCAGCCGGAGGACATCCGCCCGCTCGCCGACGCGATCGCGGCGCTTTGAGTTCCGCGCCCCCCGGTGCCTGGCCACCCAGGTC
Organism: Sphingomonas echinoides; assembly: GCF_029623395.1. Classification (GTDB taxonomy): domain Bacteria; phylum Pseudomonadota; class Alphaproteobacteria; order Sphingomonadales; family Sphingomonadaceae; genus Sphingomonas; species Sphingomonas echinoides_A. Next base: position 87,092 of record NZ_JAPYKK010000007.1, read on the forward strand.
GAGCCAGCTCGCGATCCTGATCCCGTTCGGGATCGTCACGCTGATCTGGGGATCGACCTGGCTCGTCATCCGCGGGCAGCTCGGCGTCGTGCCGGCGAGCTGGTCGGTAACGTATCGCTTCCTCGTCGCGGGCATCGTCATGGCGGGCTATGCGGCCGCGCGCGGCGAGCGGCTCAAGCTGGATGCGCGCGGCTGGCGCTTCGCGATCCTGCTCGGGCTCGCGCAATTCACCCTCAACTTCAACTTCGTCTACCGCGCGGAGATGTATATCACCTCTGGGCTGGTGGCGGTGGTGTTTGCGCTGATGCTGCTCCCCAATGCGGTGTTCGGGCGGATCTTCCTCGGCCAGAAGCTCGGGCGGCAGCTCGTCGTCGGAATGGGCGTCGCGATGGCGGGGGTGGCGCTGCTGTTCCTGCGCGAGATGCGGGTCGATCCGCACGGGCCGACGCAGGTGCTGACCGGGATCGGCTTCACCGTGCTCGCGATCTTCTCGGCGTCGAGCGCCAACGTGATGCAGGGGACGCAGACCGCGCGCGCCTATCCGATGATCCCGATGCTCGCGGTCGCGATGCTGCTCGGCGCGCTGTTCGACGGCGCGTTCGCGTGGATTACGACCGGCCCGCCGGTGTTCGAGCCGACGCTCGCCTATGTCGCGGCGACGCTGTACCTCGGCGTGTTCGCCTCGGCGGTGGCGTTCCCGCTCTACTTCGGCGTGCTGCGCGTGATCGGCCCGGCCAAGGCGGCCTATTCGGGGGTGCTGGTGCCGGTGATCGCGATGTGCCTCTCGACGCTGTTCGAGGGCTATCGCTGGTCGGCGCTCGCGGGGGCTGGCGCGGCGCTGGTCATCGGCGGGCTCGTCATCGCGCTCAAGGCGCGCAGACCCGCGCGATAATCCGGGTAGCGCGGCGTCCAGTAAAGCACGCGCTTCGCCTTGAAGTTCGAGATCCGGCGGTTCTCGGCATAAAACCCCTGCGCCATCGGCGACAGGCTTTCGAGCGCGACGAACGGCGGTGGTTCCATCCCGAGCAACCGCGCGGCGAAGGCGACGACGTCGTTGGGGCTGGCGGGGAGTTCGTCCGCCAGATTATACGCGCCCGCGGGGCCGTTCATTCCGGCGATCACGCCCGATACGATATCCTCGACATGGCAGCGGCTGAACACTTGTCCGGGCACATCGACGCGGTGCGAGCTCCCGCGCGCCACGCGGTCGAGCGGGGATCGCCCCGGCCCGTAGATGCCCGGCAAGCGGAACACATGCGCGCCCGACGCCAGCCATGCCGCATCCGCCTCCGCCCGCGCGCTGCGGCGACCGGTGCCGGTCGGCGCGGTCTCATCGACCCAGGCGCCGCCGACGTCGCCATAGACGCCGGTCGAGGATAGATAGCCGCGCCACGCATCCGCGCGGAGCAGGTCCGCGCCATAGGTCGTCAGGACTGGGTCGGCCTCGTCCGCCGGGGGAACCGACGACAGGATGTGGGTCGCCACCGCGATCTCGCGCCGAACCGCGTCGGTATCGTCGAACCGGATCGTCCCAGAGCGCCCGTCCCGGCTGGTGCCGACGACGCGCCAGCCGTCGCCGCGCAGCCGATCGGCAAGCGCCTGCGCGGTGTAACCCAGTCCGAAAATCAACAAACGCATGAGGACGTCTTTCGTGGGGTGGCGTAAGGTGGCGCGGTAGCCCGAACCCCACAGACGCGCCAACCCTAGCGATAGATCCAGTGCCACACCCCCGCCGCGATCCCGGCAAGCGGCAAATGCGCCCAGGTCGCGACGAGCCAGATCACCACGCCGCCAGCGATGTCGTGCGGACGGAACCCGCCCAATTTCGCGCGACGCTGTGTGATTGCGACGAACGGCCAGTAACTCGTCTTCCGCTCCCAGTCGCGCCACAGCTCGGGCTGGAGCGCCTCCTTCTTGCGATCCTGGAGTGCCGCACCGACCAGCGACAGAATGATGATCGCGACCGCAACGATGATGTTCGCCGCGATCGGATAGACCGCAATGTGGCACAGCCCCCACAAAGCGAACGCCCACATCATCGGGTGCCGCGTGATGCTGAACACGCCGCGCGCCGCGGCGGGCGCAGCGGTGGACGGGTTGCCGGGCAACGCCGGATTGCCGAGCAGCGATCCCATCAACAGGATGCTCGCCACCAGCATCACCAGCGTCACCGGTCCCCAGATCCCCTCGCCCACCGCCCATAACGGCGCGGTGGCGGGCGCGGTCTGGTAACTATGCGCGAGCCACCCAAGCGTGGCGAAGGCGACCAGCGAGTAGATCCCGAGAAACCCGTTCGCGCCGACCGCCTTGACGATCGGCGCGCGCAGCGGATGCGACAGCAGGAAGTGCGAGCCGACGAACGCGACCGCGCTCACGAGAACCATTTCCGTGCCGTCCATCGCGTTACCCCCCGGTTATTTGACTCCGTGCATCCACTTCTTGAGCGGCCACGACAGCGCCAGCAATACCACGCCCAGCACGATTGCGACCTGTGCAATCGTCGTGAACGTGCCGGTATAAGTATCGAGGCTGACCTTGAGGTTGGTGACCTGCCCGCCGACCGTGTCGACGCTGGCGAACTGCGCGACGATCCCGGCGACATATTGCGCGCAACTGATCGACAGGAACCACACGCCCATCATCAGCCCGACGATCCGCGCGATCGACAGCTTGGTGATCATCGACAGCCCGACCGGCGAGATGCACAGTTCAGCGAGCGAGTGGATCAGATACAGACCCGCGAGCCACCAGACACCGACCTGGAACCCCGGCCCGGCGTAACCAGCCCCCAGCACCAGGAACAGGAACCCCAGCCCGACGCCGATCAGCGCGATCCCGAACTTGACCGGGATCGACGGCTCGATCCCGCGCTTGGCAAGCGCGGTCCACAGGATGCTCATGATCGGCGCGAAGGTGACGATGAAGAAGGCGTTGAAGAACTGCGTCTGCGGCGCGGAAATTGCAAAGTTGCCGAACAGCCGCAAATCGGTGTTGCGATCGGCGAACAGCGTCAGCGACGAGCCTGCCTGTTCGAACAACGTCCAGAAGACGACGTTGAAGACGATCAGCACCATCGCAGCGAGCATCATCTGGAACTCGCGCCGGTCCCCGATCACGAACGACCAGATCAGGATCGCGGGAATCCCGATCAGGAAGGTGCCGAACAGCAATTTGCCCATCAGCGACAACGACGCGAGATAGCCGACGAAGCCGGACCCCGGTACCGGCGGCTCGGCGTTCATCAGGTTGACGAACAGGAAATACAGCACGGGCACCGCGATCAGCGCGCCGATGAAGATCGGGATCGTCCGGTCGGGACCGGTGCGGACCGGGGGTTCGCCATAGCCGTTGAGCTTGCCACCATCGAACTGGATCAGCGTGAACGAAATCAACATGCCGATCGCGGCGAGCCCGAAGCCCGCCCACCAGCCGAACGTCGCCGCGAGGATCGGGCACAGGATCTGCGACCCGAGCGACCCGACGTTGATCCCCATGTAGAAGATCGTGAACCCGGAATCACGTCGTCGGTCGCCCTGCGCGTAGAGTTCGCCGACCATGGTCGAGATGTTGGGCTTGAAGAAGCCGTTGCCGACCGAGACGAGGCTGAGCGCGATCAGCATGATCGTGACGAACAGCGGGCTGCGCTCGGCATCCGACTTGAAACCGTCCTTGACGATCGTCCGTGCGGTGCTGCCGTCGGCGCTCAGCAGCGAGACGGTGCCGTCGTCATTGCCCTTCACCTGCAGGCGCTGGCCCTGGTCAGTGATGAAGCGCTGTTCGGTCCCGGCCTTGGTTTCGACCGTGACGTTGTAGCGTTGCCCGTCGATCGTCGCGAACGGCACTGCGGTCTGCCCGCCGAAGCAGAGCGTGAAATAGCCGACTGCCATCATGATCGCGCCGAACTTCACCGAGCGCTTCGAGCCGAGATACTGGTCCGCGAGATAGCCGCCGACGAGCGGGGTCAGATACACCAAAGCGGTGAACCCGCCGTAGAGCCCGGTCGCGGCGCGGTCCCCGAAGATGAAATGCTTGGTGAGATACAGCGTGAGCAACGCGCGCATGCCGTAATAGCCGAAGCGCTCCCACATTTCGGTGGTGAACATCCGCGCGAGCTGGCGCGGATGCCCGAACCACGTCTCGCCCGCTGCCGGATTGACATGGGAAATATCCGGCTCGCGCGGAGTATCCGCGGTCGGGGTGTCCACCATGTACAAACTCCTGAAAATGTCGTGGCGCCGGCGATTGAGGCGCGTTTGGTTGCGGGCGAGACTAACGTCAATCGCAGGTGTGTAAATATGCGGCGTACCGCGTTAAGGGCAAAGCATGTTCAATGATCGCACAACCCCGCTCTCGCTCCTCGCCACCCGCCGCTCGGGCAAGCCGCGCGATCTGGTCGCGCCAGGGCCCGATGCCGCCGAACTCGAGACGATCCTGACGATCGCCGCACGCACCCCCGATCACGGAAAACTCGCGCCATGGCGGTTCGTGGTGGTGGGCTCCGAGCACCGCGCGGCCTTGGCGGACGTCATCACAACCGCCTATCGCGCGGAACGCCCGCAGGCTGGCGCGACCGAGATCGCTTCGCTGGTGCAATTCGCCGAACAGGCCCCGACGTTGGTGGTCGTGCTGTCCTCACCCAAGACCGAAAGCCACATTCCGTTGTGGGAGCAGGAAATGTCGGCGGGCGCCGCTTGCATGAATTTGCTGCACGCCGCGCATGCGCTTGGCTATGCCGGCGGATGGCTGACCGGTTGGCCGAGCTATTCGAGCGCGGTCCGCGATGCGTTCGGCGCGGATCCGGAACGGATCGCCGGGTTCATGTTCCTCGGAACGCCGTCACGGCAACTAGACGAACGCCCACGTCCCATTTTGAAAAACATTGTTACAAAGTGGAAGCCATAAAAGACTGGACATAGCACAGCAATGCGCTGTATTATATCAGCATGACAGCCCTGAACAGCGAAGACTCGCCCGTCTACATCAAGCTGCGCGGCACGATTTCCGCGGCGATCCTGCGCGGACAGTTTCGCGCGGGGGACCAGCTTCCCTCGGTCCGCGCGCTGGCTGCCGAACATGGCGCCAACCCGCTGACCGTCGCCAAGGCGTATCAGAGCTTCCAGGACGACGGCTATGTCGAGGTTCGCCGCGGGGTCGGGATGTTCGTGCTGCCGGGTGCTGCAGAGAAGCTGCGCGCCGCCGAACGTACGCATTTCCTCGAGACGAGCTGGCCGCGGATCGCCGCGCATATCGATCTGCTCGGGCTCGACGTCGCAGACCTGCTGGAACGCGAGCAGGCGTAACGGGACGGTCTGCGCGGACAGGCTCCCCTACCCCGCCACCACTCCCAGCGCCGCAACTTCCTCCGCCGACAGCGTGATCCCGAACATCATGCTCAGCCGCAACCGGTACACGCGTGGATCGGTGATCACCGCGCTCGTCTCATCCCCGCCCGCGCGCCGCTTGTACGTCGTATCGGTCAGCGAGGCGAAGCCGTTGGGCAGAACGATGCTGACGATCCCTGCGTGCAGAAACCGGCTGGCCGGTGCGGTCGAGGTCCAGTGATTGCTGAGCGCAAGATCGGCATCGAACACCAACCGCGTGTCGAAACTGTACTGCGGCTGGAACCCGGTCCCCGTCCCGCGCCCGTCAGTGGTCGTCAGATCGCCGTCGCGCAGCAGCATCCAGCCATGCTCGCCCGCGCGATCGAGCCGGAACAGCGCGCCATCGGGCGCGGTCACTTGCGCGCCATCGATCAGCGGCATCGGCGGGGTATAGCTGCCGCCGAAGCCCGTGTCGGCGATCCACTGCTCTTCCCCAAGCGTTACCAAGCTGAACGTGTGGGTCAGCGGCGGCACGTCGTTCGCGCCGATCCAGACCCGCGCCAGCAGCGGTCGCGCGTCGAACCCGAGCGTCAGCAGCGCATCGAGAAACAGCCGGTTATGCTCGAAGCAATAGCCGCCCCGTCCCGCGGTGACGAGCTTGGCGAACACGCTCGCGCTGTCGATCGCGATCCCGCGGCCGAGCAGTATGTCGAGATTCTCGAACGGAATCGCCAGCCGATGCGCGCGTTGCAACACGCCAAGGCCAAGATGGTCGACCGAGGGCCCTGCTGGGAGGTGAACGCGCGCGAAATAGGCGTCGAGGTCGAACACAGCGTCGCTCATGCCGCAAACGCCTCGGGCGCGATCGAATAGAGCACGCTCGCATCCGCCATCGCGGCGGCCTTCAATCCCATCGCCTCGGGAACGATCTGCGCGACGTAGAAGCGCGCGGCGGCAACCTTCATGCCGAGGAAATCCCGGTCGCCCTCGGCGTCCGCCGCGATCCGCCCCTGCCGCTCCATCAGCCAGCCGCACACCGCGACCGACAGCATCGTCAGGAACGGATAGCTCGCCGCGAGCTTGTCGTCGGCGTCGAGCGTGGCCAGCCGCCGCCCGACCTCGTCGCACGCGTCGATCAGCGCGACCAGCCCGCTGTCCTGCGCCTCGGCGCGCATGTCGGCGATCAGGCGGGCGAACACGCCGCCATTGTCCATCGACAGCTTGCGCCCGACCAGATCGGCGGCCTGGATCCCGTTGGTGCCCTCGTAGATCGGGGTGATGCGTGCATCGCGGAAGAACTGCGCCGCGCCGGTTTCCTCGACATAGCCCATCCCGCCGTGGATCTGGATGCCGAGGCTCGCGACTTCGTTGCCGAGATCGGTGCCGTGCGCCTTCGCAAGCGGAGTCAGGATATCGAGCCGTTCCTGCCCGCCCGCTTCGCCCAGCGTCGCGCGATCGACCTGCGCCGCGGCGTAATAGACCAAAGCACGCGCCGCCTGAGTCTGCGCCTTCATCCGGAGCAGCATGCGGCGGACGTCGGGATGCTCGACGATGCGGACGGGTTCGGCATTGCCCGAGCCCGCGCGCGCCGACTGGACGCGGTCGAGCGCATAGCCGACCGCCGCTTGAGTCGCCGCCTCGGCGACCTGAACGCCCTGAAGTCCGACATTGAGGCGCGCATTGTTCATCATCGTGAACATCGCGCGGATACCACCGAACTCCGCACCGATCAGCTCGCCGATGCAATCGTCCTGATCGCCGAAGCTCAGCACGCAGGTCGGGGAGGCGTGGAGGCCCATCTTGTGCTCGATCGACACGACGCGGACGTCGTTGAAATCGCCGGGGTTTCCATCCGCATCGAGGCGGTATTTGGGCACTAGGAACAGCGAGATCCCCTTGGTCCCGGCGGGTGCTCCCGGGGTGCGCGCGAGGACGAGGTGGACGATGTTGGGCGCCATGTCGTGATCGCCGAACGAGATGTAGATCTTGGTGCCCTTGATCAGGAACGTGCCGTCACCGCGCGGGGTGGCGGTGGTGCGCAAAGCGCCGACGTCCGACCCGGCCTGCGGCTCGGTGAGGTTCATCGTCCCGGTCCACTCGCCGGTCGCGAGATGCGGGAGGTACAGCGCCTGCTGTTCAGGCGAGCCGTGGTGCGCAAGCGCCTCGATCGCGCCGACCGTCAGCGTCGGCGCGAGCGCGAAGCCCATGTTCGCCGCCCCCAGCGTGTCGAGCACTGCGGTCTGGATCGCGAAGGGAAGCCCCTGCCCGCCGAATTCCTCGGGCACGCCGATCGTGCCCCAGCCGCCTTCGACGTAATCGTGATACGCCTTGATGAAGCCGTCGGGCATGACGACGCCTTCCGGGGTCCATTTCGCGCCGACCGTGTCGCCGGTGCGCAGCAGCGGCGCCCATTCGCCCACCGCCAATTGCCCAACGCCTTCGAGCACCGCGTCGACGACGTCGTCGCTGGCGGCGGCGAAGCGTTCGGTCGCGGCGAGATCGGCGATGCCGACAATATGGTCGAGCACGAAACGCTGGTCGGCGGTGGCTGGAGTGAACACGGGCGGCATCCTCTTATCGCGCAGGTTTGTGCGGGCTATAGCGCCGCATGATGACCGCGCCAAACCCGCCGATGCAGACGCGAACCTTACCCTACGGTGCCGTAGCGATCGCGGAGGCCGCCGCGTTGATTCGTGCCGGGCAACCCGTCGCGATCCCGACCGAGACGGTCTACGGACTCGCCGCCGACGCGACCGACTCGGGGGCGGTCGCGCGGATCTATGCGGCCAAGGGGCGGCCGAGTTTCAACCCGCTGATCGTCCATGTGCTCGATCTTGCGGCGGCGGAGCGGATCGCGGTGTTCGATGCGACCGCGCGCGCGCTGGCGGCGGCATTCTGGCCGGGGCCGCTGACCTTGGTGCTGCCGCTACGCCCCGACGTGGGGATAGCGTCGCTGGTGACGGCAGGATTGGACACGATCGCGATCCGCGTGCCTGCGCACCGTGCGATGCGTGCGCTGATCGCCGCCGCCGGCGTGCCGCTTGCCGCACCCTCGGCCAACGCGAGTGGGGCGATCAGCCCGACGCGCGCGGCGCATGTGGTGGCATCGCTCGGCGGGCGGATTGCGCTGGTGGTCGACGATGGCGCGACCGCGGCTGGCGTCGAGTCGACCATCGTCGCCGGATTAGAAGTCTTGCGACCCGGGCCGGTGACGGCAGAGGATCTGGCGCGGTTCGGGACCCTCGCCGCCCCTCCGCTCGGCAAGCGGGAAGAGGACGGAGCGGCAGCGATCGTTACCGCGCCGGGGCAGCTTGCCAGCCATTATGCGCCGCGCAAGCCGCTACGGTTGAACGCCACCGAAGCGGCGGAAGACGAGTATCTCATCGGGTTCGGTGCCGTCGCGGGGGACGCGACCCTGTCGACGCAGGGAGATCTGACAGAAGCCGCAGCCAGGCTGTTCGATGCATTGCACCAGGCCGACGCTTCAGACCGGTCCCGAATCGCGATCGCGCCGATCCCGCAAACCGGCATCGGCGCGGCGATCAACGATCGCCTGCGCCGCGCCGCCCACCGGGACTAGGCCGCGACCGTCTTCGACCGCGCGGCGAAGCTCTTGCGCAGCTTCGCCAGCTTGGGCGGGATCACCGCCATGCAGTACGGATTGCGCTGGCCTTCGCTGTCCCAATAATCCTGATGGTAATCCTCGGCGTCATACCATTGCGTCAGCGGTTCGATCGTCGTGACGATCGGCGCGGGCCAGTCCTTCGCAGCGCGCTCCATCGCCGCGCGGGCTTCGTCGGCCTGCTCGTCCGAATGCGGGAAGATCGCCGAGCGATATTGCGTGCCGACGTCATTGCCCTGGCGGTTGAGCGTCGTCGGATCATGCGTCGCGAAGAACATGTCGAGAATGTCGCCATAGCGAACCTGATCGCTGTCGAAGGTGACGCGGATCGCCTCGGCATGGCCGGTATCGCCGCCGCACACCTGCTTGTAGGTCGGGTTGGGGACGCGCCCGCCGATATACCCGCTCTCGACGCTCTCGACGCCGATCACGTCCTTGAACACCGCCTCGGTGCACCAAAAACATCCGCCCGCCAGCGTTGCGACTTCGCTTGTCATCATTCGCTCCTTGTTTAGGGCTTTAAGATAGGTACGGCCGGGAAAGACAAAAGGGGAATGGCGATGCTCGACGGATCAGTGCTCGTTACGGGGGGCGCCGGCTATATCGGTAGCCACGCCGTCCTGGCCCTGCTCGACGCCGGGCATCGCGTCGTGGTCTACGACAATCTGACGACCGGGTTCGACTGGCTGGTCGACCCGCGCGCAACGCTCGTGCGCGGCGAGATCGAGGATGATATGCTGGTCCGCGCGACGATGCGCGACCACGGCGTGCGCGCGGTGATGCACTTCGCCGGGTCGATCATCGTGCCCGAATCGGTCAGCGACCCGCTCAAATATTACCGCAACAACACGGTCGCCAGCCGCGCGCTGATCGAGAGTGCGGTCGTCTCGGGGGTGAAGCACTTCATCTTCTCGTCGACCGCCGCGACCTATGGCACGCCCGAGCGTGTGCCGGTCGCGGAAAACGATCCGACCGTGCCGATCAACCCGTACGGCACGTCCAAGCTGATGACCGAGGCGATGCTGCGCGACGTCGCGGCGGCGCATCCGATCAATTACGCGGCGCTGCGCTATTTCAACGTCGCGGGCGCGGACCCCGCGGGACGGAGCGGGCAATCCACGGTCGGCGCGACCCACCTCATCAAGATCGCGGTCGAGGCGGCGCTCGGCAAGCGCGCGACGGTCGGCGTCTATGGCACCGACTATGCGACGCCCGACGGCACCGGGGTGCGCGACTATATCCATGTCAGCGATCTCGCGGCGGCGCACGTTGCGGCGCTCGACGTGCTGATCGCCGAGCCGACCCGCAGCCACACGCTCAACGCGGGCTATGGCAAGGGGTTTTCCGTGCTCGAAGTGTTGAACGCGGTCGACCGCGTGACCAACCGCAAGCTCGACCGCGTGATCGAAGGACGCCGCGCGGGCGATGCGGGGGAGTTGGTCGCGGACAATCGCGCGATCCTGGCGACGCTCGACTGGACCCCCAAGCGCGCCGACCTCGACCTGATCGTGCGCGATGCACTGGCGTGGGAGCGCAAGCTGAGCGACCGCGCCTGACCTCCGGCTGGCACGCGAGGGGATGAGGCAACAGCGCCTCCCCTCCCTGGAAGGGAGGGGTTGGGGGTGGGTTGCTCTCCGTATCTTGGCACGGCAGTTTCTCGCAATGCCGCGCGTCCCGCCCGAAATGACTCGCCGCGCCCGCGTTGGGCACCAATGCGACCGAGGCAGAGCGGTCGGTGTGGTTGCGGCTGCGCACGGCGCGGCTGGCGGTGGAGTTCGATGGAAGCCAGCATTTCTAGTCGTCTTATGATGCGGATCGCACGGCGTTCTTGGAAAGGGCTGGCTGACAGGTGATGCGGTTTTGAAGTTCGCAGGTCGTCGCCAATCCTGACGGGGTGGCGGAGGCGATTTTGAAGGTGGTTGCGCTTCGCTGTAGGCCGACCCACCCCCCACCCCTCCCTTTCAGGGAGGGGAGGAGTAAGTAGCGCCACCTTCTCCCCTCCGAGGGAGGGGCTGGGGGTGGGTCGGCCCGTAATCGGTCGTAACACCCGCCATTCGCCAACTTACCCTTCAGTCCCCTCCCTATCAGGGGGGAGGGCAGACCATCAGATCGTCTTGCTGATCCCGAACAGGAACCCGCGGCGCGCGCCGAATTGCGGCGCCCCGACCCCGACCCCGGACCCGTCGCGGATCTGATAGACATGGTCGCCGACGTTGATGATGTCCGCGCGGATCTCGATCCCCGGCCCGGCGAAATTGTGGCTCGCGGTCAGGTTGAACACCGCATAGGCGGGAAGCTTGCCGCCGTTCGGAACGTCGCCGTCGCGGCGCAGCCCCGAGCCGTAGATCATCGACCCGCCAAAGCGCGAATCGCGCAGGAAGCCCTGCTCGACCCGGTAGGACGCGCCCGCCGATCCGGTCCACGTCTGGTCATGATCGAGATAGATCGAGTTGGTCGTGATATACGCCAGGTCGGCCGGGTCGATGTTGAACTGCGACGAGACGATATTGCGGCCCTGCGCCTTGGCATAAGCGATGTTGCCGTACAGCGAGAGACCGTGCGCTGAGTAGCTGACGTTCCCCTCGACGCCCTTGATCGTGCCCCGCGCGTAGTTGAACGGCGTCAGGATGATCGGCGCGCCGAACTGCCCCTCGTCGAGCAGATTGTGCGATTTGCGATAGTATGCGTCGAGACCGACCGTGACGGCGGGGGTCAGCTTCCACTGGCCGCCGACGTCAAAATAGTCCTGCTTCTCGGCATAAGGCGTCGTCGCGAGCGGCGGATTGACGCCATCGTCGCCGGGCGCCTGCGCGCTCGTGCCGCGGTACAGCAGAACGCTGGTGGTCGCGACGTTGGTGAACGGCGGCGGCGAGAAATAGCGCGAATAGCCGGCGTGGAGCGCCAGCCCCGCGAGCGGGGTCAACACCGCGTTGACGCGCGGCGAGAAGGCGCTTTCGGACCGATAGCCGTTATAGGCATCGAACCGGCCGCCGAAGTTGACGACCAGCGGATCGGCGATCTTCCATTCGTCCTGCAGATACGCGCTGTAGGTCATCTCGGTCGCGGCGCCGTTGTCGATCACCGTGTCGGGCTCACCAAGCTGCGCGCCGGTCGGATCGAGCCGGAACAGCGCCGTCGACGTGCGGCTGTTGCTGCGATCGCGCGAGATGATGACGCCGCCGCGCAGCGTATGCGCCGGACTCAGCCGATACGCGCCCTCGACTTGCCCGCCGAAGGTGAAATCGCGCTTGAACGCGCGCTGCGCCAAGCCGTTGAACAACAGCTCGCCGACCACGTCGGGCGTGTAGCGCAGCGCCGAGTACCGCGCGAACAGCGACGCCTGCAGCGTCAGCGGACCCGCATCGTGCAACAGGCTGGCGAGCGCGAACGCGGTCTGCTCGTGCTGGCGCTCGTCGAGGTCGTCGCTCAGGAAATCGCTGACGCCGCCGACGCTGTAGCCCTTGTCGGGGCGCAGCCCGCGCGGGTTGGGAATCTGGTAGCTCTGGTCGGCATAGCCGCCGATCAGCGAGACGCGGTTGTTCGCATCCAGCGTGTGATCGAGATAGACGAAGCCCTGATATTGATCGGTCTTGTCGTGGAGCGGGGTCCGCCCCGAATCGACCGGGTCGATCCCGTTGTTGCTGTGCTTGTAGCTGCCGGTGACGAAGTAATTCGTCTGCCCGGTCGATCCGCCATATTCGATGCTCGGCTGGATCGTGTCGTTGGTCCCGCCATAGATTTGCGCGACGCCGCTATTGTCGAAATGGTTCTTGGTCGTGATGTCGATGATGCCGGCGGTGCGCAGGCCGTATTGCGCGGGCAGCGCGCCGGTGCGCAGGTCGAACCGCTCGACGATGCGCGGGGAAAGCGTCTGGCCAAACACCGAGACGCCTTCGGGCAGGATCGTGCCGTTGATGCGATATTGCAGGTTGTTGTGGTCGTCGCGGACGTGGAACTGGCCGCCGCCATCCTGCACGACGCCGGGCAATTGCAGCAGGATCTGGTTGAGCGGCAAATTGTCGCCGCCGGGCAGCGCCTTGATCTGCGCGCTGGTGATCGAATAGGTCGTCGCGCCCAGGCTCGGCTGGATCGACGCGCGCGCCGCATCGAGGCGCCCGGTCACGATGATGTCGGGACCCGCGGACTTGGTCGCGCCGGTTTGCCCGGAAACGTCGCCGGCAGACTCGGCGGTCGCCGGCGTCACCGTGGGGGCGGGCTCGGCGGCGAAGGCGGCAACGGGAAAAACCAGGGACGCAGCGACGCTGCTCAACAGGAGATTTCGGAGCATTGGGGAGACGGCCTTTTCTAAGCACTTGGTCCTGTGCAGTGGCGACCCGTACATGTGATGAGATAAAGTATCAAGACCAGCACATCGTCTCCCGGAACGATTTGGTCCTGACCCTTTGTCACGGGCCTTCCGGGATGCTGCCGCCAGTATCCTTGCCCCGTGATGAACGGACCCCGTGATGACCGGATGTTACGGTGCGTGGATCAGCGCGTCCCGCGCCACGTCACGATCGCGGCAAGCGCAACCGACGCCGCGATCGCGACGATGGTCTCGCTGATCGAGTGGCTGTTCCACGCCCACAGCTCCAGCCCGGCATAGCCCGGCATGTTCGCCCGGCGACCGCCGCCGAACTGTTCGATCCACTGATATTCGCGCTGGGTGATCTCGCGCATCACGCACACCGCGCTGCCTGCGAAACAGCCAATCCACACCGACGCGCGCGACGGTGCCCCGAGCGCACGGCCGATCCCCCAACACGCGAGCTGGATGCCGATCGCGACGGGAACATGCGCAAACATGCCGGGTCAACGCCTGCCGGGATCGCGCTGTTGCTTCAGGACCGGGGCTCGAGCCCGGCCTGCTTGACCAGCGCATCGATCCCGACGAGCTGCTCGAGCAACGCCTCGAGCTTGTCCAAAGGCCAGCTATTGGGGCCATCGGACAGCGCCTGGTCGGGATCGGGATGCGATTCGACGAACAGCCCCGAAATCCCCGCCGCCACCGCCGCGCGTGCCAGCACCGGTACGAATTCGCGCTGGCCGCCGGACCGATCGCCCTGCCCGCCCGGCAATTGCACCGAATGCGTCGCGTCGAACACCACCGGGCACCCGGTATCGCGCATGATCGCAAGGCTGCGCATGTCGGAGACGAGATTGTTGTAGCCGAAGCTCGCGCCGCGTTCGCACATCATGAAATTGTCGGTCGGCACACCGGCCGCCGCCGCCGCCGCGCGCGCCTTGTCCGCAACGTGCCGCATGTCGCCGGGGGCGAGGAACTGCCCCTTCTTGATGTTGACCGGCTTGCCGCACGCCGCGACCGCCGCGATGAAATCGGTCTGCCGCGCGAGGAACGCGGGGGTCTGCAACACGTCGACCACGTCCGCGACCATCTTGACCTGATCTTCGCTATGGACGTCGGTCAGGATCGGCAGGCCGGTTTCGGCGCGGACCTTCTCCAGGATGCGGAGACCTTCCTCGATCCCGGGGCCGCGGAACGACGCGCCCGAACTGCGGTTCGCCTTGTCGAACGAGCTTTTGTAGATCAGCAGGACCCCCAGCCGGTCCGCGATCGCGCGAAGCTGCGTTGCGGTAGAGAGCGCAAACGATTCGCTTTCGATGACGCACGGGCCGACGATGAAGAAGAGCGGCTCGGTCGGACCGATTTCCCGTCCACACAGACGCATTACGCTTTTTCCCTTGCCATGTGGGGAGCCTATCTCTCTACCACGGCACCTTGCCGCAGTGCGGCGATCTGTGCCGTCGTTTGGCTGGAAGTCAACGCGATAACACTTTAGTTGTAGGCCGACTCTTACCGTGTCGCCTGGAACTGCGAGGAACATATGCACGCAACCGCCGCTAAGGTCTTGGACGATTCGGGGCTGTTGTCCGCGCTTCGCACGACGCGGATCGAGATGGATGCGCTCCAATCGCTTTCCGAAGCGCTGCGGGTGGCCCCCCTCCGCGACAGTTTCCTGGAAGCCGTCGCAGCGCTTACCAGGCTTTCCGGTCGCCTGATCGTTACCGGCGTCGGCAAGAGCGGGCTGGTCGGTCGCAAGATCGCCGCGACGATGGCGTCCACCGGGACCCCGGCACTGTTCCTGCATTCCAGCGAGGCGAGCCACGGCGACCTCGGGATGATCAGCGTCGGTGACGTCGTGATGGCGCTGAGCTGGTCGGGCGAAACCGCCGAACTCGGCGCGATCATCACCTACTGCCGTCGATTCGGCGTCAAGCTGATCGTCGCGACCGCACACCCGGAGAGCACCGCCGGGCGCGCCGCCGATATCTGCCTCGCGCTCCCGAAAGTGCGCGAGGCGTGCCCGAACGAACTCGCGCCGACCTCGTCGACCGTCGTCCAGTCGGTGCTGGGCGATGCGCTCGCGGTCGCGCTGACCGAGCAGCGCGGCTTCTCGCGGTCGGACTTTTTCGTGTTCCACCCGGGCGGGCGGCTCGGCGCGCAACTGACCACCGTCGCGCAATTGATGGCCGAAACCAGCGAGGTCCCCATGGTCCGCCTGACCGCGACGCTGCTGGACGCGACGATGGAAATGAGCCGCAAGCGCTACGGCTGCACCGCGGTGGTCGACAATCACGACCATCTGGTCGGCGTCTTCACCGACGGCGATCTTCGACGGTCTTTCGCGAGCGAGCGGCTCGGCGACAATATCGGCGAACACATGACGCCGACGCCGATCACCGTCACCCCCGATACGCTGACGTCGGATGCCCTGCGAATCCTCAACGACAATGCCGTTTCGGTGCTGTTCGTCTGTGAGGATTCGCGGCTGGTCGGCGTGATTCACCTCCACGACATCCTGCGGGCAGGCGTTGTCTGAGCCCCCCGCCGACCTGGCTGCCGACCTGATCGTCGTTCCGGCCCGGTTCGGGTCGAGCCGCCTTCCGGGCAAACCCTTGATCGACATCGCCGGGCGCACGCTGTTGTCGCGCGTCGTCGCGATCGCGCGGGAAGGCGCGGCGCGCGCGGGGAACGTCGACGTCGTCGTCGCGACCGACGATTCGCGGATCCTCGACCACGCGCAAAGCCTCGGCTGCGCGGCAGTGATGACCGATCCGGCGATTTCCTCGGGCTCGGGCCGGGCCTGGGCGGTCGCGCGCGACCGCGTCGTCGCCCCGCCGATCATCGTCAACCTCCAGGGGGACGCACCATTCGTCCAGCCTGCGCTGATCGAGGCGCTGATCGCGGCCCTGCGCGGATCGTCCTGTTCGGTCGCCACCCCGGTGGTCCAGCTTCCCTGGCCAGCGCTCGATGCGATGCGCCAGCACAAGGCAGCGTCGCCGTTCAGCGGCACCACCTGCGCGCGTGGCGCCGACGGACGCGCCTTGTGGTTCTCGAAGGCGGTCATCCCCGCGATCCGCGACGAACAGCGATTGCGCGACACCGCCCCGCTGTCACCGGTGTTCCGCCACATCGGGCTGTACGCCTATCGATTCGACGCGCTGCGTCGGTTCGAGGCGACGCCGCCGACGCAATACGAGCAAATCGAAGGGCTCGAGCAACTCCGCTTCCTCGAGACGGGCGAGGCGATCCTGACCGTGGCGGCGGAGGCGATGCCGCACACCATGTCGGGGATCGACACGCCCGCCGACCTCGCGATGGCCGAGCGGTTGATCGCGGACCACGGCGAGCCGCAACTTTCATGGGTCTGAGCGTCTTCATCGTCCGGCATGGCAACACCTTTGCAGCCGGAGAACCCGCGCGCCGGATCGGTGCGGCGACCGATCTTGCGCTCGTGGACAGCGGCGTCGTGCAGGCCGAAGCGCTGGGTCTTGCGTTCGCGCGGGGAGGAATCGGGTTTGATCGCGCGCTGGCCGCGCCGCTGCTGCGGACACGATCGACGATCGGCGGAATCCTGGCGCAACAGCCCGCTGCGCTGCTGGTGGAGCCGGCGGACTGGCTGACCGAAATCGACCACGGGCCGGACGAAGCCAGGCTCGAGTCCGAGGTGATCGACCGGATCGGCGAACCTGCACTGGCGCGCTGGGACCATGCGGCGGAGGCGCCCGACGGCTGGATCGTCGATGCGGAACGCCGGATCGCGGGATGGCGAGACCTGTTCGCCACCGCTGAGGGCCATGTTCTGATCGTGACGAGCAATGGCGCGGCGCGGTTCGCGCTGCTGGCTGATCCGGCGCTTCAGCACCAGGCGGCTTCGCTGCCGTCGCTCAAGCTGCGGACCGGCGCGTACGGCGTGATCGAACGCGACACGGACGGCCTTCGGCTGGCCGCTTGGGACGTGCGTCCATGACCACTCCCGCATTGCCCCCATTGCTGCGGGCGCCGCCCTTCCCCGGCGATACCGTGACGGTCACGCAGGAGGGCACGGCGCCGTCCCCGGACCTCGACGCCGATACGACCGACCGCCTGTTCGCGGAGATCCGCGCCGCGCGGGTCGGCGGATGTTTCTGGGGTACGCCAGCGCCGGCCCCGATCGCGGTCGTCCTGCGGACCCGCGAACCGCGCGAAGACGCAGCGGCCCGGGCGCTGCTCCCCGCCGCCGACCGCGCGACCGCGCAACGGGTCGCGCCGACCGCGCGTCGCGGCACGGTGCCGATCGATCCCTGGTCGCTCTTGACTGGCATGACCGCACTGGTCGCGCATGGCGACGACGACTGGGTCGCGCTGGCTGCCGTTGCCGGCGTGCGGGTGCATCTCCTGTCGGCGGGACGATTCGGCGCGCCTGGCGACGATGCCGACACGCTGCGCCGGACCGTCGCCCGGCATTTGGTGCAGACCCGCTACCGCGATCCGTTCACGGGCGAGCCGAGCGATCTGACCGCGACCGTCGCGACGCTTCGCGATTGGCGGCTGACGTTCGCGGGGAACCGAAATATCGTCGCAGGATGCGGTTTTTCGTGGTGGAAACGGCATGAAATTGCGCGATTCCTGTACACACCTGAACACGATCTGCGCTTTTTCCGGTCCGAACGGCGAGCACTTGCCTATGCTGCGCGCGTCGGCGGGGCAGTTGCGATATGGCCCTCGCGGGTGTCCGCCGCAATGGTGGCGCAGGCCGCGGCGGATGCGATTCCGCTCGTCCGGGTCGAGGACGGGTTCGTCCGCTCGGTCGGGCTCGGCAGTAATCTCGTTCCACCCTCGTCGGTTGCGGTCGACTGGCGCGGGATTCACTACGACCCGAGCCGCGCGAGCGATCTCGAAACCCTGCTCGCCACCGCCGACTTCCCCCCCGAGATGCTCGCCCGCGCAGCGCGCTTACGCGACACGATCCTGGCGGCGGGCATCAGCAAATATGGCAGCGATACAGTGCATTGCTTCCCGTCCCGCCAACCCGGACGCCGCTTGGTCCTCGTCCCCGGCCAGGTCGAGGACGACATGTCGGTGCGGCTCGGCGGGGATGGCCTCGCCAGCAACCTCGAATTGCTCCGCCGCACGCGCGAGCGCGAGCCCGACGCCGAAATCTGGTTCCGCCCGCATCCCGACGTCACCGCCGGCCACCGCGTCGGCGCGGTCTCGGAAGCAGATGCGCTGCGTTATGCCGACCGCGTCGTCGTGGGCGGGGGGATGGCACCGCTGCTCGATCTCGTCGACGGCGTCCATGTGCTCACCTCGCTGACCGGGTTCGAGGCGTTGCTGCGCGGTCGCGACGTCACCTGCCACGGAACGCCCTTCTACGCCGGCTGGGGTGTCACCCGCGACCTCGGCCATGTCCCCGATCGCCGGGGGCGACCGCTGAGCGTGCTCGACCTGATCGCTGCGGTGCTGATCGCCTATCCACGCTACCTCGATCCGGCGACGAGCTTGCCCTGTTCGCCTGAAGTCCTGATCGGGCGGATGGGACAAGGCGCCACGCACAACCGGCTCGGCTGGGTCAGCCGGTTGCGCCAGGCGCAAGGTCGCCTGATGGGAGCCAAGACGTCGTGACGAATCGCGTGATTCTCGATCTCTCGCGCCTGATCTCTCGCGCACGTCACCACACCCCCTCGGGGGTGGATCGTGTGGAGATGGCTTATGCGCAAGGCTTGTCCGCATCGCTCGGAGACCGGCTCGATTTCGCCGCGGTGCATCCGCTCGCCGGCTACGGGCGGCTGTCGACGCAGACCGCGCTGCGCTATCTCGACTTGCTTGAACGGCGATGGGATTCGGAAGGCGGCGGGGTCGAGCAGCGCTCGCTGCGCGAGACCGTGCCGCTGCTGATGACGCTGCTGCCCAAGCCGGGGCGCCCGACGCCCGGCAGCGTTTATGTCCAAGCCTCGCCGCACCACCTCACGCGCCCCGCGCTGGTCCAGCGGATCCTCGCGCGCGAACAGGCGCGGTTCCTGTGCCTGGTGCATGATCTTATTCCGATCGAATATCCCGAATATGCGCGCCCTGACGGCGCACGCCTGCATCAGCGCCGGATCGAGACGATCGCCGCGCATGCCGATGGCGTGATCGTCAATTCGGCTGCGACCGGTGTCTCGATGCGCCCCTGGATCGAGCGGAGCGGACGCGATGTCGCGATCCACGTCGCGTTGCTTGGCACCCAGATCATGCCGACGCCGACCACGCCGTTACCGGTCCCGGAGGTTCCCTATTTCCTGTGCGTCGGCACGATCGAGCCGCGCAAGAACCATCTCCTGCTGCTCAACCTGTGGCGGACCTTCGCCGAGACGTTGCCGCAGGCGGCGATCCCACGGCTCGTCATCGTCGGTCGGCGGGGATGGGAAAACGAGCAGGTCATCGACATGCTCGAACGCTGTCCGGCGCTGCGTGGCCATGTCGAGGAGCGCAACGGCTGTTCGGACCAACACCTCGATGCGCTGCTGCGCGGCGCGCGTGCGCTGGTGCTGCCGTCCTTTGCGGAAGGGTATGGCATGCCGGTCGCGGAAGCGCTCGCCGTGGGAACGCCGGTCATTTGCAGCGACTTGCCGGCATTGCGCGAAGCCGGCGATACCGTGCCCGACTTTCTCGATCCGCTTGATGGTCCGGCGTGGCGCGCCACGATCCTAGATCATTTCCACTGCGGACCGATGCGCGCTGCGCAAATGGAACGCCTACCCACGTATCGTGCGCCGAATTGGGAGCAGCATATCGCGATCGTCAACGCCGCGATCGACGGTCTGCAGCGCTGATCCGACGGCCGTGGACCGGGACCGCCGGTCCCGGTCGGCTAGGCGCGCGTCTTCTTTTGGATATATGTCCCGAACATGCGGTCCCACACGATCGCGGTGATCGCGAAATTGCCTTCTTCCTTGGCATGATGATGCCGGATGTGATGCTTGCGCAAGGCGCCCAGGATCTTCCCGCGCATCGGCAGCTGATGGCACGCATAGTGCGTCACGTCATAGACCACATAGCCGATCCCGAAGCCCAGAAAGAGCACCGACCCCGGTTTGCCGATCAGTTCGACGAACAGCAGCCAGACCGCGCATGAAATCACCACGCTGACGAGCGGCGGCATGATGTTGCGATAGGGATCCCCGGGCATGGAATGATGATTGCCATGCGCGATGAAGATCAGCTTCTGTCCCCATTCCGACTTGAACTTCAGGTGAAATATGAAGCGGTGCATGACATATTCGAACAGCGTCCAGATCAGCACGCCCGCCGCGACGAGCGCGAGCGACACACCCACGCTCGCCACGCCCCAGCTCGCGTAGACCGCGACGCCGAGGAAGATTGTCCATGTCACCGCGAACGCCGCCGGCGAGATCACGGTGAAACGCTCCAGGAAATCGTTCTTGAAAAGCCGAATGCGGGGAACATCGGACCTGTAATTCATCATCGGCAGGCCTCGCAAAGTCCCAGTCCAGTACGCACATTTGGAGAGAGCTATGGTCAGACCGAGCCCCCTTCTGTCAACCCGCAAAGCGGCAAGGTGCTGCAATGCATCGATCAAGACAGGAAGTGTGTTCCTTGTGTCACGCATGGCGATAGAAGCCAGGAATGAACAAATCGTCACTGGATCGCATCCTCATTAGCGGCGCGTCGGGCGGCCTCGGGGCGACACTGGCGCAATACTATGCCGCACCTGGGCGGACGCTCCTTCTGTGGGGGCGGGATCGTCCACGGCTGGAAACCGTCGCGACGCTGTGTCGGGCCGCTGGTGCCGAAGTCCGCTTGCGGCAGCTCGACCTGACGGACAGTCTCGCTGCAATCGCCGCGGCCGAGGACGAGGACGATATCGGCGCGATCACCCTCGCCCTCCTGGTCGCGGGAGCAGGCGACGTCCGCGCAGCCGGCGACAGGGTGGAGGACGCGGCGCAAGTCGCGCGTCTGGGCCTCGTCAATTACGTAGCACCCGCTGCGATGGCGGCGGCGCTGGCGCGGCGCATGACGCTGCGAGGGAAAGGAGGAATCGTACTGGTCGGATCCGCCGCGGCGTTCCATGCCCTGCCGTTTGCCGCGGGCTATGCCGGGTCGAAGGCCGGGCTGCTCCGCTTTGGCGACGCCTTGCGATTGAGCGTCCGCAAGCACGGCGTCCGCGTCACCGTCGTGTCCCCCGGGTTCATCAACACTGCCGCAGGACGTGGCAACGCGGGCCCGCGCCCGTTTCAGATCGAACCGGCCGATGCCGCAGCACGAATCGCCGCGGCGGCGGAGCGCGGCGCCGGTCACGCGATCTTTCCATGGCCGTTTCGGGTGCTGCGCACGGTCGACCGGGTGTTGCCGACCGCTTGGCGAGACCGGCTGCTGCAGGCACTCACCCCGCGCGAGGACTGACCGCCTGGGGCGTTGCGACGCAGTGCAGGATTCGGTGATGCAATTCCGCCGGGGTGAGATCGACCGGATCCCCGCCCCCCGAAACGAAAGATCCATCTTCGCGGAAGCGCAGCATGACATACGGCGTATGCCGCGCGCCGCCGGGTGCCGTAACGCCTGGAATGCTGGGTCGGTGATCCCCGAAGAACGCGAGCAGACCGGACCGCCCGGCTTGGGCGAGATATGCCGTCAGGTCGCGCAGCATCGCATCGCTGCTGCGGGCGTGGCGGAGATACGCATCACGCCGGCCGGCCGCGTCGCGCGCGGTGTCGCTGTCCCACGGGCCGTGGTTTTCCATCGTGACGGTGTAGATCATCGTCGGCCCGGTCGCCGCCTCGAGCATTGCGATCACCGATGATCCGAGCGTGCGATCGTCGACATAACGCCCCGCGCCTTCGTCGCGCGCTGCGATACCCTCTTCGCCGATCATGGCGGCGAAGCCAACCTGCGGCATCAACCGGTCGCGGCTGTAGAAGCGCAAATCGTGCGGATGGACGAACACACTCCGATAGCCCGCGCCACGCAGCCGCGCCGACAAGGCGTAAGACGCTTCGCCTGACGCGGTCAGGAAGGGGTCGTACCGTCGGAAACCGAGCGCTTCCTCGCTGCGACCGAACAGCACGCCATATTCGGTCCGCATCGTATAGGCACCGAAACCGCTGACATCGAGCGTCCCCCATTGCCACGCCGCCGCCCGTGCCGCGTCCAACCCGGGAAGCGAATCGCGCGGATCGTGCGTGATGTCGAGCGGGTCACAGAAGGATTCGCACTGCACGATCACGACCAGCTCGGGCATAGCGGCGCCATCGCGTCGACGTTCGCCCTCGCACGGTTGCGGATCCGGCGACTCACGCCAGCGCCACCAGTAGAGCAGCAGTGTGGCGACCATGCCCAATCGCCTGAAATCGCCTTCGAGATCGGGGATCTGCGCAAGGCGATCGAGCGCGCGGCTGCGCAATACGCCGGCAAGCGCCAGTCCGCTGCCCAGCACAAGCGCGGCTCCGGCCAGATGCGGCTGCACCGCCAAGGAGGATAGCAGGACCATCGCGATCACCGCCGCCCCAGCGCCGATCGCGAGCATCCACCGCTGCGTCGGCGAAAGCGCCGAGAAATAGAAGCGCGGGTGCCGCACGACACCCCCCAGCAGCGCAAGATCCGAAAACACCAGCGGCTCACCCAGCATTTGGCGTTTCGCATTCGACGCGACCATGAACAGCCCGGCAAGCGCGGCCCCGACCAGCGCGGCAATCACCGCGTTTCCGGTGGCCGCCAAGATCAACCCAAATACGCTCGTCATGACGAGCCCATGAAGCGCTACGCCACGCCAGTCCCGCAACGCGCCAGCGCGTGGCCGTGCGGCTGAGTCGAACAGCACCGAAAAGACCAGCATTGTCAGGAAAGGGATCACACCGTTCGCCACAGAATGGGTTGCGTCCCCGCCGCGACAAAGCGCCACGGTCGGTCCGGCGTCAGAGAAACGCGCCCGCCTATACCCAGCGAACACAACACTGTCACGACCTTGGAGACGCCGCGCCGCACCTTGGAAAATGCCGTGGCCAGTTCTATGGAGAGACCAAGCCACTGTGACCCAAGCGTCGCAGTATTGAAAACAAGAGGAATTACGGATGCCGGACATGCTTTCCGATGAATCCGTCACACAGCCGCGCACGGCAAAAGCAGCGATCGTACAGCCGCTCGCGGAGCGCAACATCCTGTTGCTGCAAGGCCTCATGGGTCCGCTGTTCCGACGGTTGGGGCAGGTGCTGCGGCGCGATGGGTACGGGGTTCACAAGGTCAACTTCAACGGCGGTGACCGTCTGTTCTGGCGCCTTCCCAACGGGATCGACTATCGCGGGCGGTTCGAGGACTGGCCCGCGGAACTCAGCCGGATCATCGCGGACCGCAAGATCACCGACGTATTGCTGTTCGGTGATTGCCGTCCGATCCACATGGCGGCGATCGCGGTTTGTCGCGACCTGCACGTCCCGGTCCACGTGTTCGAGGAAGGCTATATCCGGCCCGACTGGGTCACGCTTGAACTCGGCGGGGTCAACGGCCACTCCACGCTGCCGCGCGACCCGTCCTGGTATCGCGCGCAGGCAGCGTTGCTGCCGCCCGTTCCCCAGCACGCGCCCGTCCCCTCGTCTTTCCGCCGCCGTGCGACCGAGGCGTTGATCTACAATACCGCGGACGTGCTGAGCCGATCGCACTATCCCCATTGGGAAAACCATCGCCCGTGGCATCCTCTGGTTGAGGGCATGGGGTGGGTCCGACGCCTGACACGGCGCAAGGCGGCAGCGCAACGTGCGCAAAGCGTCCAGGCGGCGTTGGCACACCGCAACGCACCGTACGTCCTGTTCCCGTTGCAGCTCGATTCGGATGCGCAGATCCGGCTGCATTCGTCGTTTGCAGGAATCGCGGATGCGCTGCGCATGGTGATCACGTCGTTCGCCAGCCATGCGCCGCCCGAATTGCGACTCGTGATCAAGGAACATCCGCTCGACAACGGCGTGCGCGACTGGCGGCTCGAAACGAAGACGCTCGCAGCATTGCACGGCGTAACCGACCGGATCGACTATCTCGAGGGCGGCGACATCGTCCCGATTTCGTTAAAATCGCAGGGCATGGTGACGATCAACAGCACCAGCGGAACACTCGCGCTGGCCCAGGGAATTCCGGTGATCGCGCTCGGGCAGGCCGTTTACGATATCGAGGACATCACGTTTCAGGGGCGCCTCAACGATTTTTGGGCGACTCCGGGGAAACCCGACACTGCAACGTTCGACGCGTTTCGGCGCGTGCTGATCGAGCGTTGTCTCGTCCCGGGCGGTTTCTTCTCGGAAGAGGCACTCGAGAAACTGACAAGCGGAATCATTGCGAAGATCGAGGCTGCGAGCCCGTTGCTTCCGCCGTCCGCCGTATCGTCGCAGCATCAGCGTTCAGCGACGGCGGTGCTATCGACCTGAAACCGGTGCGCCATGCCGCAGCGCACGCAAGCATCACGTGGTGGGCTCGCCGGGATTCGAACCCGGGACCTACAGATTAAAAGTCCGTTGCTCTACCGACTGAGCTACGAGCCCACACACGCCGATGCGCGTTAGGAGCGGATGCGCGTCCGGTCAACCATGTCCAAGCGCATCGCAAGTTGCCGGATCGTCCGTCCGGTCTGCGGATCGCGCCATCGCGGGGCGATTTGCACGAGCGGATGCAGCACGAAATTCCGCGTTCGGAAGGCGATGTGCGGGATGCAGAGCGTGGCGTCCCGCCATGCGCCCCCCGACCACAGCACAATATCGAGATCGATTACCCGCGCCGACCAACGTTGTCCCCGGCGGCGTCCGAAATCGCGCTCGATCCGCTTGAGCCGGGCCAACATCATCGGCGGTGTCTCGGAACTGTGAAGCAGGACAGCGGCATTGGTGAAACGCCGCAGGGACGGCCCGACCGGCGCAGTCTCGATCAAGCGAGACACCGCCAGCACATTGGGCAAGGCAGCGATCGCTGCCCGGACTTCGGCTCGTGGATGGCCATGACGTCCGCGTCGGTTCGATCCGATCGCGATGGCATAAAGCGGGTAGGTGGTTGAGATCGACACCCAAACATGCCTATCGCCTTTTGATGAACTTCGCACCCAGCCCGCTCGCGGACTCCGAACCGCCACACGATTGCCCCCTTTGCCCGCGCCTCGTCGCGTTCCGGGAGGAATTGCGCGAGGAATTCCCGACGTGGTGGAATGCCCCCGTCAACGCGTTCGGCGACCCGGGGGCGTGGCTCGGCATCATCGGACTGGCTCCCGGCAAGCATGGCGCGAACCGCACCGGTCGCCCCTTCACGGGCGATTTTGCGGGGGTTTTGCTGTACGACACGCTCACCAAATACGGGTTTGCGACGGGCACCTTCGAAGCCAAGCCAGACGATACGCTCCAATTGCAGGATGCGATGATCATCAACGCCGTCAAATGCCTGCCGCCGCAGAACAAGCCCACCCCCGAAGAGATCCGCACGTGCCGCCCATTCCTTGAAGGACAGATCGCCGCTCTGCCACGGGCGCGCGTGTTCGTCGCGCTGGGCCAGATCGCACATCAGTCCGCGGTCAAGGCACTGGGCGGGCGGTTACCCAAGTGCAAGTTCGGCCATCTCGCCGAACATCGCATGCCCGATGGCCGGATCCTGATCGATAGCTACCATTGTTCGCGCTACAACCAGAATACCGGGAGGCTTACCACCGAGATGTTCGAGGCCGTGTTCGCACGCGCAGCACAACTTCGGGACAGTTCCGCTGCCTAACACTTGCCGCGCTGAACTTATGGATGAGAGATATTTAACGAGTCCGGGGTTATACCCGAATCGGTTGTTGCGGAGTAGGGCTGCAGCCGAGAAGCGTAGCGTACCGATGCGCGAGGACGATCGAGACAGTCTGGCGGTAGTCCCGCCACCCCCCAGTCCGATCGCCCTCGCGGGTCATCCCTGACCCGATCAGATATCCTGCACCAGCCGGCCATATAGGTCGGGCCGACGATCGCGGAAAAATCCGAACGCGGCACGGTGGCGCTTGACCCGATCCAGATCGATCGTAGCGGTGATAACGCCTTCGTCCGCCCGCCCCAGTTCCGCCAGAATGTCTCCGCGCTCGTCCGCGATGAAGCTCGTGCCGTAGAAAGTCTGGTCGTGCTCGACGCCGACGCGATTCGCCGCGACGATCGGCACGACGTTCGACACCGCATGGCCGACCATCGCGCGCCGCCAAAGCCGCGCTGTATCCAGCGACGTGTCGTGCGGCTCGCTGCCGATCGCAGTGGGGTAGAACAGTACTTCCGCGCCCATCAGCATCATCGCGCGCGCGGTCTCGGGATACCATTGGTCCCAGCACACGCCGACACCGAGCGTCGTCTTCTCCGGACCGGGCCACACCTTGAAGCCGGTGTTGCCGGGGCGGAAATAGAATTTCTCCTCGTAGCCCGGCCCATCCGGGATATGGCTCTTGCGGTAGACGCCCTGAACTTCGCCGTCGGGGCCGATCATCGCGAGGCTGTTGTAATGATGCGGCCCGTCCGCCTCGAAGAAGCTCGTCGGGATCGTCACCTTGAGCGCCTCGGCGAGCGCCTGCATCGCGAGCACCGCCTTGTGCTCGCCCACCGGCTTGGCGTTGGAGAACAGCCCCTCGTCCTCGACCCGGCAAAAATATTCGCCCTCGAACAGTTCGGGCGGCAGAATCACTTGCGCGCCACGGCTCGCGGCCTCGCGCACGAGTTCCGAGACATGCTCGATATTCGCGTCCATATCGTTTGAGAAAGCGAGCTGAAGTGCGGCGACGGTGATTTCGGTCATGCGCCGCCATATCGTGGTTCGTGGCGCAGATTCAAACGGGATATCGCGAATGGAACGAGTGTTCGAGACGATTGCCCAACGGGTGGCCAATTGGGCGGGACGCCCGATCGCGTTTATTTCCGCGTTCACGGTGGTGCTGCTCTGGGGACTGACCGGGCCAGTGTTCCACTATTCGGACACATGGCAGCTCGTCATCAACACCTCGACGACGATCGTCACCTTCCTGATGGTGTTCCTGATCCAGAACGCGCAGAACCGCGACGCCTCTGCGATCCAGGCCAAGCTCGACGAGATCATCCGCGCGACGACGGAAGCGCGCAACGAGTTCATCGGGATCGAACATATGACGCAGGACGAGCTCGAACGGATCAAGCGCGTGCTGGAGCGAGAGTGCGGCGACGACACGACGCATCACGAATCGATCGAGCGGCTTTTGGGGCGGCTTTAGCGTTCCGCCGCTTCGTACTCCTGCGCAGGCATTAGCCCAGAGTCACGAACGCGGCGTCCGGTCTGACTGCCCCCCTCAATCCGTTCAGGCTGAACGACGTCGAATCCCCGCTCCGGTCACAAGCCTCACTCGGTTTGGCAAGCGACCCTTCGACTACGCTCAGGGCAAACGGTGTAGGTTCGGTGCCGAAAACGCGCCTACCGCGCCCCCGCACGCAACGTGATCCGCGTCAGCTCCGACGGCACGCCCAGTCGCAGCGCGAAGCCCGGCCACAGCCCCGTGCCGTTATTGACGTACAGC
This sequence comes from Sphingomonas echinoides, assembly GCF_029623395.1. Taxonomy (GTDB): domain Bacteria; phylum Pseudomonadota; class Alphaproteobacteria; order Sphingomonadales; family Sphingomonadaceae; genus Sphingomonas; species Sphingomonas echinoides_A. The sequence continues at coordinate 114,838 of NZ_JAPYKK010000007.1, forward strand.
GTCATCCCGTCGACGGCGTAGCGTCCCGAAACGAAACCCGCATTGGCGCGCGCGACTAGCCGGTCGAGCCCGACGATCATCCCGCCGTGCGTATGCCCCGACAGTTGCAACGCCACGCCCCGCGCCGCCGCCGCCCGCGCCAACCGCGGCTGATGGTCGAGCAGGATGATCGGCGCGCCCGCCGGTGCCCCCGCCAGCGCTCTGGCGAGATCGGGACCGGGGTGGCCGGTCGCACGCGCAGACAGGTCAGTGACGCCTGCGAGCACAATCCGCCCCTCGCCGCGCGTCAGCACCGCATGCGCGTTGGGGAGCAGGTGCATCCCCATCCCCGCAAAATGCGCCATCCACCCGTCATACTCGAAGAAATATTCGTGATTGCCGGGGATCGCGTAAATCCCGTCGACGGCGCGAAGCCCGCGCAGCGGTTCGACATCGGCGCGGCGCATTGCAATCGAGCCGTCAATGAAGTCGCCGGTCACGACGATGAGGTCGGGGTGGAGCGCGTTGGTGCGATCGACCACCGCCTGGGTCCAGCGCGCCGGGAACAGGCGGCTGATGTGAAGGTCGGTCAACTGGACCAGCGTATAGCCATCGAACGCCTTGGGCAGCCCGGGGATGACGACGTCGATGTCGCGCACCGGCGGCACCCGCTGCGCCTGCGCCACGCCCAGGCCGGCGAGAAACAGCGCCGACAGCCCCATGCCGTACCGCACCGCCACCGGCACCGCGAAGCCACCCTGCCCGATCAGCAGCGCAGGAAGTCGCGCGAGATCGACGACCAGCTGGAACACCGCCAGCAACAGGATCGCACCATACGCCACGTTGAAGGCGAGCACGACGAAGCGCGGCATCTCGGGCGCAAACGGCGACCCCGAGGAAAGCCGGCTCCACAGCAGAAATTGCGAACCGATCAGCAACGCGCCCGCGAGGATCACCTTCCCTCCCGGGTGCCACGGGAGCGGCAGGATGAAGCGCAACGTGACGAACAGCCATGGCAGGCTGAAGAGCAGGTGGAAGATCAGGTGTTCCTTCTGGCGATTAGAGCCTGCGCATTGAAGATTCGTCGGGGAGCGTCGACGACATCGTCCCAACGGATGGATGCCGAGACCGGAAAGAAGGCGCCCCCCCTACCCCGGGATCTGCTGCGAGATGCAGTGGAAGCTGCCGCCCCCGGTCAGGATCGCATCCGCGCGCAAGCCGACAACCTCGCGCCCCGGGAACAGTGCCTGAAGCGCCGCCACCGCCGCCGCATCGTTCGGCGCACCGTACAGCGGCACCACCACCGCGGCATTGCCGATGTAGAAGTTCATGTAGCTTGCCGGCACGATCTCATCGTCGCGCAGCACCCGTCCGGGCGACGGAATGCGCACGACCGAGATCCCCGGCATTGCAGCCGCCGCCGCTGCCGCCTGTTGATATACCTGCCAGTTGGGGTCGTTCTCCGCCGCCTCCGGGATGGCGAGGATGCCCGGCGCGACGAAGCGCGCCAGATTGTCGACATGGCCGTCGGTATGATCGTGCATAAGTCCGTCGCCCAGCCACAGGATGTGCGCGAACCCGAGGTCGTTGCACAGCCGCTGTTCGATCTGCGTCTTGCTCAGGGCAGGATTGCGGTTGGGGTTGAGCAGGCATTGCTCGGTCGTGACGACGAGGCCGGTGCCGTCTCCGTCGATCGCACCCCCCTCGAGGATCCAGTCGCAGCGCTCGACCGCAAGCTTGCGATCCGTCGCAAGCCGCATGCCGATGTCGCTGTCGCCCGGCAGGTCATACTTACCGCCCCAGCCGTTGAAGCCGAAGTCGCGCGCGCTACCGTCCGACAGCAGGATCGGCGCGGTATCGCGCAGCCAGATGTCGCCGAACGATTCGACCACGATCTCCGCGAAATCGCCCGCCATCGCCTGCGCGGCGGTCGCGGCTTCGTCGTCCGCGGCAACGAGCAGCACGCGCTCGCCCCGCCCCTCGGCATGAACCGCGCGCGCGAATGCGACCACTTCAGTCCGCGCGGGCTCGAGGTCTTCAACCCACAGCTCGGGGTGGCTCGGGAAGCCGATCCACACGGCGGCGTGCGGGGCCCATTCGGCGGGCGGGACTAGGCGTGTCATGCGTGCTCGATCCTGTGTTTACTTGCCCGCGCGGCTCTTGTCGCGAATCGCACGGAATTCGGCGGTGCTGTACCAGTTCGGCCAGCGCGTCCCATCCGCCAATGCACGGCCCAAACCGTAATACAGCGTCAGATCCTCGACCGCCCCCGACCAGTCCCACGCCGCATTATATTCGTCCTGCGGCTTGTGATAGCGATGCACGATATAGTCCTCGGTCGCCGCATGACCAGCCGCGGTCCCGCCAACGCGCAAATCCTCGCCCGATTCGCCGTAGAACATCGGCACGCCGGCCCGCGCGAACGCGAAATGGTCCGAGCGGAAATAGCTGCCGCGCTCGGGGTTGGGCTCAGGCTTCACGACCCGGTCCTGCGCAGTGACGAGCGTCTTCATCATGTCCTCGAGCTCGGACTTGCCCGCGCCCGTCACGACGAAGTCCTTCGCGCGACCGACGACGTTCAATCCATCCATGTTCACGCCCCCGACGGTCTGCGCCATCGGGTAGATCGGATGTTCGGCATAATAACGCGCGCCGAGTAGCCCGCATTCCTCGCACGTCACCGCAAGGAACACTTCGGACCGCCGTGCGGGGCCTGCCTTGATGTTTGCTTCGGCCAACGCGACCAGCCCGGCGACCCCGCTGGCGTTATCCAGCGCGCCATTGCAGATATCGTCGCCATCGACCGGATCGCACCGCCCGAGATGGTCCCAATGCGCGGTGTAGAAGACATATTCGCTCGGCGCGCCGCCTTGCCCCTTGGGCTTGCCGGGCAGGATGCCGACGACGTTCCTGGACGCCTGCCGCTTGATCGTGTTGTCGAACGACGCCGACGCGGTCACGCCCAGCGGCACCGCCTTGAACCCCTTAACCTTGGCCGCTTTGTTGAGCGCATCAAAATCCTGCCCCGCGCTCGCGAACAACGCGCGCGCCTTGTCGAGCTGGATCCAGCCGATCGCTTGGCTCTGGTCGGCATGGTCGCCCTTCTCGTCGAGCTCGAGCTGCGGCCCGGTCCAGCTCGACTGGACGACGCCCCAGCCATAGGCCGCAGGCGCGGTCTCGTGGACGATCAGCGCGCCCGCAGCACCATGCCGCGCGGCTTCCTCGAACTTGTAGGTCCAGCGCCCGTAATAGGTCATTGCGCGGCCTTCGAACGGTCCGGTGTTGGTCGGGGTCTGCCAGTCGGGATCGTTGACGAGGATGACGACGGTCTTGCCGCGCACGTCGACGCCCGCATAATCGTCCCACCCGCGCTCTGGCGCGGTGATGCCGTAGCCGACGAACACGACCGGGCTGTCCTTCAGGACGATCTTCGGCGTGACGCGGTAGGTCGCGAGCACCATGTCGCTGCGATAGGCGACGCTGACCGGGGTCTTGCCGCCCTTGAACGTCATCGGCGTGACGTTGGTCGCGGTCAGCTCGACCAGCGGCACGTCCTGGAACCACTTGCCGTTGTTGCCGGGCTTGAGCCCAGCCGCCTTGAAGCGTTCGACGATATAGTCAGTCGCCTTGGTCTCGCCCGGCGTGGTCGGCTTGCGGCCCTCGAACGCGTCGGAGGACAGCGTCTTGGTCACGTCCTTGAGCGTCTCGACCGAAATCGCGGGTGCGGGCTTGGTCGTCTGGGCGGCAAGCTGTTGCGGCAGCAACACCAACATAACGCCAAATCCAAGTGTTTCGAAGCTCTTCACCGGCACGTCACCCCCTGTTGCTTGATCGCCGTTCTGACAGCCTCCCGTGCCGGGCGCAACACGACCGGCAGGCGGGTTGGCGGACCGAAATTGCCTGCTATTGTCCGCCGCGGGGGAGATGTAGGGATGCATAAATACTTTATCGCGGCAACGTTGCTGGCGTCTGCCACAACGCCGCTGCAGGCCGCGAGCGAGGCGGCAAAGAAATTTGGGGCGCGCGACGAAATCCAGCAAATCAGCCTGTCGCCCGATGGGAAGCGCTTCGTCGCGGTCGTAGCGGACGCCGGGCGCGGCTATCGCGCGATGGTGTTCACGATCGTAGCAGAGACGCCGCCAGTCACCGTGCTCGCGTCAAACGGGGACAAGGAACATCTCGATTACTGCCAATGGTCCGATAACAGCCGGCTGATCTGCGGATTCAGCGTCATCACGGGAGGCGTGCGGGACATGCTCGGCTTCAACCGCATCGTGACGCTCGGCGCGGACGGCAAGGATCTCAAGCTGCTGAGCGCGCGGACGAGTATGGATGCGTCCGGCCCCATGCAGAATGGCGGCCGCATCATCGACTGGCAGGGCAATGCGGAGGGCAGCACCGTGTTGATGACGCGTCAGTTCCTTGCGACAACCAGCACCGGAGCGCTCCTTGCAGTGGAAAACCCGGGCATGGGCGTCGAACAGGTCGACCCTGTCACACTCCGACGGCAGACGGTCGAGAAACCACGATCCACCGCGCGCGAATACATCGCCGATGGCCAGGGGCACGTCCGCATCATGGGCCTGCAGCCGACCACAGGAGAAGGGTACAGCGGCACAAGGACGCTCTACCAATATCGCAAGCCCGGCGTCAGCACCTGGCTTCCGCTCAGCACCGTCACGCGCGACTCACAAAGTGGGCGAGGGTTCGATCCCTATGCGGTCGATCCGGCGCTCAACGTCACGTACGGTTTTGATGTGCAGGACGGACGCAGGGCGCTGTTCAAGATCGCACTGGATGGCAGCCTCAAACGCGATCTGGTGTTCGCGCGACCCGACGTCGATGTCGACGGGCTGATTCAGGTCGGACGGCAGCACCGCGTCGTTGGCGCTACCTATGCCACCGATAAGCGGCAGGTCGAATTCTTTGATCCGGAATTGAAGAAGCTCGGCGCAAGTCTCGCCAAGGCGCTCCCCAAGACGCCGCTCGTCCGCTTCGTCGATGCAAGCGCGGACGAATCGAAGCTGCTGCTGTGGACCGGCAGCGATATCGACTCCGGCGGCTATGCCCTGTTCGACAAGAAGACGCGGCGTCTGGACGGGCTGCTCCGCTCGCGTCCGCCGCTTGACGGCGTCACGCTCGCGCCGGTCAAGGCGATCACCTTCCCTGCAGCGGACGGCACGCCGATCCCCGCCTATCTCACACTGCCGGTCGGCAGCACCGGGAAGAACATCCCCGCGATCGTCATGCCGCACGGCGGTCCGAGCGCGCGCGACGAATGGGGGTTCGACTGGCTCGCACAATTCTTCGCCGCGCGTGGCTACGCGGTGCTCCAACCCAATTACCGGGGGTCGGCGGGGTATGGCGACAGCTGGTTCAGCGAGAACGGCTTCAAAGCGTGGCGGACCGCGATCGGCGACGTCAACGACGGTGGGCGCTGGCTGGTCAAGGAAGGGGTCGCCGCCCCGTCGACGCTCGCGATCGTCGGCTGGTCCTACGGAGGCTATGCCGCGTTGCAGTCGGCGGTGCTCGACCCGACGCTGTTCAAGGCGATCGTCGCGATCGCGCCGGTGACCGATCTCGACACGTTGCGGCACGAGCATGACACGTACATGGACTATAATCTGGTCGACGCCTTCATTGGCAAGGGGCCGCATGTCCGCCAGGGGTCGCCCGCGCAGAACGCCGACAAGATCACCGTGCCCGTGCTCATGTTCCACGGCGACCTCGACCAGAATGTCGGCATCGGTGAATCCCGCCTGATGGCGAACCGGTTGCGCGCGGCGGGGAAGAAAGTCGAACTGGTGGAATTCAAGGGGCTCGCGCATTCGCTCGACGATAGCGAAGCCCGGACGACGCTGCTCGACCGCAGCGACATGTTCCTGCGCGCAACGATGGGGATCCAGTAGCGGGTCTTGTCCTAGCTACCCCCACCCCCACTCCGTTCGGGCTGAGCGCAGTCGAAGCCTCCTCTCCACGAACCTTAGCCTGTCTTGCGGGCGACCCTTCGACTGCGCTCTGGGCGAACGGGGAGGGGGAAAGGAAGCGCAACGAAAAAGGGCGGCCCCAGCGGGACCGCCCTTTCCGTCGCCACAGATCAGAAGATCAGCGCGAGTAGAATTCGACCACCAGGTTCGGTTCCATCTTCACCGGGTATGGCACTTCGTCGAGCGACGGAACGCGCGTGAAGGTGACCTTGGCCGCGCCGTCCGGTGCGACGTAATCGGGGATGTCGCGCTCGGCGAGCTGCTGCGCTTCGAGCACCAGCGCCATTTCCTTGGCCTTGTCGCCCAGCGTGATCTCGTCACCCACGAAGCAGCGACGCGATGCGATGTTGCACTTCACGCCGTTGACGCGGACGTGGCCGTGAGAAACGAGCTGACGTGCCGCCCAGACGGTCGGTGCGAACTTCGCGCGATACACGATCATGTCGAGACGCTGCTCGAGCAGGCCGATCAGGTTCTGGCCGGTGTCGCCCTTCATGCGGGCTGCTTCGGTGTAGCAGGCGCGGAACTGCTTCTCGGTCACGTCGCCATAATAGCCCTTGAGCTTCTGCTTGGCGCGGAGCTGGATACCGAAGTCGGAGACCTTGCCCTTGCGGCGCTGGCCGTGCTGGCCGGGGCCGTATTCGCGCTTGTTGACGGGCGACTTGGGACGACCCCAGATGTTCTCGCCCATCCGGCGATCGAGCTTGTACTTTGCGCTGCTACGCTTCGACATGATGAATTCCTTGCAAGTGCCAATAACAAGACCAACGCCGCGGGGTACGCTTTGCTGATCGATACCCGGTCATCGCTCCGCCTGACCCGAGGGTCTGGTCGGGGCCACCGCTTCACCGGGGTGCGGGGCCTTTTGCGAGGTCGGGCGGTTAGCCGGGGATCGCGCAGGAGTCAAGGTGGCCCGAGTCGCTGGACACGTTGCGCGGACCGCGCCAAGGGCTTGGTATGACCGATCCGATCCTCCCCGGCCCCGACTGCACGACGATGATCGAGGTGCGTGCAGGCGTCGACTCGCTCGACCGCGAGCTCGTGGCGCTGCTTGCGCGGCGCTTCGCTTATATGGACGCCGCCGCCCGCATCAAACCCGAACGCGGCGCGGTGCGCGACGAGGCGCGCAAGGCGCAGGTCATTGCCAACGCCTGCGCCGAAGCGCGTGCGGCAGGCGTGCCCGAGGCGGTCGTAGCGGATTTGTGGGAGCGGCTGGTGGAAGCGTCGATCGCGTACGAACTGGCGGCCTTCGATCGGCGCTGAGCGCGGCAATAGACATCCGCGCGCAGCGCAAAACACCCTTCCACCCTTGCTTAGCGCCTTTGCGCCTTTGCGCCTTTGCGAGATCAAACTCTTCTTCTCGAACGCCCGAGAAGAGATACTCTCGCAAAGGCGCAAAGGCGCTAAGAAGAAGTCTCTTTGCCGGGACGAGCCCGGGACGACGGCCTTCGCTTACGTCCGCGGCTTTTTCCCGGCGAGCGAACTGAGCACCCCCCGCATCGTCCGCACTTCCTGCGTCGACCAGCCGGGCTTGGTGAGCAACGTCCGCAAGGTCCGCCGCGTCACCGGCGTGCGCGCCGGCGGGAAGAAGAAGTCGCTTTCCTCGAGCATCGCATCGAGCTGCGCGATCATCCCGTCGAGCTCCTCCTGCGGTGCCGGGAGCGGCATGTCGACTTCGGGCGGGCTCGCGAGCGCGACGCCCTTGGACCATTCGTAGGCGACCAGGATCACCGCCTGCGCGAGGTTGAGCGAGCCGAACTCGGGATTGATCGGCACGGTAATGATGCTCCGCGCGACCGCGACATCGTCGGTCTCGAGCCCGGACCGCTCAGGCCCGAACAGGATCGCGGAGCGCCCTGCAGTGGCGTGGATCGCCTGCGCGGCGGCTTCGGGGGTAACGACAGGCTTGGTCACGCCGCGTTTGCGCACGGTGGTCGCATACACGTGCGCGCAATCCGCAATCGCGTCGGCGACCGTCTCGAACACCTTCGCCTGTTCGAGCACGATATCCGCGCCCGACGCGGCGGGGCCTGCGCTCGGGTTGGGCCAGCCGTCGCGTGGGGACACGAGCCGCATCTCGGTCAGCCCGAAATTGAGCATCGCGCGTGCCGCCTTGCCGATGTTCTCGCCGAGTTGGGGGCGAACGAGGACAAGGACGGGGGGTGGGGCGAGCGCGGTTTTGGGCGTTCCGCCTGGGGCGGTGCTTCGACTTCGCTCAGCACGAACGGATGGAGGAGTGTCCAACGGAACGGCGTCCACCTGTTCATCCGTTTTCGTTACGCTCTCCACTTCTTCCGTTCGCCCTGAGCGAAGTCGAAGGGCCCTCTCCGTGGGCGGTATCGCGGCCTCGTGCAGCGCCTGCCAGTCCGAACGCATCAGAGCTTCCTTCTTGGCGCGGGTCCAGCCCTTGATCTGGCGCTCCGCTTCAAGCGCCTCGATCCGCGACGGGCAATCCTGTGACCACGCTAGTGTTACGGGTCGCCGGTCATGCGTATAGCCCTCTATCGCGCCCGCATTGTGTTGCCCGATGCGCTGCTCGAGATTGTCGGTATGACCGGTGTAGTAGCTGCCATCGGCGCAGCGCAGTATGTAGACCCAGAAGCTCATTGCGCAGCCCTATCCCTCGATACGCCATCTCGACAAGCTCGATGGCTACTCGGGACGAACGGAGGTGTGTGAAACGAGGGGGGGGGGAACCAGAGGCAAACGCTCCGCTCCTACCCCTTCCCCACCTCGCTCACAGTCCCCGCAAACTCCTCGAAGTCGCGAGCCTCACGGAAGTCCTTGTAGACGCTCGCAAACCGGATGTAGGCGACCGAATCGAGCCCCTTCAGCCCCTCCATCACCATCTCCCCGATCCGGCCCGAGCGCACTTCGTTCTCACCCAGCGTCTCCAGTTGGCGCTGGATCCCGGACACCAGCTTCTCCAGCTGCACCGCCTCGATCGGGCGCTTGCGCGCCGCGATCGAGACCGAGCGCAGCAGCTTCTCGCGGTCGAACGGCTCGCGCTTCAAACCGGCGCCCTCGCTCTTCACCACGGTCAGCTCGCGCAACTGTATTCGCTCGAACGTGGTGAAGCGCGCGCCGCAGCCCTCGCATTGCCGCCGCCGCCGGATCGCGCCTGCATCCTCGGTCGGACGCGAATCCTTTACCTGACTGTCTTCATGGCCGCAGAAGGGACAGCGCAATCACAGACCCTCGGGATAGATCGGGAAGCGGGCGCACAAGGTGCGGACACGCTCGCGGACATTGGCCTCGACCTTCGGGTCGCCCTGCTCGCCATGCTCGCGCAAGCCACCAAGCACGTCGGCGATCATGTTGCCGATCTCGCGGAACTCCGCGGGGCCGAACCCGCGCGTCGTGCCGGCAGGCGAGCCGACGCGGATTCCGCTGGTCTTGGTCGGCGGAAGCGGATCGTTGGGGATGCCGTTCTTGTTGCAGGTGATGCCCGCGCGCTCGAGCGCCTCGTCGGCGTCCTTGCCGGTCACGCCCAGCGGGGTGAGATCGATCAGCGCGAGATGCGTGTCGGTGCCGCCCGAGACGACCTCCGCACCGCGCTCCTTGAGCGTGGCGGCGAGGACCTTGGCGTTCTCGATCACCGCGGCGATGTAGCTCTTGTAGCCGGGCTGGAGCGCCTCGCCGAACGCAACTGCCTTGGCGGCAATGACGTGCATCAGCGGGCCACCCTGCAGCCCAGGGAACACCGCCGAGTTGAACTTTTTGCCGAGCGCCTCGTCATTGCTGAGGATCATCCCGCCGCGCGGACCGCGCAGCGTCTTGTGCGTGGTCGTGGTGACGACATGCGCGTGCGGCAGCGGCGACGGATGCAGCCCGGCCGCGACCAGCCCCGAGAAATGCGCCATATCGACGAGAAAATACGCGCCGACCTCATCCGCGATCGCGCGGAACTTGGCGAAATCGATCTGGCGCGGATAGGCCGAGCCGCCCGCAATGATCAGCTTAGGCTTGTGCTCGCGCGCCAGCGCCGCGACCTCGTCGAAGTCGATCAGGTGGCTGACCGGATCGACGCCATATTGCACCGCATTGAACCACTTGCCCGACATTGCAGCGCGCGCCCCGTGCGTCAGGTGCCCGCCTGCATCGAGGCTCATGCCAAGAATCGTCTCGCCCGGCTTGACCAACGCGAGCATCACCGCGCCGTTCGCCTGCGCGCCGGAGTGCGGCTGAACGTTGACATAGGCGCAGCCGAACAGTGCCTTGGCGCGGTCGATCGCGAGCTGCTCGACCACGTCGGAGGGCGCGCAGCCCTGATAGTAGCGCTTACCCGGATAGCCCTCGGCATATTTGTTGGTGAACACTGATCCCTGCGCCTGCAACACCGCCTTGGAGACGATGTTCTCGCTCGCGATCAACTCGATCTGCGTCTGTTCGCGCGTCAGTTCCTGCGCGATCGCGCCGAAGACGGCGGCGTCGGCATCGGTCAGGCCCTGCGTAAAGAAGCCGTCGGGCTGGACGTCGTGAAGCTGGTTGGGGTTGGTGCTCATGCCGGTTCTTTCACGAAAACGGGGGCGCCGAGTTTCTCGACGCGGGGTTGATGACGGCCACCGGCAAACGCGGTGGCAAGAAAAGCGGAGATGCAAGCGCGGGCCATATCCTCGCCGACGAGGCGGGCGCCCATCGCGATGACGGTGGCATCATTGTGTTCGCGTGCCAACGCGGCGGACAACGGCTCGGACACGAGCGCACAGCGCACCGCCGGGTTGCGGTTGACCGCGATCGAAATCCCGATCCCCGAACCACACAGCGCGATCCCGCGTTCGGCACGCCCGTCCGCAACCGCGGCGGCGAGGGCAAAACCGTAATCGGGATAATCGACGCGCGCATCGCTGTCGGGGCCCAGGTCGAGCACGTCATGGCCCAAGTCGGCAAGCCAGCCGGCCAGCCCCTGCTTGAGCGCAAAGGCGGCATGATCGGATGCGATGGCGATGCGCAAAGCGGCACGCGCTCCCAAGAAAGAGCCCATAGGGGCAGGTTGGATGACCGCGCCCATACCGCCGCGACCGTCGAATTGCCACAGCGAACCACGATTCCTGAAACAATTCGCCCAAATCGACGGGACAGGCGATTGCCGCGCGCGTGTTGCCGGGCTACGCCGTTGGACGTGACGGATTTCCCGCCCGATGCTGCAGCAGCCTCCGCCCCGGCACCACGGCCGGGCAGCGAATCGCCCGAGGCGATGGCGCGGGCGCGGCTGGTCGAGGCGCTGGTACGGACCGGTGAAGAAGACCGTGTCGCATTCCGGGATTTGTATTCCCTGACGTCTGCGAAGCTTTTCGGGATTTGCTACCGTATCTGCGGCGAAAGGCAGGCAGCGGAAGACGTGTTGCACGACGTATATCTCACGATCTGGAAGCGGGCCGGGGCGTACGAACCCTCGCGCGCCAGCCCGATCACGTGGCTCGCCACGATCGCGCGCAACCGCGCGATCGACTGGCAGCGCGCGCAGACCGTCCGCCGCTCGACCCCGATCGAGGACGCGCCGGAGATCCTCGACAAGGCCCCTCTCGTCAGCGAGACGATGCTCCACGACGAGCAAAGCCACCTGCTTCAGGAATGCCTCGACCTGCTAGAACAGCGGCAGCGTAGCGCGATCCACACTGCCTTCTTCGACGGTGTGACCTATGCCGAATTGGCCGAACGCCAGAATATCCCGCTTGGCACGATGAAGAGCTGGGTACGTCGTGGGCTCGCCCGGTTGCGCGAGTGTCTCGAGCGATGACCGACTCGCGACACCTCGAAATTCCGGGCGACGAAGGTCCCGACATGACGGCCGCCGAGCTCGCGCTGGGCGTGCTGGACGGCGACGAGCGTGCGCATGCGATGCGCCGTGTCCTGTCGGAACCGGGTTTTGCCCGCGCGGTCGAGCAATGGCGCGGATATCTTTCGCAGTTGTTCGATCTCTGGCCGGCACTGGCGGCACCGGACATCTTCCCGCGCATCGAACGCTCGATCGACCGGCTGTCCGGGGCAACAACCGTGGTTCACGCCCAACCGCGCGGCAGTCGCCTGTGGCCATCGCTGGCGGCGCTGTCGAGCATCGCGGCGGTCGGGTTGCTGATGATCCTGCTGCTCCGGCCGATTCCACTCCCGACCGTTCCGGAGCCGCGCCAGAACGTGCCCGTCACCGCGCCGCAGCCGACGCTCGTCGCGTCGCTCGAGCCAGATACCAAGGCGCTGCCGATGACGGTAGTCTACGACCAGGGCAGCGGTACGATCCGCCTGACCCAGTCGACGCTGGCCCGCGCCGATCGCAGTGCGCAACTGTGGGTGATCCCGGCAGATGGCACGCCGCGCTCGCTGGGTCTGTTGCAGGACCGTGGCGGCACCGCGTTGACGCTCAGTCCGATACTGCGCCGTCATCTGGCGGCAGGTGCGACGCTGGCCGTCTCGATCGAACCGCTGGGCGGCTCCAAGACCGGACTGCCGACCGGACCGGTCGTCGCAACGGGTGCACTCGCGCCGGTGTAACGTCGCGCGAGATTTAATTGCGCATCCGCCCCGTAACGATCGCCGTATCTCCTGCGTGTCCAGCCAAGGACGCGAAAACAGGAGAGCAGTCATGAACCGCATCATTCCAAGCGCCCTCGTCGCGGCCGCCGTCGCCATCAGCGGAGCATCGTTCGCGAGCGCGGCGACCAACCCGATGGTTGGCGGTGCAGCAATGTACGCCAACAAGAATATCGTCGAGAATGCCGTCAATTCCAAGGACCACACCACGCTGGTCGCTGCAGTCAAAGCCGCCGGCCTGGTCGACACGCTGTCGGGCCCCGGCCCCTTCACGGTATTCGCGCCGACCAACGCGGCCTTCGCCAAACTTCCCGCCGGCACCGTCGATACGCTGCTCAAGCCCGAGAACAAGGCGATGCTGACGTCGGTGCTGACCTACCATGTCGTTCCCGGCAAGATCACCGCGGCGGACATCGCGTCCAAAATCAAGGCGAACATGGGCAAGGCGACCTACACCACGGTGGAAGGTGGAACGTTGACCTTCGCAAAATCGGGCAAGAGCTACACGATTGCCGATGCCAAGGGTCACAGCGGAAGAGTCACCATCGCCAACGTGATGCAGTCGAACGGTGTGATTCATGTGATCGACACCGTTATGCTTCCCTAAAAAAAGCATGGTTCGGACGCATCCGCAGCCGGAATCGTTCGTATATTGATGTGCTAGGCGACGAGCCGATGCGTGTACCCGTTCGCTGGATCCCCTCCTTTGCGGCGAATGGTTGATTGTAAGGGACCTGCCGACCTCCTTTTGTCGGCAGGTCCTTCCCAATCCCCCGCAATATCGTCATGGAAGCGTCACCCGATCGTCGTAACGGCGTTGGCGCCGCCCGGTGCGCCATTATGCCGCGCGATCCGGCAGGAGAGTGTTGAAATGGCCATCGCGCTTCGATCCCCCAAGACGTCCGCTTCCAAGAATACCGCCGTGCGCAACGCGGTGCATCGGCATGACCATCTGTCCAAGCAGGGCTTGCTCGAACGTGCGTTCACTTTCGCGTTTCGCGGCTTGGTGTATGCGCAGATCTGGGAAGATCCCGCGGTCGACATGGAAGCGCTCGCGATCACGCCGGACTGCCGCATCGTCACGATCGCGTCGGGCGGATGCAACGTGCTGTCGTACCTGACCGCCAACCCGCAGGCGATCACCGCGGTCGACCTCAACACCGCGCACATCGCGCTCAACAAGCTCAAGCTTGTCGCAGCGCGGCATTTGCCGAGCTACGAGGCGTTCCACCGCTTCTTCGCCACCGCCAATTCTCGCGCGAACGTGATGGCGTATCGCACCTATATCCGCCCGCATCTCGACGAGACGACGCTCGCTTACTGGGAAGGCCGCGACATGATCGGACGCCGCCGGATCGGCGGGTTTTCGAAGAACGTCTACAAGCGCGGGTTGCTCGGTAATTTCATCGGTGTGGCGCATCTGCTCGCGCGGTTGAACGGCGTGAACCCCAAGGTGCTGCTCGAAGCCAAGTCGATCGAGGAACAGCGCGAGATCTTTGACCGCGAGTTGGCGCCGTTCTTCGACAAGGCGGTGGTCAAGTGGATCACCGACCATCCCGCGTCGCTGTTCGGCCTTGGCATTCCACCTGCGCAGTATGAAGCGCTGGCCGGTGACGAAAAGATGGCGGTGGTTCTACGCGCTCGGCTCGAGAAGCTCGCCTGCGATTTCGACATCAAGGACAATTATTTTGCCTGGCAGGCGTTCGGGCGTGGCTATGGCAAAGGCGAGTCCGCGCCTCTTCCGCCCTATCTGCAGCGCGACCATTATGCCGAGATCGTCGATCGCGCCGAGCGGATCGAGGTCCGCCACGTCAACTTCACCGAACATCTCCGCGCGCAGGACGATGCCTCGCAGGATCGTTACATCCTGCTCGATGCCCAGGACTGGATGACCGACGAGCAGCTCACCGATTTGTGGACGCAGATCACGCGGACCGCGAAGCCGGGGTCGCGCGTGCTGTTCCGCACCGCCGGCATTGCGACGATCCTGCCCGGCCGCGTGCCGGACGCGATTCTGGCGAAGTGGGATTATCGCACCGAGGACTCGCTGGATTATACCAAACGCGATCGCTCCTCGATCTATGGCGGCGTTCACCTCTACGTCCTGGCGTGACCCAGCCGACCGGCCACGCGGGGCATATGGATGCGATCTACCGGTCGCAGCGCCATATCTATGACCTGACGCGCAAATATTACCTGCTGGGGCGCGACGCGCTGATCGCCGGGATCGCGCCGCCACCAAGCGGGCTGGTGCTGGAAGTCGGGTGCGGCACCGGTCGCAACCTGATCGCAGCCGCGCGTGCCTATCCCAACGCGCGCTATTTCGGGATCGATATCTCATCCGCGATGCTGGAGACCGCACGCGCAAAGATCGCTGCGGCTGGGTTGTCGCACCGGATCGAGCTCGCACAAGGCGACGCGACTGCGTTCGACTCGACCGCGCTGTTCGGGGTGCAGGCATTCGACCGCGTGTTCCAGAGCTATACGCTGTCGATGATTCCCGATTGGCAGGGCGCTTTGCGCGAAGCGGCAGGCAAGCTTGCGCCGGGTGGGCGGCTCGACATCGTCGATTTCGGCCAGCAGGAGGGGTTGCCGCGCCCGTTCCAGGTGATGCTGTTTGCCTGGCTGGCCAAGTTCGACGTCACGCCGCGCGCAGCCCTCCCCGACGCGGTCCGCGCGACCGCGCGCGAACATGGACTGATCGGGCGGTTTGCGTCGCTGCGCCGCGGGTACGCGTGGAGTGCTTCGCTTAGCAGAGTATGAGGGGCAGAGTATGAGGGGCCGACGATGACGCCAAACGCAACCCCGCCCGTCTTGCCCCGCTGGCTCGGCCTCGCCGGGCTGCTGCCACAACTCGCGGCGGTGGCGGTGGTGTTCGGTGGCGACACGTCCCTGCACTTTTCGGCGATCGCGCTCGGCTATGCCTATGCCGCGCTGATCCTGAGTTTCCTTGGCGGATTGTGGTGGGGGATCGCGGCAGCTGCACCCAAGCAGCCCGAGTGGATTTGGGTGGCGGCGGTGGTCCCGTCGCTGATCGCGCTTGCGAGCGCGATCCCCTGGGCGATCGGCACGCCGTGGCCCGGGCCATCTCTGGTGGTGCTCGGCGTCGCGCTGATCAGCGCGCTCGGGGTCGATCTGACGCTTTCACGGCAGGGTTTGGTGCCTGCGTGGTGGATGAGCCTGCGCCTGCCGCTGTCGCTCGGGCTGGGCGGGCTCACATTGCTGCTGGCGTTGGGCTGACGTCACTCCCGCGTCGTCCCGGCTTCGCCGACGAGGGTGGGATCGGGCTCAATGGCCGAAGAGCAACCACAGCACGATGATCACCGGGATCGGCACCCCGATCAGCCACAGAATACAGCCTTTACCCATTACGCGTCCTCTCTAATGACGGAAACGTAACGGGTTGATCAAAAAGCGGTTCCGCCTGCCGGGACGAAGTCCAGCGACGTCCGGGGCAGCGGGACCCGCCCCCCACAATCGTCATTCCCGCGAAGGCGGGAATCCATTGGGGCAGCGCCGGGCCGTTACAGCCGCTCGCCAGTATGGATTTCCGCCTCCGCGGAGATGACGAACGAGTAAGAGACGGTAGCTTCCCGCCAATCACGCAGCCTTGCGCAACTCCAGCCGGCTCCAGATCTCCACCAGAGCATCGGTCAGGTCGCGCATCATGCCTGCGTCATGTGCCGGGCCGGGTGTGAAGCGCAGCCGCTCGCTGCCACGCGGGACGGTCGGGTAGTTGATCGGCTGGACGTACACGCCGTATTCGGCAAGCAGGATATCGCTGATCTTCTTGGCCTTGACCGGGTCTCCGACCATCAGCGGCACGATATGCGTGGTCGAGTTCATCACCGGCAACCCGGCTTCCGCGAACATCGCCTTCAGCGCCGCCGCAGCACGCTGCTGACCATCACGCTCGACGCTCGACGCCTTGAGATGCCGCACGCTCGCCAGCGCTCCCGCAACGAGGACCGGCGACAGCGACGTGGTGAAGATGAACCCCGGCGCATAGGAGCGGATCACGTCAACGATCGTCTGATCCGCCGCGATATAACCGCCCATCACGCCGAACGCCTTGCCGAGCGTGCCCTCGATGATCGTCAGCCGGTCGGCGATGCCCTCCCGGTCCGAAATGCCGCCGCCGCGCGGGCCGTACATGCCGACGGCATGGACTTCGTCCAGATACGTCAGCGCGCTATACTTGTCCGCCAGATCACAGATTTCGGCGATCGGGGCGACGTCGCCTTCCATCGAATAGACGCTCTCGAACGCGATCAGCTTGGGCGTGGTCGGGTCGACCGACGCGAGCAGTTCCTCGAGATGTGCCAGGTCGTTGTGGCGGAAGACGTGCTTCTCGCACCCCGAATTTCGGATCCCTGCGATCATCGAGGCGTGGTTGAGTTCGTCCGAGAAAATGATGCAGCCCGGCAGGATCTTGGCGAGCGTCGCCAGCGTCGCCTCGTTCGAGACATAGCCGCTGGTGAACAGCAAAGCGCCCTGCTTGCCGTGCAAGTCGGCAAGCTCATATTCGAGATCGACGTGATAATGCGTGTTGCCGCCGATGTTGCGCGTTCCGCCGGAACCCGCACCGACGTCGTGCAACGCCTCTTCCATCGCGCCGATGACCGCGGGATGCTGCCCCATCGCGAGATAGTCGTTCGAGCACCACACCGTGATCGGCTTGGGCCCGTTATGCCCGGCAAAGCAGCGCGCGTTGGGGAAAGCACCCTTGTTGCGCAGGATGTCGATGAAGACGCGGTAGCGGCCTTCGACATGGAGGCGATCGATGGCTTGCGCGAAAATGCGCGAATAATCGACTCCGCGCGCGGATGTTTCCATGTCCATGCGGCCCAAATAGACCGCGTGCCCGCCAATTTCCAGCGCCTTCGCGCGATCAGTCTGATCGACGCGCTGATCGTCGCCACAACCTACAAAGTCTCGACTGTCCCCAGACCGTAACGCGCCAGTGTAGCGACGAGACTTGGCGATTGCGGCGCCCCGCCGGTAAAGACGGCAAGGCCGGGGCGTGGCGCGTCGGGCCAGAGCTGCCCTCGCGTTAGAAACGCGATCCGCCGCGCGATCCCGTCCGAACCGTCGACAAAGCGCACCGGATGTGGGGCTGCGGCCTGCAACTCGCGTTCGACTAGCGGGAAGTGCGTGCAGGCGTTGACGATCGTGTCGATTCGCGCGCCTTCCGGTTGGCGGAACAACCCGTCGAGGATCGCGGCATAGCGCGCGGGATCGGTCGCCTCGCCGCGGAGCTTGGCTTCGGCCAGCGAGACGAGGTCCGCCGATCCGTGCCGCAGCACGTGGCAGTCGCTTGCAAACCGCGCGGCGAGATCGTCGACATAAGGCTGGCGCACGGTCGCATCGGTACCCAGCACGCCGATCACGCGAGTCGCGCTGTGCAGCGCGGCGACCTTGATCGCGGGGACCGTCCCCACCACCGGCAAGTCGAGCGCGCTGCGCACCGCCGCCAGCGCGATCGTCGACGCGGTGTTGCACGCGATCACGATCAAGCGCGGGCGGTACCGCTCCGCCAGCCGCCCGAGCAACGCCGGAACCCGCGCGCCAATTTCCTGCTCGCTCTTGGTGCCGTACGGAAACCCCGCCGAGTCCGCGACATAGACCGCCGGCATCGCCGGCAGCAGCGCGCGGGCGGCCCCCAGCACCGACAATCCGCCGACACCGGAATCGAAGAACAGAACAGGTCGTGCATCCATCACGCCGTTCCTAGCCGCGGGACCGGAAATTACAAAACCATGGTGCGCGCGCCTGGGTTGGGTCCTGGGCCGCATCCTGATAGGGGTGCTTCAAACGAGGGGGCGAACCAAGAGTGCGGACGGAATATCTGTGGATGGCCCCGCTGGCGGCACTGGTGATCGGGTACCTGCTTGGTTCGATCCCGTTCGGTGTCCTGCTGACGCGGATGGCGGGTGCGGGCGACTTGCGACAGGTCGGATCGGGCAACATCGGCGCCACCAACGTGCTGCGCACGGGGCGCAAGGGGCTGGCGGCGGCGACGCTGTTCCTTGATGCCGCCAAGGGCTTCTTCGCGGTCTGGCTGGCTGATGCGTATCTCGGCGGGAACGGCGTGGTCGCTGCGGCGGCGGTCTTCCTCGGGCACCTTTATCCGGTGTGGCTCGGCTTTCGCGGGGGCAAGGGCGTGGCGACGCTGCTCGGCATCGTGCTCGCGTTGCATTGGCCGGTCGGCGTGGTGTTCGCCGCCGTGTGGATCGCGCTACTTGCCCTGGTGCGCATCTCCTCGCTGGCGGGGATGTGCGCGGCGGTCAGCGCGCCGTTGTCGGCGGCTTATTTCTCCAAGTTCGACATCGTATTGCTGCTGCTCGCGCTCGCCTTGCTCGTGTTGTGGAAGCATCGCAGCAATATCGATCGGCTGATCAGCGGCACCGAACCCCGCGTCGGCCAGAAAAGTGGCTGATCCGGACCGGAGCAGCGGCGACGCCATCGCGCGGCTCCGTCTGATCCGGACCGCACAGGTCGGCCCCGTCACCTACGCTCAGTTGATCGCGCGCTTCGGTTCGGCCGATGCCGCGATCGCCGCGCTTCCGCAGCTCGCCGCGCGCGGCGGGGGGAAGCCGCCCGCGGTTGCCCCGGTGGCGCTCGCCGAACGCGAACTGGCAACGGTGCGACGCCTCGGCGCGCGCCATCTCTTTCTCGGCCAGCCCGACTATCCGGCATTGCTGGCGGAACTCGACGATGCCCCGCCCGCGCTGATCGTCCGCGGCGACACCGGGTTGGTCGCGCGGACGCCGGTCGCGATGGTCGGCGCGCGCAACGCCTCGGCTGCAGCGTGCCGGTTCGCGCGCCAGCTGGCGGCGGAGCTCGGCCGCGAGCAGGTCGTCGTCGTGTCGGGACTGGCGCGCGGGGTCGATACCGCGGCGCATGTCGGGTCGATCGCGACGGGGACGATCGCGGTGATCGCAGGCGGGATCGACGTGGTTTATCCGCCCGAAAATGCAGCGTTGCAGGAGCAGATCGCAACCGAAGGCCTGCTGATCGCCGAGCAACCCCCGGGCACCGAACCCCGCGCACGGCACTTCCCGTACCGCAACCGCATCATCGCCGGGCTGGCGCTCGGGACGGTAGTGGTCGAAGCCGCGCCCCGATCCGGCTCGTTGATCACCGCACGGCTTGCCGGAGAGTTCGGGCGCGAGGTGATGGCGGTCCCCGGAAGCCCGCTCGATCCGCGCGCGCAGGGGTGCAACGGGCTGATCCGAGACGGCGCGACTCTGATACAATCGGCCGCGGACGTGCTGGAAACGATCCGGCCGATCGACGGGCGCATGGTAGAAAGCCCGAACAGCGCCTTCCGCGCACCGCCCCCGGAGGACGCCAGCGATGCGGACCGCCGCGCGATCATCGGCCTCCTCGGCCCGGTGCCTGTCGCGATCGACGAGCTGATTCGGCAATCGGGCGCATCGCCCGCGATCGTCCAGACCGTACTGCTCGAACTCGAACTCGCCGGGCGGTTGGAACGGCATGCGGGCGGGCGAGTGGCGCTGCTTTGACCGTCCCGACACTTGGCAAGTCGCCGACGCGGTCATACGTCCCGGTTACAGGTTGCTTGACGGCCACCGATCCGCCTCTCCATCCTCGCGCGTACACGTAAGGACGCAATAGACCCCCATGCAGCTTGTCATCGTCGAATCGCCCGCCAAGGCGAAGACCATCGAGAAATACCTCGGTTCGGATTACCGCGTGCTCGCGAGCTACGGCCACGTCCGCGACCTGCCGCCCAAGGACGGATCGGTGAACCCGGACGAGGGGTTCGCGATGGAGTGGGAGAATTACGCGGACAAGACCAAGCAGCTCAAGGCGATCACCGATCTCGCCAAGACCGCCGACCGCCTGATCCTCGCGACCGATCCGGATCGCGAGGGAGAGGCGATTTCGTGGCACGTTCAGGAAGTCCTGCGGAACCGCAAGGCGCTGCCCAAGGACGTCCAGCGCGTCACCTTCAACGCGATCACCAAGGCGACCGTCACCGATGCGATGAAGCATCCGCGCGAGCTCGATACCGATCTGATCGACGCCTATCGTGCGCGCCGTGCGCTCGATTACCTGGTTGGCTTCACGCTTTCGCCGGTGCTGTGGCGCAAACTGCCCGGCGCCAAGTCGGCGGGGCGCGTGCAGTCGGTCGCGCTGCGCCTCATCGTCAGCCGCGAGCGCGAGATCGAAGCGTTCCGGCCGCAGGAATATTGGTCGGTCATCGCCGACATGGAGCAGGACGGCACGCCGTTCCAGGCGCGGCTCGTCACCTTCGAGGGCAAGAAACTCGATCGCCTGTCGATCGGTGAGGAAGGCATGGCCAACCGCGCCAAGGCCGCGGTCGAAAGCGGACATTTCACGGTCCAGTCGGTCGAGGTGAAGCCCGCAACGCGCAATCCGCCGCCGCCCTTCACCACGTCGACGCTCCAGCAGGAAGCGTCGCGCAAGCTCGGCTTCTCGGCGGATCACACGATGCGGATCGCGCAGGGCCTCTATGAGGACGGCGCGATCACCTACATGCGGACCGACGGCGTGCAGATGGATTCGAGCGCGATCTCGGCCGCGCGCCATGCGGTCGCGAACCGCTACGATGCGAGCTATGTCCCCGACAAGCCACGCGTCTACCAGACCAAGGCGAAGAACGCGCAGGAAGCGCACGAAGCGATCCGCCCGACCGATTTCGGCAAGGACAAGGCCGGCGGTGGGGATCACGCGCGGCTGTACGACCTGATCTGGAAGCGTGCGCTCGCGAGCCAGATGGCGTCCGCGCGGATGGAGCGCACCACGGTCGAGATGGCGGATGGTACCGGCCACACCGCGCTCCGCGCGACCGGTCAGGTGATGCTGTTCCCGGGCTATCTCGCCTTGTACGAGGAAGGCTCGGACGACACGCAGGACGAAGACGCCAAGCGCCTGCCCCGCCTGCGCGAAGGCGATGCGCCCGCCAAGAAGGGCGTCACCGCCGAACAGCATTTCACCCAGCCGCCGCCGCGCTTTTCGGAAGCGTCGCTGGTCAAGCGTCTGGAGGAGCTCGGGATCGGGCGTCCGTCGACCTATGCGTCGATCATCAAGACGCTCAAGGACCGCGAGTACGTCCGGGTCGAAAAGAACCGCTTCTTCGCGGAGGAATCGGGGCGTCTGGTGACGGCGTTCCTCGAGCGCTTCTTCGAGAAATACGTGAGCTACGACTTCACCTCGGGGCTAGAGGACGAGCTCGACGAAGTCTCGGGCGGGCGTGCCGAATGGCAGGCGGTGCTCGAGGCGTTCTGGAAGGACTTCAAGCCGCGGACGACCGAGGTGATGGAGCAGAAGCCGTCCGAGGTGACCGCCGAGCTCGACAAGTTCCTCGCGCCCTATCTCTTCCCGCCGATGGCGGATGGCAGCGACCCGCGGCTGTGCCCGAATTGCGGCCAGGGGCAGCTTGCGCTGCGCGGCGGCAAGTTCGGCGCGTTCGTGGCGTGCTCCAATTACCCCGAGTGCAAATACACCCGCCGCTTCGGCCAGCCGGGTGCGGACGGCGAGGGTGTCGACACGGGGCCGGAAACGCTCGGCAACGATCCTGAGACCGGCCTGCCGGTCGAGCGCAAATCGGGGCGGTTCGGACCGTATATCCAGATCGGCGAGGGCGAGACGCGCAAGATGGCGTCGATCCCGAAGGATATCGGCGAGCTCGATCTGCAATGGGCGCTCAAATTGCTGTCGCTGCCGCGGACCATCGGCACGCATCCCGAAACCGGCGAACCGATCACGGCGGCGATCGGCCGTTATGGCCCGTATCTCAAGCACGCGGGCAAATATGCGCGGCTGACCTCGACCGACGACGTGTTCGAGACGGGGATGAACGCAGCGGTGGTGAAACTCGCCGAAGCCGCGGCGGGCGGCGGGCGTCCGCAGCGCGGCGCGCAGGCACCGCTCAAGGTGCTCGGCCTGCATCCGCGCAGCGAGGCCGAGATCAAGCTGATGGAGGGCCGCTACGGCGCGTACGTCACCGACGGCACGACCAATGCGACGCTGCCCAAGTCGATCGAGAAGGATGCGCTGACGCTCGAGGAAGCCGCGCAGCTGATCGACGCGCGTGCGGCGGCGGCACCGCCGACCAAGGGCAAGAAGAAGGCGGCGGCGAAGAAACCGGCGGCCAAGAAGGCTCCGGCGAAGAAGGTCGCGGCTAAGGCAACCGTCGATGCCGAAGCCCCGGCCAAGAAGGCGCCCGCCAAGAAACCCGCGGCCAAAAAACCCGCCGCGAAGAAGCCGGCTGCCAAGAAGGCCGCCGACTAGCGCCTAGGGCCTGGTTGGACCCGATCCCTTCCAACCCGTTCGCCCTGAGCGCAGTCGAAGGGCTCCTCACACCATTGGCTTAAGCCTGTGATGCGAGGGCTTCGACTACGCTCAGCCCGAACGGGTTACGGAAGCGCCCCTCAGGCGCCGACCAGCAGCCCTTCCCGCGCGATCTTGTCCTTCCACACCAGTGGTGCGAGCTGGTGGACGTTCGCGCCCGACGAATCCACCGCGACCGTCACCGGGAAATCGACCACCTCGAACTCGTAGATCGCCTCCATCCCGAGATCCTCGAACCCGACGACCTTCGAGCCCTTGATCGCGCGCGCGACGAGATACGCCGCGCCACCGACCGCCATCAGATACGCGCTCTTGCCCTCGGCGATCGCCTTGGTCGCATCGGGCCCGCGCTCGGCCTTGCCGACCATCGCGAGCAGGCCCTGCCCCAGCATCATCCGCGTGAACGAATCCATCCGCGTCGCGGTCGTAGGACCAGCCGGGCCAACCACCTCGTCGCCGACCGGATCGACCGGCCCGACATAATAAATCACTCGGCCCGCGAACGCGACCGGCAGCGGCTCGCCCTTGTCGAGCATGTCCTTGATCCGCTTGTGCGCGGCATCGCGGCCGGTCAGCATCTTGCCGTTGAGCAACAGCCGGTCGCCCTGCTTCCAACCCTGCACGTCGGCCGGGGTCAGCGTGTCGAGATTTACGCGGATCGCGGCCTGGTCGGGCACCCAGTGCACGTCGGGCCACTCATCGAGCTTGGGCGCTTCGAGATACGCCGGCCCGCTGCCGTCGAGCACGAAATGCGCGTGGCGCGTCGCGGCGCAATTGGGGATCATCGCGACCGGCTTGCCCGCGGCGTGGCACGGGGCGTCCATAATCTTGACGTCGAGGATGGTCGACAGCCCGCCCAGCCCCTGCGCGCCGATGCCGAGCGCGTTGACCTTGTCGAAAATCTCGATCCGCAACGCCTCGATGTCGGTCTTCGGCCCGCGCACCTTCAACGGCCCCATGTCGATCGGTTCCATCAGCGCCTGCTTGGCGAGCAGCATGCAATGCTCCGCGGTCCCGCCGATCCCGATCCCGAGCATCCCCGGCGGGCACCAGCCAGCCCCCATCTGCGGGAGCATCTCGAGCACCCAGTCGACGATCGAGTCGCTCGGGTTCATCATCTTGAACTTGGACTTGTTCTCGCTCCCGCCGCCCTTCGCCGCGACATCGACCGAGACGCGCGATCCCGGCACCAGCTCGACGTGGAGCACCGACGGCGTATTGTCCTTGGTGTTGCGCCGCGTGAAGGCGGGGTCGGCGAGGATCGACGCGCGCAGCTTGTTCTCGGGGTTGAGATACGCAAGCCGGACGCCTTCGTCGACGACCTGCTGGAGCGAGCGGCTGGTATCGTCGAGCCGGCAGTCCATCCCCCATTTGACGAAGACGTTGACGATCCCGGTATCCTGGCAGATCGGGCGATGACCCTCCGCGCACATCCGCGAGTTGGTCAGAATCTGCGCGATCGCGTCCTTGGCAGCGGGGCCCTGCTCGGCCTCATACGCCGCGCCCAGTGCGCGGATATAGTCCATCGGATGATAGAAACTGATGAACTGCAGCGCGTCGGCGACGCTTTCGATCAGATCGGCTTCACGGATAATCGTGGTCATGAGCGCTTCCCGTACTGGCGTTTGCCCTGCCTTATGCCGCGCGAGCGGCCGCGCCAAGTCGCGGACTTCGAACGACGGGTTCGTTAACCACCTCCTTCAAGGCAAAGTGTAAGGGTCGTGGGCTACGAATCGGTGCGATGCGTATCCGTACAACCCCTCTTCGCGCGCTCCGCGTCGCGTTCGTCGCGCTGTGGATCGATCTGTCCCCCAGCGCGCTCGCGTCGGAAGCGCATCGCGATGCGCTGCGTCGCCAGTTGCGGCTGCTCTCCGCGACTTGGCCCTTCGCGTTGGTGACGACGATCGTGGCGTCGTCGCTGCTGGCCTGGACCGCGTCGACCCTGCATGCGACCGGGGTGATGATCGCGGCGATCGTCGCCGGGCTGGTCCTCGCGATTTCGGGAATGCTGCTGATCGCGACGCTGCGACATACGACGTCGCGACGCTGGCAACCGCATGTCAAGATTCGCCTGGCGACCCTATCCGCCGCGCTCGGCGGCGCTTCGGTACTGGCGCTGCTGTTCGCGACCAGCCTGCTCCCGCCGGGGCCGGCGCGGATGGCGAATTACGTCATGACGTTCGCCACCATGATCGTGATGATCGTCGCATTGTATCCCGTGCGCGCGGCGTCGATCGGGTTTGGCGCTGGTTTGCTGGCGACGCTCGGCGTGCAGGACCGGTTCGGAATGGGATGGTGGATTGGCGTCGGCGTGCTGTTGATGCTGACCACCGTCGCCTACCGGCTTGTCCTGTTCGAACGCAGCACGGTCGCGCAGCGCGATCTCGACAATGCGCAGGGCCGGATGGCGACGCGGCTCGTCGCGGAATTCGAAACACATTCGAGCGGATGGTTCTGGCAGACCAATGCCGAAGGTGAGGTCACCTATCTGACCAGCAAGGTCGCGCTCGAACTCGACCTGCCCGATACCCCCGCGATCGGCGAGCCGCTGTCGCAGCTGTTCCGGATGGACGGCGCGCTGACCGAGACAGAGCGGACGATCGCGTTCCACCTCTCGTCGCGCACAGCGTTTTCTAACTATTCGGTCCGCCCGGTCAGTCGCGCCAAGCTCGAACGCTGGTGGTCGATGTCGGGCCGACCGATCTTCGACGAGGACGGCATCTTTCTCGGTTTCGTCGGCAGCGGCACCGACTTGACCGAACGCCGCCGTGCGGACGCCGAGATCACGCGGCTCGCCTTGTTCGACGGGCTGACCGGCCTCGCCAACCGCCAACGGTTGCGCCTCGCGCTCGACCAGATGCTGGCGCAGCCAGCGATGTCGCAGCGGATGATCAGCCTGTTCCTGCTCGACCTCGATCGCTTCAAGTCGGTCAACGACACGCTCGGCCACCAGATGGGCGATGCGTTGCTCAAGCAGGTCGCGCAGCGGTTGCAACGCGCGATCGGCGATGCGGGACTGGTCGGGCGGCTCGGCGGTGACGAATTCCAGGTGATCATGCCCGGCCATGCCGACCGCGACAAACTCGGCGAGCTCGCACGCCGGGTGATCTTCGACCTGTCGCAACCCTATTCGATCGAGGGCTCGGCGATCAGCATCGGCTGCTCGATCGGAGTCGCGGTCGCGCCGCAGGACGGCGCCGATTCGGAGACGCTGATCCGCAATGCCGATCTCGCGCTGTATGCCGCAAAGGGCGATGGCCGCGGGATCCATCGCTTCTTCCGCGACGAATTGCTGATCGGCGCGCAAAGCAAGAAGCAGCTGGAGGACGATCTGCGCCGGGCGCTGGTCGGCAACCAATTCTATCTCGCCTATCAGCCGGTGGTCGATACGCGCTCCGAACGGATCGTCGGGTATGAGGCGCTGCTGCGCTGGGAGCATCCGACCCGCGGGCTCGTCAGTCCGGCCGAATTCATCCCGGTGGCGGAGGATTGCGGCCTGATCGAAAGCATCGGCGAATGGGTACTGCGGACCGCGTGCAGCGAGGCGGCGGGCTGGCCCGGCGACGTGCGCGTCGCGGTCAACGTCTCGCCGATCCAGTTCGCCAATCCGGTCCTGCCCTCACTGGTCACCTCGGCGCTCGCAAAATCGGGAATCGCGCCGCATCGGCTCGAGCTGGAGATCACCGAAGGTGTCTTCCTCGACGAAAGCGCCGCGTCGGAACAGATGTTCAAGACGCTTAAAGGGTGCGGAGTGCGGCTCGCGCTCGATGATTTCGGGACGGGCTATTCGTCGCTCGGCTATCTGAAGAAAGCGCCGTTCGACAAGATCAAGATCGACCAGAGTTTCGTCAAGGGCGCGACCATCGCAGGCAATCGCAACGCCGCGATCATCCGCGCGATCGTCTCGCTGGCGGATGCGCTGGGCATGGATACGACTGCGGAAGGGGTCGAGAACCACGACGAGATCACGCTGATCCGCGATCTGGGGTGCAGCCATATCCAGGGCTACGTCTACGGCAAGCCGACCCGCGCGGCGGACGTCTTGCTGCAACTCGAGGTCGGTGGCGGAATGGCGACCGCAAGCGGCTACCAGATCACGCGCAACCCGCGCACCGCAATGCTGCGCAACGCCCGCATTGAGGCGGGCGCGGCGAGCGGGGACGTGCGGATCCGCAACATCTCGTCGACCGGCGTGATGATCGAAGGGATCGAAGTCGATGAAGCGTCGATCGATCTGGACGTGCTGATCGAGTTGATCGAGGACCAGATGTTCCCTGCCAAATTGCGCTGGGCTTCGGACGGGCGAGCCGGACTGGAATTCGCCGAGACGTTCAATCTCGAACGACTCACGCCGCCTGGCGTGCCCCAGGCAGCGCGCAAGGCGGGGTAATTCCGCGCCGCAGGCCATTTCCGCAACCGATACGACCAAAGGCCGCGCGATGGAATCGCGCGGCCCGTTCGGTCACTTGGCTGCGGTTGCGGTCGTCGGCGCGACGGCAGGCGCGGTCGGGGTCGTTCCGCCAGCGGTCGTTGCGGCGGGCGCTACAACCGGCGGCGGCGGCGGGGCGCCATTCTGCCCGTCAGGACCATCGGGACCCTCCGGTCCACCGGGACCATCCGGTCCCCCGCGTCCGTGCGGGCCACGCGGGCCGCCGGGACCACCGGGGCCGCCGCGCGGCGGCATCGGGCGAAGTGCGGTCACCTTGCCGTCTGCGCCGACCAAAAACGACGCGTGAAGCATGTTGCGGTCGAAACGCCCTTGAACGCTGACCGTCTGGCCAACGCCGATCAGGCTGGTCCCATCGACCTGCCGTCCGCCTTCTACCAGCGTACGCCCGCTGCCATCGGCCAGGATGAACATCGGTCCATAGACTTCAGCGACCTTGCCGCGCACCGTGACGACGCTGCCGGTATCGGTCAGCGACCGGATCGCGACGGGCTTGATCGGTGCCATTTCGACAGAGGGCGTCGTCATCTGCGCGACGGTCGCACCGCCGCCGACGCCGACGGCCAGCAAAGCCGCTGCGATCAGGGCACCCCGCGGCGAGATCTTGCGGCGCGATGTGGTGGTGGTGTCTTCAATCATCGGTAAACTCCTTGGGTTGGTGTCCAGCCTTCTACCGAGTCGTCCCACCGGCCCACTGAACCTTGCGGTTCAGTTTGGGTTTAGACCCGCAAGCTAGCCGGATCCCCGAAGCTAGCCAGATCTTGTCGCGGCATCCTGTCGCGCCACCGCCTACGAAAGAGCCGCCTTATGCGTATCCTGCTGGTCGAGGACGACGCCGCGCTGGCAGAGGCCACCGCCAAGGCGCTCCGCGCGGAGCATTTCGCGGTCGATATCGCGGAGAATGGCGAGGACGGCGCGCATCTCGGCGATACCGAAACCTATGACGCGGCGGTGCTCGATCTGGGGCTGCCGCGCAAATCGGGGATTACCGTGCTCGAGGAATGGCGTGCCGCCGGGCGCGCGCTGCCGGTGCTGATCCTCACCGCGCGCGATGGCTGGTCCGAAAAGGTCGCGGGGTTTCGCGCGGGCGCGGACGATTACCTGACCAAGCCGTTCCGAATCGAGGAACTCGTCATGCGGCTGCGCGCGTTGGTGCGACGCTCGGCGGGGCATGCCGCGGCGCGGATCGTGTGTGGTCCGATCGCGTTCGACGCGCAGACCGGGCAGGTCGAGCGTGACGGGCTCCCGCTCCGCCTCACCGCACTCGAATGGCGTGTGCTCTCGACGCTGATGCTGCGCAAGGGTGTGGTGGTCGAACGGCTCGACCTGATGGAGCATATCTACGAAGGCGACGCGGACCCCGATTCGAACTCGCTCGAGGTGATCGTCGGACGGCTGCGCAAGAAGATCGGCGCGGACCTGATCGAGACGGTCCGCGGGCGCGGCTATCGGATCGTGGCGGCGTGAGCGCGACGTTTAGTTCCCCCGACTGCCGTCATGTCGCCGCCGCCCGGTGGCAAGCATGACCCTCCTGCCCCGCTCACTCTACGGGCGCCTGCTCGTCACCGCGCTTGTCGCAACACTCGCGGCGCTCGCCTTTGCCGCGCTGACGATCGGCGCGGTGCTCGACCGGTTCGTGATGCAAGGGCTGGACGACCGGCTCGATTCGCAGATCGCCATCCTTGAACAGGCGGTGCGCCCGGACGGCAGCATCGACCGCGATCGCCTGATCCTCGCCGCGCCTTATGCCGACCCGGCAAGCGGCTGGGGCTGGCGGATCGATGCGGCGGGGAAGACGATCGCCTCTCCCGCCGCCCCGAACGTCGATGCGATGCGCGCGCCGTGGACAGCGCTTCCCCCGTCCCTCCCCGAACCGCCACCGGGAGACGGCCCGGACGCGCCACGCCGGCACGGTCGCCCTAACGATCATACCCGTGCGCTCGACTGGCGCGACCAGCACGGGTCGCGGCACGCGCGCAGCCTGCTGCTCGCCACGCCCGCCGGTCAGGTCCGCATCACGGCCTCTGCGCCGCGCGCGATCGTCGAACGACCGCTGCGCGCCGCGATGGCGCCACTGCTCGGGTCGTTGCTGCTGCTTGGCGTAGCGCTCGGCATCGCGACGCTGGTGCAGTTGCGCGTCGGGCTTGCTCCGCTTGGTCGGATGCGGACCGCCCTCGCGGCGGTGCGCGGTGGGCGGGCAACCACGATTCCCGCGGACCAACCGCGCGAGCTCTCCCCGCTCGCCGCCGAGATCAACGCGCTGCTGGAGGAGAATGCCGCCGCGCTCGCCAATGCGCGCGGGCATGTCGCCAATCTCGCGCACGGGCTCAAGACCCCGCTCGCGACGCTCGCGCTCACGGTCCGCCCGCTCGATTCGGACGGGTCGCTCGCGGCACAGATCGCCCGGATCGATCAGGCGGTGCGGCACCACCTCGGCCGCGCCCGCGCCGCGACCCCGGGTGCGGCCGCGCGGGTTGCGACCCCGCTCGCCCCGGTCGTCGCGGATCTGGCGGCGGCGCTTGCGCGGATCCATGCCGAACGCGCAATCACCGCCGAAGTCGCGATCGACCCCGCGCTCGCGGTGGCGGTCGACCGGCAGGATCTCGACGAGCTGGTCGGCAATCTACTCGACAACGCATGGCGCTGGGCAACGAATCGCATCGTGGTGACAGCAAACCGGTCGCAAGGTGACCGATTCGCCACGCTGACGATCGCGGACGACGGCCCCGGCATCCCCGAAACGACCCGCGCCGCGGCGTTGTCCGCGGGGCAGAGGCTCGACGAACGCGGCGACGGCCACGGCTTCGGCCTGTCGATCGCAGCCGAGCTCGCAACCCTGTATGGCGGCACGCTGACACTCGACACGGCGACGATCGGCGGGCTAGCGGTGCGCATCACGCTTCCCGTGGCGGCCGACGGCGCCGGTTGACCGCGCGGCGTGAAATAAATGTCACGTTCCCGGTTCGGTCTCTTGCCTTTCTGCAACGCCAGCTTTGACCGCGCGTCGCTCCTCCCACGGCATCGCAAAGAGTCGCCAACGGACGAGTTTTAGCGACGAGCCGAGTCCCCGAAATGTCATTTACCGTCTTGCGTGATGGACGGGATCGGCACAATCTGTAGGGGTAAGGTTCGGGGGCGAACCCAACAACTGGTAGAACGAAGCGTACGACCTTATATCGTACAGGAGACCCGACCGGCATCGCGGATGCGGCAGTGGTCAGTTTTTGTTCTCACCGATCGCCCCTGAAATGCTAACGAGGGGGCTCGTCCCCCGAGTCGAACGAAGATCGAACGGATCGGGAACGAATATCGTGTCCGATTCCGGTACTTCGAGATGTCATCAGGGGCGAGACAATGGATTTTCGGGATACCGAGGAAGTGAAGACGGATATGGCAACCGACATGATCGAGGCGCTCGCAGCAAGCGTTCAGGCGCCACAGGCAGCTGCCCAGGACACTGATCGCAACGGCGCAGATCGCAAGCTCGCGGCGCGCGGCGATTCCAAGGAAGTCCACGTGCAGCTGTACCCGGTCGAAGTCGACCATTCGCGAGATGCGCTGCTGACCGATTTCGGCAAGGAAACGCTGCGCGACCGCTACCTGCTCCCGGGCGAGACGTTCCAGGACCTGTTCGTCCGCGTGGCCTCGGCCTATGCCGACAACGAAGCGCATGCGCAGCGGCTCTACGGCTATATTTCGCGCCTGTGGTTCATGCCCGCGACGCCGGTGTTGTCGAACGGCGGTACCGGGCGCGGCCTGCCGATCTCGTGCTTCCTCAACTCGGTCCCCGACAGCCTCGGCGGGATCGTGGATACGTGGAACGAGAATGTCTGGCTCGCGTCGCGCGGCGGCGGGATCGGCACCTATTGGGGCAACGTCCGCGGGATCGGCGAGCCGGTCGGCCTCAACGGCAAGACCTCGGGGATCATCCCGTTCGTCCGCGTGATGGATTCGCTGACGCTTGCGATCAGCCAGGGCTCGCTGCGGCGTGGCTCGGCGGCCTGCTATCTCGACGTGTCGCATCCCGAGATCGAGGAATTCCTCGAGATCCGCAAACCCTCGGGCGATTTCAACCGCAAGGCGCTCAACCTCCACCACGGCGTGCTGATCACCGACGCGTTCATGGAAGCGGTCCGCGAGGGCAGCGAATGGACGCTGGTGAGCCCCAAGGACGGCTCTGCCCGCGCTACCGTCGATGCGCGCTCGCTGTTCCAGAAGCTGGTCGAGACGCGGCTTGCCACCGGCGAGCCGTACATCGTCTTCGCGGATCACGTGAACAAGGGCATGCCGCGCCACCACCGCGAGCTCGGGCTCAAGGTGTCGACGTCCAACCTGTGCAGCGAGATCACGCTGCCGACCGGCACCGACCATCTCGGCAACGAGCGCACCGCGGTGTGCTGTCTGTCGTCGCTCAACCTCGAGACGTGGGACCAGTGGAAGGACGACAAGGGCTTCATCGAGGACGTCATGCGCTTCCTCGACAACGTCCTGCAGGACTTCATCGACCGCGCCGAACCCGGCATGGAGCGCGCCGCTTATTCGGCGATGCGCGAGCGGTCGGTCGGTCTCGGCGTGATGGGCTATCACTCGTTCCTCCAGGCGCGCGGTCTGGCGTTCGAGGGCGCGATGGCGAAGTCGTGGAACCTCCGTATGTTCAAGCACATCAAGGCGCAGGTCGACGAAGCGTCGATGCACCTCGCGGTCGAGCGTGGGCCCTGCCCCGACGCGGCGGATCGTGGCGTGATGGAGCGGTTCAGCTGCAAGATGGCGATCGCGCCGACCGCGTCGATCAGCATCATCTGCGGCGGCACCTCGGCGTGCATCGAGCCGATCCCCGCGAACATCTACACCCACAAGACGCTCAGCGGCTCGTTCTCGATCAAGAATCCGTATCTCGAAAAGCTGCTGGTCGCCAAGTCGAAGAATTCGGATGCGATCTGGAACTCGATCCTCGAACAGGGCGGGTCGGTCCAGCATCTCGAGTTCCTCGACGTCGAGGAAAAGGATTGCTTCAAGACCAGCTTCGAGATCGACCAGCGCTGGCTGCTCGAGCTCCAGGCGGACCGCACGCCCTATATCGACCAGTCGACCTCGCTCAACCTGTTCATCCCGGCCGACGTCGAGAAGTGGGACTTGCTGATGCTCCACTTCCGCGCGTGGGAATTGGGAATCAAGTCGCTTTATTACCTGCGCTCCAAGTCGGTGCAGCGCGCCGGTTTCGCGGGCGGGGTCGAGAACGACAACACGATCGAGAAGCCGCAATACGAATTCGAGACCACCGATTACGACGAGTGTCTCGCCTGCCAGTGATGCGATAGCGGGGGTGTCGGGTGGCACCTTTCCCGGACCGGATCGGTCGCGCCCCCGACAACCTACAGTCTCGAATAGGTAAAAGCCGCCGTGCCCGACGTTCAGATCCTCACGATGCAAGACGGGTGGCGCGATCTCGCGCGATCCGTTACGCGTCGACAACGATCGGTTGGGCCGCGATGGACATACCGATCCTCCGCTTGCGGTGCGCGCGACGCGTCCCGTACGGCGGCTCTACTTTTGCACTGTACCGGCCCCTCGCGGTCGGGTCTGCAACGACGCGCGTATCCTGTTGTCGGCACGACACCAACCATACGCCCGTTGCCCGGTCCGTTCACGACGGCCCTCGTGCCGGCGAGACCGAGGGGGCCCACCATGTCCGCTACGACCGCTTATGATGGCTATGAGGCCTGGAAAGGCTGGAGCGAGGATCAGTTCATGACCCTCGACCAGACGGACCGCGCGTATTTCGACCTCGAGATGCGCGGCGTTCCGGTGACCGGCGAGCACGTCCTCGAAATCGGGTTCGGCAACGGCAGCTTCCTTGCCTGGGCGAAGGCGCAGGGCGCCTTGCTGTGCGGAACAGAATTGTCGGAGCAGGGCCAGGCCTCCGCCGCGAACCGTGGCGTTGAGGTCCTGCCGGTCGACCTTGCGCAGTCAGTAGCGACACATCGCGCGCGCTTCGGCGTGATCGCGGCGTTCGACGTGTTCGAACATCTCTCGTTCGACGCGATCCGCACGATGCTCGATCAGATCGGCGCGTTGCTTCGCCCCGGCGGTCATTGCGTGGTCCGCTTTCCCAATGGGCAAGGCCTTTTGTCCGGGCTGTACCAGGCGGGGGATTATACGCATGTCTCGACGCTGTCGGCGTCCATCATGACGCAATTCGTCCACGGCACAGTCCTAGACATCGTCCGTGCCGACAGCAGCGCGATCCCCGATCGCGGCCTCGCCTGGAAAGCACGCAGCCTGCTACGTCGTGGGTTCGAGGCACTGTTGTGCCGGTTGTACGGCTTTCGCGCGCCGCTCGGCCCCAACCTCACCGTGGTCCTTCGCAAAAAAGAGGGCGCCGCATGAGCGACGCCCTCTCCTGTATCGGTCACGGCGCGCAGGGCGCTCCGGATGCCGGATTACTTTTCTTCTTCGAACGTCACCGCGACGTCGGCGTTCGCGCTGAGGCGGACCTTGCCGTCCTCGATGTCCGCGACCAGGCCGAGCGAGATGTAATGGTGATGCCCTTCGTGGCTGGTCGTGCCTTCCTTGACCTGCGCACCCGAGTCCTTCTTGGTCAGCTTGATCCGGCCGCCCTCGACATGGTCGACCGTGCCGACATGGACGCCGTCTGCGCCGATGACTTCGGCATGTTCTTGAATCTGCGATGCGTCGACCATGATGGTAGCTCCTGTGGTGTGATTGCGGGTCTCCAACGCATGCCTGCGGGAATCGATGCACGGCGGGTGCTGCAGTGACCCTGTCGATCGGCATCATGTTCGCGGTTGCGGCGCTGTTCACGCTAATTGGCGCGGGGCTTCTCCTTGCCCTGCTGCGGCCAGCGAGCGAGGCCCGCGTTTACGCGTTTCGAATGATGGGAATTATGGCGATGTCCTTGGGCGTAGTGCTACTGATGTCGGCGACTGCCATGCTGCGCTGGAGTGTAACCCCTTGACCGACACGCTTATTCAGCCGCAAACGCCAGGGCTTGCGGCCACTGCCGCCAATCCCGAACACCGCAAGATCGCAGCCTATCCTGTATTCGACTGGTTGCGTTTCATCCTCGCGTCGATCGTTGTGCTGGTCCATGCGGGCTTCCGGTTTCCGGGGCCGATCGACGGCAGTCTCGCGGTCGGCGTTTTCCTCGCGCTCAGCGGATGGCTGATCGGCGGCATCCTGCTCCAGACCGAATGGGCAGAGCTTCCGCGCTTCTTCTACAACCGCGCGACCAGAATCTGGTGCCCGTATTTTGCGACGATGATCCTGCTCTACGCGACGGCGGCGGCGGCGCACGGAATCGACACCAACTGGCTCAAGTATCTGTTCTACGACGCGACGTTCACCCATATCACTTGGACGGTCTTCCCGCGCGCGCTGGGGGAGATGCCGCTCAAGGGCACCGGAAATCACTTCTGGAGCATCTCGGTCGAAGAGCAGTTCTACCTGTTTGCGCCGCTGCTGATGCTCGTGTGGCAATGGGGCAAGCAGCTTTGGACGTGGGTGATCGTCGCTGCGTTGCTGCTCGCCGTGCAATCGGTATTCGCGCCAATCGCGCTCGGCGTCCTCGCGGCAGTCGTTAATCGTGATTATGGTACGAACGCAGCAGGTGTGGCATGGAACGCGACCTATCGGGGTCCAATGATTGCGGCGATCGCGGCTGTCATTCTCTTCATCGCCGCGGCGTATTTCCCGGTGCATCAGGTCCGGGCGCTCCTGGCGGTGGCCGTGGTTCTCGCGGCCGCGGTTCCGGGCAAACGCCCGCCGCTCGGCGTGTTCGTCGGGGCGATCTCCTATCCGCTCTACCTCAATCACTGGATGGGGGTTTACGTGGTCAACGCGATTGCGCACCGAGTCGGCACCCCTTCGGTTGGCATCCTGCACGCGCTCGACTATCTTGCGGCCATCCCGATCGCGATCGTCGCCTGGTTCCTGATCGACCGGCAAGTGATGACGTATCGCAATGGTTGGTACACGCGCCAGCGCGGCCAATGGCTGGGCGCAACCGCCTATGCCTTGCTCGCGATTGGCTTGACCGGCGGATTTCTCATTCAGCGGGCGGGCGGCTGATGCCGCTGTCCCGTGCCGTTTTTCCTTTCAAATACAGCGTTCCGGAGTAGCCCCCATGTCCCTCACCGAAGCCCGCAAGCAGTATAAGCCGTTCGAATACCCCTGGGCGTTCGATTTCTGGAAGCGCCAGCAGCAGATCCACTGGATGCCCGAGGAAGTGCCGTTGGGCGAGGATTGCCGCGACTGGGCGCAGAAGCTCAGCGACCATGAGCGCAACCTGCTCACGCAGATCTTCCGCTTCTTCACCCAGGCGGACGTCGAGGTGCAGGATTGCTATCACGAGAAGTACGGCCGCATCTTCAAGCCGACCGAGATCAAGATGATGCTGGCGGCGTTCAGCAACATGGAGACGGTGCATATCGCCGCCTACAGCCATCTGCTCGACACGATCGGCATGCCCGAGAGCGAGTATGGCGCCTTCCTCGAATATAGCGAGATGAAGGACAAGCACGATTACCTGCAGACGTTCGGCGTCGATTCGGACGAGGACATCGCCAAGACGCTCGCGATGTTCGGCGGCTTCACCGAAGGGTTGCAGCTGTTCGCGTCGTTCGCGATGCTGATGAACTTCCCGCGCTTCAACAAGATGAAGGGCATGGGGCAGATCGTCACCTGGTCGATCCGCGACGAATCGCTGCATTGCGAGGGCATCATCAAGCTGTTCCACGCCTTCTGCGCGGAGCGGAACTGCCTCACCAAGTCGGTGCGCGACGACATTGCCGACATGTGTCAGCACACCGTCCGGCTCGAGGACAATTTCATCGACCTCGCGTTCGAAATGGGCCCGGTCAACGGCATGACGCCCAAGGAAATCAAGAAGTACATCCGCTACATTGCCGACTGGCGGCTGGGGCAGTTGGGCATGAAGCCGATCTACATGATCGACGAACATCCGCTGCCGTGGCTCGCACCGATGCTCAACGGGGTCGAGCACGCCAACTTCTTCGAACAGCGCGCGACGGAATATTCGAAGGCAGCGACGCGCGGCAACTGGAACGAGGTGTGGGACGGGTTCGACAAGCGCCAGAAGGCCAAGGCCGGCCCATCGGGCATGGTGTTCGCGAACGAGGACTCGGACGCGGTGGACATGTTCTCGCGGGCTGGAGTTGCGGCGGAGTAAGTCGCGCCGGGCGCGGGATTAGCGCAAGCTAATCCCCGCCTCCAGGCAGACGCTAGCGATGCTCAGCCGCGTCGCTGCCGATCGCTGCGCCGAGGTAGCAAGCGCATGGCATGACTATTTCCCCGAAGGGGACCGAAGTCGGCTTCGACGCAGATTAGATGTGGTTCGAGCTCGATGACGACCGCACGCTCGGCATGCCGCTCGCCTGGTTTCCGCAGCTGTTCGGTGCCAGCCCGGCCGATCTCGGCACGGTCCAGATCAGCCAGCACGGCCTGCATTGGGAAACGCTCGACGAAGACATTGCCATCGCCGGCCTGCTCGCCGGCAGGGGCGACCGGGCAATGTTCCCAAAAACTGGGCTGCTTGACGCTCCCAAATGACACGCTGCCCGTTGCGGCAAGTTTCATTGCATCAAAGCCGCAAACCGGGGCGAAGACATGCCCCCCTTCAGCGCCGCGATCGCCCCAGCAGCCCCCTCACGCCACGCGCTCCAAAAAATCTGAAACATAGCGCGTCCACTGCGCCCGGCTATATTCCCCACCGGCGCGAACCGCATCGACCGAAGCCAGCGCATGCGCCGCGTCAGGATCCTCGTGGATCGCCAGGATCGCTTCCTGGAGCCGCTCCGTGTCCCCGGCGGGAACAAGCACGGTCCCCGCGAAATCCTCCGTATATTCCGCGGTTCCGCGCGACACGCTCGTGATGATCGGCAGGCCAAGCAGGCGGGCGCTGACGATCGTGATATGCCCGCAGCAGGTTTCCGGCCCGAGCAGCGGCACCAGCAGCATCTCCGCCCCCGCCGCCAGCGCCCAGCATTCCGAGAGCGGCACGTTGTAGCGCACGGTCATGTTGGACGGGACATCGACCAGCGCGGGATGGGGGCGGGCGATGACGAGGAAGGCGACCTCTGGCAAGGCGCGTGCCGTCGCGACGAGCGTCCTGAAATCACGCCCTTCCCCGCCGATCGCGACCACATAGGGACGCTCCGGCAAGACCGCATCGGCGGCGAGCACCGGCCGGTCCTGTGTCCAGGTCACGGGCTGAAAGCGCGCGCGATCGATCCCGAAGGCGCTCGCATACATATCCGCTTCGAACTGCGTATAGACGCAGAATTGATCGACCCGCGCGAAGCGCTCCGCCATCTTGCTCCGCTCCGCCTGTGCGGGCAGGTCGGTGAAATTGAACGCGAAGGCCAGATGCGGCGGCAGTTTCTTCCCGCCGTGCGCGGCGACTGCATTGGTCATGCGCGGCATGTGCGAGATAATCGCGGCAGAACCTCGTGCGGCATATACGGCCTCGAAAGCCGCGCGATATCGGGAGATCCGCGGACGCTGGATCTTGTGTTCCAGCATATTACGCGGAAGCCCCGAGAACCGTCGCCACAGAACCGTACGATCCTCCAGGGCCGACAAGTCGATGAAGGGGTCATCAACCGAATTCAATTCGGATACGTTCACGACGACAAGCGGCTTCATTCAACACCCCCCCAGGCAGCTGGTCTGATCAATCCGGCCAAGTCACGGGATTCCGTGACGATGACCGATCCGATTCCAACCTCTCCTGCAGGAGATTCAGATCTCCTTTTTATACCAGGATACTGGAGGCTTACTTACTCAATCTTGATAGCATAGTTTGCATTTTCAAGAAACAACACAATGACTCATCCCAGTCACTGTAGGGTTACGTACAATATCACTCAGAGACATTGTATTATAAAGACTTACAAAGCGAT
Source organism: Sphingomonas echinoides (assembly GCF_029623395.1). GTDB lineage: Bacteria > Pseudomonadota > Alphaproteobacteria > Sphingomonadales > Sphingomonadaceae > Sphingomonas > Sphingomonas echinoides_A. The sequence goes on from NZ_JAPYKK010000007.1 coordinate 153,063, forward strand.
CCTGCAATCAATCGCTGGATCGTATCCCCCCGCCCAAGTTTACCGCAGCCAGGACAGGACGAACGGCCGCCCGGGCGCGCCGGCCCCATTCGGCGCTGCGACATGGATGTCCTGCCGATGGAACTGCCGATACAGCACCACGCTCAGCACCGCGGCGTAAAAGCACCACACCGAGGCGAAGGCATAGCCCTTCACCAGATGTACCACCGTCAGCCCGATCACGTTGAGCACGCCATATCCCCGCACCACGCGGTGGGTCGACAGCAGCAGCGCGCCGCACGTTGCCAGGATATACAGCAGCGACACCCACAGCCGGCTCGTCACCGGGTTGCTATAGGCGATCGAATGCTGGTCGATGACGGCGCAAGTCGGTGCGATCACCAGCCCCGCCATGTCCCATACGAACACCAATGCGCCGACGCCGGTCAACCCGACGATCACGCGGCGCCGCCACCCTCGTGGCTCCATCAGCGCGACCGCGGTCGGCATCAGCAGCGGCAGGATCCCGATCGCATAAAACGTGAACAGGAACACGCTGTGATCGACCGCATAGCGCCCGAGCCGCCCCTCCAGCGACAGCCACACGAGTCCTTCCGAAAACTGGTGAAACGCGAACAGCAACGGCACGCTGGCGAACAACAGGGCACGCGGTTCGCGCACGTGCCGCAGCGTCGCAACGCCGATCGTGGCGAGGACAGCGGCGGCGGTAAAGCTGGCGGTGGCG
>NZ_JAPYKK010000070.1 GCF_029623395.1 Sphingomonas echinoides
GATGTTGCCGACGGTGGTGCTGTTCGCGGCGCTGGCGGGGCTTGCGGTCGCGGTGGTCGGCGCGCTGCGCGGGCGGGCGACGACGCTGACCGACCGGATGCCGTTCGGCGCGCTGCTCGCGATCGCGGCTTACCCAGCGTGGCTGATGCTGGTAGGAATGGCGTCATGAACGCGTTTCCGATCCTTGCGGCGCTCTCGCTCGCGGCGGCACAGCAGGCCGCGCCGAAAGAGGCCCCACCGCCCGCGCCGGTCCTGCCCTCGGTCGACGGCCTGCCGATCGGGTCGATCCCGCGGCAGGAACTGCCCCGCAAGGGCTGCGCGGCGTATCTGTGGACCGCGAGCGGAACGCGTGCGCTGGTCGCGATGGCGACGGGCGGCGGCGGGACCGATCCTGCGCGGCTGCGGCTTTCGATCGGGGGGAAGATCACTGATATTGACCGTACCGGCCAGCTTGGGGCGATCTCGCTCGGCTTTCCAGAAACCACGACTTATGCCGGTGGCGGCACGACGATCAAACTGACGATGCGGGCCGAGACCCGCACGTCGATCACCGACGGCGGGGCGGTGCCGGACGGCATCCTCGAACTCGACCGGACGGGGCAGGATAGCGTGATCATCCCCGTGGCGGGGTTGATCGGCTGCACGTAAAGGGGAGACGGGCATGACACTCGACGAGACGCTTCAGGCGCAGCGCGCGGCGTTCAACGCCGAATTGCCCGTTTCGCTGACCGTCCGCAAAGACCGGCTCAAGCGCGCGACTGCGATGATCGCGGACAATGCCGCAGCCTTTTGCGACGCGCTGAGCGAGGATTTCGGGCATCGCAGCCGCGAGCAATCGATGCTGACCGATGTCGCGGCGTCGATCGCGCCGATCAAACATGCGCTACGCTCGCTCGACGGATGGGCGAAGCGCGACAAGCGCGCGGTGCAGTTTCCGCTCGGGTTGCTCGGCGCGCGGGCGTGGGTGGAATATCAGCCGAAGGGCGTGGTCGGGGTGATCGCGCCGTGGAATTTCCCGGTCAATCTTGTGATGGGGCCAATCGCGGGGATCTTCGCGGCGGGCAACCGCGCGATGGTCAAGACGAGCGAATTCACCCCGCGTACCGCCGCGCTGTTCGAGACGGTTAGCGCGAAGTACTTCGCGCCGGACGAACTCGCGTTCTTCAGCGGCGGACCGGAGGTGGGGAAGGCGTTTTCGGAACTGCCGTTCGACCATCTGATCTTTACCGGCGCTACGGGGATCGGGCGGCATATCCTCCATGCGGCGGCGGACAATCTGACCCCGGTGACGCTGGAACTCGGCGGCAAGTCGCCGGTGCTGATCGGCAAGGACGCCGACATCGCGCGCGCGACTGAGCGGGTGGCGATCGGCAAGATGCTCAATGCGGGGCAGATCTGCCTCGCGCCGGATTACATGCTGGTCCCGCAGGCGCAGGAACAGGCGGTGGTCGACGGGCTCAAGGCAGCGGTCTCGGCGATGTACCCGACGCTGCTGGCGAACCCGGACTATACCGCAATCATCAACGACCGGCATCACCAGCGTCTCGCCGACTGGGTCGCCGACGCGCGCGCCAAGGGCGCGACGGTCGAGGTGGTCAATCCGGGCGGGGAGGATTTCGCCGGATCGAACGCGCGGAAGATGCCGCTGCATATCGTGCGGAATGCGACCGACGACATGATCGTGATGCAGGAGGAGATCTTCGGCCCGATCCTGCCGGTGCGCAGCTATGCGGGCGGGATCGACAGCGCGATCGACGAAGTGAACCGGCGCGACCGGCCGCTTGGGCTTTATTATTTCGGGCCGGACGAGGGGGAGCGGCGGCGTGTGCTCGACCGCACGATTTCCGGCGGGGTGACGATCGACGACGTGGTGTTCCATGTCTCGATGGAGGATCTGCCGTTCGGCGGGGTCGGGCCGTCGGGTATGGGGTCTTATCACGGGTTCGACGGGTTCAAGACGTTCAGCCATGCCAAGGCGGTGTTCAAACAGGCGAAGCTGGATGTGGCGAAGCTGGCGGGGTTGAAGCCGCCTTATGGCAAGGCGACGATGACGAGTGTGCGGCGGCAGATGAAGTAGCGAGCTTCCCGGCTGCTTTGCAGCGGGACGCTGGCCTCAATCCACCCGGTAGTGGATCGGCTTGAAACTGCCGCCGTTGCTTGCCGGGGCGGAACACGCCGTCAGGCCGATGATCAGGTCCATCTCTGCACGCAGGACGATCTGGTCGCCCGCCTTGCTGATCGGTGGGAGGACGTCGAGCTTGCCCGTCGCGGCATCGACAGTGACGTTCATGAAGCAGTTGAACGCGGTCGGGATCATGTCCGGCTTCACCCCATACGGCTCGAGCGCCGCCGCAAGGTTACCGAAACAGCCCCGGTGCGGCGGGAGGTCGGGGTAGAAATGGTGGAAGGTGTCGTACGAGCAGGGCGTCAGCAGGAAATCGTGGCGCCCGACCGTGTCCTCGACGATCGTCAGCATCGGTCGCGACCGGTTCGAATACAGCAGGTTGCCCGTGGTCAGATAGATCGTCTCGGCATAATCGAGCGACCGTCCCGACGAGATGACCTCGGCCAGATCCTCGGCATTATAGGCCAGCAAATCCGCGACCTGCACCCCGCGCGGGTCGATCACGGTCAGCGTCTGTCCCGCCGCCAGCCGGAACGCATCGCCGCTCCGCTCGGGAATCTCCACGACATCGCTCATTCGGCGGCGCCCGAATAGCGGAACGGGCAGGCCCAGGCTTCGTCGACCACGCGCCCGCTATATTGCCGCGCTTCGCTCATCTCGCCGTGGCGCGCGAGCATCGGGTTGCGCGAGCCGGCGAGGACTTCGTCGCGCGTCAGGATCTTCTCGCGCATGCCCTCATATTTGCCCTGTGCGCGCAGCGTCTCGAACTGGTCGTGCAGGTTGAACACCATGGTCGGCCGCGCGAAGCGGCGTGCGGGGCGGCTGGCATTCGGGTGCAGGCCGACGATGAAGAACGCCTCGCCGCCGAAGCTGAGCGAGAAATGCGGGCTGTCGGGGTCGGTGCTGACCGTCGTGTCATAGTCCTGGCCACGCCAAACGTCCTTGTCCGAAATCGACTGGACACGTTGCCACAGCGCCGCCTCGAACTGTGCCTCGCTGAGATCGTCCGGCCCGTCGAAGATGACCGCGAAGCTGCGGAACAGGCCCGGGTCCTCGCGGTAGGCGGCGGCGAAATGCATCAGTCCGTCGTGGATTCGCAGATCGTCCCAAGCGCTGTCGAGCCGATCGCACGCGAGGACGGACAGCGTTCCTTTCGCAAGCGCCGCCTTGGCGCCGACACAGGGGAAGTCCGCTTCCGCGACATGCGCATCGAGCAAAGCTTGGAAATCGTGCTGCGCACGATGTTTCCACGGGAACAAGGGGGTCTGGGGCGTAGGCATAGACCAACAAGACTCTTGCATCGCATGCCAGTTCCGCGAATTCTTGCTGATAAGGGTCAAGTGTTCGGCAGTTGCGCTTTGGGAAAGCCCGCCCAAGCCGAGTCGTAATCTTCGTCCAGCGAACTCGTTTCTGCGGCGAACCGGGTTGGCGTGAACACCCAGCGGCTTTCGATCATGAACGCCATCGTGCCATCGATCCGGCGCGGCGCGAGTGGCGCAGTGCTTGCCGCGGACCAGGTCGCGACGTCGGGGCCATGCCCGCTCATCTGGTTGTGGAGCGACAGCGCGCCGGGGACGAAGCCGTCGGCCTTGGCGTCATATTCGCCTTTGATCAGGCCCATGCACTCGCTCATCGTGTTGCGGTGGAACCATGGCGGGCGGAACGTGTCCTCGGCCACCATCCAGCGCGGCGGGAAGATCACGAAGTCGACGTTCGCGGTGCCGGGCACGTCGCTGGGCGAAGTGAGGACGGTGAAGATCGACGGGTCGGGATGATCGAAGCTGATGCTGCCGATCGTGTTGAACCGCGCGAGATCATATTTGCACGGCGCATAATTGCCGTGCCACGCGACGACGTCGAGCGGGGAGCGACCGAGCTGGGTGGTCCACAGGCTGCCGAGGAATTTCTGGACGAGTTCGTAGTCGCCCTCGACGTCTTCGTACCAGGCGACCGGCGTCTCGAAATCGCGCGGATTGGCGAGGCCGTTCGCGCCGATCGGGCCGAGGTCGGGGAGGCGGAACGGCGCGCCGTGGTTCTCCGCGACATAGCCGCGTGCGCTGCCATCGGGGAGGGTGACGCGGAAGCGCACGCCGCGCGGGATGATCGCGATTTCGCCGGGGGTGAGGTCGATCCTTCCGAGTTCGGTGTAGAGCGTAAGGCGGCCTTGCTGCGGGAGGATCAGCAACTCGCCGTCCGCCGAGACGAAGGCACGGTTCACCATGTCCCTGGTCGCGCGGTAGATATGCATGGCGACGCCGGTCTGCGTCTTCGGGCCTTCGCCGGCTACTAGCATGGTGGTGAGGGAATCGAGCCAGTCGGCGTCCTGCGGTTCGAGCGGGCCCCAGCGGAGGCGGTTGGGGGCGAGGGGTTCGTCGGTGGTGCCGGGGGCGAAGAGCGGGGCGCCTGCGTAGCGCGTGAACGCGGGGTGCGCGGCGGAGGGGCGGACACGGTACAGCCACGAGCGTTTGTTCTCGTGGCGGGGGGCGGTGAAGGCGCTGCCGCTAAGCTGTTCGGCGTAGAGGCCGAACGCTGGTTTCTGGGGCGAGTTGCGGCCGATCGGGAGCGCGCCGGGGATGGCTTCTGTGGCGAAGTGGTTGTTGAAGCCGGTCATGGGGTTGGTCATTTCGGTCTCCAATTATTGGGGGCGGGTGCCTGTTACGGCCCCACCCCAACCCCTCCCCTGA
>NZ_JAPYKK010000071.1 GCF_029623395.1 Sphingomonas echinoides
CGCCATTGCCTATCGCCGCCGGATCCCCGCGCGCACCAGCATCGCGACCACCGCGAGCGCGATCACGCCGAGCAGGACCCAGGCGGCGACCATCCCGACGCTGCGCGCCACGGCCCACAGCAAGGCTTCGAAAAAGCGACCGATCGCGACGGAAAGATGGACCAAAAGCGGGGTTCTCCGGGGCAGCGGGCGGGTGTCGACTGGGCGGGGAGATCAGCCGAGGCAGGCAGACCGTGTGGCGGACGCAGCGCGAAAAAGCGAGGCGGAATGGAGCGCGGGGACGTCTACCGACAAGGCCGGACACCAAAAAACCCTGTCGTGACAAGGCGTAAATCCCATTCCTGCACAACCGGTTCGTCGGCGTGCGGGAACCACTCGTCGCACCTGTCGTTTCCACACCGGTATTACAAATCGTCACCGATCGTTTCTAAAGGGAGAAATTCATGTCCGATTACCGTCGCACCGACCCCGTCGTCGAAAAGCGCAGTGGCGCCGGCCGCACCATTCTGATTATCCTCGTGGTGATCGCCGTCGTCGTCGGCCTGCTGTTCGCGACGGGCTTCTGGAGCGCGAATGTGACCAAGAGCGGCGCCCTGCCGGAAGTTTCGGTCAAGGGCGGCGAGCTGCCGAAGGTCGACATGGATTCGAAGGAAGTGGTCGTCGGCACGTCCGAGAAGACCGTCGAGGTCCCCAAGGTGAAGACCGAGAAGGAAACGGTCTCGGTCCCGACCATCGGCGTCAAGGACGACAACAAGTAAGTCGTTCTTTCGAGAACGTTCGAAAGGCCTCCGCCCCTCCGGGACGGGGGCCTTTTTTCTAGGACGCAGCGTCGGTCGGGTTTCGGTCCCGCGTAAAAGCGGCGTGCCGTATTTCCCCGGCCTGTCGTCTTGCGCTACGGCACACCGATGGCTGCCACCGATCCCCGTGCTCCGCATCTGACCCCCGATACCGAACATCGCGGGATGGTCGGCTTGATGCCCACAGCAGCGCGACCATTCGCCTTGCTGGCGCGCTTCGACCGACCGATCGGATGGTGGCTGTTGTTCTGGCCCGGCGCGTGGAGCGTCGCGCTGGCCGGGGGGGCGGTCGAGCGGTGGGATCTGTTCCTGTGGTTGTTGCTCGGGAGCATCGCGATGCGTGGCGCGGGATGCGTCTTCAACGACATCGTCGATCGCGATCTCGACCGGCAAGTCGCGCGCACCCGCAGTCGCCCGCTGGCGAGCGGCGCGGTATCGCTAAAGGCGGCGGCGATCTGGCTGGTGCTGCTGTGCCTGATCGGGCTGTTCGTGTTGCTGCAACTACACTGGTTCGCGGCGGTGATCGCGGTGTCGAGCCTTGCCCCCGTGGCGGCCTATCCGTTCATGAAGCGGATCACTTGGTGGCCGCAGATCTGGCTCGGGCTGGTGTTTTCCTGGGCGGCGCTGGTCGGATGGGCGGAGATCGCGCGGACGCTCTCGGTGCCCGGGCTGCTGCTGTACGCGGGGTCGATCTGCTGGGTGGTCGGCTATGATACGATCTATGCACTTCAGGACCGCGAGGACGATGCGCTGATTGGCGTGCGCTCGTCCGCCTTGCGCATGGGACGCCATGTGCGGGCGGGGGTTGCGGCATTCTACGCGGCGGCACTGGCGTTGTGGGCGGCGGCAATCTGGCTGTTGCGCCCGGATTGGCTGGCGGTCGTCGCGCTGCTGCCGGTCGCGCTGCATTTCTTGTGGCAAGTGGCGACGCTGCGACCCGAAGACGGCGCAGGCGCGCTGGCGCGGTTTCGGTCGAACCGCTTTGCGGGATTGCTGATGTTCCTGGCGTGCGTGGTGGTGGGCACGACGATCTGATCCGCGTGGCGCGCGCGGTGACGAACAGCGAAAGCGCTCTAGCATCGGGCGGTGCGACGCCTTAAGTCCAAGCTATGCTGACCCCAGATCAGGCGCAGGACCGCGCCGCCGTTATCGTCACTCGTGCCACCGCCGCCGGAGCCGACGCCGCCGACGCCGTCTATGCCGCCGATATGTCGCTCGACATCTCGGTGCGGCTTGGCGCGCTCGAGGATGTCGGGCGGTCGGAAAGCGCCGAGCTCGGCCTGCGGGTGTTCGTCGGCAAACGGTCGGCCAGCGTCTCGACCTCGGATCTGTCGGATGCCGCGATTGCCGAGCTGGTCGACCGTGCAGTCGCGATGGCGCGCGAGGCGCCGGAGGATGCCTGGGCCGGGCTGGCGCCCAAGGAACGGTTGATGCGTGGCGCCCCCCCGCTGCTCGATCTCGACGATGGCGGCGAGGCGTCGCCTGAAAGCCTGCGTGCCGTCGCGCAAGCCGCCGAGGACGCGGCGCGCGCGGTGCCTGGCGTCACCAACAGCGAAGGCGGCTCGGCGAGCGCATCACGATCGATTTGGGCGCTGGCGACGAGCCACGGCTTCGCCGCGGCCTATGCGGCGACGGGCTATGGCGTTTCCGCGAGCGTACTGGCGGGGTCGACCGAGGGCGGGGGCGAAATGGTGCGCGATTATGCGTATCACTCGGCCCGGCATCGCCGCGCGCTGGACGCGCCCGAGACGATAGGAACCAAGGCCGGTGAACGCGCGGTTGCGCGGGTCAACCCCGGACGGCTGGCAAGCGGGCCGATGCCGGTAGTGTACGATCCGCGGGTCGGATCTAGCCTGTTGGGGCATCTGACGGGTGCAATTTCGGGCGCGGCGATTACGCGCAAGACGAGTTTCCTGCTCGATGCGCTGGGAACGCAGGTATTTTCGGACGGCGTCACCGTGCTGGATGATCCGCATCGTCCGCATGGACTGCGCTCGCGTCCGTTCGACGGCGAGGGGCTCCCGGTCAGCCCGTGCGCGATCGTCGAGCATGGCATGCTCGAGACGTGGCTGCTCGACACCGCCGCGGCCCGGCAATTGGGGATGGAGCCAACCGGCCATGCTGCGCGCGGTGTCGGCGGTGGACCCGGTGTTTCGCCGAGCAACCTCCACATGGTCGCGGGCAAGGTGCCGGTGCAGACGCTGATCGAGGACATTGCGAACGGGGTCTATGTCACCGAACTGATCGGCATGGGCGTCAACGGCGTGACGGGCGATTATTCGCGCGGTGCCGCCGGGTTCCGCATCGTCGACGGCAAGATCGCCGGGCCGGTCGCCGAATTTACGATCGCGGGCAATTTGCGGGAAATGTACCGTAACCTCATTCCCGCCAATGATCTCGAGTTCCGCTACGGCACCAACGTCCCGACGCTGCGGGTCGAGGGGATGACCGTCGCCAGTGGTTGAACCCGGACTGGCGGACGCGGTCGCGGCGATTGCCGCCGACGCGGGTGCGCTGGCGTTGCGTCAGTGGCGCACCGACTTCGCGCGCTGGGAGAAGGCGCCGGGCGACCCGGTCTGTGCGGTCGACCTGGAAGTGAACGCCTTCCTGCGCGAACGCCTGTCGGCGCTTCTGCCGGACGCAGGATGGCTTTCGGAAGAGACCGCGGACAATCCCGACCGGCTCGCGTGCGCGCGGCTGTGGGTGGTCGACCCGATCGATGGGACGCGCGACTATATCCGTGGGCGGGACGGCTGGGCGGTGTCGATCGCGCTGGTCGATCACGGGCGGCCGGTGATCGGCGTGCTCGACGCCGCGGCGCGCGGGCAAGTGTTTCGCGCTGAACTGGGGCAGGGGGCGTGGGGCAACGGCATGCGGCTGGCGGTCGGCGATCGGCGCGTCTTTAGCGGATCGCGCGTGCCGACCGACGCTCTGCCCAAGGTCGATCGCGATCTGGTCGCGGTGGCGAAACCCAATTCGATTGCGCTTCGGATCGCGATGGTCGCGGCAGACGAGGCAGATCTGGTCGCGACCTTGCGCTGGGGCTGGGAGTGGGATGTCGCTGCTGCCGTGCTGATCGCAGCCGAAGCGGGGGCGGCCGTGAGCGATGCGCTGGGGCAGGGGCTGACGTTCAACACGCCGCGGGCGCAGGCTTTCGGGGTGGTGACGTGCGTGCCGGGGATCCATGCGGCTGCGATCGAGCGGTTGCGGGAGCGCGCTGTGGCGCTTTCGGCTGGATAGAGATTGCGGGCGTGGCGGCCGCTGCACGGCCCC
>NZ_JAPYKK010000072.1 GCF_029623395.1 Sphingomonas echinoides
CGTACCCACTCCAACCCCTCCCCTGAAGGGGAGGGGCTTTAGAAAGAAGAAGCGGATTCTTTTTGGCTTACGCATCCGCTACACCGCCAAGGTGAGCGACCTCCCCCGCGCCTATGCCGAGCATCTCGCGCGCGACCGCAGGCGATCCCCGCACACCATTCGCGCCTATGAGGCCACCGCCGTCCGGCTGTGCGGCTTCCTCCAGACCCATTGGGGCGAAGCGATCGACCGCGCGTCGCTCACGCGCGTCACCACCGCCGACTTGCGCGCCTTCCTCGCCGCGCGCCGGGGCGAGGGGATTGGCAACGCCTCCGCCGCGCGGGAATTGTCCGCGGTGCGGGGGTTCCTCGATCACGTCACTGGCTCGGGTGCCACGCCGCGCGTGAAAGGCCCGCGCGTCGCCAAGGGCGTACCGCGACCGATCTCGCCCGACGAGGTGATGGCACTTGCCGAGGAGGTGTCCGAGGACCCGGAACAACCATGGATCGGTGCGCGCGATTTCGCGGTATTGCTACTGCTGTACGGCGCGGGATTGCGCGTTGCCGAGGCGCTCGGGCTGACCGGTGCGGCGCTCCCGCTCGGAGAAACGATCGTCGTGACCGGCAAGCGCGACAAGACGCGGATCGTACCGTTGCTGCCGCAAGTCCGCGAGGCGATCGAGGCGTATGTCGCGTCATGCCCGTACGGCACCGCGCGCGACGCGGTGCTGTTTCGCGGCGCGAGGGGCGGGCCGCTGTCGCCCCGGCTGGTCCGCCGCGCGGTCCAGCGGGCGCGCGTGCGGCTCCAGCTTCCCGAGCGGACGACACCGCATGCGTTGCGCCATTCCTTCGCGACGCATCTGCTAGGGCGCGGCGCGGACCTGCGCGCGTTACAGGAACTGCTCGGCCACGCGAGCCTGAGTTCTACGCAAATCTATACGCAGGTGGACGCGGCGCATCTGCTCGACGTCTATCGCAACGCGCATCCGCGCGCCTGAACCGCATCCCCCCGGCACTTGCCGAGGGGATGACGCATTACTTCAGCGCAGCGCGTCGACCAGCGCTTCTGCCGCCGCGGCGGACGATGCCGGGTTCTGCCCGGTGATGAGCAGCCCGTCGCGTACGACATGGACGCCCCAGTCTTCGGTCTTGGAATAGTGGCCGCCATTCTGCGTCAGCATGTCCTCGACCAGGAATGGCACCACGTCGGTCAACCCGACCGCGGCTTCCTCGGTGTTGGTGAAGCCCGTCACCTTCTTGCCTGCAACCAGCGGCGTCCCATCGGCTGCCTGCACATGGCGCAATACGCCCGGGGCATGGCACACCAAGGCGACCGGCTTGTCGGCGGCGATTGCGCCTTCGATCAGCGCACGCGACGTTGCGTCCTCGGCGAGATCCCACAGCGGTCCGTGGCCACCGGGATAGAAGACCGCGTCGAAATCCTCGATCTTGACCGAGTCGAGCCGGACGGTGGCGGCCAGCTGCGCCTTGGCCTCCGCATCCGCCTCGAAGCGGCGAGTGTCGTCAGTTTTCGCGCTTTCGTCCGCGCTCTTGGGGTCCAGCGGGGGCTGGCCACCCTTCGGGGAGGCGAGCGTGAGTTCGGCGCCGGCCTGCTTCAGCACATAATAGGGCGCGGCGAGCTCCTCGAGCCAGAAGCCGGTCTTGGCGCCAGTGTCGCCGAGCTTGTCATGCGAAGTGAGGACGATCAGGATTTTCATACGCTTTGCTCCATACGGCGATGAGCCGGTGATGGCGCAGAGATGGGAGGCGGGTTGCCACAATTCCACCGCAGCGCAGCAAAGCCGGGCTCAGCCGCGCGGTTTCCACGTCAGCAGCCGCCAACCGTACCCGGCAACGATCGCGATCGTCAGCGCAACTGCGGCTGGGCCGATGAACGCATCGAGCTCGCGAAAATTCGCGCCGAGATAATAGCCCGCATAGGCCAGCCCGGTGTTCCAGATCGCCGAGCCCGCCGCAGTCCACAGGATGAAGCGCACATGCGGCATCCGCGCCATGCCCGCAGGGAGCGACACCATCGTCCGGAACGCGGGCATGAAGCGGAACACGAACACGACCCATTGCCCCCGCGCACGGAAGAATGCTTCCAGTTTCTCGACATGTTGCCAGTCGAGCGTCAGCCAGCGGCCATGCCGGTCGATGAACGGGCGCAGCCGGTGATAGCCAAGCCGATGGCCGATCGCATACCAGAAGTAATTGCCCGCGACCGTTCCCGCGGTCCCCGCCGCGATCAGGGGCAAGAGGCTCATCTGCCCGCGCGCGACCGCGATCCCGCCGAGCCCCATGATGACTTCGGACGGGATCGGCGGGAAGACATTCTCCAGCACCATCAGAAGGAAAATGCCAAAGTAACCGCCCCAGGCGGTCAGATCGATTATCAGTTCCGTCATCGCGAAGGCGGCGTCAGCCCGCGACCTTCCGCTCGATCGCGTCCCAGATCATCCCAGCGACATCGGTCCCGTCGAAGCGTTCGATCGCGACGATGCCGGTGGGGGAAGTGACGTTGATCTCGGTCAGCCATTCGCCGCCGATCACGTCGATTCCGACGAACAGCAGTCCGCGCTTCTTCAGCTCCGGCCCGAGCACCGCGCAGATCTCGCGCTCCTTGGACGTCAGCTCGGTCTTCACCGCCGACCCGCCGACCGCGAGGTTGGAGCGGATCTCGCCTTCGCCCGGCAAGCGGTTGATCGCGCCGGCAATTTCGCCGTCGACCAGCACGATCCGCTTGTCGCCCTTCGCGACATCGGGGAGGAATGCCTGCACCATGTGCGGTTCGCGCCACATGGTGTTGAACACCTCAATCAGCGCGGACAGGTTCGCGCCGTCGCTGCCGACCTTGAAGATCGCCTTGCCGCCGTTGCCGTGCAGCGGTTTGATCACGATTTCCTTATGGTCGGCAAGGAACGCGCGCGCTTCCTCGAGCGAGCGCGTGATCAGCGTCGGCGGCATGAACTGTGCGTAATCGAGCACGAACACCTTTTCGGGCGCGTTGCGCACCTGCGCGGGGTCGTTGACTACCAGCGTCTTGTGCGCGATCCGCTCGAGCAGATGCGTTGCGGTGATGTAGCCGAGGTCGAACGGCGGATCCTGGCGCATCAGCACGACGTCGGCTTCGTCACCGAGGTCGAGATTCACGGGTTCGCCGAGCGTGAAATGGTTGCCGACCACGCGCTGGACGGTGACCGGCTCGGCCTTCGCCCAGACCCGGCCGTTCGAATAATTGAGCGCCTCGGCGTTGTAGTGGAACAGCTTGTGCCCGCGCTGCTGCGCCGACAGCATCAGCGCGAAGGTCGAATCGCCCGCGATGTTGATCGCGGCGATGGGGTCCATCTGGACGGCGACTGTAAGGCTCATCGATCGTAACTCCGTCCCGAATTGCGCGGGAGATAGGGTGTGCAGCGTCGCCTGTCACCCGCCGGTTGGAGGATGCTCAGCCAATCCACGCATTCTCGATGTGGCGCGGGCGCGTGCCGGGCGCGAGCAGGATGACGTCGACGCGGATATCGTCACCCGGTCCCGCGAAACGCGGCATCAGGACTTCGGCGGCGGCGGCGACGCGCGCGAGGCGACGCTCGTCGATTGCGAAATCGAGTGCAGCGGCGGTCTTGCGTTGCTTGACCTCGACGAAGGCGATGAGGTTCGCCTTGCGTGCAATCAGGTCGACTTCGCCGGCGGGGGTGCGGACGCGGCGCGCGAGAATTTCCCAGCCGTGGAGCCGGAGCCACCAACTGGCGAGCCGTTCGCCACGACGTCCGGCGGTTTCAGCAAGGCGGCGGTCCCTTACCAAT
>NZ_JAPYKK010000073.1 GCF_029623395.1 Sphingomonas echinoides
TGTCGTCGAGCACCCCGAGCGCGACCTTGCGCAAATCCTCGAACCCGAGCGACCCGGTCCGCACCGCCTTGCCCAGCGCACCCTCGATCGTCCGCGCCGCGCGGTCCACCCCGCTCGCCAGCGGCCCCTCCAGCGACGCGCGCATCGCGTCCACGTCGCGCGCGAAGCCCACGGTATCCGCGCGCACGCCGACCACCAGCCGTTCGATTTCATCCGCCATCGGGAAACGCCTCCTGCATCCGCGCGATCGTCGCGGCATCGGGCGGCGCGACCGCATCGCCCGCGCCCGTCAGCACCGCCACCACCGCGCCCAACTCCGCCGGGGTCGCGCGCCAGAACACCTCCGGCGCCCACCCCAGCACCGCCCCCGCCAACCCGGCGAGCCGCACGCTCGCCTCGGCGAACCGCTCCATCACCGCCCCGCCAGGATTTGCCCGAGCAGCACGCGCAACACCGGCGTCGCCTCGGCAAGCCCCGCGCGCACCACGCTCTCGCCCATCGCCTCGCGCGTCATCGCCTCGGGCGCATCGACGCGGCAGTGCCAGAACAACGCGACCATCTCGCCGAGCGCGAGCGACCCCGCCGCCGCGCGCTCGACCAGCGCGAACAGCGGCCCCAGCTCGCGCTCCGCCGCGCACAACGCGGTGAAGCTCGGGCGCAACACCAGCCGCTCGCCCCCGACGCGCAATTCCGCCTCGCCACGCTCCGGGTTCGCGCTCATGCCGCGACCGCCGGCCCGGAACTCTCCAGGCTCAGCGTGTAACTGCGCTCGCCGTTATAATCCCCGGCATAGTCGAGCCGCGAAACGAGGAACTTCCCCGTCAGCGTCTCGCCGCTTTCGAAGCTCAGCCGATAATCGTCGAGCACCCCCGACAGCGCATTCGCCTTGATCCGCAGTTCCGCCGCCGACCCGACGAACACTCCCGCCGCCGACACGCTGACGCTGCGCACCCCCGCCCCCGACAGCAGATCGCGCCACCCGCCCGAATCCTTCGACGTCACCGCCACCAACGCACCGTTGATGCTCAGCTGCGTCGTCCGCAGCCCCGCGACCGTCTGATAGACGACCGGCGTCGCGCCATTCCCCACTTTCAGCAAGAAGGCACTGCCCCGTTCCACGCTCATAAACCCTCCATCATGCGAATCCGGTAATCCACGCTCGCGCTCCACTGGCCGGGGCTCGTCCCCCAGCTGCGGCTGCGCACGAGCACCACGCTCGCGACTCGCCACCCGGGCAGGTCGCGCGGCAAACCCTCGATCGCCGAGCCGACGCTGGCGGACAGCGCCGCCAGCCGCACCGCCGTCTCGCCCGCGTCGCGCAGCGTCACCAGCAGCCGCAGCTCCCGCCCGGCGCGATCCTTCGCCCCCCAGTCGAGCGTGATCAGCTCGCCCAGCTCGGCAAACGGCGGCGTCGCGCGCACCGGGGGACCGGCGTAGACGCCGTTCAACCCGGCAATCGCGCGCAGCTTCGCCAGCACCGCCGTCTGGAGCACGCTCTCCGCGCTCATCGCAGCAAACTCCCGATCCAGCGCAGCCGTGGATCGTCAGCGGTCACCCGTCCGGTCAGGACTAGGTCGTCACCGACCTCCTCCACCGCCGCCTCGGGAAGCGTTTCGCGTAGAGTCGTCGCAACCCGCCCCCGCACGCGCGCCGCCGCGGCTTCGCCGATCGCGCGACCGCGCTCTTTCAGCCCGTCCATCATGAATGCTTTCCCGTCAGCAGCGGGATCCGCCGGAACGGTCGCCACAGCGCGGTCACC
Source organism: Sphingomonas echinoides (assembly GCF_029623395.1). Lineage (GTDB taxonomy): Bacteria > Pseudomonadota > Alphaproteobacteria > Sphingomonadales > Sphingomonadaceae > Sphingomonas > Sphingomonas echinoides_A. Next base: position 1,760 of record NZ_JAPYKK010000073.1, read on the forward strand.
GCCAGCGGCGGCGGCGTGGCATGTTCGCGCGCATCGAACAGATGCGCCGCGAGCAATACGACCCCCTGCCGGATCGGCCCCGGCACCCCCGACCAGTCGTTCGCCATCCCGGCGTCGAACACCACCACGCGGGTGCCGCTCGCGCCATCGCTCACGCGAACCCAGCCCTCGCCCTGCGGATCGATGTCGATCGCATAGCTGGTTGCCGCGAGCGCCACCCCCGCCGCCGTCTCGACCTGCGTGATTGCGCGGACCGGCGCCGCGCCGATCCGCTGCCACCCGCCCGTCACGCCGAAGCTTTCGCGCATCGTCCGCCGGATCGTCACTTGCCCCAGGAAGCGTTCCGCCAGCCCCAGCGCGGTCTCGGCGAACGCGGCGATCAGCTCGTCCTCGTCCGCACTCGCGACGCGCAGCACCGCCTTGACCGCCGCCACCGCGAGCGCACGATCCCCCGCCCCGAGCGTCACCACGCCCGGGCCATTATCCTCGATCATGTCGATTCCTTTGCACCACGATCGCGGCGGCCAGCGCGCGATCCATCCCCAAACCGCGCGCCGCCCGCCCTTTCTGGCCGCCGATCCGCTCAGGAAACCGCGAACTTCATCAGCTTGATCGCCTCGCTGTTCGACACGCACCCGCCGATCCGCTTGGTCGCGTAGAAATTGACGAACGGCTTGTTGGTATAGGGATCGCGCAGGATCACGGTCTCGCGACGTTCCGCGATCAGATAGCCCGCCTTAAAGTTGCCGAACGCGATCGACAGGCTGTTCGCGGCGATATCGGGCATGTCCTCGCTCTCGATCACCGGATAGCCGAGCAACGTCCCCGGCGTCGCACCGCTCAGGCTCGGGCTCCACAGGAACTGCCCGTCGCTGGTCTTGAACTTGCGGATCCGCGCGAGCGTGGTCGCGTTCATCAGGAACACCGCGCCTTGCCGGTACGGCGCGCGGAGCGCCTGGACGAGGTCGATCAGCCGGTCCTGCGGCGTCGTCGGAAAATCCCCCGCCGCCCCGCTCGCGAGATATTGCAGCGTCCCGAACGCGCGCGATGCGTCGGCGGTCGCGGCGGTGGTCGCCTGGAGGAACCCCTTGGGGCGGCTGACCCCGCTCCCGGTGATGAACGCGCTCCCCTCCGCCTTGGCGAATTCGAGCGCAATTTCATTGGCGAGCCACGCCTCGACGTCGAACGCGGCATCGTCGAGCATCGCCTGGCTCGCGCTCGGGTTGGCATAGAGTTCGCCCATCGGCGGGGCGATTTCGGTGAACACCGGGGTCGCGGTCCCCGGCCGCGCATCGGTCTCCGCCGCCCAGCCAGACGGCGTGCCCCCGGTCGTCACCAGCTTGCGATACCCCGCCGACCCGACTTGGACGACATTGGCGATCGCCCGCATCGGCGACGCCGCCTTGAGCGTCGCGTCGATCACGCTGTCGATCTCCTTGGGGATCGCATAGCCGCCTGCGTCGCCGGACACGCCGGTAA
>NZ_JAPYKK010000074.1 GCF_029623395.1 Sphingomonas echinoides
ACCCCCAACCCCTCCCCTGAAGGGGAGGGGCTTAAGTAAGTTAGGGCAAAATCACCGACTCGTGCGGCTGCTCCTCCAGCGCAATCGCCACACGCCCGGACTTGTCCGGCTTCTTCCGAAACGCGCCGCCCACCCCATGCGCGATGTCCTTGCCCAGCTTCATCATGTTGCGCGATTCCCCCGGTTCCTCGCAGCAACTCCCCGGCGAGACCACATTCTGCAACAGGCGCACCATTTGCGTCGCGCCGCCGAACAGATCGACCCCCGTCGTACACCCTTTCTGCTGCGTCGCGCACGGCGCGCTTTCGGCAAGCGCGAGCGCACCCGCGCCCGTCCTGTTCGGGTTGGACGCCTTGGGACGATCCAGCACCGCTTCATCGGGATAGGGGAGTTTCTGCGACGGCAATGGCCGCCCGCAAACGACGATGTCATCCGGCTTGGCTGCGCTCTTCGCGCGCGGAACGCACGGTTCGGTGCCCACCGGCTGCAGGATCGACCAAGCCGCTTCGGCCGGCGGCGCAGTGGGAGCGACAACCGGCGGTGTCGCGACTTGCGCGGCGAGGATCAGCAACAGCATGACGCACACGCTGCCGCCCGATCATGGCGAATTTCAGGCGACGCGTGGAATCGCCAGCCGCGGCAGGTCGATCGCGGGGCACCGGTCCATCACGACGTCGAGCCCAGCCGCCTCGGCCCGCGCCGCCGCGTCCGGATTGATGACACCCAACTGGAGCCACACCGCCTTCGCGCCGACCGCGATCGCCGCATCCACGGCATCCCCCGCAGCCGCCGAATTGCGGAACACGTCGACCAGATCGATCGGCCCGGCAATGTCGGAAAGCTCCGCCACGACCGTCTCACCGTTGATCGTGCTCCCGGCGAGTTGCGGATTGACCGGGATCACGCGGTAGCCATGCGCCTGCAACGTCCGCATCACGCCATACGACGGACGGTACGACCGATCGGATGCACCCACCAACGCGATCGTCCGCGTCTCGGTCAACAGCCGCGTGATCTCTTCGTCCTGCGTCAGCATCAGCGTCGCTCCTTGATCCAGTCCGCCACACGCTCCGCAATCGCCCCGAACGCAACCGCTTCGCTGCCGTCCGCCGCCACCGGCGGCCGACCGGCATCGGACGCGATCCGGACGCGCATGTCGAGCGGAATTCGCCCGAGGAAGGGGATTCCGAGCGTCGCCGCCGCCGCTTCCGCACCACCACTGCCGAACGGATCGGACACGTCGCCGCACGACGGGCAGACATAACCCGCCATATTCTCGACCAGCCCGATGATCGGCACGCCCGCCTTGACGAACAGGTCGATCGCCCGTTTCGCGTCGATCAGCGCGAGATCCTGCGGGGTGGACACGATCACCGCGCCCTGCGGCCGGTATTTCTGGATCATCGTCAGCTGGACGTCGCCCGTCCCCGGCGGCAGGTCGAGCACCAGCGTGTCCGCCTCGCCCCAGTTCGCATCGAGCATCTGCTGGAGCGCCCCCGCCGCCATCGGTCCGCGCCACGCGATCGCCTGATCGGGCGCGACGAGCATTCCCATCGACAGCATCGGCACGCCCGACGGCGTATCGACCGGCTGCAACACTTTATTACGAGCGGTCGGCTTGGCGTCCTCCACCCCCATCAGCTTGGGCTGCGACGGCCCGTAGATGTCCGCGTCGACCAGCCCGACGCGGCGCCCTCGCGCAGCAAGCCCGATCGCAAGATTGGCGGATACTGTCGACTTACCGACACCGCCCTTCCCGCTCGCAACGGCAATCGAAAGCCGCGTGCTGCGCTGGCTGGTGAGCGCAATCCGTACCGTCGCGACCCCCGGCAAATCGCTCGCCGCCGCGCGCACCGACGCCTCGAGCGAATCGCGTTCACCCTCATCCAGCCCGCTCACGTCGATCACGATACTCGCGCGATCCCCCTCGATACGGCCGGTGGCGCGGGTGCCCGCAAAGGGGGCGAGCATGGCATCAAGCGAAACAGGATCGGTCATCCGCGTGCAGATAGGCGTCCGCCGTGCGCTTGCCACTGTTTTTCGTAAGTCTTGCCCCCTATAAAGGCATCATGACGATCCTATCGGGCTGGTTCCGCCGCCTCTCCATCCTTACCGCCGACAACAAGGGCCCCTGGGGCGGCCCGGGCGGTTCCGACGACGACGGCAAAGGGAGCACGCCCGGCAATGGCGGTGGCCCGCGCAACCCGTGGGCGCAACCGCCGAGCGGCACCCCGCGCGGGAAGCAGCCCGGACCGAGCGCGCTCGACGAATTCCTCAAGCGCGCCCGCACGTCCGGTGGCGGCGGGGGCGGCAACGGCGGCTTCGGGGGTCGCCCGCGAATCCCTGGCACGCCCTCGCCCGCGCAATTGTGGGGCATCGGCGTCGGCATCATCCTGGTGTTGTGGCTCGCCTTCACCGCGATCCATTCGATCGGGCCGCAACAGCGCGGCGTCGTGACCTTCCTCGGCCGCTATGCCGGCACGCTCGAGCCGGGCATCCGCCTCACGCTCCCCGCGCCGCTGTCATCGGTCGCCAAAGTCGACGTCAGCCAGATCAGCACCGACACCTTCCCAGAGGAAGGCTCGGGCGCAAACCTGATGCTGACGCGCGACCAGAACGTCGTCGATCTCGATTATTCGGTGCGCTGGATCATCAGCAACCCGCAGGACTTCGCGTTCCAGATCAAGGACCAGAAGTCGACGCTCCGCGCGACCGCCGAAAGCGCGATGCGCGCGATCGTCGCGACCGTGTCGCTCGATCAGGCGCTCGGTGGCGGACGCGCCGCGATGGAAGTCCGCGCGCAGCAGCTGATGCAGTCGATCCTCGACCGCTACAACTCGGGCATCCGCATCCAGGGCGTCGCGATCAAGAACGCCGCCCCGCCCGCGCAGGTGATCGACGATTTCAAGGCAGTCTCCGCCGCGCAGCAGGAAGCCCAGGGCAACATCAACCGTGCCCGTGGCTATGCCCAGCAGACGCTCGCACGCGCGCAGGCCGATGCGACCTCGTTCGACGTGCTTTACGCGCAATATCGCCTCGCCCCCGAAGTGACTCGCCGTCGTCTCTATTACGAGACCATGGAACAGGTCCTCGCGCGCAGCGACAAGACGATCGTCGAAGCGCCGGGTGTCGTTCCGTA
>NZ_JAPYKK010000075.1 GCF_029623395.1 Sphingomonas echinoides
GCCAGTCGGCGAAGCCGGTTGGCTGAGCAGGATTGGTGAAGATAGTAATACTACAGAGAGGGGCCTTGCCGATTGAAACCAGGCCTGTGGAAGGTGCACCTGGGATAAAAAGCGGCTTACCCCAAGCACTGCCCTGACAGTTTGTCGGCGCGCCTTCGGTGGTCACGCGGTTGGTCAGTGTGCACCAGGTCGCTAAGTCGACGTTGAGCGGTAATTCGCTAGACCCGGTATCGAACACAAAGGCGTCGCTGGTGGGCAGACGCGCCTGGGCGACATGCCATGCTCATGGAGACTGGATCGATTGGCGTTGATGATGACGTAGTCTGGCGAGATTTTGTCGCAATCGGGCGAATTCTTACACCCGCCTGCCCGGATGTGTGACGTTCAGAGCCCCGTTTCCACAATGTCGATTCCTGAGATCGGCAAACCATCTCGGTTGTCACTGCTAGAAGGGGGGCGACCAAAAGCCTGATTGCGGGCTACCGTGAATCTGTGTCCAAATAATGCACAGGTGCCATGATGGTGCCGCTCCGGCTTGCTGCCGGCCATCGCGCAGCGGCCGAAATCCGATGGATTGCCGGTCCTGTCTTTCCTCGCAGCCGAAGCGTTCACGTCGCCAGAATCACGCTGAACATCTGCACCGGGACGATCTCTGCACCGCTGACGGCAGAGCTTTTGGGAGCAGTCGGACAGACCACCACGTTCGAGCTGACCCCGCTGCGCGCGGTCGAGGGCATGGCAGCGGGCTGACCTGACATGGCCAAGACATTAGAGATTCGCGGCCACGCCATCATCGACATTCCGACATTTTATGCCGAGATCAATCGCGTCTTCATGGCTGACGAAAGCTGGTCGCTGGGCGATAGCCTCGATGCGTTGAACGACCTGCTTTACGGGGGCTATGGTGCGATCGACGGGCATGAGCCGGTCAAGCTGATCTGGCGGAACATGGACGTCAGCAGATCGACGCTCGGCCTTGCGACGACGCGCACGTTTCTGGCGGAGAAGCTGAAACGGCCCGGCATGTTCAATGTCACTATGATCGCCGGTCAGTTGGATGCCCTCGAGCGAGGCGCCGGGCAAACCTATTTCGATATCGTCCTCGAGATCATTGGCAATCACCCCAACATCGAACTTGTCGCGGCTTGACGTGTTAGGTTGGCGGTCGAGATCCGAATATGGCTGGCGGGATATGAAAATGCGGTTGATGGTGTGGTTGGCAGGGACGACGTTGGCGCTGAGCGGATGCGCCACGACCGGGCACAAGGTTGAGCCGCAGTCCGTTGCATCTGCCCGCTCTCAGATCCGCAGTCTGACCTATGCGACGACGCCATGCCATGGGTTCTGTCCGGTCTACAGCGTGACGATCGGTGCCGATGGCGCCGGGGTCTTTAGCGGGACGAGCAACACGGCCGTAGTGGGCGAGCGCCGCTTCACAGCCACACCGGCACAGGTCGCGAGTTTGTTCGGTCGGCTGCAACCCTATCTGCCCGTGGGCGAAGTGCTACTGACCGGGCCGGATACCTGCAAGATGTACGCAACCGATCTTCCTTCGGTCGACGTCACCTGGACCGGCGAAGGTGGCGGGGGTCACCTCTTGTATGATTATGGCTGCGACCGCGACGCGCACCGTCCGCTGGCTGAGACGTTGCGCGCAGGCCCCCAGGCGTTGCCGATTGCCAAACTGATCGGCAAGCGCTGACTAGGGTCAGGACCCATAAACCGGATTCCCTTGGCGGCGCGAATGTGATTCAGGCTCTGCGGCAGCAGGAGCGTGGGTTTGAGCGAGTTCTGGTTGAGTGAAGAGCAGTTCGAGCGGCTTCGGCCGTTGCTGCCGGACAAGGTTCGAAGGGTTGCGCGGGTTGATGACCGGCGTGTGATCAGTGGCATCATCCATGTGGTGAGATCGGGCGGTCGCTGGGTCAATGCACCGGCCTGCTACGGTCCGAGAAAGACGCTGTACAACCGGTTCGTCCGGTGGGCGGCGAAAGGCATTTGGCAAGAGATGTTCGTCACGCTGGCGGCAGCGGGTGGACCGCCTCCCGAAGTCCTGATCGACAGCACGCATATGAAGGCGCACCGCTCGGCGGGCGGCGGAAAAGGGGGGCGCTCGTCCAAGCGATCGGGATCAGCCGCGGCGGACGCAACACCAAGCTCCACGCCCTTACCGACTGCGAAGGTCGCCCGCTCCGCTTCCTGCTGACCGGCGGCAACGTTGCCGACTGCCGTGCTGCCGATGTCTTGCTCGACGATCTCCCGCCGCGCACCATCGTTTTGGCGGACAAAGCGTATGACAGCAACGCGATCCGCGACCTGATCGAGCGCCAGGGTGCCGTGCCCAACATCCCCTCCAAGGCGAACCGGCGCTGGAAGAGCTGCTTCTCGCGCTCGCTCTACAAAGGCCGAAACGCGGTCGAGCGCATGTTCTGCCGCCTGAAGGATTATCGCCGCATCGCTACGCGTTACGACAAGCTCGCCACTAACTTCCTCGGCGCGATCTACCTCGTGGCAGCCGTCACCTGGTGGTTATGAGTCCTGACCCTAGTATCGGCTACACTGCCGACTACGCCGAGCCTCTCGACGGCGCGAGCCCGCAAGCGTTCTCGAAACAGATTCAACAGTATCGTTGCTAAACTCGCATCTTCACACAGACTGTCTTGCGACACGGATATCTACAAAAGGTTAATAGATTTGCGAAATTTGCCACACCGTTTTTGGTTGCATGTCAAAATGTTCGGCATGCGTAGCCGGCAGATCTGACGACATACGTACGTCTGAAGGTCGGCTTTTGGACGAATGGCGTTTTAAATTAGCGGTTCCGGACCGAAGTCGCCTGTTTATCGCATAGCCATGATTGAGACCGCTTTTCTCGCACATCCGAATGTTGACCGGCTATATGTGGTAGAAGGCAGCCAGCCCGTTTCATATGGTTCTATCCGATGTGGATGTTGAGGTTGCGGCGACAATGTCCCACGCCACCGCGGATTATTCGACCTCGATACCGGCGGGTCCAGCGACCTTCTCCCGAAATGTTTTATGCGCTTACGACTTAGTCGAATAT
>NZ_JAPYKK010000076.1 GCF_029623395.1 Sphingomonas echinoides
GACAACTCTGCTCTTGCCGAGTCGGCGTGATCGTCATGATCATGCCCAGTGTTGTTGTTGGTGGTGCGGACTCTCAAGCGTGAGGTAAGGGCAATTCGTGGATGCCTTGGCGCATACAGGCGATGAAGGACGTGGCACGCTGCGATAAGCTGCGGTGAGGTGTGAGCAACCTTTGACCCGCAGATTTCCGAATGGGGAAACCCACCTATCCCGTTTAACTTCGCATCGAGGCAACTCGGTGCGACGCTAAATGGGGTTAGGTATCACTTAAGTGAATACATAGCTTTCGTGAAGCGAACCCGGCGAACTGAAACATCTCAGTAGCTGGAGGAAAAGACATCAACCGAGATTCCGTTAGTAGTGGCGAGCGAACGCGGACCAGGCCAGTGCCTGGAGTTCAACTAGCAGAAGCCTTTGGAAAGAGGCGCCATAGCGGGTGACAGCCCCGTATGCGAAAGTGAGACTTCAGGACATGAGTAGGGCGGGACACGTGTAATCCTGTCTGAACATAGGGGGACCACCCTCTAAGCCTAAATACTCGTATGCGACCGATAGTGAACTAGTACCGTGAGGGAAAGGTGAAAAGCACCCCGATGAGGGGAGTGAAACAGTACCTGAAACGGATTGCCTACAAGCAGTTGGAGGGTCCTTGAGGCCTGACAGCGTACCTCTTGCATAATGGGTCTGTGACTTAATGTATCAAGCAAGCTTAAGCCGTTAGGTGTAGGCGCAGCGAAAGCGAGTCTGAATAGGGCGCCAGAGTTTGATGTATTAGACCCGAAACCCGGCGATCTATGCATGACCAGGATGAAGGTGCAGTAACATGCACTGGAGGTCCGAACCGATTAACGTTGAAAAGTTACCGGATGAGTTGTGCTTAGGGGTGAAAGGCCAATCAAGCCGGGAAATAGCTGGTTCTCCGCGAAAACTATTGAGGTAGTGCCTCGGATGGACACCCTAGGGGGTAGAGCACTGGATGGTTGCGGGGGTCGCGAGACCTACCAACACTAACCAAACTCCGAATACCTAGGAGTGATATCCGGGAGACAGACGGCGGGTGCTAAGGTCCGTCGTCAAAAGGGAAACAGCCCTGACCTACAGCTAAGGTCCCCAAGTCGTGTCTAAGTGGGAAAGCATGTGGAACTTCCAAAACAACCAGGAGGTTGGCTTAGAAGCAGCCATCCTTTAAAGAAAGCGTAACAGCTCACTGGTCTAATCAAGAGGTTCTGCGGCGAAGATGTAACGGGGCTCAAGACACGCACCGAAGCTTAGGGTGTGCCATTTATATGGTACGCGGTAGCGGAGCGTTCCGTAAGCCTGTGAAGCGATCTGGTAATGGGTCGTGGAGGTATCGGAAGTGCGAATGCAGACATGAGTAGCGATAAAAAGGGTGAGATGCCCTTTCGCCGAAAGACCAAGGGTTCCTGCGCAAGGCTAATCCGCGCAGGGTGAGCCGGCCCCTAAGACGAGCCCGAAGGGGGTAGTCGATGGGAACCACGTTAATATTCGTGGGCCTGGTGGTGTGTGACGGATCTCGTGTGTTGTCGTCCCTTATCGGATTGGGACGGCCTCGAAGAGGTCCCGGGAAATAGCCCCACCGTATAGACCGTACCCGAAACCGACACAGGTGGTCAGGTAGAGTATACCAAGGCGCTTGAGAGAAGTGTCCTGAAGGAACTCGGCAAATTGCCTCCGTACCTTCGGAAGAAGGAGGCCCAACATAGGCGCAAGCTCTTGTTGGGGGCACAGGCCAGGGGGTAGCGACTGTTTAGCAAAAACACAGGGCTCTGCTAAGTCGGCTTCAAGACGACGTATAGGGCCTGACGCCTGCCCGGTGCCTGAAGGTTAAGTGGAGGGGTGCAAGCTCTGAAATGAAGCCCAGGTAAACGGCGGCCGTAACTATAACGGTCCTAAGGTAGCGAAATTCCTTGTCGGGTAAGTTCCGACCTGCACGAATGGCGTAACGACTTCCCCACTGTCTCCAGGACATGCTCAGCGAAATTGAATTCCCCGTGAAGATGCGGGGTTCCCGCGGTTAGACGGAAAGACCCCGTGCACCTTTACTGCAGCTTCAGAGTGGCATTAGGAAGAAACTGTGTAGCATAGGTGGGAGGCTTTGAAGCGTTGGCGCCAGCTGACGTGGAGCCATAGGTGAAATACCACCCTGTTTGTTTCTGATGTCTAACCTCGATCCATGAAACTGGATCAGGGACCCTCTGTGGCGGGTAGTTTGACTGGGGCGGTCGCCTCCTAAAGAGTAACGGAGGCGCGCAATGGTGGGCTCAGGACGGTTGGAAACCGTCTGTTAGAGTGCAATGGCATAAGCCCGCCTGACTGCGAGACTGACAAGTCGAGCAGAGACGAAAGTCGGTCATAGTGATCCGGTGGTCCCTCGTGGAAGGGCCATCGCTCAACGGATAAAAGGTACGCCGGGGATAACAGGCTGATAACCCCCAAGAGCTCATATCGACGGGGTTGTTTGGCACCTCGATGTCGGCTCATCACATCCTGGGGCTGGAGCAGGTCCCAAGGGTTTGGCTGTTCGCCAATTAAAGTGGTACGTGAGCTGGGTTCAGAACGTCGCGAGACAGTTTGGTCCCTATCTGCCGTGGGCGTCGAAATTTGAGAGGAGTTGACCCTAGTACGAGAGGACCGGGTTGAACATACCTCTGGTGTACCTGTCGTCGTGCCAACGGCGCAGCAGGGTAGCTATGTATGGACGGGATAACCGCTGAAAGCATCTAAGCGGGAAGCCTCCCTCGAGATAAGATTTCATAGAGCCGTCAGAGACCATGACGTTGATAGATCGGATGTAGAAGTGGAGTAATCCATGGAGCTAACCGATACTAATTGCTCTATTCGCGCTTGAGAGTCCCACCATCAATGACAATCCTGGGAAACCAGAATGTCGCAGATGGCGGATGATCAAATGCAACGCCTGATTAACAACTACCATCTTCAGAACGACGTAAAGCGTGCACCGATTTTAAGATACGAACCCAA
>NZ_JAPYKK010000077.1 GCF_029623395.1 Sphingomonas echinoides
TGTCGTCAGCCCGCCGTTTAGCACACTGGCCGCAGGGGATACGCAAACCGTGCGGATCGTGCTGCGCAAGGCCGCATTGGAACGCGAGGCGTCGTACCGACTGCTGGTCGATCAGCTCCCGGCTGCGGCGGATGCCGGCTCAATTCGGGTGGCTTTGCGGATCTCACTGCCCGTCTTCGCCGCCGCCGCCGGCGCGGCACGCTCGCGCCTGACGTGGAAGCTGGTCGGAGCAGACCCGGTCAAGCGCACGCTCGTCATCCGCAACGACGGGACGCGCCGCGCCAAGATCTCTGCGTTGAACCTTCCGCAAGCGGCGACCGCGCCGGGCTTTACCTTTCGATACGTTCTGGCGGGGAGCGAAGTCGCGATTCCGGTCGAGGCGGGGACGTCCGGCTGGGCCGCAGCAGGTGCGACTTTGCACGTCTCCGCCACATCGGACCAAGGCAAGGTGGAGGCAGATGCGCCGATCGTGCCTGCCGCTTAATGCTCTTGCCGGGTGGCTGTTCGCTGTATCACTGTTCGTCCCCGCGTCGCTAGCGACTGCGCAGGCGGCGGGGCCACGCGATCTCCTGCTCGAAGTAGTCGTCAACGGCGTAGATACCGAGAAGGTCGGCGCGTTCCAGGAAAAGGACGGACGGTTGTTCGCGACCGCCGAGGAATTGCGCGCGCTCGGCTTTGCTACGCCCACGGCGACCGCCGACGATGCTCTCGTTGATCTGGCAGAGATCGTCAGCGTGCCGGCCATAGTTGACGAACTTGCGCAGACGATCGCGCTGACCGTTCCGGTTCGCGGCTTGGCGGTGCACCGGGTGACGGGCGACTTGGGGCGCGAACGAGTGCGGACGAGTAGCTCGCCGATGGGGGTCTTGCTCAATTACGACATAACCGCGACCGCGCATAAGGGTACCTTCGACGCTTATGGTTATGGTTCCGCGCGGGTATTCGGCGGGTCTGGCACGTTCCAGAACGACTTCATCGTCGGGCATTCGCGCACCGGCTTTCATGTGGTCCGGCTTGCCAGCACCTACGCCTATTCCGATCCCAAACGGTCGCGGACCTATTCGGCGGGGGACGTGATTTCGGGGGCCTTGCCTTATACCCATCCGCTTCGGCTCGGCGGGGTGCAAGTCTCGACCGACTTCGCGCTTCGCCCCGACCTGATCACTTACCCCGTCCCAATCATTACCGGGGGCGCGACGGTGCCGTCGACGCTCGACGTTTTCGTCAACGGCGTTCGGCAACTCAGCACGTCGGTCGAGGCGGGGCCGTTCGCGGTGCCGCAGCTTCCGATCGTAACCGGGGCTGGTCAAGTGTCGGTGTCAGTTCGCGACATCACCGGACGCAGCGTCGTGCAGACTTCGTCCTTCTACGTCAGTCAGACGTTGTTGAAACCCGGCCTTTGGGCGTATTCGTTCGAGGCCGGTGCGATCCGCAAGGGCTATGGTGCAGAAAGCTTCGCTTATGGGAGACCGGCGGCGTTCGGAACTCTGCGGCGCGGCATCACCCCGGGGCTGACGCTAGAGGGGCATGCCGAGACGTCTGGCGGCCTCGCTTTGGTGACGGGGGGCGCCACGATCGGCATCGGTCGTTTTGCGGTCGCGAGTGTGGCGCTCGGCGGAAGTCGATCGTCCGCCGGGACCGGATGGCAATCCTATGTCGCGATCGAGCGGACGACTCGTCAATATCATTTCGGAGCTTCCGCGTCTTTGCCGAGCAAGCACTTTCGCGATCTCGGCCTGATCGCGGACCATCTTTCTGCCGGTCGCACGGTGCAGGTCAACGCCGGGTTGGTCCTCGGACGCCAAGGGTCGTTCAACGTCGCCTTCACGGACGTTGTGCAACGCCCGATTCGCCCCGCCTTTGTATCCGGCGTGGCGACCGTGATCGACCCGGGGCGTGCGTCGATCGTGTCCGGCACCTATTCGCGCGACGTTTTCGGACGCGCTTATCTGTACGTCACGGCTTATGACAATGTGCGCCTTCACGATCGCGCCATCTCGGTCGGCGTCACCCTTCGTCTCGGGGGGCAACGCACACTCG
>NZ_JAPYKK010000078.1 GCF_029623395.1 Sphingomonas echinoides
GTGTGGCTGACCACAGCGTGCAGACGCTTACCGAGAGCGATGTCGCTTTCATCCCGCGCGAAGCTATCAGGAAGCTAGCCTTCGAGCGCCCGAACGTCGGGATGGCAATGTGGCATGACTCACTCGTCGATGCGTCTATCTTTCGCGAATGGATCGCGAACGTCGGTCGGCGTGACGCGCAGACGCGCATCGCCCACCTCCTCTGCGAGTTCTCGCTAAGGCTGAAGATCGCAGGACTGGGAGAGCCGACCAATTACGAGTTGCCAATGACACAGGAGCAGCTTGGAGACTGCGTTAGCTTAACCACGGTGCACGTGAACCGCACATTGAAAGCGCTTGAAAGCGCAAACCTGATCGCCCGTAGCACCAGCCGAGGAATCATAATCGGCGACTGGAAAAAGTTGGCGTATGCGGCTGACTTTGACAGCACCTATCTGCACCTGCGTGGTAATGAGCCGGCGTTTGATTGAATGTCTGCTGTCTACCAGGCTCTGACATCCGCGATCGGCAGTGCATTGGATTTCTGCATCACCGCTATGCCTAGATTCCTGCCGTTCCGAGCGTGATGCGAAACCTGGGATTTTTGCATCAGGGATGTGAGGGCGGCTCCAAAAGCCAAAGACGGGCAGCAGTAACGTCGTCCTCAAAATACTGAACCGGACGATCGCGCGCCGCGCGCTGAACCTGCATCTTAGAAAGAGATTTCGTGACGACGATCGCAATTCGCCGTGAGTAGTGTGCAGGGTTGTGCAGAACCTTCTCGAACGCCGCAACTGATACTTGCGATTGAATTTTCATATCGCGAATATCAATTAAAGTGAGATGCTGGTTCGGCCCGCAGCGCAGCTGCTGATGCGCCAAGTCTCGCGCCGCAGCGAATTCCGCTACATCCGCGGGCTCGTAGAAGCCCGCCATGTGACAGGTGACCAGACTGAGGGCCGGGTCAACTTCAAAGCTGTAGGTTGGCGTCATTGCCCTCCACTACCAGTAGCTCGTTATCGAATCATTGCTTCCGGTGACCGTATGTCACTGCGCTGATGCGAAAATCTTGATTTTGCATCAGGAACAACCGGGTTTGGTGAAGAGCCGCTCGTCTGCTCTTGGGCTGGGATCAACGTATACAGCCGCTCGTTCAGCTTGCAGGGCAGGGGGGCTAAGCAGCTAATTGGGTAAAAGTCGCTAGCTCGCTCTAGGATTTGGGGTGGCTACTGTCCAGAATCGACGGATTAAGCACTGCCACAGGTGCTAACGCGTTATCCCGTCAAACCCTTCTTGCAGTAGACCGACTGGGCTTCTTACGATTGATATTACGCTAATCTGTCGACAGAATTACCTCGTACGCTTTTGAAATAATAATCATCTTTCCGAGTCACATTTCCATTCAATTTGCTGTTACCGCTGAATGATTGATTCTTTATTTCTTGGTAAACATCCATAGAACCGTTGCTATATGAAGTCACAACAGTCTGAAGCCTTCCAGCTACGAATACCTGCTGGTCAACTTCATAGGTCTGCCTAACTGGCAGCTGAGCATCAATCGATAGCGCCCCGTCGCTAAATTTGTTGCTCGACAAGTTTTTGCGGGCTTTTACGTTATCTGAACTCGTTGCGGCATCTGAAACGGCGCGCGGAACGTTCGCTCTGACAGAGCTTGAACCACTCGATATCACTCGAGGAGGAAGACCAGATGCAATACGCACAATACCTTATACGAAATATTTGTGCTAAAAGCGTTTAATCAATTTCGTTAAAATCGGTCCTAAACTTCTGCTGGCATACGACTTTGGTCTAATTCTAGCTCACGGGTCGCTGTGCGTACTATAAACATTTCCTTGGCTGTCAATCTCAGTGTCTCTGACGGTCCGCATCAGAGGACGTTTGTACAAACGACCCGGCAGGGGAGCTGTACAGACTGTTTGGGTGGTTAGTTCTTGGCTGTTGCCAAGGTGTGCGCGACCAAGGCGTTCGCGTGACCATGACCGATCCCATGGTC
>NZ_JAPYKK010000008.1 GCF_029623395.1 Sphingomonas echinoides
TAAAGGGGAGGGGCTTTTGTCCATCGCTTGCCCACGGTAGACATTCCCCCGCAATGCCGGAACAAGCGCGCGCATGATCCTCACCGATATCGCGACGCGTACCTACAACCACGGCTGGCGGCTCGATCCGATCGTGCGCAGCCTGCTCGATACCGATTTCTACAAACTGCTGATGCTCCAGATGATCCGCCACCTCCACCCCGAGGTGAGCGCAACTTTTTCGGTCATCAACCGCACGAAGTCGGTCCGGCTCGCCGAAGTGATAGACGAGGCCGAACTCCGCGCACAGCTCGATCACGCGTGTGCGGTGCGGTTCGGGAAGAAGGAGCTGATCTGGCTCGCGGGCAACAGCTTCTACGGCAAGGAACGGATGTTCGCGTCGGATTTCATCGGCTGGCTCGCCGATTTCCAGCTTCCGGCGTACGATCTGCGCGTGGTCGACGGGCAATATGAGCTGCATTTCGACGGTCCGTGGACGCACACCACCATGTGGGAAGTCCCCGCGCTCGCAATCCTCAACGAACTGCGCTCACGCGCGGCACTACGCGGACACGGGCGGTTCGAACTCGACATCACCTATTCGCGCGCCAAGGCGCGACTGTGGGACAAGGTTGAAAGACTCAAGCAATTGCCCGGCCTGGTCCTGTCGGATTTCGGGACGCGACGGCGGCACGGATTCCTGTGGCAACGCTGGTGCGTCGAAGCGCTCAAGGAAGGGCTCGGCGACCGGTTCATCGGCACGTCGAACGTGCTGCTCGCGATGGACACCGATCTCGAGGCGATCGGCACGAACGCGCATGAACTGCCGATGGTCGCCGCGGCGCTCGCGCGGGACGATGCCGAGCTTGCTGCTGCGCCCTATCAGGTGCTCGAGGACTGGCGCCGGCATTATGCAGGTAATCTGCTGATCGCGCTGCCCGATGCGTTCGGCACCACCGCCTTCCTGGCGAACGCGCCGCACTGGCTATCGGAATGGAGCGGCTTCCGCCCCGACAGCGCGCCACCGATTCCGGCGGGCGAGCAGATCATCGCCTGGTGGCAACAGCACGGTGTCGACCCGCGCGAGAAGCTGCTGATCTTCTCGGACGGGATGGACGTCGACTCGATCGAGCAGGTCTATCGCCATTTCCACGGGCGGGTGCGGATGAGCTTCGGCTGGGGGACCAACCTCACCAACGACTTCCGTGGCTGCGACTCGCGCGGGGGTGCGACGCTCGAACCGATCTCGCTGGTGTGCAAGGTGACGGAGGCCAACGGTCGTCCGGCGGTCAAGCTGTCGGACAACCCCGCCAAGGCGACGGGGGATCCGGCGGAAATCGACCGCTACCTCCGCGTATTCGGCGCGGAGGGGCGGATCGCGAGCAAGGTCGTCGTCTGAGCCTTTCCACCGCCGACCGGCCTTGCGCTTACCCGTTGACGATTTCGCGCAGCGCCTCCGCCAGGCCGCGTGTTTCGGCTTCGGTGCCGATCGTCATCCGCAATCCGTTCGCCAGCCCCTGCCCCGGCAACCAGCGGACGATATAGCCGCGCTCGAGCAGCGCCTTATACGCGGTCTCCGCGGTAACCGCGCCTTCGAACAGGACGAGCACGAAGTTCGCCTCGCTCGGCACGGGACGCAGGCCCGCATTGCCGAGACTGGCCATTTCGGTGGCGAACCAGGCGCGCCATACGCGATTATGCTCGCGCGACTGGGTGATGAAATCCGCCGCGCCGAGTGCCGCAACCGCCGCCTCTTGTCCGGCGGTGGTGCAGCAGAACGGCGCGCGAATGCGGTGCATCGCCGAGACCGCCTCTTCCGAGCCATAGCCCCAGCCGATCCGCTCCGCGGCAAGCCCGTGGATCTTGGAGAAAGTCCGCGTGACGATCACGTTGGGCTGGGTGCGCGCGAGTTCGAGCCCGCCGTCGTCATCCTCGGGCGCGAGATATTCGGCATAGGCCTGATCGAGCACGAGCATCACGTGCGCCGGCAGCGCCGCATGAAGCCGCGCGATCTCGTCCTTGCGCGCGAAGGTGCCGGTCGGGTTGTTGGGGTTGGCGACGAACACGATCCGGGTGCGATTGGTGACGCAGGCGAGGATCGCGTCGACGTCGGTCGCATAGTCGGTGTCCGGTGCGGTCACCAGCGTCGCGCCGACGCGGCGGGTGGCGATTTCATAGACCGCGAAACCGTAGCGGACCTGGATCACCTCGTCGCCGGGCCCGGCATAGGCGCCCGCGATCAGGTGGAGCACTTCGTCCGACCCGGTGCCGTAGATGACGCGTGCAGGGTCGAGATCGTGATGCGCGGCGATCGCCTCGCGCAGCGCGATCGCGCCCGCATCGGGGTAGCGTGCGAGGTCACCCGCATGGCGCGAGAAAGCGGAGACCGCCTGCGCGCTGGTGCCGAGCGGATTCTCGTTCGACGACAGCTTGATCACGGGGGCATCGCCATCCGTGGTCGAGCGACCCGGAACATAAGGAGCGATGGCCATGACCCAGGCCTTGGGAAGCGGTGCGTTCATGCCGAGCCCGTTAGCGCTTGCCGCACGTTATGGGAAGCGTTTGGGCCCGCCCGCGGTCTCGTCGCGCCGCAGCGTGAGAACCTCGACCCCGGTGGCGGTCACCGCGACGGTATGTTCGAACTGCGCGGACAATTTGCCGTCGTCGGTCACCACTGTCCAGCCGTCTTCCTCGGTCGAGACCTTGCGCGTGCCCTGGTTGAGCATCGGCTCGATCGTGAAGGTCATCCCCTCGCGCAACACCATGCCGGTGCCCGCGCGCCCGAAGTGGAGGACGGTCGGCGCCTCATGCATCTCGCGGCCGATCCCGTGGCCCGCATAATCGCGCACCACCGCATAGCCGTTCTTCTTGGCATGCCGTTCGATCGCAAAGCCGATGTCGCCGAGCCGCGCGCCGGGGCGGACCGCGCCGATCCCCTTCCACATCGCTTCCTGCGTCACGCGCACCAGCCGCCGGGCGGCGGGGGATGCGGTGCCGACGATGTAGGTCTTGCTCGAATCCGCGATGAACCCGTTCTTCTCGAGCGTGATGTCGAGATTGATGATGTCGCCGTCCGCGATGATGTCGTCTTCGCTCGGCACGCCGTGGCAGACGACCTGATTGATCGAACAGTTGAGCACATACTTGAAGCCGTATTGCCCTTTGCTGGCGGGGCGCGCGGCGAGGTCCACGGTGATGAACCGCTCGACCAGATCGTTGATCTGCAACGTCGACCGGCCCGCGAGCTCCTGCGTGTCGAGCATCTCGAACACCGCCGCGAGCAATGTGCCCGACTGGCGCATCAAAGCGAGCTCGTCGGTGGTCTTGACCATCTCAGGCGGACGCGTCGGCGGGAAGATGCACCTTGGCGGACGCGAGCTGCGCGGCGACGATGTCGTTGAACGACAGCGTCGGATGCGCCTCGGCGAGCATGCCGACCTTCATCCAGAATTCGGCCTGTGCGTTGATCGAGCGGCACATCACCGTGCTGGCGCGGCGCGCTTCCTCGTGCAGCACGTCGTCGATCTTCACGATACCCATCGGTGCGCTTCCGTACCTATTACCATATGGTTCGTATATGTTTCGTATCGTGGATCGTCAATGCGATCACGCCAGCCGCTCGTGCCGCGCGAGTTCGACGCGGACGCGCAGTTCGACATCGTGCGCGATTTCAGCGGCTTGTGGATCGTCGGGCGGCACGAACTGCTCCACCCAGTCGCTGAGCTCGGCGAGCATCGCAGGGGCCACCGGCCCGGTCGCGGACACCGCGTGCAGTCGCTCAAGCAAGCCCAGCCCGCGATCGACCGCCGCCACCATCCGGCGACGTCGCTCGCGCGGGGGTTCGGTCGCGGCGAGCGCGACGAGCATCTGGACCGACGTCGCCGCCTGCAACGGACGCGGCGTCGGGGGCAGCTCGGTCGCGGGCGCGGCGACGTCGCTCGCACGGAACGCCCCGGTCGCGCGCGGCAGCGCCGCGAGCAACGCCTGTACCGGCAGGGATACGCCTTCGACCCGCAAAACCTAGCCTCCGCGGCGAACCGACCTCGCCTTCCCTTTCTATAAGAGAGGCGAACGGCCTTCGGTGGCCGGGGGGAAGGGAAATATGCGCATGGCCGCGATACTCCGCACCGCGCTGGTGCTGCCGCTTGGCGGCGCGCTCGCGCTCCTGCTGGCGAGCCCGGCGATGGCGAGCGGGCGAATCAAGGACGTGGTCGACGTCGAGAACGTCCGGTCGAACCAGCTCGTCGGCTACGGCATCGTCGTCGGGCTCGCCGGCACCGGCGACCGCACCCGCAACGCGCCGTTCACCGAGGAATCGCTCCAGGCGATGCTCGAGCGGATGGGGGTCAACGTCCGCGGCTCGCCGCTCAAGACGCAGAACGTCGCCGCGGTCTCGATCACCGCGACGATGCCGCCGTTCGCGCGCGCTGGCTCGCGGATCGACGTTACCGTCTCGGCGATCGGCGACGCGACCAGCCTGCAGGGGGGCACGCTGATCGTCTCCTCGCTGCGCGCACTCGACGGCGAGATCTACGCGGTCGCGCAAGGCCCGCTCGCGGTCTCCGGCTTCAAGGCGCAGGGGGCCGGCGCGAGCGTCAGCCGCGGCGTCGCCACCTCCGCGCGGATCGCCGACGGCGCGATCATCGAGCGCGAAGTGCCCTATGCGCTGCGCTCCGCGACGACGCTCAAGCTCGCACTCAAGAACCCCGATTTCACCACCGCCAACACGATCGCGGCGGCGGTCAACGGCCGGTTCGCGGGGACCGCCACGGTGCTCGACCCCGCCACGGTCGAGCTCCATTCGGGGAGCGGTTTCGGCGGATCGATGGTCGATCTGGTCGGCGCAATCGAGAATCTACCGGTCAAGGTCGACCAGCCCGCCCGCGTCGTCATCAACGAGGCCTCGGGCACGGTGGTGATGGGCGCGGACGTGCGGATCAGCCCGGTCGCGATCGCGCAAGGCGGACTGACGATCAGCGTCACCGAGAGCCCGGTGGTGTCGCAACCCGCGCCGCTGTCCAACGGCCAGACGACGACCGTCCCGCGCACCGCGATCACGGTCAACGACGGCAACAACGCCTCGCTCGGGCTGGTCGGCGGCGAGCCGACGCTCGCCGCATTGGTCAGCGGGCTCAACACGCTCGGGGTCAGCCCGCGCGACCTGATCACGATCCTCCAGGCGGTGAAGAGCGCAGGCGCGCTTCAGGCCGATATCCAGGTGCAATGATGGACCCGATCACGCCCGCCCGCGCTACGCCCCTGCTGACGATCACCCCGAAGGACCGCGCCACCGCGCAGTCGTTCGAGGCGGTGTTCCTCGGCCAGATGACGCAGTTGATGATGGAAAGCGTCGACACCGGCACCTTTT
This sequence comes from Sphingomonas echinoides, assembly GCF_029623395.1. Lineage (GTDB taxonomy): Bacteria > Pseudomonadota > Alphaproteobacteria > Sphingomonadales > Sphingomonadaceae > Sphingomonas > Sphingomonas echinoides_A. The sequence continues at coordinate 5,348 of NZ_JAPYKK010000008.1, forward strand.
CCGGCGGCCACGGCGAGGAAGTCTTCCGCGGCGTGCTCGCGGAAAAGCTCGGCACCGCGATGGCGGCACGCGGCGGACTGGGCCTCGCGCCCGCGGTGCTCGATCAGATCCTCCGGCTCAAGCAAGGAACCTCCGATGCGCAATGACCTGCTCGACCTCGTCCAGTCGCTGCTGTCCCTGATCGAGGAGGAAAGCGCGCTGCTCGGCCAGCCCGGCGGCTATCGTCGGATCGGCGAACTGGCGACCGCCAAGGCGCGCGTCGTTGCGCAATTGGAGACGCGGCTGGCGCAATCCGAGCGCGAGACGCCGGGCTGGCAGGACCGGCTCGAGCCCGAAGACCGCGTCGCCTTGGCGACGGCCTCCGAAACGTTGATGGACGCGGCGCGCGCGAATGCCGCGGTGCTCGCGCGGCAGATTTCGCTGTCGGACGAACTGCTCGCGGTGATCGCACAGGAAGCACAACGCAAGACCGGCGCGACCGCCACCGCTTATGGCGCGGGGGGTGTATTGTGGAGCACCGAACAGGCTGCCCCGATTGCGATCAACGCGAGTTTGTAGGGGCACTTGCCGTGCTCCTGCGAAGGCAGGAGCCCAGAATTACGAACGCTTCGCCCGTTACCCTGGACTCCCGCCTTCGCGGGAGAACAACCTCAAGTCTTCACCCGCCGTGCTTGCCCAGCGCCGTCTGGAGCAACGCCTGCTGCTTGCGGTAGATGTTGGTGACCGCGGCGAAATCGGCCTGGATCTGGCCCATCTTGAGCAACTGGTCCTCCAGCGTGACATTGTTGCCGTCGGCCTTGGTCTCGAACGTGTCCGGATCCGCGACGACGCCGCCCCCGACCCCGGTGCGCGCGCCGAGCGCAACCATCGCCGCCGTCGCCGCCACGCGCGGCGCGGCAACCCGCGTACTGCTCCCCCCCGCACCGACCAGATCCGAAAAGTCGGGCGCGGTCACGTCCTGCGCCTTGAAGCCCGGCGTTTCGCTGTTGGCGATGTTCTGCGCCACAACACGCTGACGTGCCGCGAGAAAGTGCATCTGTTGCGCGGCGCCCGCCATCAGGTCTGTCATCGTCGTTGCGTCCCTCCGTTGACCGTATTGCGCGATGCCGAGCCCGAATACCCGTGGCGCGCCTCTATAATAGACGCGCCGCGCAGCGTTTGGCCGCGGTAACGATGTCGCTGGAGCAGTCCTGCCATGCTGATGGCCCCCGTCGCCGAACCCGTCGAACTGAAGCGTTTCACCCAGCGCGAGCGTGCCGCCGCGCTGATGCTCGCGCTTGGGCAGGATTATGGCGCACCGATCTGGGAACAGCTGTCGGTTGAGGAAATGAAGGAGCTTTCCGCGGCGATGTCCCAGCTCGGGCGCGTTCCCGCGGCGGTGGTCGAGCATCTGCTGCTGCAATTCACCACCGAAATCTCGACGCTCGCGTCCTGTCACGGTTCGTTCGAAACGACCGAGCGGTTGCTGGCGGGAATGATGCCGCCGGAAAAGGTCCGCGACATCATGGAAGACATTCGCGGGCCTTCGGGCCGGACGATGTGGGACAAATTGTCGAACGTCAGCGAAGGCGTGCTCGCGGGGTATCTCAAGAACGAATATCCGCAGACGATCGCGGTGATCCTGTCCAAGCTCAAGTCGGACCATGCCGCACGCGTGCTCGCCGCGCTGCCGCGCGATCTTGCGGTCGACGTCGTCCAGCGGATGCTGCGGATGGACACGGTGCAGAAGGAAGTGCTCGCGCAAGTCGAGGCGACGCTCAAGAACGAATTCATGGCCAATTTCGCGCGCTCGCAACGACGCGACCCGCATGAGGCGATGGCCGAGCTGTTCAACGCAATGGATCGCTCGACCGAGGAAGCGATGCTCGAGGCGCTCGACGCCAAGGCGCCCGAATCGGCGGAGCGGATCCGCGCGCTGATGTTCACCTTCGAGGATCTCGCCAATCTGCTCCCTGCCGCGATCGGGGTGATCGTCCGCCAGGCCGACAAGCGGCAGATGGCGCTGGCGCTGAAGGGGGCGCCCGAGGTCATTCGGCAGCTGTTCTTCTCCACCATGACCGAACGGTCGGCCAAGCTGCTGCGCGAGGACATGGGCAGCATGGGCCCGATCCGCGCGCGCGATTGCGAGGAAGCCCAGAACACGCTCGTCCGCCTGGCGAAGTCGCTCGCCGAACGGGGAGAGATCGTGCTGGTCGACCCCAAGAGCGACGACACGATGATCCTGTGATGCAGAGGTAAGACGATGGACCTGTCGTTCCAGGCGCGCCCGTTCGCGTTCGATCGGATCTTCACCGCCGCGCCGTCGGCGCCGCCGGGCCGCGCGCCCGACCGCGATGCCGTGTCGCTCGCGATCGAGCTCGAACTGCTCCAGGCCGACATCGCGCGGCGCGATGCGGACCACCACGCGGAACTGACGCGCGCACGCGCCGACGGGTTCGAGGCGGGGCTGGTCCATGCGCGCGCTGACCGCGAGACTGCGCTGCTGGCGGCGATCGATGCGCTCCACGTCGGGGTCGAGTCGCTTACCGAGACGGTCGAGGAAACCCGCGCCCAGCTGATCGACGACGCGGCCGACCTCGCCCGCGCCGCCGCAACGCATCTGGCCGCGCATACGCTTGCGCTCGACCCCGCCGCGCCGATCGACGCGGCGATCGGGCGCGCGCTGGTGCAAGTCGCACGGGGGACCGAACTCGTCGTCCGGGTCCATCCCGACCTGCTGCCCGAAATCGAAGCGCGGATCGCGGTGCGGCAGGGCAACGACCGCCGCCGGTTGCGGCTGCATGTCGAGGCCGACGAAACGCTTGCCATCGGCGATGCCCGGATCGATTGGGATGAAGGCGGGTCGTGCCTGGATCGTGCCGCGCGCGAGGCCGCTATCCGCAACGAATTCGAAACCTTATTGGATCATAATTCGCTTCGCTCATAAGGGTTTGTGCGTCCATGAAAGGTGTCATCTTCAATCTCCTGGAAGAGGCCGTGGTGCTCGAACACGGTCCCGACACCTGGACCGACCTGATCGATGCGACGGGAGTCGACGGAGCGTTCACGTCGCTTGGCAGCTATCCCGACGAAACGCTGCTGGCGCTCGTCGATACGGCGGCGGCGGCCACCGGCAAGACCCCGAGCGACGTGCTCCGCTGGTTCGGCGCGGCGGCCATGCCGCTGCTTGCCGAACGCTACGGCGTGTTCTTCACGGGCCATTCCGGCGCGCGGAGCTTCATCCTCAGCGTCAACGAAATCATCCACCCCGAAGTCCGCAAGCTCTATTCGGGCGCAGGTTGCCCGCATTTCCAGTTCAGCACCGATGCCGAAGGCGCCATGATCATCGGGTATCAGTCCCCGCGGCGGCTGTGCGCGCTGGCGGAGGGGTTCATCCTCGGTGCAGCCGCCCATTATGGCGAGCAGGTGACGATTACGCACCTCGCGTGCATGCTGGACGGCAGCCCGTTATGCCGGATCCGAGTCCGGTGGGTCGAATGATCCACGCCGGGGTGGCGGAACCGCCTTCACTCGAGGCGCGGCTTGCTCGCGCCGAGCGCGCGACGATCCGCGAACGCACCGCGCGGCTCGAAGCCGAGCGGATCGCCGAGCACGGCCTGCGCACGCTGTACGAAAGCAAGCAGCGACTGCAATTGCTCCAGCACATCACGGGTGTCGCCAATCGCGCGCGGACCATCGCCGAAGCGCTGGGGACCGCGCTCGAGGCGATCTGCGAGCGGATGAACTGGACGATCGGCAATGTCCTGATGGTGTCGGCGGACCGCACCTACGTTGAGGGATGCAACATCTGGCGCGCCAACGACGCAAGCGGCGTGATGGCGTTCGTCGAGGCATCGCGTCGGATGCGGTTCCCGATCGGCGAAGGCCTTCCGGGCCGCGTGTTTGCGACCGGGCGGTCGGAATGGATCGCCAACCCCGGTCATTCGGCGATGTTCGTCCGCGCGCCGGAAGCGATTCGCTGCGATCTTGGTACGGGTTGCGCGTTTCCGGTGCTGGCCGGGGACGAAGTGGTCGCGGTGCTCGAATTCTACATGCGCCAGGCGGTCCCCGAAGATCCCGAGATCGTCGAGATCCTCGAACAGGCGAGCATCCAGCTTGGCCGTGTGTTCGAACGGGACCGCGCGCAGCGCGCGCTGATCCATGATGCGCTGCACGACCCGCTGACCGGCCTGCCCAACCGCGCGCTGTTCAACGACCGGTTGCAGGAAAGCTTCGAGCGCCTCACCCCCGCGCGCCGCCATGCGCTCGCGGTGCTGGTACTGGATCTCGACGGGTTCAAGCAAGTCAACGACACGCTCGGCCACCATGCCGGCGACCGGGTGCTGATCCGAGTCGGCCGCGCCTTGTCCGATGCGCTGACGCTGCTGGAGCAACGGCCGGGTACGGACCTCGACGGCATACGCTTCTCCCCCGCGCGGATGGGGGGCGACGAGTTCACCGTCCTGGTCGAGGATCTTGCGGGTGAGGATCTTGCACAGCACGGCGCGATCGACGCGATTGCCACCGCGCTTCACCGCGCGCTCGATGAGAATCTCGGTTCGGTGAGCGAGCCCGCACAGGTCGGCGCCTCGATCGGCTATGCGATCGGCAGCGCGGTCCACGCGAGCGTCGACCAGCTGCTGCGCGACGCGGACCTCGCGATGTACGAGGCGAAGGCGGGCGGGCGCGGACGGACGGTCGGGTTCACCGACGCCCTGGGCGACACGCTGCGCGACCGCGCGCGGCTGACGAACGAATTGCGCGAGGGGATCGAGCGCTGCGAATTCGAGCTCGACTATCAGCCGATCGTCACGCTCGATTCGGCGAAGTCGGTCTGCGGATTCGAAGCGCTGGTCCGCTGGAACCATCCGGTGCGGGGGCGGCTGTTGCCGGCCGAGTTCATCGCCGTCGCCGAAAGCAGCGGGCTGATCCTGTACCTGGGGGATTGGGTGCTGCGCGAGGCGTGCCGCACCGCCGCAAGCTGGCCGGCGCCCGGCGGGCAAGCCCCGTTCATCAGCATCAACATCGCCGCGCGTCAATTCGCGCAACCGGGCTTTGCCGCGCGAGTCCGCCAGATCGTGCTCGAAACGGGCGTCGAGCCGACCCGGATCCGGCTGGAACTGACCGAAAGCACTGCGATCGTCGACATCGATCATACCTGCGCGGTCATCCAGGAAATCCGCAAATGGGGCGTGCAGACCAGTCTCGATGATTTCGGCACAGGCTTCTCGTCGCTGTCGTCGTTGCACCGACTGCCGTTCGACGTGCTCAAGATCGACCGCAGTTTCGTGATGGCGATGGACGGGAACGGCAAGGGCGACGGGATCGTCCGCGCGATCGTCGCGCTTGCCCGGACGATCGGCATGACGATCGTCGCGGAAGGGATCGAGACCCCGGCGCAAGCCGAATTGCTGATCGGACTGGGGTGTGAACTCGGCCAGGGCTATCATTTCGGCCGCCCCGCGCTCGCCAGCCAGACCGCCGCGCTGCTCGAGCGCTGACCGGCGCGCGGCGAAAGCCGTCACGACCCGGCAAAAATTTCCCCCCGGCAAGACCTGCCGATCCGCATCCTCCCTATAAATTGCCAAAGCGGGGCCGCTGCCTCGCACAGCGACGGGGTCTGGGTTGGAGCAGGTTCGCACTCTGATGGCCCAATTGGGGCCGAAACGCCTGATCATCATGGGCGTGGTCGCCGCGGCGCTGCTCGCGGTGCTGGGCGCGGTCGCGTTGCGCGGCGAGGATCGCACGATGGCGTTCCTCTACACCGACCTCGACCCCTCCGCCGCCGCCGCGATCGGCGAGAAGCTGCGCGCGCAGAACATCCCGTTCCAATTGTCCGCCGATGGCAGCGCAGTGATGGCGCCGCAGGACAAGGTCGCGGCACTGCGCATGACGCTCGCCGGGGATCGGCTGGGCGGCAAGATCGGCTATGACGTGCTCGACGCCCAGCAGCCGTTCGGTGTGTCCGCATCGCGCGCGAAGATGGACGAGACTCGCGCGATCGAAGGCGAACTCGCCCGGTCGATCCAGAGTATCGATGCCGTCACGCACGCCCGCGTCCATCTCGTCATGCCCGAGCGCCAGATGTTCGCCGCCGAAGCGCGGCACGCGTCCGCGTCGGTCTCGGTCAAGACGCGCGGTCGCTTGCCCGGCGAGACGATCCAGTCGATCCGGTACCTCGTTGCGTCCGCGGTGCCCGAGCTCTCCCCCGAAGCGGTGTCGATCGTCGACCAGACCGGCGCGCTGCTAGCGCGGGCGGGGGAAGCAAACGCGGGCGGCGGCGCGGATGCCGACACGCGTCAGACGCAGGTCGAGGCAAAACTGCGCGATCAGGTCATCACCTTGCTCGAGCCGATCGTCGGCCAGGGCAAGGTCCGCGCCGAAGTCTCCGCGCAGATCGACCGCGACCAGACGCGCGAGGATTCGACCGTGTTCGATCCCGACAAGCAAGTCATCGCGCATCAGGTGACCGTCGACAGCGACGACCAGAACCGTGAACTCCAGGGCACCGGCGCGGCCAGCGTCGCGACGCAATTGCCCGAAGCGCAGGGGCAGCCCCCCGCGACCGGCGGCAGCGACACGCGCCAGACCGCGAAGAAGGAAACCTCCGAGGACACGACCTATTCGAACAGCGCGACGCACAGCGTGGTCGTTCGGGCGCCGGGCAAGATCAATCGGCTGACGGTCGCGGTGATGGTCGACGGTGGGACCAAGGGGCTCCCCGCGCCGCAGATCCAGCGGCTGACCCGGCTGGTCGAGAACACGGTTGGGCTGGACGCGCAACGCGGCGACAGCGTCGTCATCGAAAGCATGGCGTTTGCCACGGACGATGCGCTGGCGGACAGCAAGAGCGCATGGTGGTCGGTGCTGACGTCGGACCAGGTCGTCGGGCTGGTCAAGCTGCTGATGATCGCCGTCGTCGGCCTGATCGCGCTGCGGATGATCCGCGCCCGCCGGGACCCGGCGCCGGCGACCGACCCCGAGGCAGCGCAAGCCGCGCTGGCTGATCAGCAGGCCGAGATGCTCGCGATCGCCGAACAGGCGGCAGGCGGCGACCCCGAGGCGCTGCGACGGCTCGAGGCGCTGCAGGCGTCGCAAACCGACCAGCCGTTGCTCGACCATGAGATCACCGTCGCGCAGGTCGACGGCCGCGTGAAGGCGTCGGTGCTCAAGAAGATCGGGGACAGCGTGGCGGCCAGCCCGCCCGAAGCCGCCGCGGTGCTGCGGCAATGGATGAACGCATGATGGAGCAGACCATGTCCGACGACGCCTTTCCCGCTGGCGATCCGATGTCGCACGATCTCGCGACCCTGAGTGGCGCCGGCGACGATGGGATAGCCCCCGTCTACCAGGAATTCGACGACCACCCCACGGAACAGCATCGCGCCAGACCGACCGGGCTCGAGGCGGTGCACGAGGTTCCGGTCAAGGTGCAGGCGGTACTGGGGCGGGCGCAAATGCCCGTCGGCGATTTGCTCGATCTGTCCACGGGCATGGTGTTCGAGCTTGACCGTCGCGTAGGCGAACCAGTCGACGTGTTCGTCAACGACCGGCTGGTTGCGCGCGGTGAAGTCGTGCTGGTCGATCATGCGCTGGGCGTGACGCTCACCGAAATCGTTCGGGCGGGACGCTGAGCCGGTGGCGGGTTCGATCGTTCGGATGCTGCTCGTCGGCCCTGCCGATGGTGCGTTTCACGTCGCCGCGGGAATGGCGCGCGACGCAGGCGCCGAAGTCGCGACCGCGACCACGGTCGAGGCGGCGCTGGCATGCCTGCGCGAACAGGGCGCTGCGCTGGTGATGATCGACGTCGCGACCGACGTCTGCGGGTTCCTCGCGGATCTTGCCGCCGAGCGGTTCGCGGTTCCCGTCATCGCGTGCGGGATCGATGCGTCGGCGGCGCGCGCGGTCGCGGCGATCCGCGCGGGCGCGCGCGACTATGTGCCGTTGCCGCCGGACCGCGAACTGATCGCCGCGGCGATCCGCGAGATCGCCGCCCTTCCGGCCGGGCCGTTGATCGGCGCGCATCCCGCCTTCCTGCGCGCGCTCGACTTTGCCCGCGCGATGGGCGCGAGCCATGCCCCGATCCTGCTGACCGGCGAACGCGGCACCGGCAAGGAACGCGTCGCACAGGCGATTCATCAGGCCGGGCGCGGCGGCGGGACGTTCGTGACGATCGAATGCGCCGGGGTCGCCCCCGACATTCTGGAATATGAACTGTTCGGCCATGACGGCACCGCCTTCCCGATGGCGCGCGCGCAGCGGCGGGGTGCGATGACGACCGCGCGTGGCGGTACGGTGTTCCTGCGCGACATTGAAGTCCTACCCGCGGCGTTGCAGGCGCGGTTGCTCGGCGCGATCGACGAGGCGGGTGCGCCCCGCATGATCGCAAGCGCGCGCCGCGCGCTTGAGGCACTGGTCGACGCGGGGCGGTTCCGCGCGGATCTGCTCGCGCGCTTCGCGCTGGCGACGATCATCCTGCCGCCGCTGCGCGCGCGCGGCGGGGACATCCCCTTGCTCGCGCGGAGTTTCGCCACAAGCTTTGCGGCATCGGAAGGGCGCCCTGCTCCGACGCTGTCGGATCAGACGTGCCGTCTGCTTGCCGGCTATGGCTGGCCGGGCAACATCGCCGAACTCCAGGACGTCATGCACCGCGCGGTGCTGCTCAGCGCTGGGCCGGACCTCTCGCCGGACGCGCTGGTTCTGGCGGACGGGTCACGCATCGCGGCGACTGCGACGCGCGGGAATGGCCCCGCCGAAATGGACGCGCTGGTCGGGCGCACGGTCGAGGACGTCGAGCGCGACCTGATCCTGCTGACACTGGAACGGTGTCGCGGCAACCGCACCTCCGCCTCGCAGATCCTCGGCATTTCGGTGCGGACGATGCGCAACAAGCTCAAGACCTTCGTCGAGGCGGGAATCGCCGTGACACCGGCGGTCTGAGGCGATGCCCGTGCTCAACCAGATGTTCGCGCGGATCGGCGCGAACCGTGACATGGCGCTGGCGATCGGCGTGGTCGCAATCATTGCGATGCTCATCCTGCCCTTGCCCGCATGGATGCTCGACCTCGGGCTCGCATTGTCGATCACGCTGTCGGTGATGATCCTGATGACCGCGCTTTTCATCGAAAAGCCGCTGCAGTTGTCCGCTTTCCCGACGATCCTGTTGATCGCAACGATGCTTCGCCTCGGTCTCAACCTCGCTTCTACCCGATTAATCCTCGCGCATGGGCACGAAGGCGCACAGGCGGCGGGCGGGGTGATCGGCGCGTTTGGCGAATTCCTGATCGGCGGGGAGACCGTGATCGGGCTCACCATCTTCGCGATCCTCGTCGTCATCAACTTCGTCGTCATCACCAAGGGTGCGGGCCGCATCGCCGAAGTCGCGGCGCGGTTCAGCCTGGATGCGATGCCCGGCAAGCAGATGGCGATCGACGCGGATCTGTCGGCGGGCATGATCACCGAGCAACAGGCGCGAGATCGCCGCGGCGAGGTCGAGGCCGAAAGCGGCTTCTATGGCGCGATGGACGGTGCGTCCAAGTTCGTGAAGGGCGATGCGATCGCTGCGTTGCTGATCACCGCAATCAACGTGGTGGTCGGGCTGATCATCGGCGTTGCGATCCACGGCGTACCGTTCGGGGAAGCGTTCCACACCTATACGTTGCTGACGATCGGCGACGGGCTGGTCAGCCAGATCCCCGCGCTGATCGTGTCGATGGCGGCGGGGCTGCTCGTGTCGAAGGGCGGGGTCGCGGGCAAGACCGGTGCCGCGCTCGGCGAACAGCTCGGGCGTTATCCCAAGGCGTTCGGGATGGTATCCGCGCTGATGGGCGCGCTGGCGTTGCTGCCGGGGTTGCCGTTCGTGCCGTTCGCGTTGTTCTCGGGGCTGGCGGGCTATGCCGCCTGGTCGCTGTCGCGCGCCGCGACCGTCACTGCCGCGCGCGCCGCCGCCGCCAGCGCGGCCGCCGAAGCGGAAGCGTCCGCAGTGGCCGAGGAACCGATCTCGCGCACGCTCGCGATCGATGCGGTGCGGATCGAGATTGGCTACGGCCTGCTCCCGATCATCAACGATACGGCGCGCGAGCCGAGGCTCGACGATCAGGTCCGCGCCCTTCGGCGGCAGATGGCGACCGAATTCGGTTTCGTGCTGCCCGCGGTACGGATCATCGACAATCTCGCGCTCAAGCCCAACGAATATCTCGTCACGATCAAGGAAACCGAGGCGGCGCGCGGTGAGATTAGGCTCGACCGGCTGCTCGTCATCAACCCCGGTGGCGGCCCGACCGGTATTCCCGGCGACGCGACGCGCGAACCCGTCTTCAACCTGCCCGCCTTGTGGATCGACCGGGACTTGCGCGAGGAAGCCGGGTTTCGCGGGCTGACCGTGGTCGATGCGGGCACGATCATCACCACGCACCTGACCGAGCTGGTCAAAGGCAGCATCGCCGACCTGCTGAGCTATACCGAGGTGCAGAAGCTGCTCGGCGAAATCCACCCGGATTCGGCCAAGCTGGTCGCCGAGATCGTGCCCAGCCGCATCTCGGTGTCGGGGGTCCAGCGGATCCTGCAGAACCTGCTGTCCGAGGGCGTGTCGATCCGCGACATTCCGACGATCCTCGAAGGGATTGCCGAGGCGGCGCCGATTACCGCCAACCTCACGCAGATGACCGAGCATGTCCGCGCGCGCCTCGCGCGACAGATTTCGGCGCAACAGGCGATGGACGGCGCGATACCGATCGTCACCCTGTCGCCCGACTGGGACGCCGCCTTTGCCGAAAGCATCATCGGTCACGGCGACGAGCGCCAGCTCGCGATGGCGCCGTCCGCGTTGCAAGGCTTCATCGCAGCGGTGCGCGAGACGTTCGACCGGCTGGCGGGCGATGGCGAAATTCCGTGTCTGCTGACGAACCCGACGATCCGCCCGTTCGTGCGCTCGGTGATCGAACGCGTCCGCCCCGCGACCGTCGTGCTGTCGCAGAACGAAATCCACGCGAGAGCCCGCGTCCGGGCGTTGGGAAGCATTGGTTAGGCGGCGGCCATCCTGTCCGTTTGCAACGTAATGTTACCGCGACGTTGCGACCCGGATCATGACGGTTCACAAGCATGGTCATGACCTTAGCCCAGCCAGACCGAGCCCCCGCCGCGCCCGCCTCGAGCGGATCGACCGCGGAACTGAGCACCGCCGCGCGCGCACGCGCGATCGTCGCGGGGTCGATGGGCAATCTGATCGAATGGTACGACTTCTACGTCTACGCCTTCACCGCGCTGTACTTTTCCGCCGAGTTCTTCCCCACCGGCGACCGTACCGCGCAGTTGCTCGGCACGTCGGGGATCTTCGCTGTCGGCTTCCTGTTGCGGCCGCTCGGCGGATGGTATTTCGGGCGGTTCGCGGACCAGCACGGGCGGCGACGCGCGATGGTGGTGTCGATCATCCTGATGGGGATCGGCTCCGCGCTGATCGCGTCGCTGCCGACCTACGCAACGATCGGCGCGTTCGCCCCCGCGCTGCTACTGCTCGGGCGGATGATCCAGGGGTTCTCGACCGGCGGGCAATATGGCACCGCCGCGACCTATCTCAGCGAAATCGCTTTCACCGGGCGGCGCGGCTTCTTCGCCTCGTTTCAATATGTTACGCTGATCGGCGGGCAGTTGCTCGCGCTCGCGGTGATCCTGATCCTGCAGCAAGTCCTCTCTACCGAGGAAATGCGCGCGTTCGGCTGGCGTATCCCGTTCGCGATCGGCGCGGTGGCGGCGTTGACGATCCTTCTCTTCCGGCATGTCCTGCACGAGACGACCAATACCGGTGCCAAGCATCCCGATGCCGGCACGCTGCGCGGCCTGATCCCGCATTGGCGCGCGTTCCTGACCGTGCTGGGGCTGACCGCCGGCGGATCGCTGATGTTCTACGTCTTCTCGACGTACATGCAGAAGTATCTGGTCAATACCGCGCACATGGACGCCAAGTCCGCGAATTGGGTGATGACGGCGGTGCTGATCCCGTTCGCCTTGCTGCAACCGGTGTTCGGCCTGCTGTCGGACCGGATTGGGCGGCGAACCAACATGCTGCTGTTCGGCGCACTTGCAACGCTGGCGACGGTGCCGCTGCTGTCGCTGCTCGCCAACGTGCAGAGTGCGGGTGCCGCCTTCGCGCTCGTGCTGGCGGGCCTGGCGATCAACAGCCTGTACACGTCGATCAGCGGTCTGTTCAAAGCCGAGCTGTTCCCGGTGCATGTCCGCGCGCTGGGCGTGAGCCTTGCGTACGGGATCGGCAACGCGCTGTTCGGTGGCTCCGCTGAATATGTTGCCTTGTCGTTCAAGGCCGCCGGCAATGAATCCGGCTTCTATTGGTACGTGACCGCAATTTGTGCGGTGGCGTTTGTCACCGCAGTGCTGATGCGTACAAACCACGACCAGGACCCGCTCGATGATGCCCGGTGACCCTCTTGGCCTGTCCGCGCCTGCCCGATTTTGCGAGACCGTCCTAATATGGTAGGTACTGGAAAATGCTTAACCAGTCGGAACCCTCGGGGGAACACAAGGTTTAACACTTATGCTGCGCGATACTTGCCTAGACAGTTTGATCGACGCCTTCGAGGCGGGGTTCACGGATGCGGGCAACCGGTCGGGAACGACGATGTCGTGTCCATACGATGCGGCGGACGAGATCCGTCGACTCGCTTGGCAGGATGGGGTGTTCTATAACACCGCCGCGCGGCGTTCCGCCCCCCCTTTCCGCGAATCGATCGCGCCGATTGCGGCATATGGCGTGTTCTTACCCCCCTCCCGGACAGATCATCCTTTTGTACGAACGTCTGTTTCATTTGGGGCGCACCGCAAGTAGCCGTCGCGCGTTAACCTTACAAACGGCACGACTGACCGAGCAGCCTGTTCAAAAGGCTGGCGTTTATTAACCCTATTCGGCAACTCCGCACTGTCCGGTAAGGCATTCCGTAAAGACAAATTTATGGAGACTGCCTTCAAGACGTGGTCGCGAGATCAGTATGTGTTGCTGAAATTGGGGGTTTGCGATGGGTATGCAGCCGGGGGTGTTCGTTCCGCACGGTGGGTTCGCCTCGCCAGCTTCGCGGTCGGTCGATGGGGACACAACCCTACAACGCGCCTCGCTTTCGCCGGGCGTTTTCGGACGACCGGTGCAGATCGAGCTGGCCGACACGAGCGATCGTCGGGAAAATGCCTGTTCTCTGATCAACCGCCGCTATGCCTGGCGTGGCTATGGCAGCAATCATGCGCTTCCCGCCCATCGGGCGTGCGCAACCTTTACCGCAACGGCCGACGCCCAGGTGCTCGGGACCGTCACGCTGGTGGTGGACTCCGAGGCCGGGCTGGCCGCTGACGCAATCTTCGCCGACGAGCTTAACCCATTCCGCGAAACGACGGGTCGCAAGATCTGCGAACTCAGCCGGCTTGCGTTCGAAACCGGCCTGCCCTCCAAGCCGCTGCTCGCCGCGCTGTTCCATATCGTCTTCATCTACGGCTATCATCACCACCGCTGCACCGACCTGTTTATCGAGGTCAATCCGCGGCACCGGCGGTTCTACGAAGCGATGCTGGGGTTCAAGTCGATCGGCACACCCCGCACCAACACCAGCGTCGGCGCGCCGTCGCAGCTGATGTGGCTGGAGATTTCGAGCATCCGGCGGCGGATCGAAGCCGCTGCGGGCGATCTGTCGACGGGCGCCGTGGCGCGCTCGCTCTATGCCCTGTTCTTCTCGCGCGACGATGCGCTCGAGCTCGCGGACGAGCTTACGTCTGACGAAGCGATCCACCGCACGCAGTCAGGGAATGCGCTGGTGAAAGTTTTCCTGCCCGATCTTTGACGGACAAAAAAATGCCGCCGGTTTTCACCGGCGGCATTTCCTGACTTACCGCGATTAAGCGAAAGCGACGGTCGAGCTGCGACGACGATAGCGCAGGCCTGCACCCATCATGCCGAAGCCGGCGAGCATCATCATCCACGTTGCGGTTTCCGGAACAGCGCCTGCAGTCGGCGTGAACGACAGGCTGCCGCCGATCGATGCGCCGCCGAACGAGAAGCCGTTCACGGTCAGCGTGTTGAGCTGGCCAGCCGTGATCGGAACGAGCTCGAGCGAAGCGAACTCAAAACGACCGTTCGGTGCGATTTGAGCAGCCTGACCGTTGAAGAACACCGACGTGAAGTTGGCGTCGGTGAGCGCCGACAGCATGCCCGATGCGATCGAGGTTACCGAACCGCTGCCCAGACCGTCGGTCGGCAGGGTGAACGTGAAGATTTCCGAGAAATTGCCCTGGGCAATGTTCCGAACGCCGAACGAGCCGTTGAACGTGCCAGCGCCGCCTGCAGCGGCGGTGAAGAAGCCGTTGTTCGCAGCGTTCTGTGCAGTTGCGTTGACGGGGAAAACAGCAGCCGAAGCGGGCGCAACGCCTGCAACAGCTGCGATGGCGACGGCAGCAGCGGCGGAAAGAAGCTTGGTACGCATTTACAACACTCCATTAATTGACGAAACCTTACTAGCAAGCTCCGTGCCAACCCACGTTTTGTGGGAAACGCCGCTAAACCGTTCGCTAGATGTGTAAAATCCACTGACAGTGGGGTTTGTTAACCAATTTACAGCGATTAACGTGGCACGCTCGACCCGCGTTTTTGATCCATCCCCAAGCAAATTTTTATCGCTGCCTGCTCGAAGAGAACGGGCGGTCCGTGGGCGTGCTCGCCCATGCCATGTTCGGCGATGCCTGCATGCGGAAGCGCAATGCGCCGCCTGCAAGGATCTGGTCATGCCGAAGATACGCCTTCGTGACGGGTCTGCCGTTCAGCGTCACACTGCCGACATAGGGGTGCGTCGGATCAAGTCCGTCCGCGACAATCGTCAACCGCTTGCCATTGGGCAGCGCCAGCACCGCCCGATCGACGAACGGACGACCGATGACATATTCGAGGCTGCCCGGCGTCACAGGATAGAAGCCGAGCGCCGTGAAGACGAGCCATGCCGACATCTGCCCTAAGTCATCGTTCCCTGCCAACCCATCCGCTGTCGGATGGTACTGGCTGGCAACGATTTGCTGTAGCCGCGCTTGGGTCCGCCACGGCGCACCTGCGTAGCTGTAAAGATAGGCGACATGATGGCTCGGTTCGTTGCCGTGGATGTACTGGCCGATCAGGCCCGCGATATCCTCGGCGTGGCTGTAGTCGAGTTTCGAATTGTCGTAATCGAACATCGCATCGAGCTTGGCGACGGTCGGCCGGTCGCCCCCCAGCGCGGTGACCAGCGCGGCCTGGTCCTGGGGTACGAACCAGCTGTATTGCCAGGCGTTGCCCTCGGTATAATCCGACCCGTAGTTGATCGCGGTCGGGTCGAACGGCACGCGAAACGCGCCGTCGCTCTTGCGCGCACGGACGAAACCCGTCTTGGGATCGAAGCTGTTGCGCCAATAGCCTGCGCGTTTGGCGAAGGTTGCCGCAAGGTCCTTGCGCCCCATCGCGGCGGCCATCCGGGATATGGTCCAGTCGTCATAGGCATATTCGACTGTCTTGGAGGCCGCTTCGGGCTCCCGGTCGATCGGGACGAAGCCGAGCTTCATATAGTCGTTCAGGCCACCGTACGGACCGTAGGTCGCGCTCGCGACCATCGCATCGAGCGCGGCGTTGGCATCGAACCCGCGAATCCCCTTCAGATAAGCATCGGCGATGACCGGCACCGCGTGATAGCCGATCATCGTCCACGTCTCGCGACCCTGGAACTGCCAGACCGGAAGGATACCGTCAGGACTGTGCACCCGGCTGTCGATCAGCGACTGGACGATTTCGCGCGTCGTCTCCGCCGGCTGGACCAGGGTGAGCAACGGATGTTCGGCGCGGAACGTATCCCAGAGCGAGAAGGTCGAGCGGAACGTGTAGCCCTTTGCCTGGTGGACCCGATTATCCGGCCCGCGATAGCGTCCGTCCGAATCCCCCGCGACCGATGGCGCGAGCAAGCTGTGATATAGCGCAGTCGCGACGTTGCGTTGCATCGGCGCGGGTGCCTGCAGCGTCAGCACATCCAGCGCCGTGTGCCATGCCGCCACCGTCTTCGCGCGGACCGCGTCGAACGAGGTCGGCTCACTCGCAAGGTTGGCGATCGCCCCCGCCTCGTCGACCGACGAAATCGCCACCCGTACTTCGAGCGGCTGCGTCAATTGTCCGAAATCGAGCCGCGCGACCAGCGCCCGCCCGGATCGCTCCGCAACGGCATCGCTTCCGCGCCCCGGCCCCTGAAAGCCCTTGTACGGGACGTCGCGCTCGGTGCTGACGAAGGCATGGTCGGTCAGCGGTGCCGAGAAGCGCATCGCGAAGAACAGCTGCCGGTCGGGGGCCCACCCCCGCGTCTGCCGCGCGCCGACGATGGTGCCGTCGGGCAGCAGCCGGAGCGAGGACCACAGGATCTTGCCCGGATAGGTATAGAGTGAGCTGCGCAGATCGAGCACGAGATGCGCCGCCTTACCCGTCGGGAAGGTATAGCGATGCACGCCGACACGCGTACCCGCGGTCATTTCCGCGCGGACGCCCGCATCACGCAGCGTCACCGCATAATAGCCGGGCACTGCGATCTCGCTGCCGTGATCGAACCGCGAGCGATAGCCCGAGCCGGGTTGCGCCGCGTCGCCGGGTTCTAGCGACACCGTATTCCCGGCCACCGGCATCACGAGGAAATCGCCGAGGTCGGAATGCCCGGCACCCGAGAAATGCGTGTGCGAGAAGCCCTGGATCGTCGGATCGCTATACCGATAGCCCGCCGCCCATTTGTAACTGTCCCGCACGAGATGCCCGGTGTCGGTGTCCGGGCTGAGCTGAACCATGCCGAACGGCGCGACCGCGCCCGGAAACGTATGCCCTTCCCCCCCGGTGCCGATCATCGGATCGACCTGATCGTACGTCGATTGGGCCGTGAGCGGCGTGGCAATGGCGATCGCCGACGATAGCGAAAGGGCGATGAGGCTGCGGGAAAGGGTCATGGCACGAAGTAGAGCAAACCCTTGCGTCCGTGAAAAGGGCGGTTGGCGGTTGCGGCGTCACCCCGCTACCGCTTAAGCCGTTCGCATGTCCGATGATTCCACCGCCTGGCCACTGGAAAGCCGATCGGGATTGCCCGGCACGATCGCCTATCTGCGCGACACGTATCCGGCGCCGACGTGGCGGGCGCACCGCAATTTCGGCGAACTGGCCGCGTTTTGGCTGCAGGTCCACGCCAGTTTGCGCGATCAGGGCAACCAATTGCAGCAGATTACGCAGGCTTTCCGCGAAGGCACGCTCGAGGCGAACGCGTTCCAGCAAGCGTTCGTGCCACGGTTCAACCAGTTCCTGCAGCATCTGGAGGGGCATCACCAGATCGAGGACTCCGCCTATTTCCCCAAGTTCCGCGCGCTCGATCCCCGGATGCAGCACGGCTTCGACTTGCTAGAAAGCGATCACCACCTGATCCACGGCGCAGTGCTGACATCCCTCGACGCCGCCCGCCAGCTCGTGACCGCGCTACCGCGCGGGGGGAGTGCCGTGGAAGCTGCCCGCGAGGGCTATTCCGACGCGACCGAGCGGTTGATCCAATTGCTGGCGCGGCATCTGGCGGACGAGGAGGATCTCGTGATCCCCGCGCTCCTCCAACATGGCGAACGCAGCGTCGGGTGACGCCGACGTTGGACCACACGGCCCGCCACTACCCGCTGCGCTTCAACGGTCCCAACGCGATTCCGAGCCGTTTGACGCGGTAATAGAAGGTTTTGCGCGGAATCCCGAGATGCTCGATCGCCACGCCGACTTCCCCGCCCGCCGCGCCCATCGCGGCGATGATCGCGGCGCGCTCGAACGCATCGAGCCGCTCGGGCAGGCTCGCCGGCTGCGATTCGGTGGTGTCCGCGGTCGCGTCGAGCCCAAGGACGAACCGCTCGGCAAAATGCGCGAGTTCGCGGACGTTGCCGGGCCAGTCGTGCGTGGCGAGATGATGTTGCGCCGCCGCGGTCATCGCGGGCACCGGTCCTTCGATGCGCTGCGCCGCTTCGGCGACGAAATGCGCGAACAACGGCACCACGTCCTCGCGCCGTTCGCGCAAGGGCGGCATCCGCAATCGCACCGCCGCGATCCGGTATAACAAGGCGGGCGCAATCGCATCCTCCGCGCGCGCGCCGGGTTCGGCGGCGGTCGCGATGACGCGCAGATCGATCGGAACCGCATCGCGCACGCCGGGCGTGACCAGCGCGCGCGCCTCGACCAGCGCGGTCAGCCGTGCCTGAAGCGCACGCGATGCCTGGTCGAGATCATCAAGCAGGACGGTGCCGCGGCTCGCTGCGACCACGCTCCCGCTGCCGACCCGGGCGAACAGGTCGCTGTCGAGCAACGCGTCCGGATACGCACCACAGGCGACGCCGAGCAAGCGATGCCGTCGCCGCTTGCCCGCCGCATGGATGCGCCGCGCGAGCAGCGCCTTGCCGGTCCCGGTCTCGCCCTCGATCAGCAAGTCGATGTCCGCGTCGGCCAACACCGGGATCATCGACCGCAGTCGCTCGATCGCGGGGGAGTAACCGATCAGGCCGTTGCTGGCATCGTCCTCCGGCGCGCCCGTCGCCTGCGCCGCGGCGCGGAGACGCCGGTTGTCCAGCTCGAGCATCCGCGCGGTCGCCGCGCGTGTGACCGCGGCCAGCAATACGTCGGGATCGAACGGCTTGGTCAGGAAATCCCACGCGCCCGCCTTCAGCGCGGAAACCGCCATCTCGACATCGCCGTGCCCCGTGATCAGGATGACGGGCAGGCTCGGATCGCGCGCGCGCAACTGCTCGAACACTTCGGTTCCCGAGAGATGCGGCAAGCGCACGTCGGTGACGACGACGCCCGGAAAATCGGCCTGGATCGCGGCCAGCGCCGGGGTCGCCGCCGGATAGGCATCGACCGTGAACCCGGCGAGCGACAGCAACTGCGTCGTCGAGACGCGCAGGTCCTCGTCATCCTCGATCAGCGCGACGCGCAAACCTGCGGTCATCGCGCTCTCCGCAATACGAGTTCGAAACAGGCGCCATGCGGCTCCGGGGCGAGGCGCAGCGACCCGCCCAGATCTTCCATGATATCCTTTGCGATCACCAATCCCAGGCCCAGTCCCGCCGCCCGGCTGGTCGCGAACGGCGTGAACAGCCGCTCGGCGATCTCGGGCGCGATACCCGGACCGTTGTCGTGGATCCGGACGACGACGTTGTCGTCCCGGGGATCGACCGTCACGACGATCGCCCCGTCCGACTGCGCCTGAAGCGCTTCGGTCGCGTTCTGTAACACGTTAACGAACACCTGCTCGAGCCGGATCCGCCCCGCGATCACGCAGAGGTCGGCCGCGACCGCAGGCCACGCGACCCGGATGTGCGACAAGGGCTCGCGTAAGATCAACTGCGCGCCCTCGATCACTTCGGTGAGCGGCACCGGGCCGATTTCCCCGCTCGCCTTGCGCGAGAACCCGCGCAACTGCGCGGTGACCGCGCCAATCCGTTCGGTCAGGCGGGCGATCGCGCGGAGGTTGGTGCGGACGTCCTCGGTCGCGCCGCGGTCGAGCAGCGTCTCCCCAGTCGCGGCATAGGTGCGGATCGCGGCCACCGGCTGTGCTGTTTCATGCGCGACGCTCGCGGTGATCTGCCCAAGCGTTGCCAACCGGTTCGCCTGGCGCAACGCCTCGCGCAGGATCGCCGCGCGCGTTTCCAGCTCTGTCCGTTCCTCGATTTCGTGGCGGAGCGCGGCGGTCCGGTCGGCGACCGCCTGTTCGAGCTGGCTCGTCCGGTCCGCCCGGCGCCGCGCCGCGGACCATCCCGCCCCGGTAAGCCACAACAGCACTAGCGTGACCATCCCCGCGACGATCGCCCCCGCCCGGGCGACATCGTCCACCGCGACGCGCGTCGGTTGCGCGAGCGTTACGCGCCACCCCGCGCCGTCCGGCGCAGTCTGCACGACGAGCAAGGTGCCTTTCTCCCCCGGAACCGCGATCCGTCCGCCCCGTGCCGCCCGGAACGGGACCGGCAGCAAGGCAGCGGCGCCGCTTGTTCGCAAAGCGGTCGCGCGTTCGGCGGCTGACAGCGGTCGTGTCATCGCGAAGCGCCACGCCGGGCGGCTCGCAATCAGGATCAGCCCGGCTGGATCGGTAACGAAGGTGACGCCGCCCGCCGCGGCCCATTGCCGCTCGATCGACCCGAAATCGAGCTTTACGACGACGACGCCGCCCGCCGAAGTGCGTCGCGCAAGATAGAGGCCGGGGCGGTTGCTGACCGTGCCGAGCGCGAACTGCCGTCCCTCACCGCCGCCGCGCGCCTGCTGGAAATACGGGCGGAAGCGATAATCGTTGCCGACGAAACTCTTCCTACTGCGCCAATTGCTCGCTGCGATCGCTCGACCATCGGGCGCGATTACGTACATTGCCTCCGCGCCGGTTTCGACGGCCAGGCGTTCGAGCTTGCGATCGAGGATCGCTCGCGCATTCGTCCGCCCCTCCAACGCTGCGACGACATCCTGATCATCGGCCAGCGCAAGCGGCAGGAGGCGGAACCGCGCGACTTCGCTGGCGAGCAGCGCCGCGCGCAGCCGTGCATCCGCCGTCAACGATGCCACGAGCCGGATACGGGCCTGGTGTTCGACCACCCCGCCAACGGCCCACGCGACCGCAAGCGCGAGGAGGATCGCAACGACGGCAACGCCGACTCGTCGTCCAGAAAAGACCATCCGCATGCGAAACCCTAGCATCGTGGCGACGATGTGCAACTTTCGGCACAAGCGCCGGATCGTGACGGCCATTTTCGACACTTGGCTTCATGAGAAACTTCCTCAAACCACCGAAAAGCGGGGGTTTTTGGTGAATTACGAATATGTGCCAAGCCGCGCGGCAATGGACGCGATACTTCGGGCAGCAGGTATCGCCGCAGAGCCGAACCGCGTGTTCAGAGGATGAAGGCCCCATGTCCATTTCGATCCCCGCTGCCGGCGAACAGCCGCCTGCCGCTCCAAAGCGGTGGTACGCGCAACTCTATTTCCAGGTTCTGCTCGCGATCGTCGCGGGCGTGCTGCTCGGCCATTTCGCGCCTCAGACGGGCGAAGCGATGAAGCCGATCGGCGATGCCTTCATCAAGCTGGTAAAGATGGTAATCGCGCCGGTCATCTTCCTGACGATCGTCACCGGCATTGCCGGGATGCGGGATCTCGGGTCGGTCGGACGCGTGGCGGGCAAGGCGTTCGCCTATTTCCTGTTCTTCTCGACGCTCGCGCTGATCGTCGGGATGGTCGTCGCCAACGTCGTCCGGCCAGGCGCGGGACTCAACATCGATCCCGCCTCGCTCGATGCATCGAAGGTCAGCGAATATGCCGCAAAGGCGCATGAGACGACGCTGACCGGCTTCCTGACGAGCATCATTCCCGACACGTTCCTGTCGGCGATGACGCAGGGCAACATCCTGCAAGTGCTGTTCATCTCGATCCTGTTCGGGATCGCGCTCGCGCTGATTGGCGAACGCGGGGCGAAGGTGCTCGACCTGCTCAACGATGTGTCGATCACCTTCTTCAAGCTGGTGGGCATCGTGATGCGCGCGGCACCGATCGGTGCGTTCGGCGCGATGGCGTTCACGATCGGCAAATACGGCGTCGGCACGCTCGCCAATCTGGCGACGCTGGTCGGCACCTTCTATGCGACCTCGCTGATCTTCGTGCTGGTCGTGCTCGGGCTGGTCGCACGGCTGACCGGCTTCTCAATCATCAAGCTGATCCTCTACCTCAAGGCCGAGCTGCTGCTGGTGCTCGGCACCTCGTCGTCGGAAAGTGCACTGCCCTCGCTGATCGAGAAGATGGAGCGCGCCGGCTGCCCCAAGTCGATCGTCGGTCTGGTCGTCCCGACCGGCTACAGCTTCAACCTCGACGGAACCAACATCTACATGACGCTGGCCGCGCTGTTCATCGCGCAGGCGTGCAACGTCGACCTGACGCTGGGGCAGCAGTTGCTGCTGCTGAGCGTCGCGATGCTGTCGTCCAAGGGCGCGGCGGGCGTTACCGGCGCGGGGTTCATCACCCTCGCCGCAACGCTGTCGATCGTGCCGTCGGTGCCGGTCGCGGGGATGGCGCTGATCCTCGGGGTCGACCGCTTCATGTCCGAATGCCGCAGCCTGACCAACTTCATCGGCAATGCGGTCGCGACGGTCGTCGTGTCGAAGTGGGAGGGCAAGCTCGACCTGGAGCAGCTCAATGCCGCGCTCTCTGGCAAGACGACGGTCGCCTCGCCTGCGCCTGCCAGCCCGGCTGCCGTGACGCTCGGCGTCGCGAACTGACCCGGAAAGGACGTTTGTCATGATGATTGCTTCGCGACTGCGTGTCGCCACGGCGTTCCTCGCGCCCTACGCCGCCCTCGCCGCATCGGGCGCGTATGCCCAGAAGAGTGCGGGAGAAAAGGCCCCGGCGACCGAGATCGCCACCAGCTATCCCGCCGCAGGCGGGGGCGAAGGCGCCAATACCAACGGCTACAACCTCTCCCGCTGGGCCGAGGACTGGAGCAATCTCCGCGATCCGGCGAAGCGCGACGATCCGCTCGACCGGCTCAAGTTCCTGTCGCTCGATTCGAACGGTGACGTCTACCTGACGCTGTCGGGCGAATTGCGGCTGCGGATGAACCACACCACCAACCCGAACCTGCGCGACAGCAAAGCGCAGCGGCAGGACATCACCCGCATCGTTGGCGGCGCCGACCTTCACGTCGGGCCGCATCTGCGCGGCTACATCGAGCTGGCGCACGGCGGCATCGGCGGGGTCGAACTGGGCCAGCCCGCCGCCAACCTGCGCAACGATTTATCGGTCCAGCAGGCGTTCGTCGAAGGCGACGTCGATGTCGGTTCGGTGCAGTTCGGCGCGCGCTACGGTCGCCAGGAATTCACCGACGGCCCAAATTTGCTTGTCTCACAGCGCGACAACAACACGATCCGCTACACGCTCAACGGCATCCGGCTGTGGGCGAAGGGCAAGACCATGCGTGCCGACCTGTTCGACCTCAAGCCGACCGCCTACGGCGATCTCGGGACCGACGATGACGTGAGCGACCCCGCGCGCCGCTTCTCGGGCGTGTCGCTCGGGTTCGTCGTGCCCAAGACCACGTTCGGCGGGTCGAACCTGTTCGTCGATCCGTTCTTCTGGCGGCGCAAGAATTCGGTCGGAGCCTGGGGCGGCAGGATCGGCCCAGCGGAACGCTTCTATGCGGGCGTTCACGCATATGGCGATGCTGGCCCGGTGACGATCGACTGGACCGTCAACCACCAGTTCGGGACCTATATCGATCAGCGGATCGACGCGTGGCAGTTTTTCGTCGCGCAGACGTACCGCGTGAGCAAGGCCAAGACCGCGCCACGCGTCGGCGTGCATTTCGACTATTCGAGCGGTGGCGGCGGGTATGGCGGGCAGACGTTGCGCAACGCCTATGCGCCGTTCGGGAACAACATCTATTACAGCTATCAATTGTTCCTGACGCCGTCGAACCTCGTCACGCTTGCCCCCAACGTGACAGTATCCCCGACCAAGGCGCTGCGCGTGACGGCGGAATATGCGTTGAATTGGCGCGCAAACGTCACCGATGCCGTGTACCGTGCCAGCGGCGCACCGTTCGCGGGAACGCAGAACTTCCGCGCCGCGCGAATCGCCAACGTGTCGCGGTTGCAGGCCGTGTGGGCGCTGTCGCCGCGGGTCTCGCTGACCGGGCGGTACGAACATCTCGACGCTGGCCCGGGGCTTCGCGACGCCGGGTACAAAAGCTCGGACTTCCTCGCTGGCTGGATCAGCCTGCGCTTCTGAAAGGACCCTTCTCATCGCTCCCGCCTACTACGCCGCCGCGCGCGCACTGCTCGCCGACCCGCTGACCAACAAGGGGACGGCGTTTACCGAGACCGAGCGCGACACGTTCGGGCTGCATGGCTTGCTCCCGCCGCACATCGGCACGCTCGACAGCCAGATCGAGCGGCGGATGCGCGCGCTCGACGGGATGGCGGACGACTTCCATCGCTACGCCTTTCTGCGTGAATTGCAGGATTCGAACGAGATCCTGTTCCACGCGCTCGTCCAGCGCGACCTGCCGCGGATGCTGCCGCTGATCTACACCCCGACCGTCGGCGAAGGATGCGAGCGGTTCAGCGAGATCTGGCACCGCCCGCGCGGGCTGTTCCTGAGCTATCCCAACCAGGACCGGATCGCGGACATTCTGGCGGACCCGGCGTTCGACCGGGTCAAGGTGATCGTCGTCAGCGATGGCGAGCGCATCCTCGGGCTTGGCGACCAGGGCGCGGGCGGGATGGGGATCCCGATCGGCAAACTCGCGCTCTATACGGCATGCGCAGGGCTGCACCCGGCCGAAGTGTTGCCGATCCTGCTCGATGTGGGCACCGACAATGCCGCCAGGCGCGATGATCCCCTGTACGTCGGCTGGCGGCATGCCCGCGTTCGGGGTGAAGAGTATGACGGCTTCCTCGAAAGCTTCGTCACCGCCGTCGCCGAACGCTGGCCCGGCGTGTTGCTCCAGTGGGAGGATTTCGCGGGCCACAATGCGCATCGCCTGCTCGATCGCTATCGTGACCGGCTGCTGAGCTTCAACGACGACATCCAGGGGACCGCGGCGACCGCGCTCGGCACGTTGCTGTCCGCGATCCGGCGCACCGGCGGCGCGCTTGCGGACCAGCGGATCGTGCTGTTCGGGGCGGGCGCCGCGGGCTGCGGGATCGGCGAGCTGCTCGTCCGCGCGATGGTCGCCGATGGGTTGAGCGACGCCGAGGCGCGCACGCGGATCTGGGCGGTCGACCGAAACGGACTGATCGTCGACGACATGCCGGGGCTGACCGAATCGCAGCTGGCGTTTGCCCGTCACGACACCCCGCGCGATCTGTTCAATCCGAACGGGTACGATTTGCTCGCCACCATCGAGCTAGTTGCGCCGACGGTGCTGGTCGGCACGTCGGGGCAAAGCGGCGGCTTCAGCGAGGCGGCAATCCGCGCGATGGCCGCGAGCGTCGAGCATCCGATCATCTTCCCGCTGTCCAACCCGATTTCGCGTGCGGAAGCGCATCCGGCCGACCTGTTCGACTGGACCGGGGGCCGCGCAATCGTCGGCACCGGCAGCCCGTTCGGGGTCGCGGGCGTGACCCAGGTCAACAACGTCTTCATCTTCCCCGGCGTCGGGCTTGGCGCGCTGGCAGTAGGCGCCCGGTGCGTGAGCGAGGGCATGTTCATGGCCGCTGCGCGTGAGTTGGCGGCGATGGATGGTGAAGGCGGCACGCTCCTCCCGCCGATCACGCATCTGCGCGATATCGCGCTGCGCATCGCCACCGCGGTCGCGCGGCAGGCGATCGTGGAGGGAGTCGCCCGGCCCGATTGCGCCGTCGTCGACGAAAGCGACATCGCATCGGGGATGTGGGCAGCGCGCTACGACTGATCGCGCGCACGGGGCGCAGCCAAAGCGGCCCTCGCCGCGTTGGCTGCGCGATGGCTTACCCGATCGCTCTCCGCTGGCTGCGCCGGATCATCGTGCTCGTGCTGTGCGCGGCGGTCGCGCTGGTGGTGTTTGCGCTGTTCCGCCCCGCCCCGCAGGACTTGCCGTGGACCCCGTTGCGGCTGGACCAGCCGCCCGGGCTGTTCACCGGGCGCAAGATCGTCGCGCTTGGCCGCGATCCCGCCGCCTGCCGTGCGCTGCTGGAAACGGCGGGTCTCAAATTCACTGCCGTTCCGCCACGTGGCCCGGACCAGTGCCGGGCGCCCGACAGCGTTCGCGCGGCCCCACGCCAGGACATGCTGACGCTCAGCCCCGTAGTGACGACCGCCTGCCCGATCACGGTTGGGTTGCTTGCGTGGCAGGCCAACGTCGTTCAACCCGCAGCGCAACGCCTGTTCGGCACGACGGTGACGCGGATCGAGCATTTCGGCAGCTACTCCTGCCGCCGCATGTACGGTCGCCAGGAAGGCAGCTGGAGCGAGCATTCGACCGGAAACGCGATCGACGTCAGCGCCTTCGTGCTGACCGACGGCCGTCGCATCGCGGTGCTCCGCGACTGGTCGCGCGACGATGGGCGTGGACGCTTCCTGCACGCGGTGCGCGACGGGGGATGCACGCTGTTCGCGACGGTCCTGTCGCCGGATTACAATGCCGCGCACCGCGATCACCTGCATCTCGATCAGGCGAATCGCGGCGACACGGGGTGGCGTGCCTGCCGCTGATACGGCGCGGCGGACCGAGCCGTATCGCGGGCGGCGAACCCGCGCCCCCTTGCGCCATGTGGCACAGAGGTTAAGTCCACCGCCGTTGAACACCGCCGCGGGCCTTATTGTGAACACAGGTCGGAAGCAGGAGATCTGATGCTTTTCAGAGCGATGCCGAAATCCGTACTGCGCCGCGCGCGATCGTTATCGCTTGTTCTGGGCGTATCCCTGACGGGCCTGTGCGCTGCATCGCCTTCCCTCGGCGCATCGTCTTCGTTCGATCTGGTCGGTCCGAACGTCATCGTGACGGTCAAGCACGGGGCGGTCACGCTGCCGCTCGAATCGGTCCCCAATCTCGTCGAGGGCGACGTCGTTTCGGTCAAGCTCGACTTGCCGGAGAACCAGACCGAGGGGTTCCGGATCGTCGCGGGGTTCCTGCGTGGCGTGATCGACCGTCCGTCCAAGGACTGGTTTCACGAGGCGCGCAGCTGGAAGGGCAAGGGCGCGGACTTTTCGCTGACCGTCCCCAAGGGCGCGCAGCAAATGGCGCTGCTCGTCATCCCCGAGAGCGGTGGTGGCGCGAATGCGGTAATCAGCACGGTGCGCAAACGCCCCGGCGCGTTCGTCCGCGCAATTCAAGAGCTCAACCAAGCAACGCTCGATCGCGCGCGGCTCGATGCGTTCCTGCGCGAAACACTCAAGGTCGAGCGCGAGAATCCCGACAGCGTCTCGGCGGCGTCGCAGAGCCTGACGCGTAGCCTGTCGATCAAGCTGAAGGCGGAATGCCTTCAGCAACCGGCCGAACTGCAGGCGGCGTGCCTCACCGGCGACCGTGAGACGCTGCTGCTGGCGGATACGCACAGCTCGCAACTGGCCTCGACGCTGGCGGGGGCGCCGACCGACCTCGCGTTCCAGCTGAGCGCGACTCCGCAGGGCGGATATGGATCGTACAGTTCCTACATCGGCGTGGTCCGCGACTTGTTCCGGCTGATGGGGGCGTTCCAGTCGACCCAGTTGCAATTCATCCCGGCGCTGGCGCAAATCGGCAACGGTCGCGCGACGCTGCTGCTCAACACGCCGCTGTCCTTTTCCAAACCGACCTCGGTGATGGTCGTCGCGATGCCCGCGGTGGAAGCGGCCAAGCCGCCCCCGCTCCGCGCCACCACGCCCGACATCGCCTTGTGCGCCAACGCGGGCATGACCTTGCCGGTCGAGGGTGCGCCGCTAATCTACGCCACGCAATATGCGCGCGAGATGGCGCTGCGGTTGAAGCGCCCGGACGGAACGCTGGTCGACGTGCCGATCCATGCCGATCCGCGTCGCGGCGGCTATGTCCTCGACAAGCCGATTCCGGACGGCCCGTTCGGCGGCGCGATCCCGGCGCAAATCCACGGGTTCTGGGGCTTTGCCCCGTTCGAGGGACCGAGCTTCGCGCTGTCCAACCCGCTGCTCAACAATTGGAAGACCGCCGACGGCACGTCGCTCGTCGTCGGGCGCGCGAACGATGTCGAGGTGCTGGGCGGTGGTTCGGGATGCGTAACGCAAGTGTCGCTGCGCCGCGGTGACGGCGCGGCCCGGCCCGTGACGTGGAAACAGGCGGGCACCCGTGGAATTGTCGCGACGCTCCCGCTCGAGAAGATGGCGCCCGGACCAGTGTCGATCGTGATCGAGGGTGCAGCGGGCACAACGCCCGCGGTGGTGACCCTGTCCGCGTTGCAGGAAGCGGGCAGCGTCGACGACCTGACCTTCCACGCCGGCGATGCCGAGGCGATCCTGACCGGTGCGCGGCTCGATCAGGTGCGCGGGATGACGCTGGGCCAGCTGTCGTTCCACCCTGGTGGGCTGACGCGAGTCGACAATCAGGATCGACTGACCTTGCTCGCGGACGACCCCACCAAGGCGCAGACGATCGGCGCGGGGACGAGCCTGAGTGCGGAAGTCACCTTTGCCGCTGGTCGCAAGAAGACCGTCCCGGTAACGATCGCGGCACGGCGCACGGGCGCGACACTGGTCCACATCGCAGGCCAGGTGCCGGCACACGAAGGTACGGTACCCCTCGTGATGCGCACCGACGCCGTTTTCGCACAGGATGCGCGAATCAGCTTTGCCTTCCACAAGGATGCGATGGAAACGCTCGACGGGCAGGAATCGGTCGAGATCGCGACCGCGGACGGGCGCGCCTCCGGGATCATCAAGGCCGGCAAGGGCTATGACCTGCAGGATGCGACCACCGGGATCGTCGCCTTCTCGCCGGTCGAAGCGCTTGGCGCGCTCGCTTATGGTCCGGTGCGGTTCCGTATCCTGGAAGGCGATGTCGCCTCCAACTGGACTTCGCTCGCGACGATCGTTCGGCTGCCCGACATACGATCGGTCAGTTGCCCCGCGCGCGAGAAATGCCAGATCGCGGGGGATCGTCTGTTCCTCATCAAGGCGGCGGGCGCGAGCGAGCAGCCGGATGCGCTGCAGGAGATCCCGGACGGGTTCGTCGCACCCAAGATCACCACGACCGGCAGCCGTGACGGAAAGGTCTACCTGCAATTGCGCGATGCCCCACAGGCGTTTGCGACGGTCACCGCCTCTTCGAAATAGACGGACGGGGGGAATGCGCGTTCCGGTCTGGACAGCCGGGGCGCGCCGCCGGTATCGCCCCCGCCCATGAGCATTACCGCAACGATCATGAACACGGCCACCGGCCAGCCCATCCAGAAAATGGTATTCGGCCGGATGCCCAAGCCGTGGGTATCCTTCAATCTCGAGACGGGCGAGCTCGTCACCGCCGACCGCGTCGAAGTCGGCAAGCCCGCGCCGGGCAAGTTCGCGGTGCCGGTGGCGGTGTGGGTCACGCCCAAGGGCTGATTCGCCACCACCTCTCAAACGACAACGCCGGTCATGGCATCAGGACGCATCTCGCGGTAAGGGCCGGCGATGTTGCGCATTACCGAACTGGCCCTTCCGCTCCATCATCCCGATGAGGCGCTCCCCGCTGCGATCTGCAAGCGGCTCAAGATCAGCCCACGCGACCTGATCCGCTTCAAGATCGCGCGCCGTGCGCACGATGCGCGCGACAAGATGGCGATCCTTTTGGTCTATTCGCTCGACGTCGCGGTGAAGAACGAAGCGACCGTGCTCGCCAAGTTCCGCAAGGACCGCAACGTCGGCACCACCCCCGACACGCGCTACAAATTCACCGCGCAGGCCCCCGCCGTTCAGAGCGAGATCCGCCCGGTCGTAATCGGCGCGGGGCCGTGCGGGCTGTTCGCCGGGCTGATTCTCGCACAAATGGGGTTCCGCCCGATCATCCTCGATCGCGGCAAGGTCGTGCGCGAGCGGACCAAGGACACCTGGGGGCTGTGGCGCAAGAGCGTGCTCAACCCCGAATCGAACGTCCAGTTCGGCGAGGGCGGCGCGGGCACCTTCTCCGACGGCAAGCTCTACAGCCGGATCAAGGACCCGCGCCACCTCGACCGCAAGGTGCTGACCGAGTTCGTCAAGGCGGGCGCGCCCGAGGAGATCCTGACCGAAGCGCATCCGCACATCGGCACCTTCCGGCTGGTGACGATGGTCGAGAGCATGCGCGAAAGCGTCGAGGCGCTCGGCGGCGAATATCGCTTCCAGCAGCGCGTCGAGGGAATCGACATCGAGACGCGCGGCGACGGCAGCCGCCACGTGCGCGGGCTCCACATTCACGACGGCAGCTATCTGCGCGCGGATCATGTCGTCCTCGCGATCGGGCATAGCGCGCGCGATACCTTCGCGATGCTTCACGAGGCGGGGGTCTATGTCGAGGCCAAGCCGTTCTCGCTCGGGGTGCGGATCGAGCATCCGCAATCGTGGATCGACACCGCGCGCTTCGGGCCGAGTGCTGGCAACCCGATCCTCGGCGCGGCGGATTACAGCCTGTCGCATCACTGCAAGAACGGACGGACGGTCTACAGCTTCTGCATGTGCCCGGGTGGCACCGTCGTCGCCGCCACCTCGGAAGAAGGCCGTGTCGCCACCAACGGCATGAGCCAATATTCGCGCAACGAGCGCAACGCCAATTCGGGGCTGGTCGTGGGCATCGACCCCGAGCGCGACTATCCGGGCGATCCGCTGGCGGGGATCGCGTTCCAGCGGCACTGGGAATCGCTCGCTTATGTCGCGGGCGGGTCGAGCTACAAAGCCCCCGCGCAACGGCTGGGCGATCTGCTCGAGGGCAAGCCGTCGTCCGCGCTCGGGCAAGTCGTGCCGTCCTATCGCCCCGGCGTGACGATGGGCGACCTGTCCGAATGCCTCCCCGAATTCGCGATCACCGCGATGCGCGAGGCGCTTCCGGTGTTCGGGCGGCAGATCCCGGGGTACGACCATCCCGACGTGCTGCTCACCGGGGTCGAGACGCGCACCTCCTCGCCGGTCCGCTTCAAGCGCGGCGACGATCTGCAGAGCCTCAACACGCGTGGATTGTATCCGGCGGGCGAAGGGGCTGGCTATGCGGGGGGCATTCTCTCGGCGGCGGTCGACGGGATCAAGATTGCCGAAGCGGTTGCCGCGAGCCTCACGCAGACGGCGATGCCGCTGCCGGAGTGAACCGAACGGTCCAACCTTTGTTGTGCACTGCAACACAAAGGGAGATTGATGATGGCCAACACGGCCAAACCCCTCACCGCCGAGCGCGCAATCCTGATCCTCGGCTGGGTCGCGACCGCGACGGCGGTGATGATGTATGTTTCGTACATCTCGCAGATCCAGCTCAACCTTGCGGGGCATAAGGGATCGGTGATCCAGCCGCTGGCGACGGCGGTGAACTGTACCTTGTGGGTGGCGTACGGGCTGCTCAAGCCGCAGCGCGACTGGCCGGTGGCACTGGCGAATGCGCCGGGGGTGGTGCTCGGCGCGATCACGTTCGCGACGGCGTTGTAACCGCTTAGCCCCTCCCCTTCAGGGGAGGGGTTGGGGTGGGGAAGTCCAGCAAAGCGCGCTCTCTGCGAGACACAGCCCCACCCCCAACCCCTCCCCTAAAGGGGAGGGGCGAAGAGAGACCGCTACGCCAGCGTCATCAAACTCGCATTCCCACCCGCCGCGGTCGTGTTGATCGAAACCGACACCTCCTCGCACAGCAGATCGAGCGGATACGCGTCCGCCCGCGCCACCACGTCCGCGCTCGAAGCGCCATGCAGCGACACGATCGCCCCATCCCGCGCCGCCAGCGCCCGCGACGCGGCAGCAACGTCCGCGGCATCCCCCTCGACCAGCGCCCCCGCGAGCGCGCCGACCTCGGCCAGCCCGTGCGTCGGCCAGTCGATCCGCGCCGCAACCACAGCGGGCAACCCCGCCGGTGCCACCGCCAGCGGACCACCCGGGATCACCACGGCGTGGTTCCCCGTCGCCAGCACCGCGCCGATCTGCCGCCACAGCCCATGCGCGGTCCGCGCGATCACTGCGATCCGTCCGCGCGGATGGAGCGCGTAGCGGTTGATCTCGCCGACCGGACCCGCCAGCTCGACTTCATAGCCAAGCCGCGACCGGTCCGCGATCGCGCCGACCGCCGCCGCCATCTCGGGCTCGCCCTGCGTCCCGAGCCACGTCGCCAGCGTCCGCGCGACCGGATCGCCGCCCGTCGTCGGCACCGCCGCCGTCTGCGCGGCATGGACCAGCCGAGTCAGATACATCGGGCCGCCCGCCTTCGGGCCAGTTCCGGAAAGCCCGCGCCCGCCGAACGGCTGGACCCCGACGACCGCGCCGATCGTGTTGCGATTGACGTAGACATTCCCCGCCCCAATCGCGCGCGTGACGCGATCGATCGTCGCGTCGAGCCGCGTGTGGAGGCCGAAGGTGAGCCCATAGCCGGTCGCGTTGATCGACTCGACCAGCGCCTCCATCGCCCCGCTGCGGAAGCGGAGCACGTGCAGCACCGGGCCGAACACCTCACGTTCGATCTGCGCGATGTCGTCGATCTCGATGATCGTGGGGGGCACGAACGTGCCGTACCCCGTCGCGGCGGGCAAAGCGGCCTGCTCGACGCGGTGCCCCGCCGCCTTCATCCGCGCGATGTGCGCGTCGATCCCGTCGCGCGCTTGCGCGGTGATGACCGGGCCGACGTCGATCGCGAGCCGATCGGTGCGGCCGATCGTCAGTTCCGCCACCGCGCCGCGCAGCATCGCGAGCGTGCGGTCCGCAACCTCTTCCTGCAGGCACAGCACGCGGAGCGCCGAACACCGTTGCCCGGCGCTGTCAAACGCGGACGCGAGGACGTCGCCCACGACCTGCTCCGCCAACGCGGAGGAGTCGACGATCATCGCATTCTGCCCGCCGGTCTCGGCGATCAGCGGGATCGGCTTGCCCTCTGCGGTCAGACGCCCGGCGAGCTGGCGCTGGATCGTCCGCGCGACCCCGGTCGATCCGGTGAAGATCACCCCCGCGGTCGCAGACGCGCCGACCAGCGCCGCGCCGACCGCCCCGTCACCCAGCACCAGTTGCACGACATCCTCGGGCACCCCCGCGCGGTGCAGGATCCGTACCGCTTCCGCCGCGATCAGCGGAGTCGGTTGCGCGGGCTTGGCGACGACCGGGTTGCCCGCGACCAACGCAGCGGCGATCTGCCCGGTGAAGATCGCGAGCGGAAAATTCCACGGGCTGATGCACACCACCGGTCCGAGCGGCGTCGCACCGTCCAACGTCGCGCGTGCCTGCGCCGCATAATAGCGCAGGAAATCGACTGCTTCGCGCACTTCGGCGATGGCGTTGGCGGCGGATTTGCCCGCTTCGCGCATGATCAGTCCGAGCAGCGTCGGCATCGCCGCTTCGAGCATGTCCCCCGCGCGATCGAGACAGTCCGCACGCTCCGCGACGGGCGTGGCCGCCCACTGCGCCGCCGCCCCGACCGCGCGATCGACCGCCGCTTGCGCCGCGGCTTCGTCCGCTTCGAAGACATGGCCGACGATGTCGCGGTGGTCCGCCGGGTTACGGATCACGACCGCGGGCCGTGCACCCGTGTCCACGCCACCGGTCCATTCGGACGCGGCACTCGCCACCAGCGTCTGCGACAGCATGGCGAGCGTCGCTTCGTCGCTGAGATCGAGCCCCTGCGAATTGCGCCGCGCGCCATAGATCGCCGCGGGCAGCGCGATCTCGTCATGCGGCGCGCCGGGGACCGGCATCGCGCGGACGATCTCGACCGGGTCGGCGATGAGGTCCTCGATCGGCACCGCAGGATCGCCGATCCGGTTGACGAACGACGAATTCGCCCCGTTCTCGAGCAAGCGGCGGACGAGATACGCCAGCAGCGTCTCGTGCGTACCGACCGGGGCATAAACCCGGCACGGCCGCGCGAGGCCGTTCGCGCCGACGACTTGGTCGTACAACGGCTCGCCCATGCCGTGGAGGCACTGGAACTCGTAATCGCCGACGACGAAGTCCTCGCCCGCCAGCTGGTAGATCGTCGACAGCGTCTGCGCGTTGTGCGTCGCGAATTGCGGGAACACCGCGTCGCGCGCCGCCAGCAGTTTGCGCGCGCACGCGATGTACGCGACGTCGGTGTAGATCTTGCGCGTATAGACTGGGTATCCGGAAAGGCCGTCGACCTGCGCACGCTTGATCTCGGCATCCCAATAGGCGCCCTTGACCAGTCGGATCATGATCCGCCGCCCGGTCCGCCGCGCCAGCGCGATGACGAAATCGATCACCAGCGGGCACCGCTTGCCATAGGCCTGGATAACGAAACCAAGCCCCTTCCAGCCGTCGAGCTCGGGATCCTCGGCGAGCGACTGGAGGAGGTCGAGCGACAGTTCGAGCCGGTCAGCTTCCTCGGCATCGATGTTGAAGCCGATGTCATAGCCCTTGGCGAGCAGCGCGAGGCCACGCACGACCGGCAGGAGCTCGGCCATCACCCGCCCCGCTTGCGTGCGGCTGTAGCGCGGGTGGAGCGCGGACAGCTTGATCGAGATACCCGGCCCGCCATACACGCCGCGCCCGTCCGATGCCTTGCCAATCGCGTGGATCGCCTGCTCGTAATCCTTGAGATAGCGCGCCGCATCCGCCGCGGTCGTCGCGGCCTCGCCGAGCATGTCGTACGAAAAGCCATAGCCTCGCGCCTCGCGGTCCTTTGCGTGGCGCAGCGCCTCGTCGATCGTCTGGCCGGTGACGAACTGTTCGCCCATCATCCGCATCGCCAGATCGACCCCGCGGCGGATCACCGGCTCGCCCACCCGCGCGACCAGCCGCGTCAGCGCGGTCGCGAGACCGCGGTCGTCCGCACTCGCCGCCAGCTTGCCGGTGACGACCAGCCCCCAGGTCGCGGCGTTGACGAACAGCGAGCGCCCGTCCCCGATATGCGCCGCCCAGTCGCCGCCCGCGATCTTGTCGCGGATCAGCGCGTCGCGCGTCGCGGTGTCGGGAATGCGCAGCAATGCTTCGGCGAGGCACATCAACGCGACGCCTTCCTGGCTCGACAGCGCATATTCCTGGACCAGCGCCTGTACCCCGCCCCGCGCCTTGGACCCGCGCAACCCTTCGATCAGCGCGCGCGCGGTGCCGGCGGCGGCGCGGCGAACGGTGTCGGGAACGGTTGCCGCCTCGACCAATGGCGGCACGCAGATCGGCTCGGGCGTCCGCATCGCCGCGGTGATCGCCGCCCGCATCGGATCGGGCGTACGCACCGTCGGAGCAAAGCACGCAAATGGCATGGACGATTCGGTGGTCATGGCGATCCTCTGAGTAAGATCTTCGCCATACGCTTCTACCCCGGAGGGAATCTTCCCTTTCAAACTTGACGGACGCACAGTCCCGACTGCATTTCAGGGCCATGAAGGATAAGTCGCCTACGCAACCATCGTCAGACAGTGAATTGGACCGGTTCGACCGTGCGATCATCGATCTGTTGGCGCAGGATGGGCGGATGACCGTCACCGACCTTGCCGCGCAGATCGGGCTGTCCAAGACGCCGACGCAGGTTCGGCTCAAGCGGCTGGTCGACCAGGGCTATATCCTCGGCTTCCGCGCGGTGACCAATCTCGCCAAGCTGGGGCTCGACCATGTCGCCTTCACCGAGGTGAAACTGTCCGACACGCGCGAGAATGCGCTGCGCGATTTCAACGCCGCGGTGCGCCGTATTCCCGAAGTCGAGGAATGCCATCTGATCGCGAGCAGCTTCGACTATCTGCTCAAGGTGCGCACCACCGACATCCGCCGCTACCGCTATGTGCTGGGGGAGAAGATCTCCAGCCTGCCGCATGTCGCGAGCACGTCGACCTTTGTCGCGATGGAGACGATCCTCGACCACGATCGCTGACCGGGTCGAGCACCACCGCGCTTACTTGGGCGGCGCCATCGTCACCGCATTCGGCGTCTGCACGACCGGGCGCATCGTCCCGTCCTTGTTATACGTCAGCGGATAGACCGTCACCGCCCGCCGTCCGATTGCCCCGCGCTGGTCGTCGATCGCGAGATCGGCATTGTGGAGGAACAGATACGATTGCCCCCGAAATTCCGCGATCCCGGGATGGATGGTGAAGCTGTACTTGCCCGAACCGGTCAGCAGCCCGTGTGGCGTCCACGGCCCGCGCGGCGACGATGCGGTCGCGTAGGAGACATGCTCGTCGCGCTGCGTCTTCCGGTCGAGCGAGGCGTAGGTCAGGTAATAGATCTTGCCACGCTTGTGCAGCCACGGGCCTTCCTCGAAATGCGGCGGCGTGATCTCGGTGATCGGGCCGTCGAGCTCGATCATGTTGGGCTTGAGCTTGGCGATATAGCATTGCCGATTGCCCCACGCGATCCAGGTGGTGCCGTCGTCGTCGGTCATCACGGTGGGATCGATGTCTTCCCAGCTGTGCGTGCCCTTGGGCGTCATTTCGTTGGTAATCAGCGCGGAGCCCTTGGCATCGCGGAACGGCCCGGTCGGCGTGTCGGCGACGGCCACCGCGATCGCCTTGCCGGGGTGCGTGGCATCGTGCTCGACCGCGGCATAGAACCAGACCTTGCCGTTTTTCTGGATCGCCTGCGAGGCCCAGGCGTCTTGCTTGGCCCATTTGAAGTCGGCGACGTTCATGATTGGCCCGTGATCGGTCCAGCGCTTCATGTCCTTGGTCGAATAGACCATCCATTCGCGCATGTTGAACATCTCGTCGCGCTGCGCAACGTCATGACCGACGTAGAGGTACAACGTGTCGCCGACGACCATCGGCGCCGGATCGGCGGTGAACTTGTCCCGGACGATCGGGTTCGAGAGCTTCGGGGCGGGCGTTGCCGCAGTGATCGACACCGCCGTCGCCGCAAGCGCCATTCCCCCAGCCACAAGGGCGCCAACAATCCGCATTCCACTCTCTCCTGTTGTCTCACGCAACGCTCGAGTGGGGATACGGCCCTATGCTAACGCTAACAAGGCTCAATCGGAGTGATCGCGGACCTGGGCTCGATTAGCCGGTACCGGCTACGAAGGGGGGTGGTGGGCGATGACGGGCTCGAACCGCCGACATTCTCGGTGTAAACGAGACGCTCTACCAACTGAGCTAATCGCCCCCGTAACGGGGAGTCGCGTAATAGCGCGGTTTTGGCCGCGAGCAAGCGCACGATTGCAGATAATTCGGGGATCAA
Source organism: Sphingomonas echinoides (assembly GCF_029623395.1). Lineage (GTDB taxonomy): Bacteria > Pseudomonadota > Alphaproteobacteria > Sphingomonadales > Sphingomonadaceae > Sphingomonas > Sphingomonas echinoides_A. The sequence continues at coordinate 42,090 of NZ_JAPYKK010000008.1, forward strand.
ACGGGAAACGGGAGGGCATCCGGAACGCGAAATCCCGAAGGATTTCCGAAGCGATTCTGCGCGGCGCGGGAAGTCCGCTAAATGTTACCTTCCCGAAACCGATCTGTTGATCTCCGAACCTTATCAACGAGACGCATGATCCCAACAGCGGCGGTGACGCGATGTCGATCCTTAAGCGGGCCATGACACTCGGCTGTGCGGCGATCAGCTATCGATGGATTAAGCGACCAATGAACAATTGGTCTCGCAAGTGGGTTGCATCCCGCTCTCATCGCAGCGTTGGATTATTGCCCGAGCCAATGGCCCGAACTGTTTAAGGTCGGGCCAAACCCAAGGAGTCGTTACGGCTTCCGCATGTGTTTGAAGATTGTCGGTACCCGGGGGGGGCGCTCGGAGCGCCTCCCCCGCTACCGGCGGGAGCGAAACGAGCCTCGTCAGGGCAACGCCGACCCCGTCCGGCGGACCGCCGACAGATAGGTTCGCATCCCCAGACTGGTTTGCGACGACAAGGCCATGAAGGCGCGACGGCGGTCGAACGGGTCGGGGCGGCGTTCGAACAACCCCGCATCGGTCATCCGCGAAATCCAGCGCAGCGCCGTGGTCGGCGCGACGGCGGCGGCGATGCACAGGCTGGACACCGAAACCTGGACGCGCTCGAGTTCGGCGGCGAACAGATCCAGCAACATGTCCCAAGCCGGATCCTCGAACAGCCCCGCCCCGAAGAACTGGTCGCGAAGGCGGCGCGCGCGGATCGCGTCGCGTACGTCCCGGACGCGGATGTCGGGCCGTTCCAGCAGGGGCGCCGAGCGATAGGTCAGACCCGGGTCGGAGACCGCAGGCGGACGCGATAGTTCATCCTCGCCACGGGTAAGCCGCGTCAACGTCTCGGCGATTCGAGCGATTTCCTCGTTGAGGCGCATTAACCGAACCGAATCGGGTGTTCCGCCAATATCCTGTAATCGCCGCGAGTCAGGGCTCAGCGCCACGCATAGACTGGCGACTCGCTCGGTCGTCGTCGGGGAACACAGCAGGTCGATCGGCGCGGTCCCGATTGTCCCCGTAACACAATCGATCTGGGACGGATCGAGCACGATCACCGCGCGGGTCGCCCCGGTGACGGCCAGATCGGCAAGCACGGACAGCACGCGTTCTAATACCGCATCGGGAACGCTCGAGGCTTCCGCCAGAATCGCATGGCACAATCCCTGGCGTTCGAGCCTGCCGGCTGCTTCTTCCCACGGCACCGGGCCGAGAAGCCGCGCATCACAGGCTTGGATTGCCTCCGCCCCCGCCGAACAATCATTCGCGATCAGCAGGACGGATCGTTGGTCTATACGTGCCGGGTCGCGTCCGTATCGACCGAAATCGTCGAAGGCCATCGGTTCGGTCATGGTTGCGCTCCCCCACGCTGCGAGGCTCCCCAGCCCTCGCTTTCGTAAAGTACGCATTCTGCCAAAAGGGAACAGCTCAATTCGCGCCACTTCGGCGATCATTATGCAAGATCCAGAGCATCCCACTCCGGATTGCACCAGAACGGACCCAATTGCCTAAGTACACTCAAATCGCCGGGTCAGTCTGCGCCCATAGGAGAAACAGGCCGATTCGAAATGGGGAATTGCGCTATCAGTCCAGAGACTTCACGATTTCCTCGACCATTTTTTTGGCGTCGCCCAGCAACATCATCGTATTGTCCATATAGAAGACATCGTTGTCGACGCCGGCATAGCCGACCCCGCCCATCGACCGCTTGATGAACAGCACGGTCTTCGCTTTTCCGACGTCGAGCACCGGCATGCCATAGATCGGCGAGGTCTTGTCGGTCTTTGCCGCCGGATTGGTGACGTCGTTCGCGCCGATCACGAAAGCAACGTCGGTCTGTGCGAACTCGCTGTTGATGTCCTCCAGCTCGAACACGTCGTCATACGGCACGTTCGCTTCCGCGAGCAGCACGTTCATGTGCCCGGGCATGCGGCCGGCGACCGGATGGATCGCATATTTCACGCGGACGCCGTGCTCCTTCAGCTTGTCGCCCATTTCGCGCAGCGCGTGCTGCGCCTGGCTGACCGCCATGCCGTAGCCGGGGACGATGATGACCTGCTCCGCCTGGCCGAGCAGGAACGCCGCGTCGTCGGCGGACCCACGCTTCCACGGACGCTGCTCCTTCGCTTCGCCGCCCGCAGCCGCCGCATCGCCGCCGAAGCCGCCTGCGATGACGCTGACGAAGCTGCGGTTCATCGCCTTGCACATGATGTAGCTGAGAATCGCACCCGAAGATCCGACCAGCGCGCCAGTGATGATCATCGCGCTGTTGTGGAGCGTGAACCCCATCGCGGCTGCCGCCCAGCCCGAATAGGAGTTGAGCATCGACACGACGACCGGCATGTCCGCACCGCCGATCGGCACGATCAGCAAGAAGCCGATGACGAAGCTGAGGCCGGTGATCGTCCAGAACACCCAGGCGCTCTGATCCTGGGTGAAATAGCCGACGAGACCGACGATCGCCACCAGCACCGCGATGTTGATGACATGCCGTCCGGGCAGCAGGATCGGCTTGCCCGACATGTTGCCGTTGAGCTTGAGGAAGGCGATCACCGAGCCGGAGAAGGTGATCGCACCGATCGCGATGCCGAGCCCCATCTCGATCCGCGAGACGGTCAGGATCTGCCCGTCATCGCCCAGGATCCCGAACGCGCCGGGGTTGAGATACGCCGCCGCCGCAACCAGCACCGCCGCCATGCCGACCAGCGAGTGGAACGCCGCAACAAGCTGCGGCATGTCGGTCATCGCGATCCGTCGCGCGGTAACGATTCCGATCGCCGCACCGATCGCCATCGCAACCCCGATCTCGAACGGTGACGCGAGATGATGCGCGAACAGCGTGGTGCCGACCGCGAGCGCCATGCCGATCATGCCGAGCCGGTTGCCGCGTTGCGCAGTCGCGGGCGACGACAGGCCGCGTAGCGCGAGGATGAAGCACACCCCCGCGACGAGATACGCGAGCGCAACCCAGGGATTTACCGGTGCCGTATGTTCCATCGTTTAAACCCCTGCCCGCCCGTTCAGCCGCCCGTATCGCGTCACTTCGCGACCGGTCGTTCTTTCTTCTTGTACATCGCCAGCATCCGCTGCGTCACCGCGAAGCCGCCGAAGATGTTGACGCTCGCCAGCACCACCGCGAGCAGCCCGAGCCATTTCGACCAGACCGACCCTTCCGCCGCAGACGCGATCAGCGCGCCGACGATAATCACCGAGGAGATCGCGTTGGTCACCGCCATCAACGGCGTATGCAGCGCCGGAGTAACCGACCAGACGACGTAATAGCCGACGAAGCAGGCCATGACGAAGATCGACAGGATTGAGATAAAGTCCATGGATTGTGCCCCTATCGGTCGATCTTGGTTGCCATCCAACCCTGTAGCCCGCGGATGTCGGAATCGCGCCCGATCCGAAATTCAATCGGCGCCCGACCGGATAGATAGATCTTCAGTTCCGCATCGAGATCGAACGTGCCCGCCGTCTCGATCGAGAAGGCGGTAATCGACCGGTACGGCACAGTCAGATATTCCCGCTTTGCGCCAGTCAGACCCTGCACGTTGATGTACAGCACGCGCCAATTCGTGAACGCGATAAAATCGCGGACGGTCTTGAACACGAACCGCACATCTTCCTGATCGGTCAACGCATCCCCGTGCTTGTCGATCAGTTCGGCCGCCGAGGCCGCGGTTGCATTAAGCAGCCCCATCACCCCAACAACCGTGCGTTGACGATCTTGCCGCCCTGGGTCAGCCGGATCGCATCCCCGATCTCGGCGTCGAGCACGGGCTTGCCCTGCTCCTTGTCCCAGAATGCGCTCAGGAAATTGAACAGGTTGCGGGAGAACAGCGCCGAGGCATCCGCCGCAAGCCGCGACGGTACGTTGCGATGGCCGACGATCGACACACCGTTGACGACGACCACCTCACCGACGACAGAACCCTCGACATTCCCGCCGCTCTCGACCGCGAGGTCGACGATCACCGAACCAGGCCGCATGCTCGCGACTTGCGCCGCCGAGATCAGCCGCGGTGCCGGGCGTCCCGGGATCAGCGCGGTAGTGATGACGATGTCCTGCTTGGCGATATGGCCCGACACCAGTTCGGCCTGCGCCGCCTGATATTCCGGGCTCATCTCGCCCGCATAGCCGCCCGACCCTTCGCCTTCGATCCCGGCGACTTTCTCGACGAAGATCGGCTTGGCGCCAAGGCTCTGGATCTGCTCACGCGTCGCGGCACGGACGTCGGTCGCGGACACCTGCGCGCCGAGCCGTCGTGCGGTCGCGATCGCCTGCAACCCGGCGACACCGACCCCCATCACGAACACCCGCGCCGCCGAGATCGTCCCCGCCGCGGTCATCATCATCGGGAAAGCGCGGCCATACGCCGCCGCTGCATCCAGCACCGCCTTATAGCCCGCGAGGTTCGACTGAGACGACAGGATGTCCATCGACTGCGCACGCGTGATCCGCGGCATGAATTCCATCGCCAGCGCCTCGATCCCCGCGGTGGCATAGCCATCGATCCGCGCACGGTCGGCGAAGGGATTGAGCGCGGCGACCAGCCACGCGCCGGACGTCGTGCCTGCCAGTGAAGCCGCGTCCGGCCCCTGTACCCCCAATACGATATCGGCACCCGCAAGCGTCGAACCACGGTCCGCAACACTCGCGCCGGCCGCGGCATAGTCCGCGTCCGTGATCGATGCGGTGCTGCCGGCACCCGCCTCGACCGCGACGCTGGCCCCTAAGGCAACGAATTTCTTGACCGTTTCCGGGGTGGCGGCGACGCGGCGCTCGCCTTCGGCGGTTTCGCGGAGAACGGCGATCTTCACCGCTACTTACCCGAGATCAGCCACACCACCGCAAACGCGATGATGAAGCATGCAACTGCTCCGTATTTAAGGACTCCGATGACCTTGGTATAGGTCGCGCGGTGGACTTGCAGATCGCCCTCGTTCGCCATCGGATCGTTCCTCACCTTATCGTTCCGCCTGTGCTTAGCGGGCGTCTTGCAACCCCTCAACCCCTGCAATTACTTAGGGCCGCGTGTCTCTCGCGTCCCGCGCTGGGTCGTTTAAGGCGGCTTTTACACCTTGCCGTTAGAGAATCGCTCCAAACAGAGTGAATTCGGGGAAGAGCATGACGCGTAACGGCCAACGCCTGCTGATGCTGATCGACGACGAACCCGCGCAGCGCAGGCTGATCGCGGCAATCGCCGCGCGGCGCGGATGGCGTGCGATCTTCGCCAACGACGGCGATACCGCAATCGCCATGCTCGGCTCGGCGGAAGGGATGCAACTCGATGCGATCCTCCTCGACCATTGGGCGCCCGAAGCGGATCCCACCGCGCTGATCGCCGAAATCCGCGCGCGCCGCCCCGCGCTCCCCCTGCTGCTGCTGACCGCCAACGGCTCGGTAGCGCAGGCGGTGAACGCCATGCGATCCGGCGCGACTGATTTTCTGGTCAAGCCGCTAGCACCCGAACGTCTGCTTGCGGCGCTCGATGCCGCAGTCGCCGAAAAGACCGCGGGCGAATTACGCCCCCTGACCGAAAAAATTCCAGCCTTGCTGGCGTTCGACGAGATCGTCGGGTCCGCCCCCGATTTCCGTGCGGCCCTCGCGATCGCGGCCAAGGCCGCGCGGGCGCGCGTGCCTGTTCTGCTGGAAGGCGAGAGCGGTGTCGGCAAGGAAGTCGTCGCGGAGGCGATCCATGCAGCGTCGCCGCGCGGCAAGAAGCCGATGATCGCGGTCAATTGCGGTGCGATCCCCGCCAATCTTGTTGAAAGCGAACTGTTCGGCCATGAAAAAGGCGCCTTCACCGGCGCATTCGAACGCAAGACCGGTCGCTTCCAGGAAGCAGACGGCGGGACGCTTTTCCTCGATGAAATCGGCGAAATGCCGATCGAGGCACAGGTCAAACTGTTGCGCGTCCTGCAATCGGGCGAGGTCCAGTCGATCGGCGCGCGACAAGTGCGCGAAGTCGATGTCCGCGTGATTGCCGCCACCAACAAGCGGCTGACCGACGAAGTCGAAGCCGGGCGCTTCCGCGAAGACCTCTATTATCGCCTCAACGTCGTCCAGGTGACGATTCCCCCCTTGCGCGAACGCACCGGCGACATCCCCGCACTCGCCCGCCACTTGATGGCGCGAATCGCGCAGCAACCCGGGCTCCGCCAACTCGGCATCACCGACGACGCGCTGGCTTTGCTGGGACGCTATGACTGGCCCGGGAACGTCCGCCAGTTGCAGAACGCGCTCTTCCGCGCCGCCGTACTGTGCGACGGCGACGCGCTGACCCAAGCCGATTTCCCGCAGATCGCGGCGCTCGGCGGCAAACGCCACGCCGCCCCTGCTTCCGCGCCGCTGGGGACATCGGGCGGAGTCACACTGTTTCACGCGGATGGTAATTTGCGCGCGCTGGACGAGATCGAAGCGGACGTCATCCGCCTCGCGATCGGCCATTATCGCGGGCGAATGACCGAGGTTGCGCGGCGGCTCGGGATTGGACGGTCGACGCTGTATCGCAAGCTCGGCGAACTCGGGATCGACAACGCCGCCGCCTGATCGGGCTTTACCAAAGGATTCCCTTCACTGGCTTGACCGGTTCGGGCGCCGGTTCGCCGAGTGCCTGGAGAAGATCGATTTCGATCGTCGTGCACATCGACGTCAGCGGTACGTCGTGCACGGTGTTGGCGAACGGATCGACCAGATCGTCGCCGATCTTGAGCACGGCGAGGAACATCAACCCTGCAACCGTCGACCCGATCGGCGTGGCGAACCCCAGCGTCTCGACCAGCCCGATCGGGAGCAGGATACAGAACAGCCGTGCGAAGAATTCGGGGAAGAAGCGATACTGGTTGGGCAAAGGCGTGTTCTTCAGCCGCTCCATCCCGCCCTGCGCGTTGGCGATATCGACCAGCACGCGCTCGATCGACGCCTGCTGGATCGTGTCGATCCAACCCTTCTGGCGCGCCTGGTCTACTCGGCGACCCGTACCGTCGAGAATCCCGTTGGCGACGTTGTTGCGCGACAGCGGGGGCTTGGCCTCGTCGGGAGACAGGAAGCGCAGCGCTTCCTCGCGTGTATCCTGCTTGCGCAACTGGCACCGTAGGACGTGGACGTAGGTGATCTGGCGCAGGATGATCGCGCGTTGCAGGTCGCGGCCCTCTTCGTCGGGCAGGTAGCTGCGCGCCGCACGCGACAGGCTGCGCGACGCGTTGATCATCCGACCCCACAGTTCGCGCCCTTCCCACCAGCGTTGGTACGCCGAAGTACTACGAAACCCGAGGAACAGCGCGAGCGCCGAACCGAACAGCGTCAGCGGCAGCGACGGTGCCTTGAACGGCAGGATGTAGTAGGTAACCGTAACGATCACGTCCCACACGAACAGCGCGAGCAGCGGCCGCCACACTTCGGCGACGATCTGCCGATATCGTGGGACTGCGTCGATGATCATCAATTTCCTCCAGGCGTTGCGATGTTGCAGTGCGATACGAACATGGCGCCATTAGGTTCAGCATGGAACCCATGGGACTGAGCGCGCCCTTACCACGCGCCGCCGGTACGCATCCCCGCGTGTCATACGTATAACCAGAGTGTTATTTTCCGCTACGGAGGCTTGACCGTGACGAACGGGGCGATTGAGCCGACCAGGCGTTCACCCCGCCACCAGCGCCTGATCGCGCAACCCGCGCCACACCCGCACCGCCTGAACCGTTTCGGCGACATCGTGAACGCGATGCAGCTGAACGCCAGCCTCGACACCCTTCAACGCAAGCGCAATCGACCCGCCGAGCCGTGCATCCGCCGCGGCTTCGTTCGACAGCGCGCCGATCATCCGCTTGCGGCTGGCGCCGAGCAGGATCGGGCAGCCGAGGCCGTGGAAGATCGCCAGACCGTTGAGCAAGGCGAGGTTCTCCGCGAGCGTCTTGCCGAAGCCAATTCCGGGATCGACGATGATCCGCGTACGATCGACCCCGCCCGCCACGACCGCGTCGATCCGCGCTTCCAGCCAGTCGAACACGTCGGTCAGCACATTGTCATAGCGGTGCGCACCGTGGCCGCCACCCGCCGGATCGGGTGAATGCATCAGCACGACCGGGCACCCCGCCCCCGCGACGACCTCCAGCGCGCGGTCGTCCCACAGCAGCGCGGCGACATCGTTGACGATCGCCGCCCCCGCCGCGAGCGCGGCTTCCATCACCCCAGCTTTGCGCGTGTCGATAGAAACCAGCGTTCCGCTCCGCGCGAGCCGTTCGACCACGGGCACGACGCGTGCGATCTCGTCGCCTTCCCACACCACCTGCGCACCGGGCCGGGTTGATTCGCCACCCACGTCGATGATCGCCGCGCCCGCCGCCGCCATCGCGACTCCGGCCGACGCCGCCGCCGCGGGATCTTGGCCATGCGTGCCGCCGTCCGAGAAGCTGTCGGGCGTGACGTTGAGGATCGCGGCGACCGACGGCTGATCGAACCGGAGCGTCCGCTCCCCCAGCGTCATGGCGGCGCGCGGCGCGGTGATCCGCGCGTGGAGCCGGGCAGCGCGTTCGTCCACAAGCAGGTCGGCCAATGCGGTGATCGGGACGGTGCGGCGGCGACCGCCCTCGATCACGTCATAGGCAGCGAACCACAGCATCCCGCCCGCGAGCCGAGCGACCGCGCCATCACGCCCGACGGGAGAATCGACGAACTGGACCGGGCGGAGATGAAGGGGATCGCGCATCAGCCTGTATGTCCTCGTTTGCGCGCCAGACGCCACCAGAAAAGCGCACGCCGCGATGCGTCACTCCGCCGCGAGCAACGTCTCTGCCGCGCCGAGATCGACCGAGACCAGCCGGCTGACTCCCTGCTCGATCATCGTCACGCCGAACAGGCGGTGCATCCGGCTCATCGTCACCGCATTGTGCGTGACGATCAAATAGCGCGTGTCGGTCTCGCGCGTCATCACGTCGAGAAGGTCGCAAAACCGCTCGATATTGGCGTCATCCAGCGGTGCATCGACTTCATCCAGTACGCAAATCGGCGCTGGATTGGTCAAAAACAGCCCGAAAATGAGCGCAACCGCGGTCAGTGCCTGCTCGCCACCCGACAGCAGGGTGAGCGATTGAAGCTTCTTCCCCGGCGGCTGCGCCATGATCTCAAGCCCCGCCTCAAGCGGATCGTCCGAGTCGACCAGCTCCAGATGCGCGGCGCCGCCATTGAACAACGTCGTGAAAAGCCGTCGAAAATGTCCATCGACCGCCTCGAACGCGGCGAGCAACCGCTGCCGCCCCTCGCGGTTGAGCGTCCCGATCGACCCGCGCAGCCGATTGACCGCCAGCCCCAGTTCCTCGCGCTCGGCGGCATTCCCCTGCGATGCCGATTCCAGCTCGGCAAGTTCGCGCTCGGCGACCAGATTGACCGGCCCGATCCGCTCCCGGTCGACGTTAAGTTTCTCATGTACGGCGGATTCTTCCGCAGGGGAGCGCACCGTCGCACCGTCGAAGCCGACACGTTCGGGGAGCAACACCGACGGGCATTGGAAACGTTCGCCCGCAAGCCGGTTCATCTCGACTCGGCGCAATTCCTGGTTCTCCGCCCGCGCAGCCGCGCCAGCCCGCGCCTCGCGCGCCTGCGCGAGCGTTTCGGCGGCGGCAGCGGCGGTCGCCTCGGCAGCCCGGAGCGCGACATCGGCGGCGCGTTCGGCGCTTTGCGCGGCATCCGCATCTGCACGTGCGCTGGCATGAGTCGCTTCCAGCGCAATCACTTCAGCGGCGAGCGCCTCGGGCCGACCCGCCAGCGCCTCCGCCTCCAGCGCGAGCGCGGCATCACGTTTATCCATATCCGCGATCCGCTTGGCCGCCTCGCCCGCGCGGGTGCGCCAGCCCTTCGCCTCCGCCGCTATCGCCGCGAGCCGGTCACGCGCGCTGCCAAGGTCACGGTCGACCCCGCCACGGTCGGCGCGCGCGGTGGCGATCTCGGCGCGACGATGCTCCGCCGCGCGCGACAGTTCGGCGACGCGCGCGCGGGTAGCACTGCCGTCGGGAAGTGCTGCGTGAAGTGCGGCGGCACGGGTCACCTCGCCGGCGGCTTCGGCATGATCCGCCTCGACCCGCTCCCGCCGCGAGGCAAGATCGCTCCGTTGTGCCTCGATCCGCTCAATCGCGGCGGTCGCGCGATCCTCCGCGCGCGCCGCATCGCGCGCGCGGGTCTCAGCACTTTCGAGCAAGCGCCGGGCTGCCACTGCTGCGCTCCGCGCGTCCGCGATGGCCGCGTCGATCCGCGCCAGTTCGGTGTCAGCGGACTCGACCGCGCGTACCGCGGCTGGGCGCTGATCCTCGATCGCGCGCAACCGGTTCATCCGCTCGAGCCGTTCAGCAGCAGCGGCCCCGCTGGATTTCGCGACATAGCCGTCCCATCGTCGCAGACTTCCCCGCAGCGTGACCAGCCGCTGCCCGACCGCGAGCGCAACGCCCTCGTCCTTATCGACGACGAACACCTGCGCGAGCCGCCGCGCGAGCGCGGGCGGTGCGACGACTCGGTGCGCAAGCGGCACCGTTCCCGATGGCGCAGTCGGATCGTCAGGACAGACATCGGCGCCCGCCCAGAAGCGCTCGCTTGTCGTATCCAGGCCTGCCTCGAGATCATCCCCCAAAGCCGCCGCGAGCGCGCGCTCATACCCCGGTTCCGGACGCATCCGATCGAGCACGCGATCGCGCCCGTCGCGCTTGGTCGCGCGCGTTAGCGCCGCCGCCTCACTGTCGAGCGCCGCCAGATCGGCATGCGCGCCCGATCGCGCGGCCTGTGCGCGATCGCGCTGATCCCGCGCACCGCGTTCGTCGGCGTCGGCACGCGCAAGCCCGGCGCGCGCATCCTCGCCGTGTTGCAACGCCTGTGCACGGGCTTCTTGCGCAGCGGTTCGATTTGTGAGGAGCGGTGCAGCGTCGCCCAACGCCGCTGCTTCCGCCGCCACACGCGCGAGATCGCGCGCGCTGCGGTCCGCCCGTGCGCGCGCCGCTGCGAGCGCCGCCTCGGCAACGCGCGCATCCGCCACTTCGGTGGCCTGTGCAGCCAGCCCCTGCGCGAGCGCGACCTCGGCATCGCGTCCGGCGCGTTCCGCCTCGGCCTGGCGCGCTTCAAGCGTAGGAACGCACGCGGTCATCTCCGCCAGCCGCGCCTCAGTGGTCCGGGTTTCGTCGGTCAGTCGCGCGATCGCCTCGGCGGCGTCGTGCGCGAGCGCGCCCTCGCGCAAGCGATCCTCCGACAACCGGGTGCGCGCCGAGGCCAGTTCGTCACGCCGCCGCACCGCTGCCGCTTGTTCGCCGCGCAAGGTTGCCAGCCGATGCGCCGCCTCGCTTGCCGCGTCACGCAGCGCTTGTGCGGCGGCGCGCGCGGTCGCCAGCGCCTCGGTTGCGGCGATTGCATAGGCCGCCGCCGCGCGCTGCGCTTCGGCCGCATCTGAGACCCGCGTCTCGCAGGTCGCTGCCTCGGCCTTGGCCGCATCCGCCGCCGCCTGCGCATCGCGCCAGCGCGCGTAGATCATCCGCGCCTCCGCCACCCGGATCTGGTCCGACAGCAGCCGATAGCGTTCGGCCTGCTTCGCCTGCCGCCGAAGCGATGCTGCCCGCGCATCCTGGTCGGAAATCAGTTCGTCGAGCCGCGCGAGGTTCGCCTCGGTCGCGCGCAATTTCTGCTCGGCATCGCGACGGCGGACGTGGAGGCCCGCAATCCCGGCGGCTTCCTCTAGCATCGCGCGGCGTTCGGCGGGCTTGGCCGCGATGATCGCGCCGATCCGCCCCTGGCTAACCAAAGCGGGAGAATGCGCGCCGGTCGCCGAATCCGCGAACAGCAACGCGACGTCTTTGGCGCGGACGTCGCGTCCGTCGATCCGATAGGCGGAACCCGTCCCGCGTTCGATCCGGCGGACGACTTCGCTTTCCTGCTCACCCGACTCGATCAGCATCGACACTTCGGCGAAGTCGCGCGCGGGCCGGGTCGAGGTGCCCGCGAAGATTACGTCGTCCATCCCGGCCCCGCGCAGCGACCGCGCGGACGTCTCCCCCATCGTCCAGCGCAGCGCTTCGAGCAAATTGGACTTGCCGCACCCATTGGGCCCGACGATTCCGGTCAGCCCGGGTTCGATCCGCAGATCGGCGGCGTCGACGAAGCTCTTGAACCCCGACAGCCTGAGCCGCTTGATCTGCATCCCCCCGGACCTGTTCGGGTCAGCCGCCGGCGCGCTTCAGCGCCTGTTCGAGCTGCGGCCAGGCACCACCGGTCGGGTTCAGTTCTACCGGCTCATTGTTGATCAGGAAGGTCGGCGTGCTCTGGACGTTGTGATCGGCGTTGGCCTTAGCGGTCGCCTTGGTCAGCGCATCGAGCTGAGTCGAGTCCGCCAGACACGCACGCGCCTTCGCATCGGGCACGCCGCGCTGCTTGACGAAATCGAGATACCCCAGATCCTGAGCGAAGGTCGTCGCGATCGTCTGCGGCGATGCGCCCTGCATTCCCTGGACCTTCTGCCCGACTTCCTGCTCCTTCGCGAGCAGCGTCTGCTGGTTCGCCATCATCGCTTCCAACAGCGGGAAGAACGCGCTGTCGTCGACGCAATGGCCGAGCAGGATCGGCGCGATGTCGAGCGCACCGTGGATCGGGTAATCACGGAACTCGTACGAGACCTTACCGCTCGCGATATATTGCGCCTTGAGTAGCGGGAAGCCTTCCGCCTCGAACTGCGCGCAGAACGGGCACGCGCGCGAACCATATTCGACCAGCTTGATCGGCGCATCGGGATTGCCCATGCGATAGCCATAGTCCGCGGTCTTGACGACCGTGTCGGTCCAGCTCTGGCCCGCGGGTGCGGCCTTGCCTGCGACGGGGGCACTGGCAGCGGTGGTGGTGCCGGTGCCCTTGCTGTTGTCGCCACAGCCGGCGACGAGGAGAGCGGGCAGCGCAAGCGCCAGGATACGGTTGGTCATCTCAAGCTAGCTCCTTGGTATCGGATATCATTTAGCGGCAAGCGCGGTCTTCAGCACAGGCTCGAGCGTGTCCCAGGCGAACACGTTCGGGATGACCTTGCCGTCAAGGATGAAGCTCGGCGTGCCGCTGATCTTGTAGGTCGACTGGCCGATGTTGGCGCGCGAGACGATCGTATCGATCGCCTTGGGGTCCGCAAGACACGCCGCAGCGCGCGGCCGCGGCAGGCCCATCTTCACGACCAGATCGGTATAGCCGTAGAAATCCGCCAAATAGGCGGCGACGACGTTGGGGGTGGCTTTCTCAAGCTCCTTGCCCTTCGCCTCGGGAACCTCGGCGGGCCGGCCGACCAGCGCCTTCTGCTGCGCCATCATCGCTTCCATCACGCGAAAGAAGTGCGGCAGCGGCACGCAATCGCCCAGCAGGATCGGCCCGAGGTCGAGCGCGCCGTGCACCGGGTAATCGCGATATTCGTAGCTGACCCGCCCGTTCGCGACATAGCCCGCGACGAGCTTGGGTTCCCCCTCGACCGCGAATTGCGCGCAGGTCGGGCAAGTGCGCGCGCCATATTCGATCAGTTTGACCTTGGCGTCGGGGTTGCCCATCCGCACGCCACCTTCGGGCGTGCGGACCAGCGTGCGGGTCCAATCGACCGCCGCGGGGCGTGGCGCAGGTTTGCGCTGTACCGGCGCAGCCCCCACCGGCGCGACCAGCGCCGCGCTCGCCACGAGCGCGACCAAGCCTAGGCTCCGCATCATGCTTTCCGTTCCCCGATCACCGGCACGCCGCGCGATGCGGCGACCCCTGCGGCAAGCGCCTCGAGCACTGCCTTCAATTCCGGATCCGCGATCGTCCGCAGGCTCTCACCCAACTCGGGCGGGGCGGGCGGGAGCACGGGCGGGGGCGTACGCTTGGCACGCGCGATGACATCGCCCTGCCGGATCTGTACCTTGGCGACCGCGGCATAGCCGAAGAAGCGATTGACCCGCTCGATGATCTCCGGCGCAATATGCTGCATCATCGTCGCATGCGCGCCGCGCACGACCAGGTTGAGCGTCCCGCCGGTGCGCTCACCGTGCGGGAACTTGATCGATTCGGGTGCCGATACATTGGCATAGCGCGGCCCGACGATCTCGCCCCAGCGCGTGACGACCGCGCTCTGGACGAAGCCGAAACGGCGGAATGCCGCGCGCCCGGCGTCGGGCAGCAGCTCGGCAACCGAACGCGCGCGACCACCGCGGCGATGCTCGGGCTGCGCGGGGGGTAACTTCGTCTTGGGGGGGGCTTTGGTGCCGCTGGTGCTCATCACGCCGTCCATGCCATAGCGATGCCGTGTCCGCCAAGCGTCCTTCCCAAATCGCCACCCATTTGCTCACCTTCTACGATGCGCACGCTCGCACGCTGCCGTGGCGCGCCGCACCCGGAAGTAATACGCCCGACCCGTATCGCGTGTGGCTGTCCGAGATCATGCTCCAGCAGACGACCGTCGCAGCGGTCACCCCGCGCTTCGCCGAATTCATCGCGCGCTGGCCGAGCGTAGAGGCGCTTGCCGCAGCGCCCGAGGCGGACCTGATGGCGGCATGGGCGGGGCTTGGCTACTATGCCCGTGCGCGCAATCTTCATGCCTGTGCGAAGGCGGTGGTCGGAGCGGGCGGGTTCCCCACGACCGAGGCGGGCCTCCTCGCGCTGCCCGGAGTTGGTGCTTATACCGCTGCCGCGATCGCCGCGATCGCGTTCGGGGAGCGCGCGGTGGTAGTCGACGCCAATGTCGCCCGCGTCGTCGCGCGACTGTTCGCGATCGAGAACCCACTCCCCGGCGGCATGGCCGAGGTCCGCGCAGCGACCGATACGATCACGCCGGACACGCGCTCGGGCGACTTCGCCCAGGCGATGATGGACCTCGGATCCAGCGTCTGTACCCCGCGCACCCCGCGCTGCCTTGCCTGCCCGCTGTCCGCCGACTGCATGGCCTACGCGCAAGGCAACCCCGAGGGTTTCCCGATCAAGCAGCCCAAGCCGGTCAAGCCGCAACGCTACGGCACGATCTTCTGGCTCGAACAGGACGACCGCGTACTGCTGGTCCGCCGTCCGCCGCGCGGGCTGCTCGGCGGGATGCGCGCGCTGCCGACGGGGGCGTGGGCGGATTCACCGCCGGGGCTCGCCGATCCGCCGGTGGCCGCCGAGTGGACCCCCCTCCCCCAGACGGTCGAGCACGTCTTCACGCACTTCCGGCTCGAACTGTCGCTTGCCGTGGCGCACGGCGGTGGGCATGGCGATTCGGGTGAATGGTGGCCCATCGCCGAGCTCGACTCGGCCGGGTTGCCCACGGTCTTCGCCAAGGCGGCGACGGCGGTTCGGGTGGCAAACAGGAGAAGATGATGAAACGGTATCTGGTTTTGGGAAGCGCCTTCGCCGCACTCTCCGCAGGCGCCGCGATCGCACAACAGCCGGCACCGCGGATGGTATCGCAGCCCGCTCCGCAAAACCAAGCCGGCACGCCTGCGCTACCCACGACGCAGAAGCTGTTCGCCGACTATATCGCCGCCAACAAGATGCCCGGGATCGTCGGCGTGATCGGCCAAGGTGATGCCCCCGCCGCAGTCATCGCCGACGGCAAGCTCGGCGACGAGCCCGGCGCGGCTGCGACCGACGCGAACAGCCTGTGGCGCGTCTATTCGATGACCAAGCCGATCACCGCGATGGCGGCGATGATCCTGATCGAGGAAGGCAAGATCAAGCTCGACCAGCCGATCAGCGACTTCATTCCCGCGTTCAAATATATGAAAGTCCAGGTCAGCCCGGATTCAATGACCGCGCTGCCCGCCACCCATGCGATCACGGTGCGCCAGTTGCTCACCCACACTGCGGGGCTCGGCTATACGATCATCACCAAGGGCCCGTTGCTCAAGGCGTATGAAGACGCCGGCATCACCCCCTTCACCGCCGACGTGAAAAGCGAAGCGCAGATGCGGCTCAAGCGCCCGGCGACGCTGGAGGCCTTCGCCAACAAGGTCGCGACGCTGCCGCTGATCGCGGAACCCGGCACGCGCTGGAGCTACTCGATCGGGCTCGACGTGATGGGTCGCGTGATCGAAGTCGCGAGCAAAATGCCGTTCGACCGCTTCCTCCAGACGCGGATCTTCAAGCCGCTCAAGATGAACTCGACCTATTTCACCGTGCCGCAATCGGAAGTTCGCCGTCTCGCGACCGGCTATGCGATCGTCGGCGACAACCGTGTCCCGCTCGATCCGGCCGCGACCTCGGTCTATCTCCAGAAGCCGAGCTTCCCTTACGGTGGCGCGGGTCTGGTGATGTCGGCGGCGGATTACGACCGCTTCCTCCACATGCTCCAGAACGGTGGCACGCTCGACGGCAAGCGCATCCTCAAGCCGGCGACGGTCCAGCTCGCCATGTCCAACCTGCTCCCGCTCGGCGTGGTCTATCCGGGGTCGGTCTCGGCGACGGGCGGCACGACCAATGCGCAAGGGTTCGGCGCGGGCGGCTCGGTCACGCTGTACGATACGCCGGGCGGTCCGGGTAAGGGCACCTACAGCTGGGGTGGCGCTGCGGGCACGATCGCTTGGGTCGATCCGGCCAACAAGGTCCGCGCGACGATCATGGTCAATTACCTGCCGAGCGACAAATATCCGGTCCGCGCGGAGGCGACCAAGACGGTCTATGCCGATCTCGCGCCGGTTTTGGTCAAGCGGTGATCGCACCAGGCTTTACCGGCGGGACGCTCGACCGGGCGGACGTGCTGCGCCACGACGAGGCGGGGCTTGCCGCGCTGACGTCGGACTGGCGCTCGCGGCTGCTCCGGCTCGACGGGTTCGATCCCGTGCTGATGGGCGACGGGACGCTCGGCTGGACCACGCTCGCCGACGTGCCGGACGAGGCCGAACTCGTGTTGCTCGGGCTTGACGAGAACGGACGCGGGCATTTCGCGGCCTATGTGCCGGGAATGCGCGCGCCGCCAGGCCGCTCACCGCGACTGTTCGGGCTGCTCGGGCAATTCGCGCCGGGCGAGGCGGCGACCTATGCCGCCGCGCGCAGCGTGCTCGACTGGCATAGCCGCCATCAGTTCTGCGCGAATTGCGGACACCAGACCGAGATGTTCCGTGCAGGCTGGGGGCGGCGGTGCCCGTCGTGCAAGGCCGAGCATTTCCCGCGAGTCGATCCGGTCGTCATCATGATCGCCGAACATGACGGGCGCGCGTTGCTCGGGCGGCAGCCGGCGTTTCCGCCCGGTCGCTATTCGGCGTTGGCGGGGTTCCTCGAACCCGGCGAATCGATCGAGGAAGCGGTCGCGCGCGAGATCATGGAAGAAGCGGGCGTACGTGTGCGCGACGTGCGCTACATCGCGAGCCAGCCATGGCCGTTCCCCTCGTCGCTGATGGTGGCGTGCGTCGGGATCGCGGAGAACGACACGATCACGCTCGACACCAACGAGCTGGAAGATGCGATCTGGGTCTCGCGCGAGGACGTGCGCGCGGTGCTGGCCGGGGGTGACGGACCGTTCCTGCCACCGCCGGCTTATGCGATTGCGTTTACGCTGCTGACGGCCTGGGCGGAGGGGTAACGGCGGCCTTTTTCCCCTCCCTGGAAACAATGGGTCAGGGATGGGGCGCTCTCCGGAACAGGCGGCGTCCGATCGATGCGCCAGCCCCTCCCTTTCCTGGAGGGGAGACCATAGCGCTAGCCGTTTTGCCATTTGGCTGTTGGACTGCAGCACCATGCTTTGCGAAGGGCATTCGAGCGACCGCCAACACACTGAAGACAAAGATCTTCCTAGCGGTCGCAAAGTACGGCACACGAAGCAGCTTTTAAATTCCGCAGTAAAGTCGTTCGTCCGATGCAGCCCGTTTCGCACCCTATTTCAGCGAACGACCTACCGAACGGTTGGTGGGAACGGCGCAGCGTCGTCTTTCTTCTGGTCCTGCTCGGTCTTGCACCACTGGCGTGGCCGGCCTTGCCACCACTGGTCGATCTTCCCGGACACATGGGTCGCTGGCACGTCCAGATGGCGATCGGCGCCTCCCCCGATCTGTCGCGCTATTACGCCTTCACCTGGGCGCCGGTCGGCAACCTCGGCATGGATGTGTTGGTCCCGTTGCTCGCCGTGCTGCTTCCCTTCGAGCTTGCCGCCAAGGTTGGCGTGATGCTGATTCCACTGCTGACGATGGTTGGTATGCTGTACGTCGCACGGACGGCGCATGGTCGGATTCCTCCCACGGCACTTGCCGCGCTGCCCTTCGCATACGCCTGGCCATTCCAGTTTGGCTTCGTCAATTTCGTGTTGGCGCAGGGGCTTGCGCTTTGCGCCTTTGGACTTTGGTTGCAGCTTGGACGCGATCGGCGGTTGGTGCTGCGGGCTTCGTTGTTCGCCCCGATCGCCTGCCTGCTGTGGTTTGCGCACAGCTTTGGCTGGGCGCTGTTCTGCGTAATGGCGGCAGGCGCGGAACTTGCCCGCATACATGGAGGGTGGCGGACATGGGGCTTGCAGCTTGGCAAGGCCGCGCTGCAGGGCATGCCGCTCGCGCTGCCGAGCCTGCTGATGATTGCGAGCCCAAGCGGTACCCGCGCTGCGCCGGACGACTGGTTTAACTGGATCGCGAAGGGCCAGTGGTTCCTGTCGATGCTGCGGGATCGCTGGCTCGCGGTCGACATCGCCTCGATCGTCATAGTCCTGCTGATATTGTACGTTGGGGTTCGGACACCGAAGTTTCGGTTCACGCGTACGCTCGGGATTCCGGCGGTGCTGTGCTTCCTCGCGTTCATCCTGCTCCCCCGGTTGGCGTTTGGTGGGGCTTATGTCGACATGCGGATCTTGCCGGCGACGATGATGCTAGCACTGCTCGCGATGCAGCCGCCGAACGACGGTTCGCGCCTGGCGTCCAGGCTCGCGGTCGCCTCCGTCGCCTTTTTCGTGGCTCATACTGCCGCAACGACGATGAGTTTTGCGCTCCGCTCAGACGAGCAACAGCGCGAACTGGTAGCGATCAATCATATCCCGCGTGGCGCCGCCGTGCTGTCATTGGTCGCGCGCCCGTGCGCCCAACGCTGGTCGGACATGCGGCGCGATCACCTGCCGGGGATCGCCATCGTCCGCCGCGACGCGTTCACTAACGAACAATGGGCGCTGGAGGGACAGCAGTTACTGCAGATCCGCCATTTGGCCGCGGCCCCGTATCTGACCAACCCCTCTCAATCGGTCTCTTCGGCGGCGTGTCCTGATCGGGGGGCGAACCTGACGGTCGCCCTCCGGACGTTCCCCCGCGTCGCATTCACGCATGTCTGGACGATTGGATTCGCGCCGGTCGTACACCGGATGCCCGATCTGGAGCTGATCTGGACCAACCGCACGTCCGCGCTGTACCAAGTGCGCCGCTAGCCTGTTTACCCGCGCGCGCGCGCCTGACGATACGTCCCCAGTACGCGCACCCATTTCGAATGGAATGCCAGTTCCGCCAACGCGCGGCCCAGACCCGGGTCGCTCGGCCGTCCATCGACGTCGGCGTAGAATTCGGTCGCCGCGAAGCTGCCGCCGCGTTGGTAACTCTCGAGCTTGGTCATGTTGACGCCGTTGGTCGCGAAGCCACCCATTGCCTTGTACAAAGCGGCGGGGACGTTGTTCACTTCGAAGATCAGCGTCGTCATCCACGGCCCGTCGCCAACCGGCTCGTGCCCTTCGCGCGCGAGCACGACGAACCGCGTGGTGTTGTGCTCGGCATCCGCAATGTCGGTTGCCAGCGTGTCGAGCCCGTAGAGCGCCGCAGCCCCCGGTGGCGCGAGCGCCGCGAGCGTTGGATCGGCACGCTCCGCTACCACCGCCGCCGCGCCCGCGGTATCGGGATAGGCGACTGGCAAGATACCGCGGTCGCGCAGCCACAGCCGGCATTGTCCAAGCGCCTGCGGATGGCTCATCGCCTCGCGCACTTCCGACAGTGGCCCGATGCCCATCAGCGCGTAGCGGATGGCGAGGAAATGCTCGCCGGTGATGACCAGCCCCGATTCGGGAAGCAGGAAATGCATGTCCGCAACGCGCCCGTGGAGCGAATTCTCGATCGGGATGATCGCGCAGTCCGCGCGGAAATCCCGCACCGCGTCGATCGCGTCGGCGAAGTCGAAACACGGCAGCGGCAGGCAGTCGGGGAATGCCTGCAGCGCGGCAATGTGCGAATTGGCTCCAGGGGCGCCCTGGAACGCAACGGCACGCGACGGCTCGGCAATCGCCGCGTTTGTCATCTGCTCGACGAGCGCGCGGGCGGGGGCGGCAAAGTTTTCCATACGGCCCCGGCGCGTACCCGGCTCGTCCACGAACGGCAAGCGTCGGTACACGCGCGGCTTGCGATGCGCGTCCGGCGAATCTATGCACTTGTGAAATCATCGCGGCTCCACCGAGGGCCGGACATCGGCAGGGGCAGCGGCACGACATGGACAACCGGACCAATACGATCGCAGGCTGGGTGCTCGGCACGATGGGCCTGGCGCTCGCACTGACGATCGGCGGCAACATGCTCGTCAAGCCGATCGCTTCCGAAAAGGAAGGCTATCCGATCGAGGCCCCCGCCGAGGGTGGCGAAGGCGGTGCCGCCGTTGCCGACGAACCGATTGCCGCATTGCTCGCCAAGGCCGACGCCGCACACGGCGCCGAAGTGTTCAAGAAGTGCACCGCCTGCCACTCGGTCGCGCAGGGCGGCGCGAACGGCATCGGCCCGAACCTGTACGGCACGGTCGGCGAGGCAATCGCGCAGGGCAAGGGCGGCTACGCCTTCTCGGACGCGCTCAAGAAGGCGGGCGCGGGCAAGAAGTGGGACTTTGAGGAGCTCAACAAGTGGCTGACCTCGCCGCGCGGTTATGCCGCCGGTACGAAGATGACCTTCGCCGGTCTGACCGCGGGTAAGGATCGCGCCGACGTGATCCTGTATCTCAACCAGCAAGGCTCGAACGTTCCGCTGCCGCCGCCCCCGGCCGGCGCGCCTACCGCGACCGACGCCAAGGCGCCGCCCGCCGCGGGTGAGGCCGATCCGGGTGGCAAGGCGTCGCCGAGTGTCGAGGGGCTCGGCAACACCACGGTTCCGGCAGCCGCGGGCAAGTAACCCGAACTACCCCCTTCCCGTTCGCGCGAAACGAACGGGCGGAGGGGAAGGTTTAACCCGCTAGAGCGCGCGCGGTTCGCCCTCGGCCAGGAAGTGTGTGCAGAGCTGCGCCTCGGGCGTATCGCCCGCTTCGAGCGCGGCAACCGTGACCCAGCCCGCAACACGCATCTGCGCCGCCATTGCGGGATCGGTGCCGAGCGGCACAAACAGCCGCCGCCGGTCGACCTCGGCCAGCCCTGCCGCGACGATCGCATCGGCGTAGAGCGAGAAGCCGACTGCGGATTCCTCGGCACCGCCTTCGTGCATGATCGTATAGGTGCCGCCGCGCCCGATCTCGCCGCGGACGCCGCCCGCGAAGATCGAGAAACCGAGCCAGCTCTGATATTCGAACCCGTGGCGTTCGGTCGGGTCGAGCGTCAGCGCGACTCGGCTCTTCAATCCGTCCGCGATCTTCCACAGCGCATCGAGCCGCGAGGTCAGCGCGCCGCGCGCGTCGAACGCGCACAGCCGGTCGTGTGCGGTCTCGAACGGGCCGGCGGCTTCGATCAGCGGGAGATAGGCGGGCGCGATCGCCGCGACCCCGCCTGCGTCCTTGGCATCGAGCCGGTCGCGCAGAGCATCGATCTGCGCCGCGTCGATCGGGAACGGCCCGCCGGCGAGCACGTCGATCAGGTCGGGGAGCGTGAAGTCGATCGAAATATTGGTAACGCCAGCCGCCTCGAGTGCCGCGACCGCGACCTCGACGACTTCGCGCGCCGCCGCGACCGTGTCGAGCCCGATCAGCTCGCAGCCGATCTGGCGGAGTTCGCGCTCGGGCGCGAGCTGCGAGGCGCGCAGCTTGAGCACCGGGCCGGCGTAGGACAGCCGCACCGGGCGCGGGTGATGCGCCATGCGGGTGGCGGCGATCCGGCCGATCTGCGCGGTCATGTCGGGGCGAATCGCGAGCGTCGCCTGGCTGACCGGATCGACGAAGCGCACCGCATCCTGCGCGCGCGCGGACTTGAGGCGACCGGCGAGGCCAGCCTCGAACTCGGCGAGCGCGGGGTCGGCGCGTTCGTAGCCATACGCATAGGCCGCGGCGAGCGCTGCGGCCTCGAGCCGGGCGGCGGCATCGGCGAAGGGGGGGAGCCGGTCACGAAAGCCGGTCGGGAGGAGCGCGGTGGTCATGACGATAGCCCTCTCCCCCTCGGGGAGAGGGTTGGGAGAGGGGCAGACGCAAGCGCACCCTCTATGGTGAGCAGGACGCCCTCCAGATTTTGCATCACGTCACTGTTGTTGAACCTGATCACACGGTAGCCTTGCTCTTCCAGCCACGCCGTCCGGCGCGCGTCGCGCCGCTCGTCGCCTGCGTGGGTGTCGCCGTCAAGCTCGATCACGAGCTTGTGCGAACGCGCGACGAAATCAACAATGTAGGGAGCGACAACAACCTGACGCGAGACCTTGGTGTCGGCGAAACGTTTGGCGCGCAAGGCCGTCCAAAGTTCACGTTCCGGTTGGGTCATCTGCGTGCGCATGGCTTTGGCACGTGCAAGTAAAACTTCGTTCGCCTTTGGCACTGCCCCTCTCCCAAACCCTCTCCCCAAGGGGGAGAGGGCTTAAGTAGCAGATTAGAACGCCAGACCCATCGCGGTCACCACGCCCGGCAGCGCGCGCACCTGTGCGAGCAGTTCCGGGGTCAGCGCCTCGTCGATCGACAGCAGCAGCACCGCCTCGCCACCCGCCGAGCGGCGACCGAGATGGAAGGTCCCGATGTTGACCCCGCCCGTGCCAAGCAACGTGCCGAGCCGCCCGATGAACCCGGGCGCATCCTCGTTGACGACGTACAGCATGTGCCCGGCGAGATCGGCCTCGACCTTGATGCCGAACAGTTCGACCAGCCGTGGCGCGGCATCGCCGAACAGCGTGCCCGCGACCGAGCGCTCGCCCGCATCGGTCTTGACCGAGACGCGCAGCAGCGTGTGGTAATCGCCCTCGCGCTCGGTGCGGACTTCGCGGACTTCCATCCCGCGCTCCTTGGCGAGCAATGGCGCGTTGACCATGTTGACCGTGTCGGTCTGCGTCCGCAGGAACCCGGCGAGCACCGCCGACACCATCGGCTTCTGGTTGAGCTCGGCGGCAGCGCCCTCGCTGTGGATCGAGATGCGCCCGATCGAGCCGGTGGTGAGCTGGCCGACCAGCGAGCCGAGCTTCTCGGCCAGCGCCATGTACGGCTTGAGGCGCGGCGCTTCCTCGGCGGAGAGCGACGGCACGTTGAGCGCGTTGGTGATCCCGCCCGACATCAGATAATCCGACATCTGCTCGGCGACCTGGATCGCGACATTGACCTGCGCTTCGTCGGTCGATGCGCCGAGATGCGGCGTCGAGACGAAGTTGGGCGTGCCGAACAAGGGCGAGTCCTTGGCGGGCTCGGTCACGAACACGTCGAGCGCCGCGCCGCCGATATGCCCCGAATCGAGCCCGGCCTTGAGCGCCGCCTCGTCGATCAGGCCGCCGCGCGCGCAGTTGATGATGCGCACGCCCTTCTTCGTCTTGGCGAGATTCTCCGCCGACAGGATGTTGCGCGTCTGGTCGGTGAGCGGGGTGTGGAGCGTGATGAAGTCGGCGCGCGCGAGCAGCTCGTCGAGCTCGACCTTCTCGACGCCGAGTTCGACCGCGCGTTCGGGCGACAGGAACGGATCATAAGCGACGACCTTCATCCGCAGGCCGAGCGCACGGTCCGCGACGATCCCGCCGATGTTGCCCGCGCCGATCAGCCCGAGCGTTTTGGCGGTCAGCTCGACCCCCATGAAGCGGTTCTTCTCCCACTTACCGGCCTGCGTGCTGGCGTCCGCTTCGGGAAGCTGGCGCGCGAGCGCGAACATCAGCGCGATGGCGTGCTCGGCGGTGGTGATCGAGTTGCCGAACGGGGTGTTCATGACGACGACGCCCTGCGCCGACGCGGCGGGGATATCGACATTGTCGACGCCGATCCCGGCGCGGCCGATGACCTTGAGGTTGGTCGCCGCCGCAAGGATCGCCTTGGTCACCTTGGTCGAGCTGCGGATCGCAAGGCCGTCATATTGGCCGATGATCGCGATGACTTCTTCGGGGGTCTTGCCGGTGATCTCGTCGACCTCGACGCCGCGTTCACGGAAGATCTGCGCAGCTTTGGGGTCCATTTTGTCAGAAATGAGGACTTTTGGCATTTTTCTTCTCCCTCTCCCGCTTGCGGGAGAGGGCCGGGGAGAGGGCAGTCTCTCGCACCGGCCCTGTGCATGTGTGGATAGCGGACTGCCCCTCTCCCCGACCCTCTCCCCGCAAGCGGGGAGAGGGAGAAATCAGGCCTTCACGCTCGCATAGGCCCAGTCGAGCCACGGCCCGAGCGCGACGATATCCGCGGTGTCGACGGTCGCGCCGCACCAGATCCGCAGCCCCGGCGGCGCGTCGCGGTAGCCCGCGATGTCATAAGCCGCCTTTTCCTTCTCGAGCAGCCCGGCGAACGCTTTGATCATAGCCTCGTCCGCGCCCTCGACCGTCAGGCAGACGCTGGTCTTCGAGCGCGTCGCTTCGTCCACCGCGAGGTGCCCAAGCCACGGCCGGTCCGCGACGATCTGGTCGAGCGCTGCGGCATTGGCGTTGCTGCGGGCGATCAGCCCGTCTGCGCCACCCACCGTTTTCGCCCATTCGAGCGCAGCGATACAGTCCTCGACCGCGAGCATCGAGGGCGTGTTGATCGTCTCGCCCTTGAACACACCTTCGGTCAGCTTGCCCTTAGAGACCAAGCGGAACACCTTCGGCAGCGGCCAGGCCGGCGTATAGCTCTCGAGCCGCTCGACCGCGCGGGGCCCGAGGATCAGCACGCCGTGCCCGCCCTCGCCGCCGAGCACTTTCTGCCAGGAGAAGGTCGCGACGTCGATCTTGTCCCAGTCGATGTCATAGGCGAACACCGCGCTGGTCGCGTCGGCGAAGGACAGGCCTTCGCGGTCGGCGGGGATCCAGTCGGCATTGGGGACGCGGACGCCCGAGGTAGTGCCGTTCCAGGTGAACAGCACGTCGTTCGACCAGTCGACCGCGCCCAGATCGGGCAGCTGGCCATAATCGGCGCGCACGACGGTGGGGTCGATCTTGAGCTGTTTGACCGCGTCGGTCACCCAGCCTTCGCCGAAGCTTTCCCAGGCGAGCGCGGTGACGGGCTTGGCGCCCAGCATCGTCCACATCGCCATTTCATAGGCACCGGTGTCGGAGCCGGGGACGATCCCGATGCGATGCGTATCGGGAAGCTTCAACAGCTCGCGCATCAGGTCGATCGAATATTGCAGCCGCGTCTTGCCGATCTTCGAGCGGTGCGAGCGCCCCAGCGAGTCGGTCGCGAGAGTGGCGGCGGACCAGCCCGGGGGCTTGGCGCACGGGCCCGAGGAAAAATACGGGCGTGCAGGCAGTTGCGCGGGACGCGCAGGCAGTTCAGTCATGTAGTCTCTCCTCACAGAGAGCACGCGCGGCGTTGGGACCGCGTGGCCCGTCGCCGCTCCTAGAGCCATCGCGCGCAACGTCAAGTCGTAACGATGGACAGCCACGCAACGATCGGTCAGGATCGTCGCTTACCGGGGGGTGAATTCATGCAAAACAACGAGCGCCGCGAGCGCGCGGCGACTTATGCAATCATGCTTTGGCTGGCGACGAGCTTGTGCGTGGCCGTATCGGGCGCAATGCTTGTTGCCAGCTTGGGTGGTACCGGCGCGATCTGGTCGGAGGCTGCACTGGAGGGAGTGGATCGCTTTACGGCGATCGCGGCCGGGATCTATTTCGCCGCTTACATCCTGTGCGCGGTCTGCGTCGCGCGCTGGCTATACCGCGCGAGCGCCAATGCGCATGCGGTGTCGGATCAGATGACAATTTCGCCTGGCTGGGGCATCGGATTTTTCTTTGTGCCGGTCGTCAATCTTTGGAAACCGTTCCAGGCGTTGCGCGAAACATGGCAGGCAAGCCTGTCGCCCGAGGCCCCCGACAACGTACCCGTCCCGACCACCATGCGAATCTGGTGGGGGCTGTGGCTGCTCGCTAGCGTGCTGGGAAACATAAGCTTTCGTCTGAGCGCGGGGGCGAAGACGGTCGCAGACGTGACGACCGGTGGCTGGCTCGACATCGTTTCCTTCGTTGTCGATCTCCCGTTGGCGGTGTCGTTGATCGTGGTGATCCGGCAGCTTAGCGCAAATCAGCGCGCGCTCATCGATACGCGGATTTTTGAGTAGCGGTCCGGACGCGCAAAGGCGCTAACAGTCCGGCATGTTGCGTAGCCTTGCCGTTGTTCTGCTTATGCTTTCGCTTGCCGCCTGCGCATCAGGGGGAAGTCGGGACAAGCAGCCGCCACAGCGCCCCGCCGGATCGCGGCCTGTGATGCTCAATCTGCCAACCAGCCGCGAGACCAAGGCGTGCTACGCCGACCTGTCGCGCGCCGAGGTGCGCTACTCCCCCCTGCCCGACCGCGATTTCGGCGGCGGATGCCAGATCGTCGGGACGGTGCAACTGCTCGACATCGGGATTCCCGTCACCAATCTCCGCGCGATGCGCTGTGGCCTAGCCCGAAGTTTTTCGGGCTGGGTCGAGCATGCGGTCGTCCCAGCCGCGCACCAGATGCTGGGGAGCGATCTGGTGCGGATCGAGAGCATGGGCACCTATGCCTGCCGCGCGGTCGTCGGGACCAAAGCGGGCTATGCCGGGCGGCTGTCGGGGCATGCCACCGCCAATGCGGTCGATGTTTCGGGGTTCGTGTTGCAGGATGGTCGACGAATCACGATCCAGGGCGGGTGGAACAACCCCGATCCGAACATTCGCGCCTTCCTGCGGACGATCCGGGCGTCGGCGTGCCGACGGTTCGGGACGGTGCTGAGCCCGGATTACAATGCGGCGCATTACAACCATCTGCACATCGAGGACGACCGCGCCGGTTTCTGCCGGTGATTCGTCAGTTCTCGAACCCGGCTACCCCAGCCCCGGCAACCCGCAGATCCTCGACGAACCGTCCGAACTCGACTTCCGCCGCCGCCGGATCGGGTAAGCGCAGAAGATAGCTCGGATGCACCGTGATCCAGCACGTCCCGCCATCGGCGAGCGCAATCGCCCGCCCGCGTTCCTTGCCGATCGTCACCACCCGCCCGAGCAAGCTCCGCGCCGCGGTCGCGCCCAGCGCGACCGTCACCTGCGGCTTGATCAGCAACCGTTCCTGCTCGACCCACCAGCGGCATGCATCGATCTCGCCCGCGCCCGGCTTGGAATGGATGCGTCGCTTGCCGCGCTGCTCGAACTTGAAGTGCTTGACCGCATTGGTGACATAGGTCCGCGTCCGGTCGACCCCAGCCGCCGCCAGCGCGCGATCGAACAACTGCCCGGCAGGGCCCACGAACGGTCGCCCGGCAAGATCCTCCTGATCCCCCGGCTGCTCGCCTACGAACATCAGCGGCGCGTCGACCGGCCCTTCGCCGAATACCGTCTGCGTCGCGTTCGCGTGCAGCGGGCAGCGCGTGCAGGCGGACGCCTCGTCGCGCAGTGCGTCCCAGGCGATCGCGCTGTTCCCGCCGACCTCGTCCCGTGCGCGTGCGATCATTCCCGACTCCCGTGCCTGCGCGGATGCGATCAACCCCGGGACCAGCGCGGTCTCGGGCATGTTTTTCCAGTATTTCTTGGGCATTTCCTTGAGCATCGCGCCGATCTTGACACGCGCCGGGTTGAAGATGGAGGCGTAATAGGTCTTCCACACCTCCTCAATCGGGTCGCCCGCGGGCGCATCCCCCTTGGCCGCGCCCGGCCCCTCGGCGAGCGTCTCGCCATCCCAGTGGATCGACAAATCCGGCGTCAGGATCGACCAGTGCATGCTGGCGAAGCGGTCGAGGAAGAAGCCCGCATTGTAGCGCAGGATATGATGCTCGGGCTCGAACCAGGCGACGTAGCGCCCCTGCCCGTCCTCCTCGATCTCGCGGAAGCGCAGGAAGGCGCGCATCTTGTGGATGTCCTTGCGCACCTCGCGCGCAAAGCCTTCGAGCTTGCGCACGAGCGGATCGGCCTTGTCATCGACCGCGCCGGGCCGGTCGCGCAACCGCACCAGCAACGTGTAGAGCAAGGCGAAGCGTTCGGGGTCGCTGTGCAGCACCGCCTTGCGCGCGAGGTCCACGAAAGCGCGCGACACGGAAAAGGCGGGCGCATCGCTCTGCGGCACCGGCAGATCCTCGCCGAACAGATCGACCGCCGCCTCTCCGACCTGCCACGTCACGTCCGCCGGTGCGACACCGCCTACCGCCAGCCCGCGCGCCGCCTCGCGCCAGCCATTGAAATCATCGGGCTCGGCGAGCTTGACCCTGTGCATCGTCCTGTTCTCTCCCGTTCGGTCGATGGACCGTCAGGCGAACAACTCCAGCTGCTTGACCTTGGGTGCAACGACCGGACGCAATTCCGCCTTGTCGCTGAGCGCCACCGGACGCCAGTCCTCCGCGATCAGGAACGGGCGCAGCTTGGTGATCGACACCGTCAGCCGCGCGACGTCCGCCAGATGCAGCCGCCGCCAGCGCCGCGCGGCAAGGATCGAGGTAACCGCTTTCACCCCCAGCCCCGGAACCCGCAGCAACCGCTCGCGCGGCGCGCGGTTGACGTCGACCGGAAAGATTTCGCGATGCTTGAGCGCCCAGGCGAGCTTGGGGTCGATGTCGAGCGGGAGCATCCCCGTCGTCTCGTCCGCCGCCGCCACGACTTCCTTCGAGGTATAGCCATAGAAGCGCATCAGCCAGTCGGACTGGTACAGCCGATGCTCGCGCATCAGCGGCGGGCGCTGAAGCGGGAGGACGGTGCTCGCGTCAGGAATCGGGCTGAACGCCGAATAATAGACGCGGCGCAGATCGAAGCTGTCGTACAGCGTCGAGGCGCGCAGCACGATGTCGCCATCGGTCGCCGCATCCGCGCCGACGATCATCTGCGTCGATTGCCCCGCGGGCGCGAAGCGTGGGGCGGACTTGAACTTCTTGCGCGCATCGGTCGCGTCGATGATCGAGGTCTTCGTCTCCTTCATCGCATCCTCGATCCGCACCGCGGACTTTTCGGGGGCGAGCCGCTTCAATCCAGAGACGGTCGGCAGCTCGACGTTGATCGACAAGCGATCGGCGTAGAGACCCGCCTGTTCGACCAGCGCGGGGTCGGCATCGGGGATCGTCTTCAAATGGATATAGCCGCGGAAATCATGATCCTCGCGCAAGCTGCGCGCGACCTCGACCATCTGTTCCATCGTGTAGTTGGACGATCCGATGATCCCCGAGGACAGGAACAGCCCCTCGATGTAATTGCGCTTGTAGAAGGACAAGGTGAGGTGGACGACCTCCTGCGCAGTGAAGCGCGCGCGGCGGACGTTCGAGCTCTTGCGGTTGATGCAATAATGGCAGTCGAAGATGCAGCTGTTGGTCAGCAGAATCTTGAGCAGCGAAATACACCGGCCATCGGGCGCATAGGCGTGACAGATCCCCATCCCGCCATCGGTCGACCCAACGCCCTTGCTGTCGCGCGACGACCGTTTGACCGACCCCGAGGATGCACAGGACGCATCGTATTTCGCGGCGTCCGCGAGGATCGCCAATTTGCTCTGAACATCCAGTTGCGCCATGCTGTTCCTTATACGTTCTTTTCGCATGCTGTCGACGAAATAGCTGCGCCGGGATAAGACGTTGCCGGATTTGGGGGCGCTTATGACCGAACGGTGGACGCAGCGGATCGATCCGCGCTGGGTGCTTGCGCTCACCTGCGTGCTGGGCTGGGCATTCAAGGGGCATTGCGGCGCGTCGTGGGGCGGATCGATCCAATATGTCTCCGGCTGCTACAGCGACGCGGTGCCGTTCTGGGGCCTGCGCGGTGTGTCCGCGGGGCAGGTCCCGTACCTCGAGGCGCGGATGGAATATCCGGTGCTGACCGGGCTGCTGATCTGGATCGAGGGATTCGTCACCCGAAGTGTCTTTGGCGCGAGCGCCACCGCCGCGGCTTTCCTGTTCGTGGTGGCGGCGGTCAATGCCGCGCTCGCTTTCCTGGTGCTGCGGATGCTGCGGCGCGCGGGGGTCGATCGCGCGCGGCAATACGCCTGGGCGGCGGCACCCCCGCTGGTGCTGTATCTCGGGCATAATTGGGACATGCTGGCGGTGACTTTCGCCGTGGCGGCGCTGCTGTCCGCGCGATCCGGCGATACGCCACGCGCGGCGGCACTTGCCGCATTGGGAAGTGCCGCAAAGCTGTTCCCGGTCCTGTTGCTTCCGTTGCTCGGGCTGGGCGCCTTGTTCTGGCGTGGCGGCGGCGGGGTGGCGCGACGGGTCGTGATGGCGGGCGTGCTGGTCGTGGTTGCGGTCGGGAGTTGGGCGTTGGTCAACCTGCCCGTCGCCGTTTTGGCGTTCACGAACTGGTCCGAATTTTACGCTTTCTCGTCCGAGCGGGCGGGCACGGCCGGGTCGGTGTGGGAAATCCTGGCGCAATCGGGCAGGTGGGCGACGACGATCCCCGAGCGCAACCTGTGGTCCGCAGCGCTGTTCATCGGTGGCGCGGCGCTGATCGTCGCCGCAGGGTGGAGGCGGCACGGCACACGCCCCTGGATTCTGTTCGCCCCGGTGCTCGCGTGGTTCCTGCTGACCAACAAGGTCTATTCGCCGCAATTCGACCTGTGGCTATATCCGGTGCTGCTGCTGACGAGCTACCGCCTGTGGCCGGTCGCATGGTTCGCGGTGGCGGATGTCGCGGCCTATTTTGCGGAATTCTGGTATTTCGCCGGGCTCGACGGCCAGCATCCCGCGGCAACGCTGTCCGATATCGCGCTGGCGGCAGGGTTCCGCGCGGGCGCGATGCTGTGGATTATTGGTGCAGCACTGGTCCGCCCGGCACCGCTTTGGATCGAAACAGGTCCGTCATCGACCGACGACGTTCATTCTATTGCAACGTAACCGACCCTACGCCGTGACGGTCGACAATAAATCCAAGGGTATTCAGATGCGTAAACTCCTGCTCTCGCTCGCCGCCGCGTCGCTCGTCGTTCCGGCCACCATGGCCATGCCGACCACCAAGGCCGAAGCCAAGAAGCGCTATTACGGCCATTCGCGCCGCCACGTCCGCACCTGCCGCCATTCGAGCGGCACCACCGGCCTCGTCGCGGGCGGCGTCGGCGGTGCGTTGCTTGGCAACAAGGTGCTCGGTGGTGGTGCGCTCGGCACGATCGCGGGCGGCGTCGGTGGGGCGTTCGCGGGTCGTGCGATCGATCGCACGATCACTGCAAAGAACCGTTGCCGCTAAGCGCCGGATCGCCCTGATCTGAAGGAAAGGCCGATCGATCGCGACGCGATCGATCGGCCTTTTCGATTCACCCGCGCAGGCTCGCGCCGAGCTTCGCCGCCGCCGCGACGACCTTGTCCGCAACCGCCTTCAGTTCCGCCTCGGTGAAGCTCTTCTCGCCAGGCTGAAGCGTCACCTCGACCGCGATGCTCTTGTGCCCCGGCTCGACGCCTGTCCCGGTGAACACGTCGAACACCCGCGCCCCGACGATCGCTGCCTTGTCCGCACCGCGTGCTGCGCGCACCAGCGCCTCGCCCGAAACATTGTCGGGCACGAGGAACGCGAAGTCGCGCCGCACTGCCTGCAACGCCGGCGGCGCATAGGCCGCACGCGCGAAGCTCGACGCGCGCTTGGCGGGGATCGCATCGAGGTACAGCTCGACCGCCGCCACCGGGCCATCCACGTCGAACGCGCGCGTCGTCAGCGGGTGGACCATGCCAAACGCCGCGAGCACCGTCTTCGGCCCGAGCCGCAGCGTGCCCGACTGGCCGGGATGCCAGGCGTCGCCCGCCTCGCCCATCACCTGCAGGTTATCGACCGGCGCACCTGCCGCCGCCAACAGCGCGAGCGCCTCGGCCTTGGCGTCATAGGCGGTGAACTGCGTCGCCTTGCCGTCCTGCCAGCCACGTGGCCGCGCCTCGCCCGCCAGCACCACGCCGAGCGTCGGACGCTCGCCATCGGCGAGATAGCGCCGCCCGAGCTCGAACAGCCGAACGCCACCCGCGCCGCGCTTCATGTTGCGCTCCGCCGCCGCGAGCAGGCCGGGGAGCAGCGACGGGCGCATCACCTTGAGCTCCTCGCTGATCGGGTTGGCGAGCGTCCAGGACGCACCGCCGATCGCGGTCGCCTGTGCGTCCGACAGGAAGCTCCAAGTGATCGTCTCGTTGAGCCCACGCGCGGCAGCAGCCCGGCGGACACGACTCTCGATTTTCTGCGCCGGCGTCGCGGTCGGCTTCGCCACGCCCGCCGCGCGCGGCAGCGGGGTCGCGGGGACCGAATCGATCCCGACGATGCGGATCACTTCCTCGACCAGATCGGCCGGGCCATCCACGTCGCGCCGTGCAGGCGGCGGCAGGACGGTCCAGTCGTCCTCGACCGTGAAGCCGAGCGCGGTCAGGATCTCGCGCTGGCGTTCCGGCGCAACCGCGAGGCCACCGAGCGTTTCCGCACGGGCCGGATCGTAGGCGATGCGCTTGCGCGTCGTCGGCGGGGTGCCCGAATGCGTCGGCTCGCTCGCGCTGCCGCCGCACAGGTCGAGCACCAGCCGCGTCGCGATCGCAAGCCCTTCCTCGAGGAATGCCGGGTCGACGCCGCGCTCGAACCGCGAGCGCGCGTCCGAGGTCAGCATCAGCGCCTGCCCGGTGCGGGCGATCGAGTCCGGGTCGAAATAGGCGCATTCGATCACGACGTCGGTCGTCTCGGGGGTGACGCCCGAATCCTCGCCGCCCATGATTCCGCCGATGTCATGGACATGCGCGGCATCCGCGATCACCGTCATCGTCTCGGCAAGCGTATAAGTCTTGCCGTTGAGCGCGAGCACCTGCTCGCCCGCGCTCGCCTTGCGCGCAACGAGCCCGCCTGACAGCTTGGCGCGGTCATAGACGTGCAAGGGTCGCCCGAGATCGAACATCACGTAATTGGTGATGTCGACCAGCGTCGAGATCGAGCGCTGGCCGATCGCGGTCAGGCGGCGGCGCATCCATTCGGGCGCGGTGCCGTTGACGAGGCCGGTCACGCCCTGCGCGTAAAAAGCGGGGCAGCCGTCGGTGTCGTCGGTCCGCACGTCGGGGCCTGCGCCCTCGCCCGCTACGGCCGCATAAGCGAGCGGCTTGGCGGTGCCGAGCCCGGCGGCGACCAGATCGAGCGCGATCCCGCGCACGCCCATGCAATCCGGGCGGTTGGGGAGGACGTTGACCTCGATCACCGGGTCGTTGAGCCCGGCGTAATCGGGATAGGCCATGCCGATCGGCGCATCGGCGGGGAGCTCGATGATCCCGTCATGCTCCTCGCCAAGTTCGAGCTCGCGCGTCGAGCACATCATGCCGTTCGATTCGACCCCGCGGATCGCCGCGACCTTGAGCGCCATGCCGTTCGACGGCACCGTCGCGCCGGGCGCGCCGAACACGCCGACGAGGCCGGCGCGCGCATTGGGCGCACCGCACACGACCTGAAGCGGGCCGTCGCCGGCATCGACGCTGAGCACTTGCAGCTTGTCCGCCTGCGGATGCGGCGCGGCGCTCAGCACCTTGGCAACGCGGAACGCAGCCAGCGTCGCGCCGGGGTTCTCGACGCCTTCGACCTCGAGGCCGATCCGCGTCAGCGTCTCGACGATCGTATCGAGCGAGGCGTCGGTGTCGATATGCTGCTTGAGCCAGTCGAGCGTAACCTTCATGCGCCGACTCCCTGGCTCAGCGTGGGCACGTCGAGTGCCGAGAAACCGTAATGCTTGATCCAGCGCGCATCGCCTTCGAAGAACGGGCGCAGATCATCCATGCCGTATTTGAGCATCGCAAGCCGATCGACCCCGACCCCGAAGGCGAATCCCTGCCACTCGTTCGGATCGAGCCCGCACGCGGCGATCACCTTGGGGTGGACCATCCCGCTGCCGAGCAACTCCATCCAGCCCTCGGACCCGCCGAGCACGCGGCGGCCCTTTTCCATCGTCCAGCCGACATCGACCTCGGCCGAGGGTTCGGTGAACGGGAAGTAGCTCGGGCGCAGGCGGAGCACGATGTCGTCGCGCTCGAAGAACGCCTTGAGGAAGGTCTCGAGCGTCCATTTGAGATGGCCGAGCGTGATCCCCTTGTCGATCACCAGCCCCTCGATCTGGTGGAACATCGGCGTGTGCGTCGCGTCCCAGTCCGAGCGATAGACGCGGCCCGGCGCGATGATACGGATCGGCGGCTCCTGCCCCATCATCGTGCGGATCTGCACGGGGGAAGTGTGCGTGCGGAGCACCTTGGCCTCCTCGCCCTCCCTCGCCTTCAGGTAGAAGGTGTCGTGCATCGCGCGTGCGGGATGGCTCTCGGGCATGTTGAGCGCGGTGAAATTGTGCCACTGGTCCTCGATCTCGGGCCCGGTCGCGACCGCGAAGCCCAGATCGGCGAAGATCTCTGCCATCTCGTCGAGCACCTGGCTGACCGGATGCACCGACCCGTGCGGGGCGGCGTCGGCGGGGAGCGTCATGTCGAGCGTCTCGCGTGCGAGGCGTTCGTCGAGCTCGGTGCGGTCGAGTGCGGCCTTGCGCGCGGTGATCGCGGAGGTCACCGCCTCGCGCACGCGCTGGATGCGCGGGCCCTGCTCGAGCCGCTCGTCGGGCGACATCTTGCCGAGCGTCTTCAGGAGCGCGGTAATGCTGCCCTGTTTGCCGAGCAGCGCGACGCGGAGCGTTTCCAGCGTGGTCGCGTCGGCCTGGCCGATCGACGGCAACTGCGATTCTATCTCGGCAAGGTCAGCCACACATATCTCCGTCATTCCCGCAAAGGCGGGAAGCCATTATGGGTGACGCCGTAGCGGGAGGGGAAGCCCTTGATCAACCCTGCGCGGTGCTGATGCAGCCGGCCAGGGAGGGTCGAGGTAACACCGACGCACAGCTGTCCTTCAATCCTCCCGTCATCCTGAACGCGTTTCAGGATCCAGACCTTCACGAGTCCGGACTGGGCCTGTTGCGCGGTGGATGCTGAAACGAGTTCAGCATGACGGCAGCTTTGGGTGCGCGGGATTACCGCCAGAGCCCCCCAAGACAGAGAAAGGGCGCCGGTGCTGCCACCGACGCCCCAAATCTCAGTCTCGCAAACAGGTCGCCCTCAGGCAGCCTGGGGCAGAGCCGCCTTCGCCTGCGCGATGATGGCGCTAAATGCGGCACCTTCGTGCATCGCGAGATCCGCGAGGACCTTGCGGTCGAGTTCGACGCCGGCGAGCTTCAGGCCATGCATGAAGACGCCGTAGGTCAGACCCTCGACGCGGACCGCTGCGTTGATACGCTGGATCCACAGAGCCCGGAAGTTGCGCTTCTTAACCTTGCGGTCGCGATACGCATACTGCCCGGCCTTCTCGACCGCCTGACGGGCGATACGGATCGTGTTCTTGCGACGGCCATAATAGCCCTTCGCCAGATTGAGGATCCGCTTGTGCTTTGCGTGGGTGGTTACACCCCGTTTTACGCGTGCCATTCTCTAATCCCTCCGATTCAGCCGAGACCGTAAGGCGCCCACGCCTTAACGGTGGCCGTGTCGGCCTTGGACAGCACCTTGGTGCGGCGATTCTGGCGAATGTACTTGGCGTTGTGGCTCATCAACCGGTGACGCTTGCCAGCGACGCCGTGCTTCAGCAGGCCGGATGCGGTGAGCTTGAAGCGCTTTTTAACGCCGCTCTTCGTCTTGAGTTTGGGCATTTTCGTCCTTTCAGTTTTGCGACGATCTATGAACGGCCACGGCAGCCCATACCGGCCGGGCAGTTCCTCTTACTCGCAGGAAAGCGGGCGCATACCTGCCCCCCCCGGAAAACGCAACCGCAGATCTGTCGAGGAACGATTACGGCTGGCGAACGGTTTGACCGCGATGGACGCTGCACCCTCCCCGCCCGCTGCCGCGCCCCCGGCGCAACCGGTACAAACCGCACAGCCCAAACGCTGGTGGCGGATCGTTCGAAACGTCGTGATCGGCTTGGTCGTTGCGCTGTTTCTGGTGTGGCTGGTGCTCTACATCACCAAGGGCCGGTTCCTAAAGAGTCCATTCGAGCGAATCGTGTCGTCCGCGACGCATCGCCAAGTGAAGGTGGCCAACGACTTCCAGCTTTATTTCGACCCGATCACGATTCATTTCCGTGCCGAGGGAATGACGATCTCCAATCCATCCTATGCCTCCAGACCGGATCTGTTCGCGGCGAAGCAGATCGACGCACGAATCGCACCGCTGTCGATGCTGTTCGGAAAGCGCCATTTCTACACGCTCGACCTGACCGATGGCGCGGTCGATCTCGAATGGAACGCGCCGCATACCAGCAACAGCTGGACGTTCAGCGACAAGAAGGGTGGCAAGCCGCTCGATTTCCCGCGAATCGACGTTGCGACGGTGGCAGGCACGACGCTGCGCTATCTCGACCCGCGGATGCGGCTGCGGACCGATCTCGCCTTCCAGACGATCACCTCGACCGACGCACGAATCGGCAAATCAGTGCGTTTCACGGGCGATGGAAAGGTACGGGACACACCGTTCACGCTGAAAGGCGCGTTACTATCCCCCGACGCAACCGTCGCCCGCGGCAAGAACAAGCTTGAAGTTGCTGCCGATGCCGCCAACAATCATATTACCGTTGCCGGGACGTTGCCGAGCATCGCCGATATCGAGAACGTCCCGCTGTCGGTTACATCGCGCGGGCGTAATCTTGCTGAATTGCTAGATATCATTGGTGTCGCCATTCCGCGCACTCGTACTTATGCGGTCAAGGCAACTTTGATCAAGACCGACACGACCTACGCCTTCACGCGCCTGTCTGGTCGGTTCGGCGACAGCGATCTTGCCGGCAAGTTCACCGTGCGAAATATCGAGCCGCGACTGCACGTCGCCGCAGAGCTGACCACACGCAAACTTGACATCATCGATGCAGCCCCGTTCATTGGCTACAACCCCGATATCATCGCGACCAAGGGCGCGGTCGCCGCGGCGGCAAGCACCGGCGCCGCGCCGGCGCGATTGCTGCCGGACGCTGAAATCCCGGTCGAGACGCTCAAGAACTTCAACGCCGACGTACGCTACCGGGTCGGCGTGGTGCGTTCGAAGAACGTTCCGGTCTCCAACATCGACCTGACGCTGTCGCTAAAAGACAGCCTGCTAAAACTGTCCCCGCTGACGTTCGTCATGGCGCGCGGCGATGTCGCATCGGACATCACGATCGACGCGCGCCGTCGTCCTGCCCATGATACCTACGACATTCGCCTCGCCCCTACCCCAATGGCTCGCCTCCTTGCCGGCTATGGCGTCGCCGAAGCGGGCACCAACGGTGTCATCAAGGGGCGGATCCTTCTCGAGGGAGACGGAGATTCGTTGCATGATTCGTTGGCGACGTCGCATGGTCGGATCGCGTTCGTTATGCCGGGTGGCTCGTTCTGGACGCGCAACGTTCAATTGTCGGAACTCGACATTGGTACGTTCGCGCAGAAGCTGTTCCAGGGAAAGCTCAAGGAACCGGTGAAGATCAACTGCGGACTGATCGGCTTTACCGTTCGCAACGGCGTCGCTGCTGCGGACCCTATTTTGATCGACACAGAGAAGAATGTGATTGTCGGTCGCGGCGGGTTTAGCTTCAAGTCAGAAGCACTCGATCTGGCGGTGCGCGCGGACGGCAAGCGCTTCAGCTTCCTGTCGGCGCAGTCACCGATCGGTTTGAACGGCAGCTTCGCCAAGCCGGGCTATAGCGTGATCAGCCCGCAATTGATTGGACGCGCGGGCGCCGCGCTCGGCTTGAGTGTCGTTGGTACGCCGGTCGCCGGGCTGCTGGCGTTCGTCGACATCGGCGACGCCAAGGCGGCGCAATGCGGACCGGTTTTGGCTGCGGCCCCCGCTACCGCACAGCGTACGACGAAGGGGGAACGTCGCGACGACGTCGGGCATGGCACCACCGCCAAGGCCGAAGACGGAAAGAAGACCGCGGGGGAACGATCCGGGCAGCGCAAGAAGTTCCTCGGGATCTTCTAGGTGCAACGACCGCCGTCCTGCAGCGATCAGGCGCGCAACGGGATCCCTCCGTTAGCTGCTGCCATGAAATGCAGCGTACAAGAGCAAAACCCTGGTTGCATTGCTTTCGGCAGGGAGGTCTGCGATGAAAAATAATGCCTTTTGAAACCTTGCCGATCGTCGGTGCCCGCCACGCAGCACATCGCCGCCAGCGGGTGGACTATTGGTCTGAGCGCTTGCCGGTAACACCTATGGGAACCGCAATCCCCAAGGTCGTCCACCAAACGTATCCCACCCGGGATCTGCCCGAAGTTCTTCGGAACGGGCTAAATCGCTGGATGGCGGAAAACCCCAGCTGGGCGTTTCGCCTCTATTCCTCCGACGAGCGCGAAGCGTTCATAAGGGACGCTTATGGCGACGAGATCTTGCAAACGTATCGCAAGATACGACCGGAATATGGTGCTGCGCGTGCGGACTTGTTTCGGTACCTTTTGATCTACCGGCTTGGCGGGGTCTATCTCGATATCAAGAGCCGTTTTACGGTCCCGATCGACGACGTGATCCGTGGCGACGAGGGCTTCATCGTATCGCAATGGCGCAATGATCAAGGCAGCGAACATGCCGGGATCGGGCTTTTACCGGAGCTCGCGGATATCCCGGGCGGCGAATTTCAGCAGTGGCACGTGATCGCCTGCCCCGGTCATCCTTTCCTCCGTGCCGTCATCATTGCGGTATTGGCCAATATCGACAGTTATAGCCCATGGTTTACCAATGTCGGCCGCATTGGCGTGCTGCGGTTGACCGGACCGATTGTCTATACCCGCGCGATTGCACCCTTGCTCGAAGACTATCCCCATGTTCGGATCGTCGGGGAAGGCCACATTGCGATGCAGTATAGCGCCTATGAGCGCGCGCAGATTTTCACGACGAAACACTATTCGCAACTGACGGTTCCGGTCGTCCGTACCGGAACAGCGGGAGAACTGTCCGGCTGGCTATTCCGTCGCGCACTGGGTTTGAAGGCTCTTCTCAAACGCGGGGGATAAGCTTAGTCCACGCCAGCCTTCAATGCCCACCACGGCAGGCCAGCGCTTCAAGGATATCCTCGATCCGTGCAGGATCTCCGGCCGCGACGACTTCGCCGACGCTGTCGGCGGTCAGCGGGTCCCCCGCCCAGTCGCACATCCGCCCGCCGGCACCCTCGACGATCGGCACCAGGGCCGCGAAATCGTGCAGCTTGAGTTCGGCCTCGACCACGACGTCGAGCCAACCGCTCGCGACACAACCGTAATTGTAGCAATCCCCGCCCAGTACCGTGCTGCGCACCGCCGCATCGAGATGCTCGAAGGCATGCAGCTGCTCATCCTTGAACAGCGCGGGCGAGGTCGTTGCGAGCAGCGCCTGGCTTAGCTCGGGACAGCGGCGCGTGACGGCTGGCTTGCCGTTGAACAGCGTCGGCTTGCCCGTCGTGCCGACCCAGCGCTCCCCGATGATCGGCTGATCGATCACGCCGAGCATCGGCCACCCCTCGACCACCAGCGCAATCAACGTCCCGAAGATCGGTCGCCCGGA
This sequence comes from Sphingomonas echinoides, assembly GCF_029623395.1. GTDB lineage: Bacteria > Pseudomonadota > Alphaproteobacteria > Sphingomonadales > Sphingomonadaceae > Sphingomonas > Sphingomonas echinoides_A. Next base: position 81,737 of record NZ_JAPYKK010000008.1, read on the forward strand.
GATGAACGCGCGCGTGCCGTCGATCGGATCGAGCACCCAGGCGCGGCCTGACGTCCCTTCGCGCACGCCATATTCCTCGCCGATGACCGCGTCGTCGGGGAACGCACGCTCGATCAGCGTGCGCATCGCCGCTTCGGCTGCGCGATCGGCGAGCGTGACGGGCGACGCGTCGCCTTTCATCTCAAGCCCTTGTTCTGTCCGCCAATACGGACGGATGGCGGCCCCTGCGGCGTCGGCGAGCGCGGCGGCAAGGGAAAGATCGGATTCGGTAATTCGCATTCGCCCTGCGTAATCCGGCTGGCGCGAAATCGCCAGTCCGTGCAAGTCGCGAACGCCATGCGAACGGTGCCATCGGGGTGAACGGGGTCGGGAATCATGAAAGTTTTCAAACGATTTGCGGCGTCGGCGTGCCTCGTTCCCATCGCCCTCGCAGCAACACCGGCAACCGCCCAATTGCGCCCGCTGATCGACCCACCCGCTTCGGCGGAGGAAGCGCGCGCGGGGATCGATGTTTTCGTGATCAACGAAACACAGGCGGTGCAACCTGCCGTGGGTCCGAGCGAAATCGAAACCGTTGCCAAGGACGGAACGCATCTGCGGTTCGTCGCGGCTGCCGATAGCGCTGCGACGGTCGCGCCCGGTGGTTTTGCACGGCTTCGGTATCATCTGGCGGCATCCGACCCGGTTGTTGCGGTTGCGGGCAATTCCCCCACCGCGCAATCTGCCGAGCAGAAACCCCCGATCGTCGTGGCCTCGAGTGCCACCGGGGCAAAGGGCGAAACGGTGATCGCGACCTCGCGCGGTGGAACGGGCGGGTTTCTCGACCGCCTTCGCCCCTATGCACCAACCTATGCCGTGATGGGCGCCGGCAGCTCGGGCTCGAAAGTCACCGCCAGCTTCGATTTCCGGCTAATCGGGCGTGAGGATGGAGCGCGACTCGACTTTGCCTACACCCATACCTTCTTCCTTGCGACCGACCGGCCATCCGCTCCGCTCACCGCGCAAGGGTTCTCGCCCGAAGTGTTCATCGACGTGCCGATCCAGCGAACGCTGACGATCGGGGGCGGGTATCGCCATGATTCGAATGGCGGCGGCGTGACCAACTCGATCGACGTCAACCGGTTCTATTTGCGCGCGAATAAATCGATTCCGATCGGGAACGGCTGGGCGATCGGGATCACGCCGATGGTCTGGGGCTATTTTGGTGACCAGGGACTCGCCCCAGATCTGGACCGGTATTACGGCTACAGCTCGCTCGGCCTGTCGATCGGTCAGCGTGATGGCTTGAAAGTCGTTCTCACCGGACGTGGCAATCCGGGGACGGGCAAGGGCAGCACGGAGTCCTTCGTCTCCTATCCGCTTGCCCGGATCAGCCAGACCTTGCCGCATGTCTATCTTTTCGGGGAATTTTTCACGGGTTACGGTGAGACGCTGGTTGCGTACAATCGTATCGTCAACCACGCCCGCTTCGGGATCGCCATCACACGCTGACGGCGGAGCGACGGGAACCGGAGCGGTTTTCGGTCACGCTAAATTAGCAGTTTGCGGATAGGCCTTCCGTCGGGGAAGGCATCGTACCTGTACGATGCCGCGGGTTTAAGGGACGCTCGGGAACGATGGCTACGGCAAGGGAAGCACGACTGGAAACGGTCGAGTACCGGGCCGATCAGGTGTTCGGGCGAATTGGGAAATTCCTGACCGAGCATCGTCTTAGTCCGGACCCGCTGCATTATGCCTTTGCCTACCGCGTCATCAGTCAGCCCGATGGGGTCCTGGCGAAATCGGTTGCGGCCCTGACGGAGGGCGGCATCCGGCTTACCGCACGGGACATTGAAAAACTCGGCGGCCAGATCACGAATGGACAAGCATCGACGATACCGGAGGTTTGTGATCCGGTCGCGGGGCTGGTCGCCCAGACTCAGATGCAGGTCGAGGGTTTCACCGACATGATGCACGCGATCCGTGCGGAAACGCAAGGATTCGGACGCGATCTCGCGGCAAGCGCGGACGCGATGCGTACGGTCGATAGCACGGTCGATATGGTGCAACTGACTGAAGTCATGCTCGATCGCGTACAGTCCGCAGAAGCACGGCTGGCGGCCGCGACGCACGAAGCGGAGGAATTGCGGCTGAAGCTGGAGGAGGCGCAGAGCAATGCGCGGAGCGACCCACTCACCAACCTGCCCAACCGGCGCGCCTTCGAGGAATGCTTCGTCCAGCACAGCAGCGGGGGAGAAACCCTCTGTCTGGCGGTATGCGACGTGGATCGCTTCAAGCGCGTCAACGACCGCTTTGGCCATTCGGTCGGGGACCGAGTTCTCAAGGCGATCGCCGAGACGTTGCTCAAGAATTGTGCCGGCCACATGGTCGCGCGCTACGGCGGTGAAGAATTTACCGTGCTGTTCGTGGGGATTACCCTGGAAGAGGCCTATGCCACGCTCGAACGCGCCCGCGCGACGGTTGCGGAAAAGCGATACCGGCTGCGGGAATCCGACGAGCCGCTCGGTGCGGTGACCTTCTCGGCCGGGGTAACACAGGCACATCCCGACGAATTTCTGGGGTCCGCGTTCGGACGCGCGGACAAACTGCTGTACGCGGCTAAGGACGCCGGGCGGAACCAGATCCGACGCGTTTAGGGATCTGTGCCAACTCTTGGTGCAATGCACTGCGTCACTGCCCGCTCAATGAAACGATGCAAAACTTTTCTGTTGTTCCTCAATAGTGTACCAAACTGGCACGCTCCCTGCAGAGCATCTCCCGTCGGCAATCGGATGGTCCGGGACGCCGATCCACAGGGAGATCCTATCATGACCACTCGTTTCGAAGCCGTTCAGCGCGTTGCCTTCTCGCTTGTTGCCGCTCTGATCCTGACGACCGTACTTGCTTCGACGGCGGTCTCGTTCGTTCCGGTCGCATGACCGGGCGGACGGGGACGCCGTCCCCGAATACCCGTCATGCCGGCTGACACCTTACTCGATCCGCGCTAGCCTCATCGCAGAGGTGGCATCATGGTCCGAGCGCGCATACCCGTTACCTTTCTGACACTTGCGGCGCTGCTGTCCGCATGCGGCGGCGGGGGCGGAGGATCGACCGGAGCGACGACCGTTACCGCGACCCCGACGCCATCACCCACGCCCGCAACCGCGAGCTGTTCTTTGCGCGATCGGCAGGACTGGGCGGCGGCGCAGTTGCGCGAATGGTATCTGTTTCCGGAGACGCTGCTCGCGACGATCAGCCCGACCGCGTATGCGACGGTACCCGATTATATCGACGCGCTGACCGCCACTGCGCGGGCCCAGCGCAAGGACCGCTTCTTCACCTATCTCACGTCAATCGCGTCCGAAAATTCCTATTACGCGTCGGGAGCGAGTGCGGGTTTCGGGTTCCGACTGTCGTCCGACGCCGATGCCCGAAGGGTGTTCGTCGCGGAAAGCTTTGAGGGGACCGCGGCCGCCGCGGCAGGGATCGACCGGGGCACGGAAATCCTCGCGATCGGCACGAATACCAGTGACTTACGAACGGTCGATACGATCATCGCGGCGCAAGGGGCGGCAGGCGTTACCGAGGCGCTCGGGCCCAGTACGACCGGGACCACGCGCGTCCTGCGGATTACCGACGCGACCGGCACGCGAACCATATCGGTCACCAAGACCGACTATGCGCTGACCCCGGTATCGAGCCGCTATGGTGCTCAAATCCTGACAGATTCTGGCGAGCAAGTCGGGTATATCAATCTGCGCAGCTTCATCTCGACCGCCGATCCGGCACTTCGCGCGGCCTTCGAGCGGTTCAAGGCGGCGGGCGTGACCCGCGTCATCATCGACGTGCGCTACAATGGCGGGGGGCTGGTTTCGATCGCGGAGGTGTTGGCGAACCTGCTCGGCGGCGCGCGTGCGTCAACGGATGTCATTGATTATACGACGTTTCGCCCCGAGAAATCGTCCAACAACGAAACCGCCTTTTACGTCAAACAGCCGCAGTCGATCAGCCCGACGCGGATCGCCTTTATCGGGACGCAGGGCACCGCCTCCGCCAGCGAGCTTGTGATTGCCCAGGCGGTTCCCTATTTCCATACCAATGCGGCGCTGATCGGGACCAATACGTTCGGAAAGCCGGTCGGGCAGATCGCGCTGGACCGTCCAGAATGCGACGATCGGCTGCGGGTCATTGCCTTTTCACTGCAGAATGCTGCCCGTCAGGGTGCGTATTACGACGGTTTGACATCCATTATGGAAGCAAGTTGTCGTGCTGGCGACGATTTGACGCATCAAATGGGCGACCCGCAGGAATCGTCGACGCGCGCGGCGCTCGACTATCTGGCGGGGCGGACGTGCACGCCCATTTCGGGGACTGCGGGGTCGCAGGGGGCGCTGTCGCTGCGGACATCCGCACGCTCGCTCGAGCTGCTGACGCCCGAGCGCCCCGACACGACGCAACGCGAAGTGCCGGGGTCGTTCTGAAGCCGGTCGCTCAGGCGGCGGCTTCGGCCTTCGGGTTGGTCTTGCTGGTCGCCATCGCGGTCAGCTTGTCGTCGGTCGCATATTCCTCGTCGAGCGTTTCCTGGAGGATCGCTGCGATCTGGTCGCGGCCGAGCTGCTTGGACCAGGCGATCAACGTGCCGTAGCGCGTGATCTCATAATGCTCGACCGCTTGGGCCGAAGCGATCAGCGCCGCGTCCAGCACGGCCTTGTCGGCGATTTCGCTCGCGACTTCGTTGGCTTCCTTGATGATGCCTTCGATTGCCGGACACGTTGCGCCCTTGGGCTGTTCGCCGAGCAAGTCGAAGACTTGCTCGAGGCGACGGATCTGGCCTTCGGTTTCGAGCAGATGCGTCTGGAAGCCGGCCTTGAGCGCGCTGTCGGTCGCCTTGTCGATCATCTTGGGCAGCGCCTTGGTGATCTGGTTCTCGGCATAATAGACGTCCTGCAGCTGATGCAGGAACAGGTCTTCGAAGGTCACGATATCCTTGGTGAACAAGCCCATGTCGTCGATCCTCGAATATGATGTGGGGGGGTGGGGTAGCCGGACGCGAGGGGTGGCACGTCCGGCGTGTCATCTAAACGGTCGGGTCTCGTGGTGGTTGCGTCGCGCGTGATAAATAGCAGCGGTGCCGGACGTGCGGTGGCCGCACCGCGGCGAAACGAATTGATGCCGCGGAATCGGGCGTTCGGCGCTAGGAAGGCGGCGGGGCGTTCCGCTCCGAAAGGATGCCCGATGGCGAAGAGCCAAAAGAAATCGAACAAGGAAACGCGCAAGCCCAAGGCCGAGAAGGCCCCCAAGGCGAACGCATCCAACCCGACGACCAAGGGACAACCGGTCGCCATGGTCAACATCAAGGGGTGAGCATGGCAGATACCGACACGACCCAGGACGATGCCTTCGTTTATGACGAAGCCAGCGGCGAATGGATCAGCGCATCCGACGCGGCCACCAAGACGACCACCGACGACGGCGCGGTCGTGGTCCGCGATTCGGTCGGGAATATCCTGGCCGATGGCGATCAAGTCACGCTGATCAAGGACCTGACCGTCAAGGGCGCAGGGCAGACGCTCAAGCGCGGGACGCTGATCAAATCGATTCGGCTGACCGGCGACGCGCAGGAGATCGACTGTCGCTTCGACGGGATCAAGGGCCTCGTCCTGCGCGCGGAGTTCGTCAAGAAACGCTGATCCGCGCGGGCACGACCGTCGCGACGCTCAGACCAGAGCGTTGCGGCGGATCAGTTCGCGGTACCAGGCGGCGCTCAACTTGGGGGTGCGGACCTGTGTCGCGAAATCGACATGGTGGATGCCGAACCGCTTGGTGAAACCGTCCGCCCATTCGAAATTGTCCATCAAGCTCCACAGGAAATACCCTTTCAGCGGGTATCCCTCGACCGTCGCGCGGTGGAACTCGGCGAGATAGTTGCGCAAGTACATGATCCGGTCGCTGTCATCGATCCGGCCGTCGACGATCGGGTCGTCCGCCGACGTGCCATTCTCCGAGATGTAGAGTGCCTTGGGCGCCCACAATTCGCTGACCGTCCGCACGCCCCAATACGCGACTTCGGGGCCGACATAGAGCCAGGGTGACGCCATCCGCGGCGATGAGGGCAGATGCGGGAGGGTCTTGTATCCGGTCGGCCCCGTGTCGGCGCGGACGTAGGTGGGTGCGTAGATGTTGAGCGCGACGAAATCGAGCGGACTGCCGATGACCGCCATGTCGCCCGATGCGACGCGCGGCGCGTTGCGGCCTTCGCGCGCGAGATAGCCGTCGGTGTAGCGCCCCTCCATCACCGCGGTCAGGAACATCGCGTTTTCCTCGCGCACCGCGGTCTTTGCGGCGGCGATGTGCTCGGGTGTTTCGATGACGGGGACGTAGAAATTGGCATTGTCGGCAATCCCGACCTGGGTTCCGCTGCGGGCATGCGCCCGGATCGCCTGGACGCCGAGCCCGTGCGCGAGCACGCCGTGGTGACGGACCTGATTGGCTGCGGCCGGGGGCAGGTGCAGCCCGGGCGCGTGGCGGCCTTCGACATGGCCGAGGTCGGTGAAGCAGCGCAGTTCGTTCACCGTCATGAAGTGCCCGACCCGGTCGGACAATTTCCCCGCCACATGCCCCGCATAGTCCGCGAAGGCATAAGCGGTATCGCGCGATTGCCAGCCGCCCGGCAGCGCTTCGGGCAAATCCCAATGGAACAGCGTGACATAGGGTGTGATCCCGGCGGCGAGCAGCGCGTCGATCAGCCTGTCGTAATAGGCCATGCCCTTGGGGTTGGGAGTCCCGCGCCCCTGCGGGAAGATCCGCGACCAGGCGATCGAGAGCCGGTACGCCTTGACGCCGAGATTTTTGAGCAGCGCGATGTCTTCGCCATAGCGATGGTAGCTGTCACACGCCGTATCGCCGGTATCGCCGTTCGCGACCCGCCCGGCGGTGTGCGCGAACACATCCCAGTTGGTCTTGCCGCGACCGTCCTCGGCCACCGCCCCCTCGATCTGGTAGGATGCGGTCGCGCACCCCCACACGAAATGCTCCGGAAAGCCGAGATTGCCGGGTTTTGGCGGCACCGCGCCGATTGCTGCCCCGGTTGGCGTCGCGACTGCCGCCGCCGCCGTCAAACCCGATTTCATGAAATGCCGCCGATCCATCGCTGGTCCCCCATGTCGTATCGTTGCGTCGCTACCGCGCATGTCCTCGCTCGCGGACGGAGGTCGCTGCAGTCGTGTCGAAAAGAGGGGGAGCCACGGTATGCCGTGACTCCCCCGTGTCGTGCCCCGCGCGGCGCGCCACGGGGGGGTTAGCCAAGCGTCAGAAGCGGTAGCGCGCCCCGAACAGGAAGCGGCGTTGCCCTTCCTGGATCAACCAGATCTGGTTGGGCGACCGGGCGTAGGTCTTGACCCCTTCCTTGTTCAAATTGATCGCTTCGAACGACACCGCGATATGCGGGGTGATGTCATACGAGATGTTCATGTCGACCTGGCTGTACGGCGCGGTGAACTCGGGATTGTGATCCCCATCGCGGTTGACGGCGGACAGGAACTTGGCGCGATAGCTGTAGCTCAACCGCGCCGAGATGCCGTATTTGTCGTAGATCAACGTCGCGTTGGCGGTGTCGCTCAGCCCGAGCAAGGCGAACTGGTCGACCGCCGGCGGCGCCGCGACATCGATGCCGATGTCGCCGCGTACCAGCGTATAGGCTGCCGAGATGCCGATGCCGGTCTGGCCGAAGAAATACTGACCGGCGACTTCGAGGCCATAGACCTCGGCGTCCTTGTTGTTGATCGGCGTGTTGACGTTGAAGTTGAACAACGGGTCGTTGGCATCGGCGATGATGTCGACCGCCGCGAGCGTCGAGTCGACGAACGCCTGGTTGAGCGACCGTGCCCCGAGGTTGTAGTTCGCGAGGAACGCGGCGTTCGCCCCCGTCACGCTGCCACCGTTCTGCTGGAGCAGCGCGGTGTAGGTGAACAGATTGACGTCGGTGATGTCCGCGCCGATCCCCTGCAACTGCGTCTTGGCGGTCCCCGAGCGGCTTCCCGGCGCGCCCGAGCTCGGATCGCGCAGCCCGAACAGGTTGCGCTTGACGATCGTGTTGCCGATGAAGTTGTGCACGCGCTTGTCGAAGAAGCCGACCGAGATGTAGCTATCGGGCTTGAAGTACCATTCCAGCGACAGGTCGAGATTGTCCGAGATCAGCGGTTGCAGGTTGGCGTTGTTCGAATTGCCGCCCGCCTGACCACCGACCGCGGTCGCGTCGTTGGGATTTCCGGCGCTGACGGAGGCGAACAGATTGCCGAAGGTCGGGCGCGAGATGGTCCGGCCGACCGAGAAGCGCCCGATCAGGTTCTTGCGGATATCGATCTGGAAATCCATCCCGGGGAGCACGTTGTTGTAGCTGCCGTTGTCGGTGACGTTCTGGTACGTACTGGAGATGTTCTGACCGAAATCATTGTCGGACTGCCACACGATCGACAGTGGGACCGACTGCAACGAGTTGGAATGCACGGTCGTCTTCTCGAACCGCGCCCCCGCGACCAGCACCGCGCGGTGCCCGCCGAGTTCGCCTTTCCACGTCACCTGACCGTAAGCGGCGAAGATGTCTTCCTTGACGCGGTCGTCGCGGAAGCCGTCGATCGTGCTGAGGTTGCCCTTGGCGGTATAGGCCGCGGACAAGGTGTTGTAGAGCTTGGTGGCGTCCTGCGTGCGGTATGCGATCAGGCCGTCGCCGGTGGCTTGCGGGTCGTTGTCGTGGAAGCGGCAGACCAGGCAGAAGGTCGACACCTGCCCGGGGGCGAGCTTGTCCACGTCGCCCGGCGCGATGTTGCCCCAATCGCCGAGCGTCTGCGTATAGGTCGTCTGGGTCGAGCGCGTGTTGGTGGTGCGATAATCACCGCCGAAGTCGAACCGACTCCCCCCGCCCAAGTCCCAGCCGCCGTCGAGGCGGATTTCCTTGACCCGCTGCGTCAGCCCGGTCGCAACTTGCCGCGCCTTTTGGCTGCCGAGATCCCCGGTGTCGTGGATGCCGTTGCCATTGCCCTTGATCACCGGATGCGCCGCGGTCGGCGTCGCCGGGTCGACGAAGGTCACGGTCTGGAACGGGAAGCCGTTACTGTAATCGACCGAATGCGACTCCAGCGTCGGCGTGCTGATCGCGATCATCGTCGAGCTCATGCCGTTCGGATTGTCCGGCAGGCTGTTCGATTTGCCGATATGCCCGTCGAGCGCGAGCCGGAAGCGATCGGTCACGTCCCACTTGGCGTTGATGCCGACGTCGTACAGGTCGCTCTTCTGCGCACGATATTGCTGTTCGGCGCCCGAATCCTTGGTCCCGCCGGCGATGACCTCGTGCAGATACGTCGTCGTCGCGACGGAATGGTCGGTATCGAAATTGACGACGTCGAACGGCCGGTTGAACCAGTTCGACTGATCCGAACGCCGCTCCGACAGCTTGTTCTGCGCGTACAGCCCGTCAATCGCGATATCGAGCGTGTCGGTCGGCTTGAACTGGATCGTCGCCTGCCCGTTGATGCGCTCTCGCGAGCCTTCGCTGAAGTGATAGCCGAAGTCGTTCGGGCGCGCGGTCAGCGCGTCGGGGGACTTCGGCGCGTTGGTGATCTTGGTCGCGGCGTTGACGTTGCCGTTGGCGGGATCGAGGAATTCGGCGATCGTCTTGATGTTCCAGCCCTGCACCGTCGCGCTGACGTTGGTGAAGTTGCGCTTCTGGTAGCTGCCGAACAGCGAGATGCCGATCGTCTGGTCCGGATTGCTCCAGCTGCCGAGGCCCGACACTTCGGGCGTGACGTGCGACCCGCAACTGATGCAGTCGTCGGTGCTCATGTCGTACACGCCCTTGCCACCGATCGTGCCGGTGAAGCCGGATGTGCGGACGTCGAGCGGACGCCGCGTGACGACGTTGATGACCGCGCCGATCCCGCCTGACGGGACGGCGCCGCGGCTGGTCTTGTAGACTTCGAGCGTGCGCACGCCTTCCGACGCGAGGTTCGAAAAGTCGAACGAGCGCGACGTGTTGCGCGAATAATCGCCCGAACTGTCGCCGCCGACCGCGGTCTGCGAGGTCGCGGCGAGCTGGCGTCCGTTGAGCGTCACGAGATTATAGCCGGGCCCGAAGCCGCGCACCGTGACGTCCGCGCCTTCACCGTTGCGGCGGCTGATCGACACGCCGGTGATGCGCTGGAGCGATTCCGCGAGGTTGGTGTCGGGGAACTTGCCGATGTCTTCCGCGGAGATCGCGTCGACGATGCCGGTCGAGTCGCGCTTGATCGCGATCGAGCGTTCGAGCGAGGCGCGGATGCCGGTGATCACGATGTCGTCGGAGGCGGGCGGTTGCCCGCTGACCGGGTCCTGCACCGCAGGTTGCGCATTGGTGGCTTCCGCCCCGGCGCCGGCTGGTGCGGCTTGCGCGAGCGCGGATCCCGGCATGGCGAGACCGATGGCAAGTGCAATGGTAGATGTAGTGCGCGCGAGCGTGCTCGCCGGGCGAAACCCCGTCATGATAATCCTCCCCCTATCCGCGACCCCGAACTTCGCGTGACGGCTGTCGATCATCTTGATCGACTTACCGCTAATGACAGAACACCCGATTTGTCCTACGTTGTCAATTGCCGCTTCGTAAGGAAGCGGAAACGAATGAGAAATACGAAGCGATTTCCGTAAACTCGCTCGAAGCGACGGCGTCGCGTCACGAAATCTCTGATTGTCTCCCCAGGATCGACGCGTATGCCGCGTCACGACTCGGCTGTTTAGAGGATCGTTTCGTTGTCCAATCCCATCAAACGCACGACGATCGTCGACGTCGGACGCCATGCCGGGGTCTCGACCAAGACCGTGTCGCGCGTGTTCAACGACGAACCCCACGTCAGCGACGCGGTGAAGCAGCGCGTCCGCGCTTCGGCGGCAGCGCTCAACTATCATCCCAACGTATTCGCGCAGTCGCTGGTGCGGCGGCGGTCGCATCTGATCGGGCTGGTCTATGAAAAACCCAGCGCGAGCTATGTCGTCGATCTGCAGATGGGCGTGCTCGAACGGCTGAAGGGGGAACGCTACCGCCTGATCGTGATCCCGGTGCAATCGGTCCAGGAGAACGGCGCCGAGATCGTCGGCCTGTTGCGCGCCGCTGCGCTGGACGGCGTGGTGCTGGCCCCGCCCGCCTCGGACCACCTCCAGATCCTCGCGCAACTCGATGGGGCGGGGATTCGCTATGCGCGGATCGCGCCGTCGCGGCAGCTCGACCTCGGATCCTCGACGCTGCTCGACGATGTCGCGGGCGCGCAGGCGATCGCGGCGCATGTGCTCGCGCTCGGGCATCGCGACATTGCGATCGTGCGGGGCGATCCCGACCATGCCGCCACGCATGCGCGGATGAAAGGCTATGCGCAGGCCTTCGCCGAAGCGGGGTGCGGGGTGCGCGACGATCGGATCGAGACGGGGCTGTTCACCTTCGACGGCGGCTATGCGGCGGGGCACGCGCTGCTCGACCGCGCGGACCGACCTAGCGCGATCCTGGTCCAGAATGACGAAATGGCGGTCGGCGTGATGCTCGCCGCGCGCGAACGCGGGCTGTCGATCCCCGACGACCTGTCGATCGCGGGGTTCGACGATGCCGAAGTCTCGCGGATCGCGTGGCCGCGGTTGACGACGGTGCGACAGCCCGTGTTCGAAATGGCGATCGCCGCGACCGACATGCTGATCGCCGACCTCGAGGACCGCAAGCTCCAGGCGCATACGCATCACGACAATACGCTGCTCGTCCGCGATTCGACCGCCCCGCCGCGGGCCACCGCCTTGCGCGACGCCGAGACGAACGGCGGTTAACGTCGTGCGGACCGGAAGCACCCCGCACTAATTCCAGAAAGGATACACCCGAGCATTGAAGAAGACGGTCGACCTGATGCCAATATGTCACGATCGATGCGGACATTTATCATAAGGATTTAGATGTCCTTTCGACATATTCGGACAAGCGTGTTCCCCGTTACCTGGATATCCCCGATTATGACGCGAAAGTGATAGCGCCTAGTCTTGTATGTTACAGTGAGTGTAACATTGATGACCCAATCGCTCTGTAGCGGCGGCTGGACCGGGATGAGCAAAGGCTCAGGGTTCAGGGGAAATCATAATGACCGTTCGATCGCGCCTTCGTTTGCAGCTGCTGCTAGGCGGCACCTTGCTCGCCGTAGCCACTGCACCCGCGGTTGCGCAGACCGCGCCCGCCGCCGATCCGGCACCCGCAGCCACCACGGCTGATGCCGCGGCCCCGATCGCCGCCGACCAGCAGGGTCTCGGCGACATCGTCGTCACCGCGACTCGCCGCGAAACCAACCTGCAGAAGACGCCGATCTCGATCAGCGTGCTGAGCAGCCAGGGAATCACCGATCGCCACGTCCAGAGCCTGTTCAACCTCGCCGACGGATCAATCCCGTCGCTCCGCGTCGCGACCTTCGAGGCGCGCCAGTCGGCGCTGACGATCGGCATCCGCGGGATCGTCCCGTACGACCAGAACCAGACCGCGCGGGATGGCGGCGTCGGCGTCTATATCGACGGCGTCGCGCTCGGAAAGACGCAGGGCCTCAACGCCGCGCTGTTCGACATCGAGCGGATCGAAGTGCTGAAGGGCCCGCAGGGCACGCTGTTCGGCCGCAACACCGAGGGCGGCGCGCTGTCGCTCGTTTCCAAGGCGCCGACCGGCGTCCTCGGCGGTCGCGTGACCGCAGGCGTCGGCAATTACGGCAGCCACAATGCCGACCTGCATCTCGACCTGCCGAGCTTCTACAACATCTCGCTCAAGTTCGATGGTGTGTACCAGCATCAGGATCCGACCGTGAAGGATCCGCTCACGGGGTCGACCGGCTGGAACTATTACGACCGCAAGGGCGGCCGCGCCGCCGCGCGCTGGCAGCCGATCGACGGCTTCACCGCCGACTTCGCTTATGATTATGCGAAGGACGAGAATACCCCGCAGTACAGCCAGCTGATCAACTACAACCCGAACGGCTATGCGGTTGGCGCCTATAACGCGGCCGGCGCCTTGCAGCTCAACGGCGTGAATTGCGGCGGCACCATCCCCGCCGGCAGCACCAAGCCGATCTGTATCGCCCCGAAGGGTCCGCTCGTCGGGGTTCACCCCGAACGCCAGACCGTCGCCGACGTCGGCGTCCCGCAGCAGCCGAGCGTCGACACCACACACGGCTTCTCGGCCAATTTGAAGTACAAGCTCGCACCGTGGATCGAGCTGCGCTCGATCACCGCGTGGCGCGGCGTCGCGACCGACCAGTGGGACAACTCCGGCGGACCGGAGCGGAGCACCTTCGCGCCGTTCGTGCCCAACACCGCCAACCCGACCGCGCTGAACACGACCGGCACGTTCAGCCGCTACAGCCTGTCGTTCCTGCGCCAGCATCAGTTCAGCCAGGAAGTCCAGGCGGTCGGCAGCATTCCGCAGTTCGATTATGTCGTCGGTGGCTATTACTACACCGAGCAGGCGTCCGAATATGCCGCCACGCCGCTGAGCAACCAGTGGAACAGCGACGGCACCGCCTACACCGTCCGGTCACCGATCCCGGGCAATTCTGCGGCCATTTCCGGCGCGAACTCGGGCTATCAGCAGTTTGATCCGTCGTGCAACAACGGGCTGGCAAACACTGCGCCGCAGTTCAAGAACAGCTGCCAGTTCATCACCCGCGCCAGCGCGGCGACGGACCACAACTATTCGGTGTTCGGCAACGTGACCTTCACGCCGGAAGCGCTGAGCGACGTGGTGCACATCACGGCCGGCGGTCGCTGGACGAAGGACGATCGCCACGGCATGCTGTATGTCGTCAACAACCGGACCGACCTGAACCCCGTCACCACGGTCGCCAACAGCACCGCGACGCCGTTCACGTTCAAGAGCAACATCAGCCGCTTCGATCCGATGATCAACATCGCGTTCGATGCGACTCCGGACGTCCACCTCTACGCGAAATACGCAACGGGCTTCCGCGCTGGTGGCGCGAACGACCGCTCGCTCCAGTTCAACGCGTTCGGTCCTGAATCGGTCAAGTCCTACGAAGTCGGCGCGAAGATGGACTTCCTCCAGCATCGCGCACGCCTGAATCTTGCCGGCTACATCATGGATCGCAAGAACACGCAGTTCGACTTCGACTATTTCGATACGAACGGGTCTAGCGTCACCAACGGCAGCCACATCGAGCAGACGGTGAATGCCGGCAACAGCAAGATCCGCGGGATCGAAGCCGATCTGACCGTCAAGCCGTTCCCGGAACTGACGCTGACCGGGTCCTATGCCTACACCTACTGGAAGGCACCGTCGGCGATCAGCCCGCTGGGTGGCGGTCTGCAGCAGTTGTACATCGTCTACACGCCGAACAATGCGGCATCGGGCGCGATCGATTACGTGACCCCGATCCACATTGGCGATGCGAGCGTCCGCCTGCATCTCGACGGCAACTACGCGAGCAGCCAGTACAGCTTCCAGCTCGAGCCGACCAAGACCGACGCGAGCTTTGTGATGAACGGCCGCCTCGCGCTCGCCGACATCTCGATCAACGACCACAACAAGGTCACCGTCGCGGTGTGGGCGCGCAACCTGCTCGACACGACGTACATCTACCGTCGCTCGGCGGCGAACTCGACGCCGGTGCAGAACATCGGGGCCAACGGGCAGCTCGTTTCGACCAACTACGGCGGCATCCTTGGCGATTATGCCAACTTCAACCCGCCGCGCACGTGGGGCCTGGAGCTTTCCGCCAAGTTCTGATCCGACGTAGCGTACCGATCGTGAAGACCCGGCCCGAGCATCCCGCTCGGGCCGGGTTTTTCATGGCTCGATCGGGAGCGCGACGACCGCGCGGAGGCCAGGCGCCGCGTCCTCCAGCCGCAAGCTGCCCCCGTGCAACCGCGCGATCGCGTCGACCAGCGTCAGGCCAAGCCCCTGCCCCGGCCGATCGGACGCGATGTCGAGCCGCCCGAAGCGCAGGATCACGGTTTCGTGCGCTTCGGCGGGAATGCCGGGGCCGTCGTCCGTCACGGCGATCTCGAGCGTGGTCCCGACTCGCTGGACGGACAGCGCGATCCGCGTGCCGCCGGGCGTATGCCGGATCGCATTCTCGACGAGATTGACGACCATCTGCCGGAGCAGATGCACGTCGCCGGACAGCATCGCCGGCCCCGCGGTGGTGACGCTGAACGCGTCGCCCGCATCCTCCGCCACCGGCAGCAGCGTTTCCCCGACGGTGTGCGCGACCTGCGCGACGTCCACCGGGGCAAACCGGCTGCGGCGGTGCCCGCCTTCGATTTCCCACAGCCGCATCAGGCTTGCAAAGATTTCGAGCACCTGATCGGTCTCGGCCAGGATCGCAGCGCTTTCGGCGTGGAGCGGCGTGGCGGCGGCGTGCCGCTCGAGCGCGGCGACCCGCGTATGCAGGCGCGCGAGCGGGCTCTTCAATTCATGCGCCACGTCGCGCGCGGCATGGCGGACGTTCGCCATCAATGCGTCGATGCGGTCGAGCATCGCGTTGAAGGCAGATGCCTGGCGGTCGAATTCGTTGCGCGACCCATCCACCGGGACGCGGCTCGACAGATTGCCCGCCATTACCGCGTCGACCGTCGTCTGCATCGCCCGCAACCGGCGGCTGACTTCCCACACGATCGCCCCCGCGCCCCCGGCGAACAGCAGCACCGCGATGATCAAGCCAACGAGTTGCGCTTTGAACAACCGGGCATCGAACGCGGCGACGACATCATTGTCCGACGCGATGACCAGCGTCGCACCTTCCGCGACGCGCCGGACGAGCGCGCGCCCGTGCGTGACGCCGTCGACATCGGCGCTGTCGCCGAAATCCGAATAGCCCGCTGGCGGCAGGGTGCCGAGATCGAGGTTGCCCGCAACCCGCCGCCCGGTGCGATCCTGCAGCAGGAACAGCAGGTCGGCGCTTTCGTGCGCGTGGCGCTTCGCCGCGATCCGCGCCGCCATCGTCGCGACCGATCCCGCGCGAGGTTCGCCGATCACCTCCTGCGCTTCCTGCGCGAGCCGGCGATCGACCTCGCGGTTGAGCGCATCGTGGACGATGACGTAATTCGCGCCCCGAACCGCGAGCAGCACCACGACGATCACGCTCACATACAGCAGCATGATCGCGCGGAGCGACCGCGGCCGGAAGCTCATCCCTGGTCGACGATCATATAGCCGACCCCGCGGATCGTCGTGATCGGGTCGGCTTCGCCGTTCGCGCAGAGTTGCGCACGGACTCGGCGAATGTAGGATTCGACGATGTTGGTGGCGGGTTCGAAATCATAGTCCCACACCGTGCGGTAGAACATCTGCCGCGTGACGACGCTGTTCTTGTTCCGGATCAGTTCGCACAGCATCTGGAATTCGAGCTTGGGCAAGGTGAGCACCCGCCCGTTGCGCACCGCGCGATGCTTGACCTCGTTCACCTCGATGTCGCCCGCGCGCATCACGCCGCCATCGTTGGCGCGGGCGGTGCGGCGCTGGATCGCCTTGATCCGCGCCTCGATCTCGACCGGGGCGGCGGGTTTGACGAGATAATCGTCCGCGCCCGCGTCCAGCCCGACCAGCCGCTGATCGAGATCGCCGAGCGCGGTAAGCATCACGATCGGAACCGACACGCCGCGGTCGCGCAACGCGCGCGCGACACCGATGCCGTCGACATGCGGGAGCATCACGTCGAGCAGGACGGCGTCGAACTGATCCGCGGTCGCTTGCAGCAACGCCGCGCGCCCGTCCGGCGCAACGACGCTGTCGTGCCCCAGGTCGGCCAGGTCGCTGACCAGCAGCCGAGCCGTACGGGCATCGTCTTCGACGACCAGAAGGCGCATGTTCGATGGTTCCCTGACGCTACGTCGCTCGCGCGCCAGCCATCGGCGTTTCCGGTTCGACTTACAAACCGAATGTCACGGGAGAGGCGGATTTAGCGCAGCGCGCGCGGGCGTGGCTTTGCGTCGACGCCGCGCTCGATCGTCACGGTGTCGGGCAGACCGGGGATCAGGTCGATCCAGAAGTCGTCCGGCTCGCATCCCGGCACTGGAATCGTCCGCAGGAAGGCAGACGGATCGCACATAACGGCGAGACAGTCCGCGAGCGAAGGGGCGTCTGGGGGACCTATCGTCTCGTGGACCATCTCGTCGGTCGTCTCACCGCCCGCCAAGAGACGCGTCCGCGCCGCCGACCATAACGCCACTTCGTCGTGCAACACGAACGTCAGGGTAACGCGAAACTCAGGTTGGGGGCTTAGGCCGGCCTGGATTCCGTCGCGAACACCGGCGAACGTCTCTCGGTCAAAAACGTACATTGGTACATCCTCGCGGAACAGGCCGTTGAACGACGCAATCATTGTAATAAAATCGAGATGCCTTTGCCATATAGCAGAAATACAGGGATGAAGCGGCGGCTATTGTAGCGCGTAGCGCCGCAGATTTGCCGGATCCGCGCGCGCGTGCGCCAGGATCAGGCAAAGCTCGGCGAACAACCGGTCCCACACCGTACAGGGAATCGACAGGGGTGTTTCCGACCGATGCGTATCGATGACGATCCGGCTCACCGGATCGACTTCGAGCCGCAGGGTCGCACTCCACGTGCCGAGGATCCGTTCATCCGGCAGCACCCCCGGCACCGCGAGCCGCGCCGACATCAGGAAGCCCCACAGAACTTCGGTGCCGTACAGGTCGAGCGTGGCATAGGGCTGTCCGGCAAGATCGGGGCGCTGCACGACGACCCGCGCGCCCGCCGCATGGCGTTCGGCGCACAACCGCAACCGCAGCCCTAGCGCATCGATGATTTCGCGGACTCGGGGAAGGCCATCGTGGTGCATGCCCTCATCTTAAGCCGCCGCCGCCGGGTTCGGGCGCAGGTCGGCAGGTAAATGCCGCAAAACGGGCAACGGGCACGCGCAGATCTGCGCGTGCCCGCCGAAAATGCCGATCGCCAAAGGGACCGTCGTCAGAACGGGAAAAGCGCATCGTAAATCTGCTGCCCCCAGCGCGCCTGCTGCGCATCGGACAATTGGCCGCGCCCGCCGTAGCTGATCCGCGCCTCGGCGATTTGCGAATGGAGCACCGAATTGTCACGCGCAATGTCCTGCGGGCGGACGAAACCGGTGACGATCAGCTCGCGCAGCTCGTTGTTGACGCGCACTTCCTGTCGGCCGCGAACACTGAGATTGCCGTTGGGCAGGACATCTGTGACGATCGCGGACATCGTCATGTTGATCGTCTCGGACCGGCTGATGTTGCCGCCGCCCGCGGATTGCGACTTGCTGTTGGTGCTGGCGAGGTTGGTCGGATCGATGCTCTTGGGCAGCAGCTTCTGCAGGCCGAGCAGGCTGCCGACGCTGGCGTTCTCGGATCCGGTGCGGTTGCGCGTGGTGTTGTTGCCGACCTCGGCCTTGTCCGCGATGTTGATACGGATCGTCAGGATGTCACCGGTCCGCGTCGCGCGCTGATCGGCCAGGAACGCGGCGGCGCCTGCGCGGAACAGCGAGGCAGTAACTGGCCCGGCGGGGGTGGCGGCGTACGCCATTCCGGGCGTCCGCGCTTCACGCCGGAGCGTCGCGCCCGCCTGGCCGAGCGAGCGCTCGGTCGCGACGGTTTCCGTGACGTGCGTCGGCGACAGCTTTGGCGCCTTGCCGATCGTCTGCAGCCGCCCGACCGCGCCGCAGCCCGACAGCAGCAACGCGCCGCCTGTCACTATAAGGATCGTCTTCATTGCGTATGTCCCCTGTGGATTGGATTTCGAGGCAGCGCCCCCACGCGACTTACGGACCGACCAGCACCAGCCCGCTCGCCGCCGCGACGCCGTCCAGCGTTCGCGCGGTGGAGGCGGCGACGACGCGAACCGGCTCGCCCGAGCCCGCGCTGGCGAGCGCGCGGCCGCTGGTGGTGATCAGCAGCCCGCGGCTGCGATAGGCGATCAGGACGGGCTCGCCGCGCCGGACGAGACGCGGCGTCACCACGTCGGTGATCCGCACGACGCTGCCGGGTGCGAGCCCGCGGCTTGTTTCCTTGCCGATCGCGTCGGTGGGCTGGAGCGCGCCGCGCGCCTGACCCAGCGCACGATCTTCGTAGATAAAGTCCTCTGCGGAGAGGATCGTCCCCTGCGAGACCGGATGCGCCAGCACCGCGACCTGGACCATCGCGGGCCGCATCGTGGGCGTCACGCCCTGCCCCGCGACCGGACTTGCGACCGCACCCAGCAGCAGGAACGCGATCCGCGCGCTCATCGCAGCTGGCTCGTCGTCGCGAGCATCTCGTCCGCGGTCTTCACGACGCGGCTGTTCATCTCATAGGCGCGCTGCGCGGTGATCAACGCGGTGATCTCGGACACCGGATTGACGTTCGACGCCTCGATGAAGCCCTGCTGGATCGTCCCGAACCCCGGCTCGCCCGGATTGGCGAGCGTCGCCTGCCCGGACGAGGCGGTTTCGAGGAACATGTTCCCGCCCTGCGCCTCGAGCCCGCCTTCGTTGACGAAGGTCGCGAGCTGCAACTGTCCCACGGTCTGCAGATCAGGCTGGCCTGCGAGTTTCACCTGCACCAGCCCGGTCTTGGACACGCTGACGTCGACCGCCTCGGGCGGCACGGTGATCCCCGGCTCGACCGGCAAGCCGTCCGCGGTCACGAGCTGCCCCTGGTCGGAGACCTGGAACGAGCCGTCGCGGGTGTAGCCGGTCTCGCCCGAGGGCAAGGTGACGGGGGAAATAGCCGCGCCCCTGCACCGCCACGTCATAACGATTGTCGGTCTGCGTCAGCGCGCCTTGCGTCGCGATGCGGTACACGCCGCCCGTTTTGACGCCCGCGCCGATCTGGATCCCGGTCGGCACGCGATTGTCGCCGCCCGCCGCCGCGCCGGGGCGCGACACCTGCTCGTACAGCAGGTCCTGGAATTCGGCACGCTGCCGCTTGAACGCCGTCGTGTTCATGTTGGCGATGTTGTTCGAGATGACATCGACGTTGGTCTGCTGCGCGAGCATTCCGGTGCCGGCAATCGATAGGGAACGCATACAGGTCTCCTGGGTGGAAAGGGGTCAGCCGAAGCGGCCGAGCTTGTCGATCGCGGCCTTGCGCATGTCGCCGATCGCCTCGCTCATCTTCATGCTGGTCTGATAGGCGCGCAGGATCTCGACCATGTTGGTCGTCTCGACGATCGGCTGGACGTTCGACCCTTCGATCCCGCCGCTGCGCAGCTTCGTCTCGGCGGCGGACAGCGCGCGCCCGCCGGTCGCGGTGAACAGCCCGTCGCCGCGCGGATCGACGCCGGCCTCATTATCGAACACGGTCACCTCGATCCGCCCGAGCGCCCCGGCCGCTCCGCTGACCGTCCCGTCCGGCCCGATGCTGAGCTTGCCGAGCTGATCGGGCGGGATCGCGATCGGTCGCCCGCCCTCGCCGCGCACCGGCAGTCCGCCCGCGGTCACCAGCGATCCGTCGTCGCCGACCTTGAGATAGCCCGCGCGGGTATAAGCGGTGGTGCCGTCGGACGCGTCGACCGCGAGATAGCCGGGGCCGTCGATCATCACGTCGATCGGGTTGCCGGTCGGCTGGAACCCGCCCTGCGCGGTGTCGTGGACCGCGCCCAGGTCGAGCACGAGCGAAGTCGTGCGGACCGGGTCCTGCGGCTCGCCGGTCTTCTCGACATATTCGCGGAACACCGGGTCCTCACGCTTGAACCCGGCGGTCGAGACGTTGGCGAGGTTGTTCGCCGCGACGTCCATCCGGCGGCGCAGCGCCTGTTCGTGGCTCAGCAATACGGTCGAGGATATGTCCACCCGGTCGTCCTTCGGGAAAGTCGCTTTTTTCCGCGCTAGGCAAAAACTGCCCGGCGGCGCTCCTATAATAGGCGGGAATTGCCGGGGGCGGTCGCCGCCACGACACCACAGGGGACGCATTCATGAGCAAACCGGAGCCAGCGACCAAGGCCGGGGACGACGCGGCAAGTGCCATCGTCGAAGGGGGACCCGACGCCCCCGCACCCGCCGCGGGGAAGCGCAAGAAGCTGATCCTGTTCGGCGCGATCGGCGCGGTGCTGCTGCTCGGCGGCGGGGGCGGCGCGTGGATGGTCTTGGGCAGCAGCGCCAAACCCGCGACCGAGGCAAATGCCGAAGGCGGTCACGAAGCTCCGGCCAAAGCCGAGCATGGTGGCGGCGCGGAAGGCGGCGCGGAAGGCGGCGGGGACCATGGTGGCGGCGAGAAAGAGGGCGAGGCGTTCGTCGACGTGCCCGCGATGGTCGTCAACCTGCGCAGCGCCGACGGATCGGCGCGCTTCCTCAAGGTGCATTTTGCATTGGTCCCCGGGGAGGGCATGACTGCCGAACAGATCACCGCCAAACTGCCGCTGCTGCTCGATGCCTATCAGCCGTTCCTGCGCGAGCTGCGCCCCGACGATCTCGCCGGGTCGGCGGCGGTGTTCCGCGTGAAGGAGGAGATGGTCGTACGCGCGCACCAGACGCTGGGCGATGGCGCGGTCAAGGACGTGTTGCTTCAGGACCTGATCCAGCAATGAGCATCGAACTCGAAGATTTCGACCTGCCCGAGCCGCCCGTCGCGCTGTTCGACGGCGACGCGACGCTGGGGCAGGCGGACATCGATGCGCTGTTCGGCGACATGGGGACGCCGATCGACCCCAAGCAGGGCCTGCGCGCGGTCATCGAGTCCGACGTCATCAGCCACGAACGGCTGCCGATGCTGGAGGTGGTGTTCGACCGGATGGTGCGGATCTTCGCGACGTCGATGCGCAACCTTACCTCAGACGCGATCGACGTCAGCCTGGAAGAGGTCAATTCGATCCGCTTCGGCGACTTCCTCAACCATGTCGCGCTGCCCGCGATGATCGGCGTGTTCCGGATCGAGGAATGGGAGAATTACGGGCTGGTCACGGTGGATTCGGGGCTGATCTATTCGGTGGTCGATGCGCTGCTCGGCGGGCGGCGTGGCGGGGCGACGGTGCTGATCGACGGGCGCGGCTTCACCACGATCGAAACCGACCTGGTCGCGCGGATGCTGCGCACGGTGCTGGCGGACATGAGCAGCGCGCTCGCGCCGATCACCGCCAACACGATGGCGCTGGAGCGGATCGAGACCAGCCCACGCTTCGCGACGATCGCGGGATCGACCAACATCTGCGCGGTCGCGACCTTCCGCGTCGACATGGACGACCGCGGCGGACGGTTCAGCATCCTGCTCCCCTACGCCACGATCGAGCCGGTCAAGCATCTGCTCGGCCAGCGCTTCATGGGCGAAAAGCTCGGCCGTGACGGGATCTGGGAGCCGCATATGGCGGACGAGGTCCGCAAGACCAAGGTGAGCGTCGACGTCGTGCTGGGCGAGCGGATGCTCCCACTCGAGACCGTCCGCGATTTCGCGGTCGGCCAGACGATCCCGCTCCACCGCGGGCCGGATGATCCGCTCGACGTGCAATGCGGCGGCGTCACGCTCGGCCGCGCGCAAATCGGGCAGCGCTCCAACAACATCGCGGTCCGGATGATGACCGACATAGCCAGGGGACCACGACCATGAGCTTCGCAACGATCGCCAACCTGCTGACGATGGCGCTGTGCATCGCGGTGCTGGTGCAGAGCCAGCGCGTCAAGCGCGCGCTCGATACGATCCGGCACGGGGACCTGGGGCAAGTCGTCACCGCGCTCGACCAGTCGACGGTCCAGGCGCGGATCGTCCTGTCGGAGCTGAAGGGCACGCTCGCGGTTGGCAGCGGGCAAGCCGCCGCCGCCGCCGAGGCGCGCGGGGTGCTCGACGAATTGCGCGTGATGATCGACATCGCCGACGCCAGCGCCGAGCGGCTGGTCGCCGCCGCCTCCGCCAACCGCGCGGTCGACCTGTCGGAGGACGCGCTGTGACGATCCGGATTCCGTTGCTGTCGCTTACCACCGCGATGGCGGGGATCGCCGCGATTGGCAATGCGGTCGCCGCCGCGACGCCGGCGCCCTCGACCCCCGACAGTCGCCTCGGCCTGTCGGTCCAGCAGGATCTGGCGACGCGCGACCGGCAGGCCGCGAGCCGCCAGCAGGCGCTCGACCTGCGCGAACAGGCGGTGCGTGCGAGCGCCGCGCGGATCAAGGCGGAGCTTGAGGCGAGCCGCGCTGCCACCACCATGGCGGGGCCGGCGACCGCGCAGGACGCTGCCCCGGACAGTTATACCGATCTCGCGAGCATCTATCAGGCGATGAAACCCGCCAAGGCGGCGGTGGTGTTCGAACAGCTCGATCTCGACGTGCAATTGAAGGTCGCGCGCAAGATGCGCGAGCGCTCGACGGGGATGATGCTCGCGGCGATGACCCCCAAGGGCGCGGCGCGGCTGACGATGGCGCTCGCGCGGGCGCCGCGCGCTACTGGCGCGCGCTGACGTCGAGGATCAGGACCTTGCGGACGTGCGGGTCGACCGTCCGCGCCGCATCGGTAAGCGTGCGCGACAGTAACGCCGCATCGATCGGCGCGAACGCGGACACATGCAGCCGCGCGAATTCCAGCCCCGCCGACAATACCGCATCGCGAAACACCGGCGCGCGCGCCGCCGCCCCCGCGCCGTGCGCCGGATCGGCATAATCGAGCGCGGCCTGGACGCGCAGCGTTCCCGCGAAGCGCCCGCCATCGAGGATGGGCACGCGCAGATCCGCGACCGGGACGACCGACGCCGCCCCGCCGCCTTCGTTGGCGGAGGCGGGGGCGGACGCGAGGCCCGACACGGACGCCAGCGCCAGCAACGGTGCCGCCACTGCGAGGATAAGACGATGTCGGCGCATGGCGGAGTCTCCCCGGGCGCGCCAACCGCGGCGGGGCCCTTGCGTCTATAGTAGAGGCTCCGGACACCAGACGGATTTCGCAATGAGCCACGACCAGAAACCGGCGCGCGTTCGCGTCGTCACCGACCCTCGGGCACGCGCTGCCAGCGCAGACGGCGACGACGGTGCCGCGTCTGCGGTTGCTGCCGTAAGCGCGGGGTCGGAGGGGACAGGTAGCGCACCTGCCGCAACCGGAGGCGCACGCGGGATGCTTGTGCTTGGTGGGCTGTTCGTCGTTGCTGCCGGGGTCGGCGGCGCGTGTGCGGCGGTGTTTCTGCCATGACGCGCGCGCGCTTTTCGATGCTCGCGGCGGCGCTCGCGTTGACGGGGGCCGCACCGCTCCCCGCGCCCGATCCGGCGACGCCGACTGCCGTGCCGCAGCGGACACTGGCGTTTGCCGCGATCCTTGCGGAAAGCCCGCTCCCGGCGCGCGACGGGCGGTGGCCGAGCCTTTCCGATTCCGCCGCCTGGCACGCGATCGCGCAGGCGACGCCGCAGACGCGCCAAGACGCGCGCTGGGCGCTGGCGCAAAGTCTGATCGCGCGCGCGCGGATGGCGGACGCGACGGGCGTGCTCGACACGATGCGCGCGGACGACCCTGCGCTGGCGCTGACCGCGGCGTGGCAGCTTGCCAACGGCGTCACGCTCACCGCACTGGATCGCCCGGCCGAGGCGCTGCGCGCGCTCGACACGCCGCTGCTCGATACGCATCCCGAAGCGTGTGCGTGGCGCGTGCGCGCCGCGGTTGCGATTCATGACGTCGCGGGTGCCACGCGCGCGATGCAGTGCGCGCTCCCCGCGATTACCGGGCGACCGCGCGCGGCGCAGCGCCCGTTCCTGCTCGCCTGCGCGGACGTCGCGCTGGCGAGCGGGCACCCGGGTGACGTCGCGCGAATGCTCGCCGCGCTCGGCGATCCCGACCCCGCCGCCAACCTGCGCCGGGCGCACGCCGCGCGCGCGCTCGGCGACGGGGCAGGCGCGCGGCTGCTACTCCAACGCGTCGAGATCGGCGGGACGCCCGCCGAGCGCGCCGAAGCCACGGTCGCGCTGATCGAGGATCGCTTTGCGACGGGCGACCTCGATCCGACGGCGGCGGACCACGCGCTCGCCAAGGTTGCGTTCTGGCGCGGCGGTGCGGTCGAGCGGCAAGCGCTGTCGCTCCGCTGGCGGATCGCGGACGCGCGCCACGATCCGCGCGCCGCGCTCGCGGCGGGGGCGACGCTGTTCCGCTATTTCGATCTTGGCGACCAGACCGCCCCGACCCTGCTACGCCTGCAAAAAACCTTGAGCGAAACCATCGACACCGCGGCGGAGGACCGGATCGGGGTCGCGGCGGGGGTGTTCTGGGATTACCGTGATCTCCTGCCCGGTGGCGGCGAGGGCGAGACGATCGCCGCGCGGCTCGCCGACCGGCTGGCGCACGCGGGGCTCTATGCGCGCGCGGCGGATCTGTTGCGGTTCCTGCTCGATCGCAGACCCGCCGATGCGGCGACCGGCCCGCTGTCGATTCGGGTCGCCGAACTCGACCTGCTTGCCGACGCGCCCGAACGGTCGTTGCGGACGCTCCGCGCGGGGCAGGCGATCGCCTTCCCGGACGACATCCGCGCGCGTCGCCGCACGATCGAAGCCGCCGCGCTGTACCGGCTGGGCAAGGTGCCCGAGGCGTTGGCGCTGCTCGACGGGGCGCCGGGGAGCGCCGCGTTGCGCAACGACATCCTGTGGCAGAAGCGCGACTGGGCGGGGTTCGCCGCCGGCAACGCCGCCGCGCTGCCCGCGTCGCGCCCGCTCAACGCGGCGGACCAGACGGCGGTGTTGCGGCAGGCGGTTGCGTTGTCGCGAACCGGGAATCGCGCCGCGCTGGCCGGGCTGCGCGCGCGCTACGGGGCGGGTTTCGCCGGGTTGCCGTCGCACGATGCGTTCGACTTCCTGACCGCACCCGCCGCGACGCTCGATCCCGCCAAGGCGGATAAGGCGTTCGCCAAGCTCGCTTCGCTCGATGCACCGCTGCCCCTGGCCGAGCTCATACGCTGAGGTGCTGGTACAGGATCGACCCGCCGATCACGACCAGCACGACCCCGCCGAGAATCCCCGCGTAGCGCCCGAGATACGGGCCGACGTGCCGCCCGAGCAGCATGCCCGTGGTGGCGAGCACGGTCGTGATCCCGCCGATGACGAGACATGCGACCCACAGGTTGACGTCCATCAGCGCGAGCGAAATCCCAACCGCGGCGGCATCGATGCTCGTCGCGATCGCGGTGACCGCGAGCCGCCAGAAGCCGAGGGCACCCGTCGTCTCGAGCGCGGGGGCATCGTCCTGGCCGAGCGCCTCGCGGATCATGTACGCGCCGACCGCGAGCAACAGGCCGAACGCGACCCAGTGATCGTAATCCGCGATCCAGTCGTTGAGGAGGAACCCTAGAAAATAGCCGATCGCGGGGGTCAGCGCTTCGAAGAAGCCGAACACCGCGCCAACGCGCATCGCGTCCCACCAGCGGCTCTTCTGTTCGGACGCGCCCTTGCCGAGCGCCGCTGCGAACGCATCGACCGACAGGCTCGCTCCAAGCGCGCCGAGCGTCAGAATTCCAGGCATCGATGATCCTTCGGGCCAGATACCAGATGACTCGCGGACCCCGGGCCACGGAACGGGGGAGCGCGGTCATTGGTCTTGCCGGGCAAACGCGCGGTTTGCTGCCATCGCCATGCCCCGGACGGAGCAAGCATGTTGACGATGGCCCCGCGATCGCGCGGGTGGCTACTCCCCAAGAGCGAGGCTGCGGAATAGTCGATCACTGTGATCGGATCAAGCCGTCGCCGCGCTTCAGCCGCGTTCGCGCGCGAGCCGCAGGACGTAGCCGATCACTTCGGCGACGGCGGCATAATGTTCGAGCGGGATCGGGCGGTCGATCTCGGCGCTGGCGTGCAGCGCGCGCGCGAGCGGGCGGTTTTCGACCAGCGGCACGCCCGCCGCAGTCGCGACTTCGCGGATCCTGAGCGCTACCGCATCGGTGCCCTTGGCGACGACGATCGGCGCGGAGCCCTTGCCGTGATCGTAGCGCAACGCGACCGCGAAATGCGTCGGGTTGGTGATGACGACGCTCGCGGTCGGCACCGCCGCCATCATCCGCCGCCGCGCGCGCTGCATCCCGATCGCGCGGATCTTCGCCTTGATCTTGGGGTCGCCTTCCTGCTGCTTGTGCTCGTCCTTGATCTCCTGGAGCGACATCCGCATCTTCGCCATCCAGCTGCGCCGCTGCCAGACGAAGTCGAATAGCGCGATCGCGCCGACGAGGATCGCGACCGAGCGGATCAGTTGCGCGACGATCCCACCCGCGAGCGTCCCGATCGCCATCGGATCGAGACCGACCATCACCGCGAACCCTGGTACGAACGGCCGCAGTGCGACGAACGCGATCGTGCCGACCCCGATCAGCTTGGCGAGCGTCTTGGCGAATTCGACCAGCGCGCGCGGACCGAGCAGCCGCTTCGCCCCCGCGATCGGCGACAGCTTCGACCATTTGGGCGCAATCCGCGACCACACCAGCATCGGCCGCGCCTGCACCACCCCGCCGATCAGCGCACAGCCGATCAAGCACGCGAACAGCGGCAGCAGCGCGGCAAAGGTCGCGCCGAACAAGGCGGTCAGCAGCGCGTGCGCGCCGTCGGGCGCGAGCGGGACCGCCTCGGCATTGCCCCACAGATGCGCGAGACCCGTGCCGAGCCGCGCGAAGGCGATCGTGCCGACGCTGCCGGTCGCGATCAGCATCGCGACGAAGCCGAAGGCGTGACGCAGCTCGGGCGCCTGCGCGACGTCGCCCTTCTTGCGCGCGTCCTCGAGCCGTTTCTCGGTCGGGTCGTGGGTCTTCTGGTCCTTGTCACCGGCCATGCGATCAGCCCCAGACGCGCTGCATCGACTGCGCCATCGCGGCGGCAAAAGCGGTCAGCGTCGCCCCCGCGGTGCTCGCGGCGATGCCGAGCCCGAGCAGCAGGTTGAGCGGCTGCGCGATGAAGAACAATTGGATGCTCGGCGCGACCCGCACCGCGAGCCCGAGCGCCACGTTGAACACGATCCCGTAGACGATCAGCGGCGCCGCGAGCGACACCCCGAGCATCATCGTATCGACCGCGACCCGCACTGCAAGCTGCGCGAGGTCGGCGGCGGGGAGCACGGTGCCGACGGGAAACGCGGTGTAGGATCGGATCAACCCGCCGATCCACAGATGATGTACCCCGCTCGCCATACACACCACCGCCGCCGCGACCGCGAGGAAGCGCGACAGTTCGGGCGCGCTGCTGCTTTGCGCAGGGTCGAAGATGACCGCAGAGGACAGCCCGACTTGCAGGCTGATGATCGACCCCGCGATCGAGATCGCGAGGAACATCAGCCGGATCATCAACCCGAGCGCGAGACCGGTGCCGAGTTCCGCGGCGATCGTGCCCGCGAGCGCGGCATCGCTGCGCCCGGCCAGCGGCAGCACGGCGGGCGACAACAGCCCCCACAGGCCGAGCGTCATCCCGCCCGCCGCGAGCAACCGCACGCGCGGCGGGATCGCGTCTTCTGAAAACACCGGGAGCAGCATCAGCACCGCGCCGACCCGCGCGAACAGGATCAGGAAGGCGGTCGCCTGGAGCGGGAACTGGTCGAGCATGCGCTCAGCCGTGCGCGACGTGGTCGGCGATGATGCGCATGAAATCGCTGAGCGCCGCGCCGATCATCGGTAGCGACAGGAGCAACATCGCCCCCATCGCGATGAGCTTTGGCACGAACGTCAGCGTCTGTTCCTGGATCTGCGTCAACGCCTGCAACAGCCCGATCGCGAGGCCCACGACGAGCGCCGCGCCAAGCATCGGACCGGCGACGGTGAGGATCAGCACCAGCGCGGCGCGCGTTATCTCGATCGCGGCAGCGGCGTCCATCAGATCTGCATCCGCATGATGTCGCTATACGCGCCGACGACACGGTCGCGCACCGCGACCATCGTGTCGAGCGCGCTTTCGGCCGCGCCGATCGCGGTGACGACGTCGATCAGGTCGCCCTTCCCCGCGATCTGCTTGGCGGACGCGGTTTCGGCGGCGCGCAAGCCCTGCCCGGCATCGCCGACGAGGTGCGAGACCAATGCGCCAAACCCGCCGCCCGCGTCAGGTTGCTCGACGCCCGCGAACGGCGGCGCGGCGTTGCCGAACGGTGTTACACCGGCAGCGCGGCCGTAGGCATTGGTGGCATCGAGAGCCCCGATCGACATCGATGGTATTCCTTGTTTGAGCGTTAGTGTTGCGTGATTTCAAGTGCTCACCCCACCCCGCCGTCATGCCGAACTTGTTTCGGCATCCACCGGGCAGCGCGTCCAACGTCCCGTCGGGCAAGACCACAGTGGATGCTGAAACGAGTTCAGCATGACGCTTGGGTGGGCCATTACTTGAGCAGATCGATCGTGCGCATGGTCATGCCGCGCGCCGCCTCGATCGCGTTGAGATTGGCTTCGTAGGAGCGTTGCGCCGCCTTCATGTCGGCCATTTCGACCAGACCGTTGACGTTGGGCGTCAGCACATAGCCGCGCGCGTCCGCCGCCGGGTTGCCCGGCTGATAGACGCGCTGGAATTCGGACTTGTCGGTCGCCACGCTACCGACCTTGACGGTCGTCGCGCCGCTCGCGCGGTCGACCTCCGCCTTGAAGGTCGGAACCCGGCGGCGATAGGGCGCGCCGCCCGGCGTGGTCGCCACCGAGCTCTGGTTGGCGAGGTTCTCGGCGATGATCCGCATCCGCAGCGATTGCGCGCGCAGACCCGAGGCCGAAACCGATACCGTGCTGTCCTGCCCCATGTGCGTTCCCGATCCAGACCGCGGGGGGCAGGCAAGGATTGCCGCCCCCGAGACCCTTATAGGCAAGATTTTCCGGGTCGGGTCCGGGTCGGCCCGATTTCGCTTCTATAAGTCTGGGCGAAAGGGGGACTGCTGCATGTCCATTCTCGAATCCGTGCCGGTCGAGGTCTCGATCGTCCTTGGCTCGGTCCGTTTGCCGATCCGCCAGGTGCTCAAGATGAGCCGCGGCGCGACGATCGCCTTCGACTGCGGGCATGACGATCCCTCGCGCATTTACGCAAATGGCACGCTGGTCGCCAAGGGGCGGATCCAGGTGACCGGCGAGCGGATGGCGATCGAAGTCACCGAAGTCGTCGCGCGCGGGGTTCAGGCATGACGCTGCTCCCGCTGCTCCGGATGATGGGCGCGCTCGCCCTGGTGCTGGGCGGGCTGGCGGGGGCGCTGTGGGCGGTGCGGCGGTTCGACCTGCGCTTGCCGGGACGGATCGGTGCGGCCCCGCGCCGCGAGCGCCGGCTCGAACTGGTCGAGCGGATCACCGTCGATCCACGGCGGAGCCTGGTGCTGGTCCGCCGCGACGGGCGCGAGCATCTGCTGCTGATCGCGCCCGAGGGGCATCTTGCGATCGAGGCGTTCGACGCGGTGCATTTCGGCGCGCTGGTGACGGAGGCGACGCATGCGTAAGCGCGCGTTGCTCGCCATGGTCGTGCCGCTGGTGCTGCTGCCGACCGATGCGCTCGCGCAGGCGACGCTGTCGCTTGGCGGAGGCGGATCGATGAGCGGCAAGACGATCGGGCTGGTCGCGATGCTGACCGTGCTGAGCCTTGCGCCCGGCATATTGATGACGATCACGTCGTTTACGCGGATCGTCGTCGCGCTGTCGCTGCTGCGGACGGGCCTTGGTGCGCAGGGGGTGCCACCCAACCCGGTGATCATCAGCCTGGCGCTGTTCCTGTCGCTGTTCGTGATGACTCCCACGTTCGAGAGCGCGTGGCAGGCGGGGGTAAAGCCCTATACCGAAGGCAAGACGACCGAGGCGGTCGCGTTCGCGGCGACCGCCGCGCCGTTCCGCACCTTCATGCTTAGCCAGGTGCGCGATGACGATGTCGCATTGTTCAACGGCCTGTCGCGCACGCCCGCGGCGAAACGTGCCGACGTGCCGCTGGCGACGCTGGTGCCCGCATTCATGATTTCCGAGCTGCGCCGCGCGTTCGAGATCGGCTTCCTGTTGCTGTTGCCGTTCCTCGTCATCGACCTCGCGGTGTCGGCGGTGCTAATGGCGATGGGTATGATGATGCTTCCGCCCGCGACGGTCGCCTTGCCGTGCAAGATCATCTTCTTCGTGCTGGTCGATGGCTGGGCGTTGGTCGCGGGGTCGCTGGTACGGAGCTTTGCGACGGGGTGAAGCCAGAGCTTACCCCCGCGCGGAAAAGCGCGTGGCGGTGTCCTGCGACCAGGCGGACAGTGTGGCGAACGGGATCGGCTCGGGAAAGAACAGCCCGACCGCGTCTGGCTTCGACCAGCGCACCACCGCCGGAATCTGGCCCAGGCCCGCGGCTTCCAGCCGCACGCTGGTGTCGCGCGGAAGATCCCCCACGCCGCCGATACAGGCGCCGCGCTGGCCGATGTCGTGGAGTCGCGCGGACAGGACACGGCCCGTCACGCGCAGGATCGCGGGACAATCCGCGCTGAGCCGCGGGCTGCGTTGGCGCAATTGCCCCGGTGCGGAATGCCCGAGCAGCATCTCGCTTTCGACCTGTTCGGCAAAGGCGATCCCCGCCGCATTCCCGGCGACCCACGCTACGGTTCCCGCCACCAGGGTGGTGCCGCGCAATTCCACCGAAATCGCATCTCCGACCGCGATCGGCGCGCGGATCTCGATCTTCGCGCCGCCCCGCGACAGGTTGCGGATCCGGCACACCGTGTCGCCATGCGGCGTGACGACGCGACCCAGCAGCAAGGTCGTGACGAGCCGGTCGTCGCGTGCCTTGCGGCGATCGTTCGCCATCGTTTGCGGATCGTTCATCCCACGTCCTCGTGACTCATCATGCAGGAACGGCCTGCGTCACCGCTACACGCCGCACTACACCGCGGCCAAAAGCTTCGGTCGCCGCATCCAACGTCACGCGGCGAAACACATCGATATTGGGTAGCGCGCCGTCCCGCCCCGCCGCAAGCGGAATACGATAGGTCCGCATGTTGATTGCATGTTGCAGATACGGCAACTGCGCGGTGACGCGCGCGGCCTCTTCGGTCGGCACCTCGAGTTGTTCCTCGAACGCGACATAGCCCGACAGGCGACCGTCGGGCAGCACCAGCGGCGCGGTCATGCGCGGGAGCGGGACCAGCGTGGTCTCCACCTTCGCCGGTTTGCTGGGCCCAGCGGCGGCGGGCGGCCCGAGGACCTGGCGCACGCCGAACCCGCTCGCGCCGCCGACGCCCGCGCCGAGCAGCAGGATGAGGAGTGGAAGCAGGATCTTGCCCATCGTCAGAACTTGAAGCTCGCGTCGCTCGGCAAGGCGGGTTTCTCGCCCTTGACGACGATCGTGATCCGGCGGTTCTCGGGGCGGTCGGGCTGGTCGGGATAGACCGGCTCGGTCGCCGCCATCGCGACGACGCCCGCGATCCGGTCCGGCGTCAGCCCGCTCGCGAGCAGCACCGCGCGCGCGGCGAGGGCGCGTTCGCCCGACAGACGCCAGTTCGCTTCGCTTTGCCCGCCCGCCCCGTCGGTATGCCCCTCGATCGTCAGCCGCGCGCCACCTTTGGCGAGCTTGGTCGCGATCGTCGCCATGCGGCCGGCCGCAAAGGCGTTCAGCTTTGCGGTGCCGCCCTGGAACATCGGGCGGTTGGCGGTGTCCATCAGCGTGATCCGCAGGGTTTCACCGTCGGCCTCGACCTTGCTCGCGCTGGTCGTCTCGCTCGGTGGCAGCGTATCGAGCGCGACGCGCAATTCCTGCGCGAGCACGCGCAGCGACGCATCGGGAACCGTGGCGGTCCCGCCGCGCGCGACGCCGGCGCTTTGCGCGTCCATCGCGGGAACGCCGCTTCGCTTGGCCGCATCCGCGTCCATCTTGCGCGCATAGCCGCCATTGCCCGGGCGTTCGCCCGGATTTTCCCCGAACCCCGACGCGGCCGTGACCGGCGGCGAGGGCGTGAAATACTCGGCGAGCCCCTTCAGCCGTTGCTTGTCGGGATTGCTGATCAGCCACAACAGCATGAAGAACGCCATCATCGCAGTCACGAAATCGGCATAGGCGACCTTCCACGCGCCGCCGTGGTGGCCGCCGCCGGACTTCTTGATCTTGCGGATGACGATCGGGCGCGCATTGGGTGCGGCGCTGGCCATATCGGTCAGCCTTCGCGCAGCGCGGCGTGCAACCGCTGATGCACGCAACCGAGCCGGACCGGCGCGATCGCGGCATGGATGTCGCTACCCGCGGCGAGCCGCTCGAGCACCGCTGCGGTTTCGTCGGTCGACTGGACGATCATGTCGAACGCCTGGAGCTGCTCCAGGAAATGCTCGACGAAATAGGTATCGCCGACGAGCGCCTCGGCCAGTGCCTCGACACGGTTGCGGACACGCCGCAATTCATCCGCGATCGCGGTGTGTAGCGTCGCCATCACGGCAGCGTCGGCGCAGGGTTCGGCGGGAGCGGTGGCGGAGAGGGTCATCGGCCTTACCATCAAAAGAGTTCGATTTCGCCACACCCAGCCGGTATGCGGGGCGTGATCGGCGGCGGCAGCGGGCGGTCGGCGACGGTCTTGCACCGCACCTTCCCGTCATAGGGACGGAATTCGACCTTGCGCGCCAGCGTCCCGCCGGTGTCGCTCTGGCCGACGGTAATGCCTTCGGTCGTGAGGAAGCGCTTGGCGAAGGCGGCATTGGCGGACCCGATTCCGCCGAGCCCCGCGATGATGTTGGCCCCGCCGTACAGATTGGCGCGCAACCGGCTGCGCTCCGCCCCCGCCTTCATCATCGCGTTGATCAGCAATTCCATCGCATGGACCCCGTAGCGCTGCAGGTCGACGTCGCGCAGTTGCTGGTCGGCCTGAGGCTCCCCCAGCAGGAAGTGGTTCATCCCGCCG
Source organism: Sphingomonas echinoides (assembly GCF_029623395.1). Classification (GTDB taxonomy): domain Bacteria; phylum Pseudomonadota; class Alphaproteobacteria; order Sphingomonadales; family Sphingomonadaceae; genus Sphingomonas; species Sphingomonas echinoides_A. The sequence continues at coordinate 115,445 of NZ_JAPYKK010000008.1, forward strand.
ATCCGCGCCTCGGCATCGTGCAGACAGACCGCGATGCACGACCCCAGCAATGTCGAGATGATCGCATCGGGTTCCCGTACGACAGCATGCTCGCCCTGGATGATCGCAATACGGCGCGCGGCCAGTGCGCTCATGTCAGCGCACCGAAGACGCGCTCGATCTTCTCCTTCAGCGCGGCGGGCGCGAATGGCTTGACCAGATAGTTGTTGACCCCGAGCGCCGCCGCCTTCTGCACGATCTCGCGATCGGAAGATCCGGTGAGCATGATGAACACCGTCTTGGCGAGCACCTCGTCGGTGCGGATCGCGCGCAACAGGTCGATCCCGTCCATGTCGGGCATGTTGTAATCGGAAATGACGAGGTGGACGCGGTCCGTGCGGATCGCGGCGAAGGCTTCGCTGGCGGACCCCTTGTCGCGGATGTCCTTGAAGCCGAAATCCTGGAGCGCACGCCGGATCATCGCGCGCATGCTCGCCTGATCGTCGACCACCATGACCTTGATTGCTGACGCGGCAGGCATTTATCGCTCCCTATGCTGCCCGTCGCGGCAGGCGGCGAGAATTGCGCCGGCCATTTGCGACAGACTGACTTCCTGATCGACCGCGCCGGTTTCCAGCGCAACTCGTGGCATTCCCCAGACCACGCAGCACCCGCGCGTCTGGCCGAAGGTCCGCGCCCCGGCCTGGCGCATTGCGAGCAAGCCGCGTGCGCCATCGTCCCCCATTCCCGTCAGGATCGCGCCAACCGCCTTGGCACCGAGCGGTGCGACCGAACGGAACAGCAGGTCGACCGACGGACGGTGTCCGTTGACCCGGTCCTCGGGGATCAGCCGGACCTTGCCCGAAAGACCGCCGTCGAGAACCATGTGATGCGTCCCCCCCGGTGCAATATAGACGGTTCCCGGCAAGACCGGCGCGCCGTCCTGCGCTTCGCGCACGGTCACCGCGCAATCCCGGTTGAGCCGGTCCGCGAAATTGGCGGTGAAGGCCGCGGGCATGTGCTGGACGACCAGCACGGGCGGGCAATCCGCCGGAAATTGCGGCAAGATGTGGAACAGCGCTTCCACCCCGCCAGTCGATGCACCGATCGCGATGAGGCTCGGGCGGAACCCAGTGCGCGCCGTGCCCGTCGCGGCGCGCCGCTGGACGTGGGTGCGCCGCGCGCGCGACGCGGCGGCGTCGCGCACCGTCTGGCACAGCAAGGCGGCATCCGCTTGCCACCCCGCCGGGCCGCCGGTCGGCTTGGCGACGCAATCGACCGCACCCAGCCGCAGTGCCTCGATCGTCGTCGCGGCGCCCGTCGCGGTCAGCGACGAGACCATCACGACCGGCATCGGGCGCAACCGCATGATCCGTTCGAGGAACGACAGCCCGTCCATGCCGGGCATCTCGACGTCGAGCGTGATGACATCGGGGTTGAGATCGCGGATCAACGTCCGTGCGGCATGTGGCTCGGGCGCCGTGCCGACGACTTCGATCAGCGGGTCGGACGACAGGATCCGCGTCAGCGCCGCGCGCATCGCTGCGCTATCGTCGACGATCAGGACGCGTGTGCGCACCATCATGCCGCTCCCTTGGGTTGGTAGATCGTTTGGCCGCACGGCCGCATCCGCTCGGCCGCGCTGCCGATCAGCCGTTCGGAATGGCCGATGTACAGGAAGCCGTCGGGCGCGAGCAGGTCGACGAGCCGCGCCTCCAGCTCGGCCTTCGCGGTATCGTCGAAATAGATCATGACGTTGCGACAGAAGATCGCGTCATATTGCTGGCGCATTGGCCAGGGTTCGAACAGGTTGAGCACGCGCGCGGTGATGAGCCGACGCGCCGTGTCGCTGACGCGGAAGCCCCCGTCGTCCGGAACGAGCCAGGCCTTGCGATACGCCGCCGGGATCGGTTCGACCGTCGTGTCGGAATACCAGCCGCGACTGGCCGCGGCGACCACGGGCGGCGAGATGTCAGTCGCGAGCAACCGTACGTCCCGGCCCTGCATCCAGCGCGCTTCACTCGGGGAGTCGCCGAGCAGCGTCATCGCGATCGAATGGACTTCCTCGCCGCTCGAGCAGCCCGCCGACCAGATCCGCACCGGACGATTCGCTGCCCGTGCGCGCAAGCGCGGGAGCACGGTTTCGCGAAAATGCTCGAAGTGATGGTTCTCGCGGAAGAAGTGCGTGTGGTTGGTGGTGAGCGCGGTCACCATCCGCCGCCGCTCCTCCGGATCGCGCTCGATCAGCGCGACATAGGCCTGGAAACTGTCGAGCTTGTTCTCGCGCACGCGTCGCGCGAGCCGCGAGTGCACCAGCGATTTCTTGGCGATCGGCAAATGGATCCGCGCATCGCTCTGCATGATCCGCGCCAGCGCGGTGAACTCGGCATCGCCGAGGACCGGGAGCCCGTCGGTCGTGCCCACCTCGATCGGCGCGGCGGCAAGGCCCGAAAAGCTCACGCCGCGAGATCCAGGCCGCCCGGGACCGACGCAGGGGTGGCGGCGGCGGCGTCGTGCAGGCCATGCGCGCCGATCGCCGATGCGGCCGTGGCGGCGGTGCTGGTCACGGTCAGCGCGTCCAAATCGAGCATCAGCACCATGCTCGACGCGGCGGCATCGCCGTCGCCCTCGCTGCCGCGCGTGGTGATCTGCACCAGACCGGCGATCACGTTGGTATCCTGGATCTCGACGTCGGGCGCGGGCTGAATCGCGTCTTCCTTGATCGCGACGATGTCGTTGACCTCGTCGACCAGGAACCCGGCCTGCTTGCCCGCGATGCTGACGACCAGCACACACGAGCGACTGTGGATTTCGCTCGGCGTCCAGCCGAGGCGTTCGGCCAGCCCGACGATCGGCACGACCGTGCCGCGCAGGTTGGTCACGCCAAGGATGTAGCTCGCCACGCTCGGCAGCGGGGTGGGCGGCGCCCATTCGCGGATCTCGATCAGCGAGCGCATGTCGATTCCGAAGGTTTGTTGGCCAAGTGCGAACGTCACCATTTTCAGTTCGCCGGCATTTTCCGTCATGCTCATGCGGCAAGTCCTCGTGTCAGGGTGCGGGAAAGGGGAGCGACGAGCGCGTCGACGTCGAGGATCAACGCGATCGAGCCGTCGCCCAGGATCGTGGCTCCGCCCAGTCCGCGGATCGGGTGGAGGTTCTGTTCGAGACTCTTGATCACCACCTCGCGGCGGTCGTCGATCGTGTCGACGATCAGGCCGACCTTCCCGGCAGTCTCGCTCTCGACGATGATGACGAGCGATTCCTCGGGCGGCAGCGGGTTCGGGTCGGGCAGGCCGAAGGTCTGGATCAGGCGACGCACGGGCAGATAGGTGCCGCGCACTTCGATCACTTCGCTCCCCGGCGTGGTCGATCGGACCTGGCCCGGTTCGGGGCGGATCGCCTCGACGACATGCGCGAGCGGAAGGACGAAGCGCTGCCCCGCCAGCCGCACGACCATCCCGTCCAGGATCGCGAGCGTCAGCGGCAGGACGAGCGTGAAGACCGTGCCACGCCCCGGCGTGGAGCTGATGTCGACGCGCCCGCCGAGCGCCTCGACGTTCGAGCGCACCACGTCCATCCCGACGCCGCGCCCCGAAATGTTCGACACGGTCGTCGCGGTCGAGAAGCCGGGCGCGCAGATCAGCTGGTCGATCTCTTCATCCGACAGCACCGCATCGGCGCCGATCAAGCCCTTCTCGATCGCCTTGGCGCGAACGCGGGCGCGATCGATCCCGCGGCCGTCATCGGCGACGGTCACGATAATGCGTGCGCCCTTCTGCGCGGCCGACAGCCGGATCGTGCCTTGCGCGGGTTTGCCGGCGCGCAGCCGCTCGTCGGGGGATTCGATCCCGTGATCGACCGCGTTGCGGATCAGGTGAGTCAGCGGATCGCCGATCTTCTCGATCACGCCCTTGTCGACTTCGGTCGTCTCGCCCTGCGTCTCGAGCACGACCTGCTTGCCGGTCTCGGCGGTCAGGTCGCGCAGCATCCGTGGCACGCGATTGAACGCCTGGCGGATCGGCTGTGCGCGGAGCGACATCACCGTGTCCTGGATTTCGCGTGTCAGCCGGGCCTGTTCGGGGAGTTCGACGCGCTGCTGGTCCGCCGGCGACAGCCGGTCCGACAGGATCGACCCGCGGATGACGAGTTCGCCGACGAGATTGAGCAGCATGTCGAGCTTGTGCAGATCGACGCGGATCGTCTGCGAGGCGGTGTCCGCCGTGCGCGGATCCTGTTTTGCCGGCGCGTCGGCTGCAGTGGTTGCCGCCGTGGTGGTCGCGGCGGCGAAGATCGCGGGCGATGCCGCCTCGACGCGGTGGAGCAGATCGTGGATTGCGCCGGGTTCGCGCAGCGGCGCATCCGGTTCCACCGGCGCGGGCGGCAGCGGTTCGCCGTTCGTCCGCGTGACTTCGACGATCGAATCGGGCGCGACGAAGTCGAAACAGTCGCCGATCTGGTCCTCGCCGACATCGCCGGGCAGGCTGATCGTCCAGCGCAGATAGGCGTTCTCGGGGTCGAGGTCGCGGAGCGGCGGCAGCGCGCTCGTATCGACGCCGACGACCTGCGCGCCCATCCCCTCGAGTTCGCGGATCACCAGGATCGGCTCGGCGCCATTGGCCATCGCGTCGCGCGACGGCGCGAAGAGGATCGTCCATTCGGGATCGACCGGCATCGCGGGTGCGGCATCCGACCCGCCAAGATCCTCGATCGCGACCGTCACCGGCTCGAACCCGAACGGATCGATCTCCTCGGACACGGGGGCTTCGACCACGATCGGCACTTGGACCGGCGCGGGCGCCTCGACCATAGCGGGGGCGGCATCCTGTCCCGCGAGCACCGCTTCCAGCGCGGCGAGTGAGGCGGCGTCGTCGGGCAAGCCCATCGTGCCCTGCGCAGCCGCAACGTGATCCGACACCTTGTCGAACGCGCCGAGCATCACGGTGATCACGCTTTGCGTCGGGGCGATCCGCCCGGCGCGGATCTCATCGAGGACGTTCTCGAACCGATGCGCGAACGCGGTCAGCGCGGCATGGCCGAACGCCCCTGCCCCGCCCTTGATCGAATGGACCGCGCGGAACACGCTGGCGATCGTCTTGGGGCTGGTGTCGCCCCCCTGCATCGCCGCCAGTCCCTGTTCGGCGGCCAGCAATCCTTCGGCGCATTCCTCGAAGAAGATCGCCTGGATTTCATCGAGTTCGTCGCTCATGGGCACACCCGGCGGATCGCCGCTCCCAGCTTGGCCGCCTCGAACGGCTTGGTGATCCACCCGGTCGCGCCCGCCGAGCGCGCGCGCGCCTTCTTCTCGTCCGAGAATTCGGTCGACAGCACCAGGATCGGCGTCCCGCGGAACTGCGGCAGCGCGCGCACCGCCTCGATCAGCTCGAAGCCGTCCATCTCGGGCATGTTGATGTCGGTGATGAGCAGGTCCGGCTGCACCTCGTGCATCCGGGCGAGCCCGTGGACCCCGTCATTGGCGGATTCGATGCTGAAGCCCTGCGCGGTCAGCGAGGTTTTCAACAGCATCCGCATGCTGGCGGAATCGTCGACGGTCAGGATCAATTTGCTCACGATTGAACGTCCTCCTCGGCGGTGGTCGCCAGGGTGTGATTGAGACCGAGCGCCGCTATGCGCGCGGTGAAGGCGGGGCTGGGATGGATGATGGCGAAGGCGTGGCCGGAAGCCTCCGCGTCGATCCGCGCGGCGATCAGCAGCTGGAGCACCGCCTGCCCGACGCTTTCCACGCCGCTGGCATCCACGATGATCCGGTCGCCCAGATTGGCGGCGAGGACGAGCCGGACCTTGAGGTCCTCGGCGGTGACGGTGGTGCCGTGCGCGGGCAGGTGGACGGTATCCACCGCGCTGCCGGACTCAGGCTGGTTGAGCATTAAGGTCATTTTTTGCCTCGTCGAGTGCGGTCTCGAGTTGCTGGAACGTCGGCGCATGGTCCGACGGGGTGGCGCGGCGCGCGATCTCGATCGCGACCTGAGTCGGCATGCCCTGGGCGTGCGCGACGATGGCGGTCTTGGCGATGACGAACGGCTTGCCGTCCGCCTCGATTACCTGGAGCAGCTTCGACGCGAGCGGCCCGACCAGGCAGTAAGCGAGCAGCACGCCGAGAAAGGTGCCCACCAGCGCCCCGCCGATCATCGCGCCGAGCACTTCGACCGGCTTGTCGATCGACCCCATCGTCTTGATCACGCCGAGCACCGCGGCGACGATGCCGATCGCGGGCAAACCATCCGCCATCGCCTGGAGCGCGTGCTGCGGACCGAGCTCGTGATGGTGGTGCGCCTCGATGTCATTCTCCATCGCTTCGGCAAGCTGATGCGGATCCTCGAAATTCACCGTCATCATCCGCAGATAATCGCAGATGAACTCGATCAGGTGATGGTCCTTGAGCAGCCGTGGGAAGCGGTTGAACAGGCGGCTTTCCGCCGGCGTGTCGAGATGCGGTTCGATTGCGGTCGCCCCCCCCTTCTTGAAGGTGACGAGCAGCCCGAACAGCAACGTCAGCAAGTCGCGGTAATCCTGATCCTTCCACCGGCTGCCCTTGAACGACCGGAGCAGTCCCCCGCCCGCCTGCTTCACCACGCCGAACGGGTTGGACACGACGAACGCGCCGATCGCGGCACCCGCGATCGCCATCATCTCATGCGGCAGCGCATGCAGGATGATCTCCATCTTGCCGCCGCTCATCAGGAAGCTCCCGAAGACGCAGGCCAGAATGATCACGAACCCTACGCCATTGAGCATGTGCGGTGCCTCTCCCCCTCCCGACCGGCGACAGCGCGGTCTGGCAGATTATAGAGTGCGGTCGGGGTCGGCGGTTGCGGGCGAGGCGTTTTCGCAGCGATGCCGCCGATGCGACCGGGCAAGCCCGCTTCCGCCTAGAATAGAGGACAAAATCCAGCTGCAGGAGCGTTCATGTCGGTCGAAGCCTATCGTCGCGCGCGTACGATTGTCGAAAGTCCCCGCGCCACGGAGCGCCGCCTGATCGGGCAGATGGTGGGGGACATGATCGCGGCGCGCGAACAGGGTCTGGCCGGGGCGCGGCTGATGCCGGTGCTCCACCGTAACCGCGAGATGTGGAACACCTTCGCCGCCGCGTGCGGTGCGCCGGGCAACGCGCTCCCCGACAGCTTGCGCGCGGGGATCATCTCGATCGGGCTGTGGGTCGACCGCTTTACCAGCGACGTCGTCGCGGGGCGCGAGCCAATCGACCCGCTGATCGGCGTCAACCGCGCGATCCTCGACGGCCTCGCCGCGGAAGCGCTCGCTGCCTGAGCGTGCGTCCAGGGGTCAGGCGGGCGTCACCAGTCCCGCCGCGAACGCCAGGCGCAACGCCTCGGACAGGCTGCCGACGTCGAGCTTCTCCATCATGTTGGCGCGGTAGATCTCGACCGTGCGCGGCGACAGATCGAGATCGTGCGCGATCACCTTGTTCGCGCGGCCCTCGATCAACCCGAGCAACACCTCGCGTTCGCGCGGGGACAACGTCGCGACTCGGTTGCGCGCGTCCTCGACCCGGGCGTTGCGGGCGCAATCATCCTCGAACCGGCAGAAGGCCGCGTCGATGACGTCGATCAACTGGTCGGGATCGTACGGTTTCTCGAGGAAATCGAGCGCGCCCGCCTTCATCGCCTGGACCGCGATGGCGACATCGCCCCGCCCCGTGAGCATGATCGTCGCAAACGCGTCGGGTTTCGACTGGAGCGCCCGCAGCACATCGAGTCCGGTCGCGCCGGGCATGTGGAAATCGAGCAGCAAGACGCCGCGATCGCCTGAATCGATCGCGCCGAGAAACGCATCGCCCGACGAATAGCCGCGTACGATCAATCCCGGAATCTGCTGGAGCAACGTCTGGAGCGAAAGCCGCACCGGATCGTCGTCATCCACGACATATACGCTTCGCATCATAGCTGTTCGCCCCCCGGCTCGATGATGACACGCGGGACGGTAAAGCGAAACGCCGCTCCTCCCACGGCCAGATTTTCAGCATGCAGGCTGCCGCCGTGCGCCTCGACGATGCGACGACAGATCGACAGGCCGATGCCCATGCCCGCTTCCCCCTTGGTCGACGTGAACGGCATGTAGAGTTGCGACAGGACTGCCTCGTCAATCCCCGGGCCGCTGTCCGAAACCGCGATTTCGATCCATTCGGCATCCAGTGCGCGCGTCGCTACCCTGATCCGTCGCTCGTCCTTTGGCATGGTGTACAACGCATCGAGGCTGTTGCGCAGCAGATTTACCAGGATCTGTTGAATCTGGATGCGATCGGCGAGCATATACGTCGCTTCCGGTGCAAGATCGTAGGAAATCGTCACGTCGAGCCGGTCGTAGCCGACCAGCACCAGCGCGCTCGCCTCGCGGATCGTGGGCTCGACCGGCTCGACCCGCGAGTCGGTTTCGTGCCGCGCGGCGAAGTCGCGCATCCGGCGGATGATTTCACCCGCGCGCAGCGATTGTTCGCCCGCTGCGGTAATCTGTTCGAGCAGGATCGACGCGTCGTCCCGGCGCTGGGCGATCCCGCGACGGGCAGCCGCGAGGTAATTGGCGATCGCAGTCAGCGGCTGATTGATTTCGTGCGCGAGGCCGGCCGCGAGTTCGCCCATCGCGTTCAGCCGCCCGGCATGGCTCAGCTCGCTGCGCAGCGCATTGAGCCGCTCTTCGGTTTCGAGCCGTTCGGAGATGTCGCGAACGAACCCGGTGAACACCCGCACGTCCGCGTAGCGGGCTTCCCCGACGCGCAATTCGATCGGCACTTCCTGCCCGTCCGCGCGCCGGGCGGTGAGGAAGCGCGTCCGGTCTAGGACTCGCTTTACGCCGGTTTCGAGGTAGCGAACGAGATAGCCGTCGTGCTGCGCGCCGTGATGGTCGGGCATCAGCATCGCGACGTTCGCGCCGACCACTTGCCGCGCGGCATAGCCGAACAACCGCTCGGCGGCAGGGCTGAAGGTCAGGATGACGCCCTTCTCGTCGATCACGATCATCGCGTCGGGAACCGTTTCGAGCACGGAGCGCAATTGCGCCTCGCGTGCGGCGAGCTGCGTTTCGTTGGCGACGCGGTCGGTGACGTCGATATTGACGCCGATCGCGCGTTCCGGGCGGCCCGCCTCGTCGTAGAAACACCGCGACGATCCCTCGATCACGCGGACTTCGCCGTCCGGGCGTCGCATGCGATAGGTGAAGGAGAACCGATCCGCTTTCGCCCAGATCGCCGCCGCCATGCGCCGCTCGATGGTCACGCGGTCTTCGGGAAAGACGTCCGTCGCCCAACTCGCATAGTCCCGAATCGTGCCGGCGGGGATCCCCAGCAGCGTCTCGGTATTCCCGACCCAATGGATCGCGTTGCTGTGCGCGTCCCATTCGAACACCCCGATCGAATGGGCCTGCGCCGCGAGCAACAAGCGCGTCTCGCTGTCGCCCAGCGCGCGTTCGGCGGCGGCGCGTGCGGTGATGTCGCTCATCGACAGGACCGTCCGCGCGGCGTTGCCTTCAACGTTGCGCGCTTGTTCGAGCACGCGGACTTCGTGACCGTCGCGGTGGCGTTCGATCAATTCGACCCCGCCGCTTTTCGGATGCGTCCCGAAGGCGGGGGGCGGCATACCCTCCGGCGTGTGGGCGTGGAGTAGCGCGTGCTTGTTCTGGCCGACCGCCAGCGCAGCGGGCCAGCCGTACAGCTCCTCGCATCCGCGCGACCAGTGAACGATCGTCCCGCCACGATCGACCATCACGATCGGACCGCCGTCCAGCGCGCGCGCAAATTCGCGCGTTGCGATGCGTTCGGTGACGAGCCCGGTCACCAGCCACCAGATGACCGAGCCGAGGATGATCGTCTCCAGCGGAACGACCGCCATCAACTGGATCAGGTCGGGCGGCAGCGGCAGGATCATCCCTTGCACCACGACGATCAGCGCGGGCGTAACGAAAATGAACGGCAGCACGTAATGGAGATTGCGCCAACCGCTCCGTTCCTGCTGCGCCAACGCGACGAGCGCACCGTCGCACGCCTCCACCAGGATGGCGGCTGCCAGAACCAGCGCGGTGATCGCAACCGGCAGCGCGACGGCGAGGCCGGTCGTGGGCTGTACCGCCCCTGGGGTCGCTTGCACTCCGGCGGTGTCGAGCGTCACGCTCGTCGCCAGCATGGCGATACTCGCCGCCAGCGCGGCGGTAAGCGCGGCGACCCGCATCAGGTCGAGCCGCCGCAACCGCAGCAACGCAACGCTCATCACCAGCAGGACGAGGATCGCCGGCGTAATCCCGCTGTGCACCCCCTCGGTCGAAACGAAGGGGTGGTCGAACACGCACAACGCCGCGATCAGCGTGGCTGCCAGCAACAACGTCGCGATCAGCCACCCAGGCGCGGGTCGCAGGGTCGCGGTAAAGGCGAGGCAAACGAGCAGCAGGCCAGCGACGTCCTCGGGATGCGCCGGCAAGGCGACGAAGCCATAATCGAGCAAGCGCGGAAGATCGAGCGACCAACCGAGCAGACCAACCGTCGTACTGACACCGCAAACCAACAGGCTTGCGATGACGCTGGAACGCCGAACGGTGTTTGTTGCAGGACGCGCAACCGCAGAGTTGGGCACTGTCCTCCCGTTCGGCCAAGCATTAGGTAAATACCACAATAAGCGACGACTACCGATGAAAGGCAATAGTCGTTGAAGGGGCGATGCCAGACAGCGGTTGACGAACCGTTACAGGTGCATAGCCGCACTCCGACGATCCCGTCCGTTCAGGAGAAATGGGCACTCACGATTGCGCCGAGATGTTCGCTGGGACGGTCCTGAAGCGCGATTTCGATCGCGGGTGCCGTACTGTATCCAAACATGCGACCGTCACGGTCCACCGTGACTGCCACGATCCGATACGTTGCCAGCGTCGCGGCGGGATCGGCATCGGGGGTATACGACACCGCCGCCACGTCGCCTTCGCGCACGACCGCAAGCCCACCCGCGGTCGGATAGCGATCGGGATCAACCACCACGATCGCATTTCCCGGCAACCCGCCTCCTAACGTCGGACGGCCGAGCCGCAGGCCGAACGCCCGTGGCCCCGAAGCGCTGGTGTCCGCGATCGTGATTCCGGTCGGCGCGCGCGCGACGAGCCCGTCCCCGAACGGCGCGCCGAACACCGACAGCCGCCGCGCGACCGCTGCACCGACGACCATAGGATTGGCGCCATCCGCACCGAGGCCGACGATTTCGGCGCGGAGCGCCAGCGTCCGCTCGCGCATTCGCTGGGTTCGCACGGTCGGATTCTGCATCGTCGCGACCGTCGCGTGCAGTGACCCGTCGGCGGACAGGCGATCCAGCCGTGCGCGCAGGCTTGCTTCGTCGGTGACGTCGAGCAGCGCAAAGATCGCCGCCCGGGTCGCCGCGTTCCAGCGTGCGAACGGCCGCTGCGCGTTCTCAATGCGCGACAAGGTGACCGGGGCGATCCCGTACTGCCGCTCGATCGCGGCGATCGTCAGCGATCGGTCCGCCTGCCGTCGCAGCCGGATCGCCGCAGCCAGCGACAGCGCGAAGACTTCCTCCGGAAGATCGGGCGCGCGCCGATCGGCAAAGGGCGCAGCCCAGCGTTCGATCGAGAAATGCGCCGCCTCCACATCCAGCAGCAAGTCCTCCGGTCGTGTCCCCAGCGCATCCGCGATCTTGGCAAGTTCGTGCGCGCGGGGGACGACTTCGCCGCGCTCGATCTTCGACAGGCGGATATATGGAATCTCGGCGACGCGACCCGCGAAGGGCAACAGTCGCGCAAAGCCCGCGCGCTGTCGCGCTTCGCGCACGCGGTTGGGGAACACCACCGTGCGTAATGGGTCTACCGACAGGGTCGGTTTTACGGACGGCATCTTTTCAGCTTCCGTCAATCGGGTGAACCTTCAACAGCGAGTTTGCCGCGCGGGCATACCCAATCCGGACCATAGGACTTCGGGGGAAGACGGTAAATCCTCCATTCCTCCGGTTTAGTGGGGCGCCCGCAGTGCCGGGCGCGGTGCCTGGAGGAGCGCGAGACCACCGTCCGGCGCGAAGCGTTTCAATGCGATCAACCCGCGCGGATCGGCAAGCCGCCGCGCGATCCAGCCGGACCGCGCGGGACACGGATCTTCGGGTGCGATCGCGACTCCCGTTCCGTCGCTCAGCATGCCAATCCGCGCGGGCCGGATCGGTTCGGGCCAGCGCACCGACAGAAGCTCGCTCAGGACCGTCGCGGCGCGGAGGATATGCCGATCGTGGCGGCGTGCCGGATCGAGCCGGATATCTCGTTCGCGTACGCTCCGATCCCAGCACCGCAGTCGCATCGACCCCGTCGCAGGGTCGCGGAAGGTTGCGATCAGCACCGGATCCGCTTCTGGATTGATCGTCTGGAACAGCGGCTGGATCGCGAGACAGAAGTTGGCCGCGACCCGGTCGAGCATCGCATCGCTCTGCGGCAGGGAGACATATGCCGACGTGGGCCAGGGATCGCGCACCTCACGACGCACGACGCGCTCCATCACTGCAACCGGTTGCTGGAGGCAACGGCGATGCCGTGCCGTGGAAATTCACCGCGCATCGCCTCCAGCGTGCGCTCGATCGGGTCGCTACCCTCGATCGCGTCGACCGCTGCGGGATCGAGCACGATGACGCGAGCCAGCGCGTTGTGCGGCGCGCGTGCGTCCGGCAGGATCGACGTTTCGGCGGCGCCATGGTCGGTCTTGCGGCGGCGCGGCTGCGGCTTGCGGCGATCCGCGAACCCGGCGAAGCGGGGGTCGGTCGTGGCGATCTCGGCGACCACCCGTGCGGCGCGCTTGGCGACTTGGCGCATCCGTTCGCGCTCGATCGGGCATGTCTCGGCGTCGTCTGCGGAGGCCGGATCGTCGTTCAGGCGCCGTTCGACCATTGCGCGCTGGTTGGCAATTCGCGTCTCCAGCTCCGCCAGGTCGGCGGGATCGGGGGTCGACGGCTTGGCCCGGAACCGCGGCAACGACGGCGTGTCGGCATGGACCGAGCGCACCGAGCGCGCCTTGCGCTTGAGTTGCTCGACCCCGACCTCGCGCAGCTGTGCGACATAGGCATCGATCAGCGCGGTCCGCAGCTCGTCCGCCATCATGCCCTCGACCCCCGCCTCGGTCCGGCCCAGCGCGCCCTCGTCCTCGATCATCGCCTCGAGCGAGGTCGGCTCGCCATCCGGACCGATCGTCGCGGCATGGAGCGATACGGTGGTCGCCTCGACGCGCCGGGCAGACTGGCGCTGGTCGGTCATCAGGCGAAACCGCAGGCTCTGCAATTCCCCGCGGAGCTGCCAGTTGACGAAGGTCGTGAACTGCGCACGGGTCGGGTCATAGGCTTCGATCGCGCGGTGCACGCCAATCGCGCAGCACTGTTCGGCATCGTCCCAATGATTGCTCAGTCCATATTGGCGGATGAAATGCCGGATGCGCGGCGCGATGATCTTGAGCACCGCCGCAAACGCACGGTCGGCGAAGATCCGCTGGCGCATCGTCGGCGCGGCGCCGTCGACAGGGCGGTTGGCAATGACCTCGGCGACGGCGTGTTCGAGCGCGATGGTGGTTCTGGACATGGGGCTCCCCAGGGGCATTCGGGAGCGGCACCGTTGCTGTTCCCGTTGCCCCGACCATGCCGTCGGGCGTTAAACGGGGTCATAAGTGCGACATACGTAGTTTCCCGGTTCACCGTCCGGGATTTTTTCACAAGTGACGGAAAACGTGGGCTTTCGTTGGTAACCGCTTGGTTAACCATCCGATAGGATGACCCCCGCTTTATGAATTTGCGACTAGCCAAAACGCAGCGGCTGGACGTTCCGCCCGACATAGGCCGTCAGCCAGGCGCGATGCGCGGCGCTGGCGTCACCGGTCGCGGCGATCGCGCGGCTGGCGCCGCCGCTGCCGATCTGCGCGGTGAGCAGGGTGCGCGCCCGCGCCTCGCCGAGATCGCCCTTGAGGAAGCGGACGACGTCGCCGGGGCCGAGATGATGGCCGAGATAGGCCGACTTCGCGATCGACGCGGGATCGCTTCCGACCGTCACGCCCGCGCGGCGGATCGTGTCGAGGTTGCTGCGCGCATAATCCGCGATCGTCTGGATCGCCGCGGTCGAATCGTAGCGCATCGCCAGCACCGCCGCGCGTGATTCCGGACGAATCCGGCCACGCTCGTCAATCCAGCCGCGCTGCTGTGCCACGGCGTTGAGCCACGTCCCCGGCTTCTGCGCGATCGATTGCCACGTCCCGCCGAGAAATTGTCCGAGGCCCGCCGCACTGGACCGCGGATTGCGCGAATAGCAATTCCACCGGCCGCCCGAATCCTTCGCCGCCTCCGCCTGGACGATCGCGGCGAGCGCGGTATCGGGAATGCCCGACCGCATTGCCGCCGCGCGCAGGGTTTCGGCATGCATCGCGTTCGGCCCGAGATTACGCATCGCGCCGTCGCCGCCCCCCGGCGGGCAGGATGCGGGCTCGATCATGGCCGGATCGCCGGGAATTGCATCAGCCGTGCGCCCACGGCGCGCATCGAACAGCGCGAGCAGATTGGCGAGGTCGACCCGGTCGGCATAGCGCGCCGCGGGTTCGCCGGCGCCAGGCGCCGCCGGATCGGGCGCGCCGTCGGTCATGGCGGCGTGCGTGTCCGTGCCGAGCGCGGCTTGCCACAAGCGGTTGGTGAGGGCGCCGTGCGCCGCCGCCTCGATCAGATTGGCGCGTTGCGTCGGCGTCAGCCGCGCCGCTTCGATTGCGGGCGTCATGGTTGGCGGGTCTGCTGCAGGCGGCGCATCCGCGCGAAGCGGGCGGCGGCGATATCGTCGACCAGCGCCTGCTGCTGCCGGTCGTCCGCGCGTTGCGCATCCTGACGGAACTGTTCGGCGGCGGAGTCGACCGCGCGCATCGCGGCATAGTGCCGCGCGGCGCGGTGTCGCAGCAAGTCGAGCTCGATCTCCGCGCTTTCGGCGTCGGCGGCATGCGCATCGCGGTCGCTGCGCGCGCGCAACAGATACCCGTCCGCGAGCAGACCGCAGTCGCCCGCCGCAAGCCGCATCTCCGCCGAAATCTTTTCGACCAGCGCATGGTGCAGCGTCCGGGCCTGCTCGAGGCGGGAGGCCGATGCCGAGATCACCTGCGTCAGCGCATCCATCTCGCGGTCGAGCGCGCGCAGCGCCGCGTCATAGGGTGTCTGCATGGCTTTCCTCCATCAACGCGGCCATCGCCGCGAAGGCGTCCCGCGAGTCGCCGCGGTCCTGCCGGGTCTGCGTCAGCAGCGCCTCGATCTGCGGCGCGATCCGGATTGCGCGGTCGACTTCGGCATTGGCGCCGTGCGTATAAGCGCCCAACCGCACGATCTCCTCCATGTCGCCATGCGTCGCGAGCACTGCGCGCGCGGCGAGGCGAATGCGGTTCTCGTCTTCGGACAGACAGTGCGGCAGCGTGCGCGAGACCGATTTGAGCAAGTCGATCGCGGGATAGCGCCCGCGCTCGGCGATCCGCCGGGTGATGACGACATGACCATCGAGAATCCCGCGCACCGCATCCGCGACGGGTTCATTGTGATCGTCGCCGTCGACCAGCACGGTGAACACGCCGGTGATCGTCCCCTGCCCCGGCAGTCCCGGCCCGGCGCGCTCCAGCAAGCGCGGCAATTCGGCGAAGACGGTCGGCGTGTAGCCGCGAGTCGCGGGCGGCTCGCCATTGGCGAGGCCGATCTCGCGTTGCGCCATCGCGAAGCGCGTGACCGAGTCCATCAGGCACAGCACGTTCAGGCCCTGATTACGAAAATGCTCGGCGATCGCGAGCGTGGTCCACGCCGCCTGCCGCCGAATCAGCGCGGGCTCGTCCGAGGTGGCGACCACCACGACGCTGCGCGCAAGCCCGTCCGGGCCAAGATCGTCTTCCACGAACTCCTGCACTTCGCGTCCGCGTTCGCCGATCAATCCGATCACCGCGACGTCGCACGCCGTCCAACGCGCGAGCATCGACAGGAGTACCGACTTCCCGACCCCCGACCCGGCGAACAGCCCAAGCCGCTGCCCGCTACACAGCGGCACGAACAGGTCGAGCGCGCGCACGCCCGTTGCGATCCGCCCGCCGACGCGCGCCCGGCCCGCCGCGGGCGGCGGCGGTGCCTTGATCGGTTGCGGGTCCGCCCCGTTGGGCAGCGCGCCCAGGCCATCGATCGGTCGGCCGAGACCGTCCACCATCCGCCCCAGCCAGCGCGACGACGGGCGCACCGCGAAACTGCCGTCCTCCAGCCACGCGATCGTGCCCGACCGCAACCCGTGCGGGTCGCTGAACGGCAGGCATTGCGCACGCCCCGCGTTGATTCCGGTGACTTCGGCGGCGACCCGGCCGCCATTCGCCTCGATCGCGATCCGCGACCCGATTTCCGCCGCGCCCGCCAGCCCGTCGATTTCGATCAACGCGCCCTGCACCGACACGACGCGACCGAACCGCTGGTCGGGCGATTGCGCGGCGAGCACGCGGGCGGAGGCGGCGAGCGAGCGCATCGGTCAGGCCGCGAGCATCGTCGCGATCGCGCGCGCGGGAACGCCTTCCTGTTCCATCAGCGTCAGGCATTCGCGCAAGGCGTGGACGTAGTTCCCGGAGGCAACCGCATTGGCGAAGCGGACGCAGGCCGCGCGACCAGCGTCGTCGCCCTGCCGTTCCAATACCGTGCGCAGATCGGTAACGATCCGCTGCTGCTGTGTGACGACGTCGGTGCCGACATAGGCCTGGAGGCAGGCATGATACAGGCGCCGCGCAGGGCTGTTGGCCTGTTCTGCGCGCATGATCGCGTCCCCGCGCAGCACCGTTGCGGAATTGTCGACGATCACTTCGGCCGCGACCGGCACGCGCAGCACGGCGCCGTTGACGATCAACGTCTCGCCGTCGTGCAAGGCAAAGCTGCGCATCGCGTGTCCTTCCGTGGTGGGGTCCGGATGTTATAGCCGCACGCTGCGCCCGCCGGGCGCGACGGGCACATTTCGGCCGCCGTCGCCCACCGTGGCTCCGCCTTTCGGTGGAGCCACGCCCGCGCTCCCGTGCCCTGTCTATGATGGTTGCGACACGCCCGGACCCGATCCGGCACCCTGCGACGTGGGAGACCCCGGTTGAGCCTTTATTCCGCCCTTTATGCCGGTGTTTCCGGTCTCAGCGCCGAATCCGCCGCGATGGCCGCGGTCGCGGACAACATCACCAATATCAACACGATCGGCTACAAGGGCACCGACACGCAGTTCAGCACGCTGGTGACGGACGGTCGATCGCGGACGACCTATTCGGCGGGCGGCGTCTCCGCGCGACCGCAGGCGCTGATCTCGAAACAGGGGCTGCTCCAGGCGTCGGGCAACACGACCGACCTCGGCATCGAAGGCGGCGGCTTCTTCGTGACGCGCACGGGGCTCGGCGGCCAGGACGCGGTCGCCTTCACCCGCGCCGGCTCGTTCAAGCCCGACACCGCCGGGTTCCTGCGCAATACTGCGGGATTCTACTTGCAGGGCTGGCGGCTCGACAACAGCGGCGCGTTCAATAATACCGGCAACGTCTCCGCACTCGAACCGGTGCGGCTGAGCGACCTGACCGGCACCGCGATGGCGACCAACAGCATCGACCTGCGCGCCAATCTCCAGTCGAGCGCGGCCGCCGTCGCCGGCCCGATCACGCGCGGCGACATCGCCAACGGCACGCTCCCACCGCAATTCACCCGCGCGATCGACGTGTACGATGCGCAGGGCGGGACGCACCGCGTGACGATGGGCTTCGTCAAGACCGCCGCGAACACGTGGCATGGCGAAATCTACGCCGATCCCGCCGAAGTCTCTGCCGCGGGCGGTGTGCTGGCGAGCGGCGAAATCCGCTTCAATCCCGATGGCAGCATCATCAACGACCCGTCGGTCTATACCTCCGAGATGTTCGGGCCGCTGACGCCCGGCTGGACCAACGGTGCCGCCGCCGACCCGATCACGCTCGCGATCGGCAGCAACGGCAGCCTTAGCGGGTTGACCCAGTTCGGGTCGGAATCCGCGCTCATCACGTCGAGCGTCAACGGCGGGATGCTCGGCAACATCGCTTCGGTCCAGGTGTCGGACACCGGGGTCGTCAGCGCGGTGTTCGAGAACGGGATCGCGCGCAAGGTCTTCCAGCTCCCGGTCGCGACCTTCCCCAATGCCGATGGGCTGACGCGCATGTCGGGCAACGCGTTCCTGATGTCGGACGCGTCGGGCAATTACGCGATCAACAAGCCCGGCGCACTCGGCGCGGGCACGATCCGCGCGAGCACGCTGGAGGCGTCGACGGTCGATCTCGCGCAGGAGTTCAGCAACATGATCCGCTTCCAGCGCGCCTACAGCGCATCGTCCAAGATCATCACCACGGTCGACGACATGTTGCAGGAAGTCAGCAACCTGAAGCGGTGAACACGACGGGGGCTTCGACTTCGCTCAGCCCGAACGGGTTTGGGATGGATCCGAACCCCATCAACACCCCCCGTTCGCCCTGAGCGTCGTCGAAGGGCCCCTAGCAACAGGGACCGCGGCAAGCCGCGGGCGGCGACGGGGACACGCCAGAACCAAAAGCCACCGGCGCGCGACGAAAGGGCAGAAGACATGGCGCTCAGCGATATTCTCGGATCCGCCATGTCGGGGCTCAACGCCGCGCAGGCGGGGTTGCGCGTGGTGTCCACCAACATCGCCAACGTCGGCACCGCCGGATACGCGCGCGAAAAGCTCAATATCTCGACCAACGTCGTCGGCGGGCGCGTCAGCGGCGTGGTCGTCGGCGAGACGACGCGGGTCGCGGACCGTTTCCTCGAAGCCGCAAGCTATCGCCGCGCAGGCGACGTCGGCGCGGCGGAAACCACCGCAGGGTATCTCGACCGGCTCCAGGCGTTGCTCAGCGCACCCGGCGCAGAATCGAGCCTGACCGCGCAACTCGACGCGATCTCCAGCGCGGGGGTCGCGCTCACCGGGTCGCTCGCGGTCGCGCAGAACGCCGATGCATTCGTCGCCAAGACGGCCGATGCGATCGGCTCGCTCCAGCAAGTCGACCGCGACGCCGCCAGCCTGTCCGCCGATGCCGACGCCGAAGTCGGTGACACGGTGTCACGCGTGAATGCGTTGCTGACGCAGATCAGCACGCTCAACGACTCGGTGTCGCGGCTCGACGGGCTCGGGCGCAGTTCGTCCGGCCTGTCGGACCAGCGGATGCTCGCGATCCAGGATCTCAGCGGCCTCATCGGCGTGACGGTCCGCGACCAACCCGATGGCCGCGTCACGATCGATACCGCGAGCGGTGCGCCGTTGCTCGACCAGCGGCTACGGTTGCTGTCCTATCCAAACGGCGGCAACAGCGCGGGGGCGGCACAACCGGCCTATCCCGGGGTCGACATCCGCTTCGCCGATTCCGCCGGGCTGCCCGGCGTGGCGACCGGCGACCGTATCGACAATGCCGCGGTCGGCGGCAAGCTTGGCGCGCTGCTCGATCTGCGCGATCGCGCAATTCCGGGGTTTCGCGACCAGCTGGGCAGCCTGTTCACCGGGCTCAGCCAATCGCTCAACGCGGCGTCCAACGCGGCGACCGCGACGCCCGCGCCGGCGCAACTGGTCGGCACGGCCACCGCGCTGACCGCCACCGACCGGCTCGGTTTCACCGGCAAGGCGACCGTCGCGGTCACCGATACGGCGGGCAAGCTCGTCGTCTCGACCAAGCTCGATTTCGACGCGATGGGACCGCAAGCGACCGTCGGCGACATGGTCGCGGCAATCAACGCCGGGCTTGGCGGCAGCGCCATCGCAAGCTTTGCGAATGGACGGCTGACCCTGTCGGCGAGCGCACCCGGCACCGGGATCGCGATCGGGCAGGACCCCGCCACCCCCGCGCAGCGCGCCGGGATCGGTCTGTCGCAAACGTTCGGCATGAACGACCTGATCCGGTCGGGCGGGCTGAACGTGCCGAGCGGTTTCGCCGCCGGCGACCCGCACGGCTTCGCCGCTGGGGGAACCGTGCAAATGATGCTGCGCGACGGCGCGGGGCGGGTGTTGGCACAGCATACGCTCACCCCCGCCGCGGGGGGCAGTTTCGGCGATCTCGTCGCGGATCTTAACGGCAGCCCGCTCGGCCAACACGGTAGTTTCGCGCTCGATTCCGCGGGCCGGATGCGCTTCTCGGCCAACCCCAGCGTGGCGGGGGCGATGCTGTCCATCCCGAGCGATTCGACCGATCGTGCGGGCACCGGGCGCAGTTTCACGATGATCGCCGGGCTGACCGGCACCGCCAGCGCGCTCGGATCCGGCGAGATCCGCCCCGACATCAAGAGCAACGCGGCGCGCCTGCCGCTCGCCCTGCTCGATACCACGGCGGCGCCCGGCGGGATTGCGCTCGGCAGCATCGATCGCCGGGGGGGTGCAGGTTACGCCGATGCGGCGTCGCGGCCGATCGACCTCGGCATGGCGGGCGTGATGTCGGTTGACCACCGCGCCGCGCAAGTCCTGGGCGGTGCGGGCAGCAATGCCGCACTCGCCAAGGCGCGCCTCACCGAAGCCACCGCGCGACGCGACGATACGGTCAACCGGCGCGACAGCTTCTCCGGCGTCAACATCGACGAGGAACTGTCGCAGATGGTCGTGCTGCAGAACAGCTATTCCGCCGCCGCGCGCGTCATCAGCACGGTCACCGCGATGTACGACACGCTGCTGACGATGGTTCGCTGAAAGGACCCCAGATGACCCGCATCGCCACCATCCCGCAACAGCGCCTCACCGCCAACGCCATCCAGCGCAACCAGGAACGGCTTGCGGTGACGCAGGCGCAGCTCGCCTCCGGGCGGAAGGCCAACGATCTCGCCGCGCTGGGCAGCGCGGCGGTCCGGACGCTGTCGACGCATTCGATGCTTGCGCGCGCCGAAGCGCAATCGGGGGTCGCACGGCAACTCGGCACGACGCTGTCGTTGTACGACACCGCGATCACCGGGATCGACACGCTCGGCACCAGCCTCCAGCAAAGCCTGCTGACCGCGCAGGGCACCGGCGAAACCGCGGGCCTGCAGGACACGATCGAGAGCGCCTTCTCGCAATTCTCGGCGCTGCTCAACGCCGATGAGGGCGGCGTGCCGCTGTTCGGGGGCGGCGAAAGCACGCCCCCGTTCGCACCGTCGAAGCTGGCCGATCTGGCGGCGGATCCCACGACCGATTTCAGCAACGGCACCGTCCGGGCAAGCGCGCGCGTCGCGGACAATCTAGACATGACCTATGGGATCACCGCGAGCGACGTGGGCGGCGGTTTGGCACAGATATTCCGCACGCTGGCCGATGCCGGTCCGTTTACCGGAGCGCTGACCACCGCGCAGCACGCGGCGCTGAAGGCGGCGGGCAGCGCGCTCGACACCGCGATGACCGGCGTGCGCGCGGTCAACGCCGAGAACGGTCATCGGCAGGCCAAGGCCGAGACTCTCGCGACACGGGCGGACGACCGCGCAATCCTGTTCAAGGGGATCA
Source organism: Sphingomonas echinoides (assembly GCF_029623395.1). Lineage (GTDB taxonomy): Bacteria > Pseudomonadota > Alphaproteobacteria > Sphingomonadales > Sphingomonadaceae > Sphingomonas > Sphingomonas echinoides_A. The sequence goes on from NZ_JAPYKK010000008.1 coordinate 136,901, forward strand.
TCAGCGCCAACGAGGACGCCGACCTCGGCCAAATCGCAATGGATCTGTCGCAACAGAAGACGATGCTGCAGGCGAGCTACTCGGTCTTCAGCCAACTGAGCGGCCTCAGCCTGGTCGACTATTTGCGCTGACCGCATTTCCCCCGCCGCCAGCACCGGGCGCGGCACGCCGCATCTATAATGTTCGGGATCATTTCGTCGTCTCGGCCCGGCCGGACAGACAGGTACGCAAAGGGGCGTCGATGAACATTTTCTCAAATCTCAAGATCGCCGTGAAGATCGCCACGTTGTTGGTGTCGCTCGGTATCGTCATGCTGGTCGTCGTGTACAATGGCGCAAACCAATTGAGCGCGCTGAGCACGAGCTACGCCAGCCTCACGACCGCAACCCTCCCAAACAATGTCCGGCTCGCGCAGGTTGGCGACGCATCGGGAACCATGGTGTACTCCGGATATAAGGTGATGGCGTATGATGGCGCCAGCGCCGAGGCCCGCGCCGCGGCGACCGCCGTGCGCCAGCAGGGCGATGCCGCCCGCGCACTGCTCCAGAAGATCGGCCAGGCAGACCCGGCGGTGGCACCCAAGATCGCAGCGCTCCAGTCGCGGCTGGCACAGGTCGAGCAGACCGTCGCAAGGTCCACCCGCTACGGCCTCCGCAACCAAAACGACGCCGCCCGCCAGTTGCTGACGGAAGCTGATCGGCTTGATGCGCGGTTCGGCGCGGAACTGGCCGCCGTGATGACCGAGCGCGAGAGCGCGTCGAACGTGCTGACCAAGCGGCTTTCGGACGATGCCGCGGCGACCAAGCGCACCATGATGGCCGTCGGCCTGCTCAGCGTCATCGGCGCGATCGGCATCAGCATTCTGGTCACGCGCCGCACGATCGCCGGTCCGCTCGGCACGATGGAAGCCGGGATGCGAAACCTTGCCGCCGGGGACAATGGGATCGCGGTCAGCGAAGTCGATCGGCAGGACGAAGTCGGCGCAATGGCGCGCGCGCTGGTGATCTTGCGGGACAATGCGCAGGAGCAGGCCCGGGCGGAAGCGGTGAAGAAGCAGGCCGATGCCGACCAGGCGATGGTGATCGACGCGGTCTCCGCGCACCTCGAACTGATGGCGAAGGGCGATCTGACCCGACCGATCGACCGGCATTTCCCCGAGGGCTACGCCGCGCTCAAGACGCATTACAACGCCGCGCTCACCAGCCTGCGCGACCTGATCGGCGCGGTTTCCGAAAGCGCGCGGTCGATCCGCAACGGATCGACCGAAATCGAACAGGCATCGGACGATCTCGCCCGGCGCACCGAATCGAGCGCGGCCTCGCTCGAGGAAACCTCCGCTGCGGTCACGCAGATCAACGAACGGCTCCGCACGGGGGCGGACAAGGCGCACAGCACGGTCCAGCGCGCGGACCAGGCAATCGCCACGGTCGGCACCGGGCGCGATACCGCGGGCGAAGCGGTGCAGGCGATGCACCGCGTATCGGATAGCGCGAAGGGCATCGACAGCGTCATCGAAGGGCTCGACAAGATCGCGTTCCAGACGCGCGTGCTGGCGATGAACGCCGCGGTCGAAGCGGGACGGGCTGGCGAATCCGGACGCGGCTTCGCGGTCGTCGCGGATCTCGTCGGGCAACTCGCGATGCGCTCGGAAGAAGAAGCCAAGCGCGCGCGCGAACAGCTTACCGCGACGCAGAACGACGTCGTCCTCGCGGTCGATGCGGTTCACAAGGTCGATCACGCGCTGGTCGCGATTTCGGACGACGTCGGCGTGGTGCACGAACTGCTCGCGGCGATGTCGATCGACAACAGTGCGCAAGCGTCCGCGATCCAGCAGATCGCGACCGCGATCCAGAGCATGGACGAAGGCACCCAGCAGAATGCCGCGATGGTCGAGGAAGCCTCCGCGGCGGCCCGCACCCTCAACGGCGAAGTCGGCGTCCTGATGCAAAAGGCGGCGGTGTTCACGATCGGCCACCTGCCGGCACCGACCGCCGCCGCCGCCGCCGCCCGGCCCGTTCCCGCCGCAAAGCCGGCCGTGGCCAAGGCACCCGCACCACCGCGCGCAGTCGCCGCGACGCCGACGCCCGCTTATCTCGCGCCGGTCAAGCCCCTGCCCGCCGCCGCCATCCCGGCACTGGTCCGCGACAAGGATGACTGGGACGAGTTTTAAGCGAGATGCTTCCCCGGCGCAGGCCGGGGAACCCTTCTGACGGAGACGGCGCCGGGAGTGGCGGCGTTATCCGACGGTCTGCTCGATCACCCCGAAGATCGGATGGCGTTTGTCGTCCTCCGCCCAGATCCGCACCGTGTCGCCGGCCTTGAGGAACGGCGTCTTGGCCGCGCCTTCGAGGATCGTCTCGACCGTCCGTACCTCGGCCAGGCAGGCATAGCCGACGCCGCCCGCCGCGATCGGCTTGCCCGGGCCGCCGTCCGCGTCACGGTTGGACACGGTGCCCGACCCGACGATCGTTCCCGCGCCCAGCGCGCGCGTCTTGGCGGCATGTGCGATCAAGGTGCCGAAATCGAAGGTCATGTCCTCGCCCGCCGCGACTCGCCCGAACGGCTGGCCGTTGAGGTCGATCATCAGCGTGCGGTGGAGCTTGCCGTCCTGCCACGAGTCGCCGAGCGACTCGGGCGTCACGAACACCGGCGAAAAGGCGCTCGCGGGCTTGGACTGGAAGAAGCCGAACCCCTTGCCGAGTTCCCCCGGGATCAGGTTGCGGAGCGACACGTCATTGGTCAGCCCGACCAGCCGAACCGAGGCAAGCGCCTCTTCTCGCGTCGCGCCCTGCGCGACATCGCCCGTCACGACCACCACTTCACCCTCGAAATCGCAGCCCCAGCTTTCGTCCGCGAGCGGGATTGCGTCGCGCGGGCCGAGGAACCCGTCCGATCCGCCCTGATACATCAAGGGATCATGCCAGAAGCTGTCGGGCATTTCGGCCGAGCGCGCCTGCCGCACCAAGGCGACGTGGTTCACATAGGCAGACCCATCCGCCCATTGATACGCGCGCGGCAGCGGCGATGCGGCGGCATGTTCGTGGAAGCGCCGCATCGGGATCATCTCATGCTCCAGATCGGTGCTGAGATTTTCGAGATCGGGCGCGAGCCGGTCCCAGTCGTCGAGCGCCGCCTGGAGCGTTGGCGCGATGTGGCTGGCGTCGGCATACCAGGCGAGATCGTTCGACACGACGACGAGGGCACCGTCACGGCCGGACTTGAGGCTTGCCAGTTTCATGAACTCTCCTGCGGTTTTCTCGTAGCATACCCCCCTGCCCGTGCGTGTCGAGCGAAGGCTTTCGCGATAGTCGTTGACGTTCGCGTCATCCCCCCGCACATCTCGACAAAACAAGGTTGCAAGAGAGGACTGATCTGATGACGCTCGACTCCGTCGCCGGCCGCTTCGCGTATACCGAGGATCACGAGGCGTTCCGCCAGACGGTGCGGAGCTTCCTGCAGAAGGAAGGCGTCCCCCATGTCAATCAATGGGAGGAAGACCGGCTCGTCCCCAAGGATTTCTGGCGCAAGGCGGGCGAGATCGGGATGCTCTGCCCGACGGTGCCCGAGGCCTATGGCGGGCTCGGGCTCGACTTCGGCTATAATGCGATCGTCGACGAGGAGATGGCGTATAACGGCGTGCCCGCGGGCTTCTCGCTCCAGTCGGACATCGTCTGCGGCTATCTCGAAACCTATGGGTCGGAGGAGCAGAAGGCGCAGTGGCTGCCCAAGCTCGTCTCGGGCGACGTGATCACCGCGATCGCGATGACCGAGCCCGGCACCGGGAGCGACCTCCAGGCGATCCGCACGACCGCGAAGAAGGATGGCAATCATTACGTCATCAACGGCTCCAAGACCTACATCACCAACGGGCAGAACACCGACCTGACGTTGGTCGTCGCCAAGACCGATCCCGATGCCAAGCCCGCGTGGAAGGGCATGTCGATCATCCTGGTCGAAAGCGACCGCGAGGGGTTCAGCAAGGGCCGCAAGCTCGACAAGATCGGGCAGGACGCCGCCGACACCTCCGAGCTGTTCTTCGAGGATGTCCGCGTGCCGATGACCAATTGCCTCGGCGAGGAGGGCAAGGGCTTCATCTATCTGATGAGCCAGCTGCCACAGGAGCGCTTGTCGATCGCGGTGTCGGTCCATGCGTCGGCGCAAAAGGCGTTCGACGAGACGGTCGAATTCACCAAGACGCGCAAGGCCTTCGCGGGAATGGTGTTCGATTTCCAGAACACGCGCTTCGTGCTCGCCGACCTGAAAGCGAAATTGCAGGTCGGCTGGGCGCATCTCGACTGGGCGATCACGCGGCATTTGAAGGGCGAACTGACCAACGAGGAAGGCGCCGCCGCCAAATTGTGGCACACCGACCTGCAATGGGAAGTGATGGACGCCTGCCTCCAGCTTCACGGCGGGGCTGGCTATATGAACGAATATCCGATCGCGCGGGCGTGGCGCGCGGCGCGCGTGACGCGGATCTTTGGGGGGACGAACGAGATCATGAAGGAGCTGATCGGGCGCTCGCTCTAGCGCGCGGCGCTTGCGCGTATCGGTACCGCGTTTCAGGGTCGTGCGCGGCGACCTGAGACGGAGACGGTAATGAAGCGCGATGTAACCTTTCCCAATGCGCAGGGGGACCAGCTGGCCGGCGCGCTCGATCTGCCGCCCGGGCGGATTCGTGCGGTTGCGCTGTTCGCGCATTGCTTCACCTGCACCGCGCAAAGCCATGCCGCGCGCCGCGTCAGCCTCGCGCTCGCCGAACAGGGGATCGCGACCTTGCGGTTCGATTTCACCGGGCTCGGCGCAAGCGAAGGCGCGTTCGCCGATAGCCACTTCAGCGCGAACGTCGACGATCTGGTTGCCGCAGCCGAGTTCCTGTCGGGTGACGTCGGCGCGCCCGCGATCCTGATCGGCCATTCGCTCGGCGGGGCGGCGGTGATCGCCGCAGCGGAGAGGATCGAGTCGGCGCGCGCAGTCGTGACGATCGCCGCGCCATTCGATCCGCGCCATGTGCTCCATCTCATCAAGGGTGCGGACGATCTGGAGGACGAACCGCGCGACGTGTCGATCGGCGGCCGTCCGTTCCGGATCGGGCGCGCGTTCCTCGCCTCGGTCGAGGGGCAGGATCAGGCCGACCGGCTCGCGCGATTGAAGCGCGCGCTGCTGGTGCTGCATTCGGCGACCGACGCGACCGTCTCGGTCGAGAATGCGCGCGCGATCTTCGAGGCGGCGAAGCATCCCAAGAGCTTCGTTGCGCTGGACGGTGCGGACCATCTGCTGACCGATGCCGACCAGGCAAGCTATGTCGCGCAGATCATCGCTGCCTGGGTCCAGCCGTTCCTCGGCGCGGCGATGCCGGTCGACGCGGTGCCCGAGGGGCATGTCCGCGTCAGCTCGACCGAAGCGAAATTCGTCCAGATCGTCGAATCGGCGGGGCACAGCCTGCTTGCGGACGAGCCGGTCGCGAACGGCGGGAGCGATCTCGGGCCGACGCCCTACGATCTGTTGCTAGCCGCGCTGGGGAGTTGCACCGCGATGACGCTGCGGCTGGTCGCGGAGCGTGAGGGCATTCCGCTGGAGGGGGTCGAAGTGACGCTGCACCACGGGCGTCGCCACGCCGACGATTGCGCTGCTGCGGCAGGGAAGTGCGCGCAGATCGAGGTGATCGAGCGGGTGGTGACACTGGAGGGCGATCTCACCCCCGCGCAGCGCGAGCGGATGCTGGAGATCGCGGACAAATGCCCGGTGCACCGCACGCTCACGGGGGATTTGCGAATCGAGACGCAGCTGGCGGACTAGCTGCCGTACGCCACCACGAAACGGTTCTGTTTGTCCCGGCATCGCTCTAAGGCGAGCGGATGACCTCCAATTCCTATGACGCGATCATCCTCGGCGCAGGCGCCGCCGGCCTCATGACCGCTGCCGTCGCGGGCCAGCGCGGTAAACGCGTGCTGCTGATCGACCATGCCGACCAGATCGGAAAGAAGATCCTGATCTCGGGCGGCGGGCGGTGCAATTTCACCAATGTGAACACCGCCGCCGACCGCTACATTTCCGCCAACAAGCATTTCGCCAAGTCCGCGCTCGGCCGCTACACCGCCGCCGACTTCATCGCGCTGGTCGACCGCTACGGGATCGCGTGGCACGAAAAGACGCTCGGGCAATTGTTCTGCGATGGCTCGGCCAAGCAGATCGTCGCGATGCTCCAGGACGAATGCGATGCGGGGGGAGTCGAGATTGCGCTCGGCGGCGCGGTGCGCGATGTCGAGCATGCCGATGGCCAGTATCGCGTCAGCTTCGGCCAGCGCACCGTCACCGCGCCCGCGCTGGTGATCGCGACCGGCGGGCCATCGATCCCGCAAATGGGTGCGACCGGCTTCGCCTATGATCTTGGTCGCCGCTTCGGGATGAAGATCGTCGAGCCGCGCCCTGCATTGGTGCCGTTCACGCTGGGCGGCGAGGAGACGCTGTTCCGCTCGCTCTCCGGGGTCGCCGCAGAGGTGGTCGCCAAGGTCGGCAAGACGCACTTCCGCGAGGCGGCACTGTTCACGCACAAGGGGTTGAGCGGACCGGCGATCCTGCAGGTGTCGTCTTACTGGCGGCACGGCGATCCGGTCGGGATCGATTTCCTGCCTGCGCTCAAACCCGGCTGGCTGGTTGCGGCGAAACATGCACGACCGCGGGTGTCGCTTGCGTCGGCCTTGTCGAATCACTTGCCCGGGCGGCTGGCCGAGACGCTGGCGGACCGGCTCGGCATCGAGGGCGAGATGGGCGCCGCAACCGACAAGGCGGTCGATGCGGCCTCGCGGCAACTCGCCGACTGGCGCTTCACGCCCAACGGGACGGAAGGCTTCGCCAAGGCCGAGGTGACCGCTGGCGGGATTTCGACTGCCGAACTGTCATCGCAGACGATGGAGTCCCGCAAGGTGCCGGGGTTGTATGCGATCGGCGAAGCGGTCGACGTGACCGGATGGTTGGGCGGGTATAACTTCCAATGGGCCTGGGCGAGCGGCTGGGCCGCGGGGATTGCACTTTAAGCAACGGGCACCCGCCGCCTCGGGCCGACCCACCTCCGACCCCTCCCTTCCAGGGAGGGGAGGTGCGCGCGGCGGTTGTCCTGCTCCCCTCCCTGCAAGGGAGGGGCTGGGGGTGGGTTGCTATCCGTATTTCCCACCGCCAGTCTCGCAGAATGCCGCGCGTCCCGCCCCTGATGACAGGGCGCGCCCGCGACTTGCGAACCAACGCCACCGAGGCGGAGCGGCTGATCTGGCTTCGCTTGCGGTCCTACCGCCCGAGATTCACCCGGCAATTGGTAGTAGGCCGCTACATCCTCGATCTCGCCTGTCGCAGCGTTCGACTGGCAGTTGAGTTCGACGGCAGTCAGCATATCGAGTCGGTCCATGACGCCGAACGCACCGAATTCCTCGAAGGTCTCGGCTGGTCGGTCCTTCGCTTCTGGAACTCGGACGTCGTTACGAATCCCGAAGGTGTCGCCGAAGCGATCCTGATCGCGGTTGGCGACCGCCTCGGG
>NZ_JAPYKK010000080.1 GCF_029623395.1 Sphingomonas echinoides
AATCGCGTCGAGGCGGGCACGCCGCATCCGATCGACGTTCTACGCTTGTTCGCCGGGAAGGCTTTCGTTCATCTCCAACATGTCTTCCGATCCAAGAAAAATACTGATCTTGTTGCGCAATTCATGTCGCAGACTGACGATCGGGAGTGGTTCGGAACAGAGCATGGGCAATCCCTCGTCAGCGGGCGATGCGCCGACAGATCGCCCCCTTATGCCTCGGGCGGGCCCTCGATCCTTGCTTGCCCGGTAAAAACGTAGCCAGTTCCGCGTGCTGCGCGGAGCGGCAGAGCGAGTCCGGTCGCCGCTTCAATCTTGCGGCGGACGCGCGACATGAGCACGTCGAGGCTCCGGTTTTGCGCGTCAAGCATCGGTTTTCCCAGTTTTGCGTTGATCGAATCGCGAGAATTGGCACGTCCCGGCTGTTCAAGGATTGAGGTGAGCAACTGATGCTCGGCCGCGGACAGGTCAACGACAGCGCCGTTTGGCGCAATCAGACGCCATTCGTCGCGCCTTAGCGTCCATATCGGTTGTTCGGGTATCGCTTTGGCGCCGGTTTCGCGCCTTTCGAAAAGGCGTCGCGCTAGATTGCGGATGATGCTTTCGAGCTCGCGCAGGTCAATCGGCTTCGTGAGGTAATGATCGGCCCCCATAGAGAGACCGAGCAGTCGATCCTCATGTTCGGTCCGCCTCGTGACCATGATGATTCCAACCGTCGAGCGCGCGCGGATGCGGGCGGTTGCTATGAACCCGTTCTCTCTTGGAAGATCGACGTCTAACACGAGGATATCAGGTCCCGTAGCGTTCGCCCAATAGTCCTCTAATGCGCCAATCGTCCTGTAACCAAAAACATCCATCCCCGCCTGCGTCAAATAGCGCGTAAAAACGCTGCGTAGGTCGTCGTCCTCCTCGACAATCGCGATAGAGACTATTCGCCCCAAAGGATTCGTCCTCGCAGAAGCCGTGCACAACACTCCATCGCGTCACCACTTGCTTTATGAGCGGAATGTTTCGCAAGTATCGTACAACCAAAAGCGGGGCTGTTGCAAGGGAAACGGTAGTATATAAGCAGAAACTAAAATTTGGGGCAACCCGCCGCTCCGGCACCGATTGATTTGGGTAAACTTGGCTTGATGGGCCGCTGGATATCAGCGCGCTATTCAACTGACTACTTATCGTCAACAAGCTATAAATCCTGTCGGACTAGTACGCATCCGCTCTACACAGCTGAGCGTCGCGCGATACTACGATAACAAAGAAGACTATCCCTTTGCAGTAGGAGCTACTGTCCCCTTAGATGTATTATCTTAAATGCCCTTTCAGCAATAGAACACTGAAAAATTGGCACTTTAAAAGTAAAGCTGCTTAAGCGAACGTAAATTTTTAGTTCGCACACGATCCGTGCCGAGAGCGTTCGCGCAACGATAGTCGTCCGAAGACAGGCATTGTTGGATTTCGGGCGACACAGCAGAGTTCTTCCCGCATGCAACGCCAATGGCAGTCAGCGCAGTCGAGCCCGACACCGTAACCGCTGAGCAATCCGCCACTACGGCGCCGACGGCGATCGACGTGCTGGAAGTCGATGCGAAAGGCTGGGCATGGAGCGCGGACAGCGATCCACTTAGCGTTATCACCAGAGCGGCTATCATTACGTTCCACAGTATCTTCATCGGCTCTTCATCATGGTAACATGTAGCCAACCAGGTTCGATCTACTGGGTCGGCTAAAATGCTGTTCATCTTGTAACGTTAGGTAACACCTATCCAAAATTTTTGTTCCGTTAAGGAATGGCGGAATATTGGTAACCATATGAGCATCTTAGGACATAAATCCGGTTGTTGGGCGATAGTCGTTGGAATTATCTCAACTAGCGCCGCTGCGACTGCGCAGA
>NZ_JAPYKK010000081.1 GCF_029623395.1 Sphingomonas echinoides
CCTGGGCGGGTTAAGTGCGCGAGGTCGGCGGCGTCCCAGTCGACGGCGCGGGTGGCAGTGGAGCCATCCGAATACCCGAGCGTCACACGTGCATCGCGTAGCTGGGCAGCCTGGCGAGCGGCGATCACCTGCGGCGCCACCGCAGCGGTGGTGTTGACGGTGCGGCCAAAGCGTTGGGTGAGCACAGTCGCCAGGGTGGCGTCGACCGGGAGCGTATCGTCGTCGGTGGTGACGGTCCGGCCGTTGCGGACGTCGCCGACGTTGCCGGTCGAGACGATCTGCTGCCGACGGCCGCCGGGCTCGAAGGGCGTGTCGCGCCATTCGGTGCGCGTGAGATCGGCAGCTGTCGCCCAGCGCGGCTGCCCGGCGCGATCGGTCCACGACAGGACGTAGCGGCGGGCAGCGGAATCGTAGCGTGCGTGCGGCTTCGCGACGCCATCGGCGGTGTGCAGGTCCAAAGAGCCGAGTTCGACGAAGTCGCCTGGGTGATTCAAACCGCTGCGGAAGATGATCGTCGCGGTGGGATCGGGATCCGGCGTGCCGGCCATGTCGACGCGCGTCGCGATGACGCCAAGCGCGCCGTCGGCGAAGTAGAACAAGGACGGATCGGCAACCCCGCGTAGCGCGACGCGATCCACCCCGACATAGTCGCCGCGTGCGAACAGGACGCCGTAATCGTCGTTCAGTGGGACGGCGCGGCCGTCACCGCCGGTAAGCGCGAGGTGGACGCTGCGCGCCACGGTCGGCTGGTTCGCGTCGCGCGCGGTCGTCGGTGCGCGCGCGTAGGTTTTGAGGCGGCCCGACGCGGTGCCGAGCAGGCGGACGGTGAAGCGCTTGGCGAGCGTCGTTCCGTCCAGACGCTTCAGGGTTCCGTCGAGGTGGACGATGCGCGCCATCGCGCCGCGGTTGACGAGAATGCCGTCGGGCAGCGCGCGACCGTCGACGCGCCATGTGACGAGATGGCCTTCCGGGACGGGCAAGCGCGTACCGGATGCCAGCACCGAAGGAACGATCCAGCTATCGGCGACGTGAGCGGCGGGCGCGGGGCGGTTCCAGTGCGCGACGAGCGCGTCACGCTCCGACGCGGTGATCGCCATGACCGTGCCGTGGCGCGGCGATGCCGGCAGGCTGAAGGCGCGCGGGTAGGTCCAGGCGATCTTGCCGTTGAGGTCGTTCGTCGCCAGCGGGATGTAGCCGACGCCGCCATAGTCGTCGACCCACAGGAAGTATTTGAACCCGCTGGTGTCGCCCGGATTGGCGACGAACGCGCTCGGCCCCTCCACCTCCGGTGTGCCGGAGCGCCGGCCCACGCAGCGGTCGACGATCTTCCACGCGCCTGACGCACCGGATGCGCGCAGCGAGGGGGAGACCTGAGCCAGGATATCGCTCGACTGGCAGCCGCTGGCGTCGCTGACTTTGGTGAAGCGATAATATTGATTGCCGACTTTCATGACGGTCGCGTCGATCATGCCCTTGGCTTTGACCGCTCCGGGGACGTCAGCGGCCTTGAACCACGGTTTCGGGGCGGTGAAGGTTTTGAAGTCGCGGGTGATTGCGGTCATGATCTGCGGCCCGTTGCCGTCCTCGCGATTGTGCGCGGCATCCTTGTAGAGCGTCGACGTCCAATAGACGACGTACGCGCCAATGGTGGGATCGT
>NZ_JAPYKK010000082.1 GCF_029623395.1 Sphingomonas echinoides
TTCCCGTCCGACGTTCCCAAACGAGAACGGAAGTATCCTTCTCGACCTGTCGAAATTGCAGACGTACTATCGGCCTATCAAACATAAGGGGGACCGTCTGTGGGGGCATGGGGCGCGCTGATTATGAGCTTTTTTGGAGCGGTGTTCGCGGCGTTGACGCTTTACTGGCAATGGCACTTGTCCGGGATCACTCTGGCGCTGCCCTTCTTAGGATTCATGCTGATCGGTCTTGCCGCGAGCTATGTGATCCGTACCCCTGGCGAGGGCATCAAGCCGTCACCGAAAGAAGAACGAGTCATCATGTGGAGCAGCATTGGTGAAGGCGTCGGCCTTTTCCTAGCCGCTAACATCGTAGTGAACCTGCACCGGCCCGATCTCCTGTTACCATCAATGGCGTTGGTCGTCGGCCTCCATTTCCTGCCAATCGCCTTTGCTGGCGGCTTTCGTCCGATCTATGTTCTTGGAACGGCGCTAATTGTTGCAGCGATCATGGGCTTCATTGTCGAAGCCCCCACAGGCGGCAAGCTCGCTGGATTCATGGCCGCTGGTGCGCTCTGGCTCGCGTCCGGCATCGCAGTTCATCGTGATTGGCTCGCAAGGCGACAGACGCCAGCCACAGCCTAACCGTGTCACAAATCTTGATTCCATCGGGAAAGTGGAGTGCCGGGGCAGTGAGCCGCTATGGTAGTGCAGCCTCATGACGATATTCCCCAAGCCCATTCTGGACTACTGGCATGAAGCGTTCGCTGGTGACGGCAGCTCGACTTGGGCGGTAAGCGAGAAGTTGAACCCCAAACGGCCGGCGATGATGTTGGAGGGGATTGATGGCCGGGTGCGAACCGTATTGCGACCCGAGCTGATTGATAGGGTCAGTCTTAATGCGCCAGGTGTCACGTCGATCGCAGCCATACAGGACCTGTTGGAACGCGAGGGCGTCAGCCTGCACGATCCCGACTATCTGTTCTACCTTCCCGCGGATACGCGCGTCGCATCCGGTCAATCATTGGCCGCACGCCAACTTACGATCGAGGATCGGGATGCGTTCGAGGCGTTCCATGCCGATTTATCAGAGCAGGACCGCGACGATGCGTTTGTCGAACTCGATCATTGGGCGGTGTTCGGTTGCTTTGAGGACGGTCGGCTGGTCAGTGCCGCCAGCGCATATCCTTGGGAAAGCGGCCTGTTCGCGGACTTAGGAGTGCTGACACTTCCCGATGTTCGGGGAAGAGGTTTCGCACGTGCGGTCGTTCTGACGATCAACGAATTCTCGCGCCGAAAGGGATATGAACCGCAGTATCGTTGCCAGATCGACAACCTTGCATCCACCGCCCTTGCTAAATCGTGCGGCTTTGCGTTGTTCGGCAAGTGGATAGTGGCATCTGACGTGCTCGATCGAACTGCGGCTTAGAGACTCGCCCTTTCGCGAAAGCGTCGATCTCGATCGCCCTTCGATTGCGGGAAAGG
>NZ_JAPYKK010000083.1 GCF_029623395.1 Sphingomonas echinoides
TGAGTAGCCCCTAGATTTCTGGACGCCTTCGATCCTAATTTTGAGGACAGGAGGCGACGATGGGGAAGCCCAATTTCAGCGATGAGTTCAAGCGTGACGCGGTGGCCCAGATCACCGACCGCGGGTATCCGGTAGCGGAGGTTTCACAGCGGCTCGGCGTCAGTCCGCATTCGCTCTATGCCTGGAAGCGGCAGCTGGCGGGTCAAGTGTCGGGCGATGCTGGCAAGGATGCGCAGATCCGCCAGCTGAAGCGCGAGCTGGCCCGGGTGACCGAGGAACGCGACATCCTAAAAAAAGCCACCGCGTATTTCGCTCGAGATGCAAAGTGAGATACGCGTTCATTGCTGAGCATCGCGATTGTTTTGGCGTACGGGCCATGTGCCGGTGCCTCGCTGTGCAGCCAAGTGGCTACTATGCATGGCAAAAGAGCCCGCTGGCTCAGCGGGCTCGGGAAGATGCTCGGCAGACGGAACTGATCCGGCGGGCCTGGAACGACAGTGGCAAGGTCTATGGCTACCGCAAGCTGCACGACGACCTGCTGGATCACGGCGAGACCTGCTGCCCGAACCGGGTCGCCAGATTGACCAGGCTGGCGGGCATCAAGGCGCAGATCGGCTACAAGCGCAGGCCCGGCGGCCATGGCGGCAAGCCGTCCCTGGCGGTCGACAACACGCTGGACCGTCAGTTCGACGTGGCTGCGCCAGACCGGGCTTGGGTGACAGACATCACCTACATTCGCACCTTGGAAGGCTTCGCCTATCTGGCTGTCGTGATCGACCTGTTTTCCCGCCGCGTGGTCGGTTGGTCGATGCAGAGCCGGCAGACCAGCGATGTGGTGCTGCAGGCGCTGCACATGGCGGTATGGCGCCGTAAGCCGAAGCAAAGGGTACTGATCCACTCGGATCAGGGTTCGCAGTTCACCAGCATGGACTGGGCTGCCTTCATACGCGCTCACAATCTTGAGCACTCGATGAGCCGCCGCGGCAACTGCCATGACAACGCCGTCGCCGAGAGCTTCTTCTCCTCGCTCAAGCGCGAACGCATCCGGCGCCGAACGTACAAAACCCGCGAGGAAGCCCGCCAGGACGTGTTCGATTATGTCGAGATGTTCTACAACCCGGTGCGCAAGCAGGTCAGGAACGGGATGCTGTCGCCCGTCGCGTTCGAACGGCAGCAGATTTTGAAAGCTGAAGGCGTCTAAAAAACTCGGGGCTACTCA
>NZ_JAPYKK010000084.1 GCF_029623395.1 Sphingomonas echinoides
GTGCCTCAGCGGATTGTGACGTCCATCGTGACGCGGCGGTTGACGGGGGCAACTTCTTCGTTGGTGGTCATGTCGAGCAGGGGTCGCCCGTCCGCAGTCCAATGCGTGCGACGAACGCGCGCATCTCGGCCGTCGCCGCCGACACGATTGCCCCAGCTATGGTAGACATAAAGGTCGTTGCCGTCCTCGTCAGTAGTGAAGGCACCATGGCCCGGTCCCTGTTCGTAGCGGCGATAATCTGTGACCCCTGCGGGCATCGGCACGCTTTTCTGGAGTGGTGCCGCCCATTTGCGCCACGAAGCGATCCTGGTCAGATCGGCGTCCAGAGGCGCGGAGACGCCGTTGACGACATAGGTCGGACTGACCCCGGAGCTGGAATAGACGAGCGTCAGCCGTCCGTCGTGCTGGAGCGCGAACGCGCCTTCGGCAAGGTTCTCCTCGACCGAGGTCTCGGGCGCTATGACCGGGGTTGGCTCGCTGGCAAGGCGCGTCGGATGCGAAGGATCGACCTTGGCGATCCATGTCAGCGGGTCGCCCAACGCTCCAGCGGTTGGCAGATAGCGTTGCGACCATGTGTAATAGCTCTGACCAGCGACTTCGAGGTAGGACATGTCGAGACTGATGTTGCTCGGCATCTCGGCGCGGCCGAGCCGTGCGCCGTCGGCCTTGTGAATCGCCGCGGGCCTCGACCAGTCCGCAGGATTGGCGGGGTCGCCGCCGTCGCGCAGTTGCATGATGTGCGATTCGACCGTGAACCACGCGCCGCCTTCGTTCGACGTGGTGTCCTTTGGATTGAAGCAGGGCGCGAAAAGGATTGAGAGCTTGCCGCCGATCTCGTGCAGCTCGGGTGCCCAATAGCAACCGGCAATGACGCGGCCCTCGACGGTGCGGTCGCGGCGGGTACGACGATTGAGCAAGTCGACCTCCCGCGCGCGGCCGCCATGGTCGTCGGCGAGGTCGGCGATCGTCCCGGCGACCCGGATAGGCAGGTGCGCGGAGCCGACATTGTCGTTGTTCGTGTCGTCGGTTGCGACGAAGAGGTAGCGGACGCGGCCGTTGCGCTCCCAGCGATAGATGTCGGGATCGGCGCGATTATAGGCGAAGATCGCCGGATAGCTGCGCTGGCGGACGGTGCCGTGGACGACGAAGCG
>NZ_JAPYKK010000085.1 GCF_029623395.1 Sphingomonas echinoides
GGTGTCGAGCGACACACTGTAGGTCGTAGTGTTGGTGCAGTTGACGCCGATAGTTGTAGCCGCATCCAATTGAGTCGATGAATAGGTGCCGAAGGCGAGCGGGTTTGCAGCGATCGCGCAGGTGGCCTGTACGTTCGCCGAGACCGCCATCGACGAATTGCTGGTCGCAGCCTGTACTTCGCCTGCTATGCCCAGAGTTGACAGGACCGACATCATGGCCACAGCATGCCGGACGCGTAATGTTACGTTTTGTTTCATTATGTATCCTTTTATTCCATTGGTTTATACCCAACTTCTACTTCTTAGTTATTAATGTATTGTTAAAGCGTGTTTTTACGAAATTTTGTTTCAACGTGGTCTGATATATTATGGCGTCGTCGGACTGCGCCGACATAGGACGCCGACTTCGCCCCCAAGGTCGTCTCCGCCGGAGGGCGGAAAGCTCGCGTCGCAGCGCGTGTCATCAGGCAGGGTCGCGGTAAGCCTGTGCTGCCCGGGGAGATCGGGGAAATACACTTGGCCATCGAATCCGCTTGTCGTCGCCACCGCGCCGTCGTCCACGACGATCTTCGCGCCCGGCGGGACAAACGCGCCACTCTCCAGCCGGAGCGTAAGCAACAATTCATGCTGCCGTCGAATTCCGAACCGCGCCACCACTCCCGACCGTGCATTGGGGGCAACCTCCGTGTCGAGCCTGTCCCAATGCGTATCGAGGGGAAGGTCGCCGGGATCGATTGAGATGGCGTTGGGCTGATAGGAGACCAGCCCAGGCACCAACAGCTTGCCGTTCCGACCGGTGTGCCCTGCGGGACGGTTGTTGACCATGACCGCGACATTCGAAAACCCTTGCGTGTCGATCAGCGCGAACCCGTCGCTGATTGTCGGTGCCGCATAGACGCCTCCGCCGAGCAAGACGACACTGCCTTGCGCGGTCGCCTGTAGCGCCGTCGAGCGGCCCGACCGATCGATCCCCACCCCGACCTGCGCCG
>NZ_JAPYKK010000086.1 GCF_029623395.1 Sphingomonas echinoides
AGTTTGCCACTAGCCATGCTCACCATCCTAGGTTCAGTATGTATTTTAGAAAACGTTGGGAACTGAGACGATGTCTCGTGACCGTTGGGTTATCCTCGTCGTCGATGACGAGGAAAGGATACGAACGTTGATCGGGGATCAACTCGAGACCGTGGGCTACGAGGTAATCCTGGCAGCCAGCGGCGATGACGCATTCAAGATGGTGCAAGGCGTGACTCGCATTGACCTTATTGTAACAGACGTCAGAATGCCTGGAGCTATAAATGGTTTCGACTTAGTTCGAAAAGCGCTCGCCGACCGCCCCCACCTTCGAACGATTATCATTTCAGGCTACACTGGGGAAAGCATCCAACGCACTGGTCTTGCAGACCGCTTTCTACAGAAACCGTTTACGTTACAGACTCTGGAAAACGAAGTCCGAAGTCTGTTCGCCGCTTAGCAATCCGAATTTGCCATTCAACACTTAGCCGCCGGTCTGGTTTTAACCCTTTCTACATGACCGCGCCTTATGGGTGTCTTGAGAGGAAATCGTCGTTGCACATCATTATTAAACACAAAGAATTGTGCATGATCGAAGTGAAGCTCATGGGCTTGTGTTCGATGGACGAATTTAGCGCGTTTGTGAGCGAACTTCGAGCGACGATAGCCAGTTTTCCGGTCGGCGATCAGCCGCCCACCACCCTTTACGACTTTACCGACGCGACAATTCAGACCCAAGAAGTTGTCGCGGCCATGAAAGCTTTGGCGGAACATCCTGCTATGATTCACCGGCGTGT
>NZ_JAPYKK010000087.1 GCF_029623395.1 Sphingomonas echinoides
CGGGTCGAGCCAGTCCCTTAACGTCTACGGTCGCATTCCCGCCGGGCAATTGCCGACGCCGGGCGCATATTCGGACACGTTGACCGCGACGATCACTTACTGATCGGCGGTTGGCGTTCGACACGGACATGAACCCGCCAGGCTTGCTCTTTCGGCCGTTTAGGATTGTTGCGGCGGCGCTACTGCTGACGATCCTTGGAATGGTAGGGTGGGTGGGGCCCGCGCAGGCGCAGTCCTGCACGATATCTGCGGTGCCGATGGCGTTTGGTGCCTACAATCCACTGACCAAGGCCGCCGTCAACACGACCGCTACGGTCACGACGACGTGCACCGCGCTGATTATTGCCGGGACCTATTCGATCGCCATTGGCGCGGGGCAGGGTGCCACGCCCGCCACGCGGTACCTTGACAACAATGGCAACCGGCTCAACTATCAGATTTATACCGATGCCGCCCGGACCCGCGTCGCGGGAGACGGGGTTGCCGGGACGTCGATGGTGACCGGAACGATCGCCCCGCTGGTCGGGCTTATAACTGCGTCACGAACCGATACGCTCTATGGGACGATCGCTGGCGGGCAATCAGCGGTGCCCGGGAGCTACGGCGACACGATTATCTTGCAACTAACCTATTAGGTGT
>NZ_JAPYKK010000088.1 GCF_029623395.1 Sphingomonas echinoides
TCATCTTCCGATCCAATCCAGATTAACGTACCTCCATTGCGGGCGGGCTCAATGGATGTAACGACGTTATCTTCTAAGCTGACTAACCGCCCATCAGGGTAATGTATCTGAGCCATTGGTTTATTTCCGCCGCTAGGGGGAAGCGATATAAGCGCTACTGACTAATCATTTACAACCCTACTTTAGTCTAACGCGTTTGGGTGAGTCGGCAGACGGAAAGGCTCCTACGTTGGCATCGATCCGCCTCAGGCCTATGGACGTCCCAACCGCCATATTTCCCCCAAGCAACATGGCGGCCAGGGCTGCTGCGGATCCACGTCGGCAGCGGCCCGAAACTATTCTCTCCGGTCTCATCATCAATCTTAGCTTAGGATGGCATCAGGGAATCCGCCGTCAACCATTCGAGAGCGGCCGCACGTCCTTTGAAAACGCACATGTTAGAGCGGTTCTCAGAGATACGCAGCGCTTGCCGGCGGGCCAAGACTCCGTCGGTATACATCGCA
>NZ_JAPYKK010000089.1 GCF_029623395.1 Sphingomonas echinoides
TGGGTCGTAAGCCGTTGGTTACCTGGCAGGTCTCCAACAGGCGAGATATTCCCCGGTCCTCCAGCGCTCCGCACTCAAATTGCTCACTCACTTCAACACGCCCTTTTGTCGCCCGAGTAGGCTGGGGAAGCGCGGTTCCTCACTCTCTCGGTCGTGGAACAGGAGAAGGCGTTGCAACGCGCCAGTTCGCAGCAAAACGATGGTTCCCCGAATGCCCTTGCGGTCAGTCAAATGTCGGACATATTCTATTTCACGAGGGGATCGGCGAGCTTGCTGGCCCGGTCGTGATTGAGTGAACCCGGATGAATCAAGTGCTGCGCTGTCTGCGCGTTCTATTGCTCATGACTGCCGGTGCCGCTCCCATCGGTTCGGCGCCCGCCA
>NZ_JAPYKK010000009.1 GCF_029623395.1 Sphingomonas echinoides
AGATGGCGTCTGCATCAAGGCAATCGGTGGCTTGATCATCATCCGCGCCCCAACAGCTGGCGTCATGCTGAACTTGTTTCAGCATCCACCGCGCGACAGGCATAGTCCGGAATCGTGGAGGGGTGGATCCTGAAACGAGTTCAGGATGACGGACGGTTTTGCAGGACCTTTTTGCGTAAAGGCAATCGGCGGTCTGATCGTCACCCCGCGCCCCAATAGCCGGCGTCATGCTGAACTTGTTTCAGCATCCACCGGGCAACTGGCATAGTCCGGACTTGCGGAGGGCTGGATCCTGAAACGAGTTCAGGATGACAGTCGGTTTTGCAGGACCTTTTTGCGTAAAGGCAATCGGCGGTCTGATCGTCACCCCGCGGCCCAATAGCTGGCGTCATGCTGAACTCGTTTCAGCGTCCACCGCGCTACAGGCACAGTCCGGACTCGCGGAGGGCTGGATCCTGAAACGAGTTCAGGATGACGGACGGTCTGGCAGGACCTTTTTGCGTAAAGGCAATCGGCGGGCTGATCGTCATCCCGCGCCTCAATAGCTGGCGTCATGCTGAACTTGTTTCAGCATCCACCGCGCTACAGGCACAGTCCGGACTCGCGGAGGGGTGGATCCTGAAACGAGTTCAGGATGACGCCCGGTTTGGCAGGACCTTCGCCCCTGCCTAGGGCTTCGCGCTGTCCCCGCTCGTCCGCCGCGGTTCCAGCCACCCGCCGTCCGCCAGCCAGTCGTTGAGCCGGTCGGGCCAGTGCAGGATCGAAATGCGGTTCGATTCATCGAGGTTGAACGCATGCCCGCTGTCCGCGAACATGTGGAGCTCGGCGGACACGCCCGCGGTGCGGAGTTGTTCGTACAAGGCCACCGAGGGCGCGGCGCAGCACGGGTCCCGGCTTCCGGCGACGATGAACGCGGGCGGGGCGGCGGCGATCGCCTTGGCGGGGATGCCGCGCGGGCCGGGGAAGACGAGCACCTGGAAATCGGGATGCGCCGACTGGCGATCGATCGCGTCGGTGACCGGGCGCCCGGCGGGTTCGGGGTTGTCCGCGATCAGCGAGACGAGCTCGCCGCCCGCGGAAAAGCCCATGACGCCGACGCGGCGGGGATCGATCCCATAATCGCTTGCATGCGCGCGGACCCAGCGCAGCGCACGCCGCGCGTCGTCCGCCGCGTCGCCCTCGACCGAATAGGGCGAGCCGGGTTCGTTCGCGAGCCGGTATTTGAGGACGAAGGCCGAGACCCCCATCCGGTTGAGCGCGGTCGCGGCCTTGGTGCCTTCGTTGGTCCACACCAGCAGCTTGTGCCCCCCGCCGGGGAAGATGACGACCGCCGCCCCGTTGTTGTGCTCCCGCTTGGCCGGGAACGCGAGCAGCGACGGCTCGCGAATGTTGCGGACCCAATAGTCGCGGCCGATCTCGGCCGAAGGCGGACGAACATCCTTGCCGGGGGCGCCATTGGGCCACAGCTTGATCGTCGTCAGCGACGGTGGAGCCTCCGGTGGCGGATCCTGCGCCGGTATGGCGACGGGCAGGACCGCCAGGCAAAGACACGCGATCACCGCAATCCGTTTCATCATCGCTCTCCTGTTCCGCTGCGTGGCGGATCGTTAACGGTATCATTGGCATGCTCCAGATCATTGCGAAAGGGGGGAGCGTTGCGGTTTGCACCCTTGCGGAACCGCCGGGTTTCGCAGACACTTTGATGATTGCGGTACCAAAGACTGCGTTCCCGAGGGCGCGGCGCGAGAGGATGGACATGGCACATACGACAAGACGACGCGCACATTCTGGGATGACTGCGGCGGTCACGCTCGCCATGCTGGCGTTCGTCGCGCCCACGGCGGCCCGCGCGGCCCAGGCGGCGCCTCCGGCAGCGTCGACCCCGCCGCCCGGAACGATCGACACCGGGCACACCGACAAACCGCTCGGCCAAATCAAGCGCTTCCCCGGGGATGGCGCGGGTGCGGTCAAGACCGGCCACTATCGCAACCTCTTCGCCGAACAGATCGGCGTGTCGGAGGCGCAGACCAAGGCGAAGCTCGACGCGGTGTTCAACCAGCTGTTCTACGGCGACGGGCAGGAGGAGCGCATCTATTTCGAGAGCGGCGCCAATGCCAACGGGCCGCTCGCGTACGTGACCGACTGGGCGAACAACGACGCCCGGACCGAGGGCATGAGCTACGGCATGATGATCGCGGTCCAGTTGGGCAAGAAGCGCGAGTTCGATGCGCTGTGGAACTGGTCCAAGACGCACATGCAGATCACCGACCCCAAGAACCCCTCGGTCGGGTATTTCGCGTGGTCGATGGGGACGGACGGCTCGCCGCGTTCGGTCGGCGCCGCGCCCGATGGCGAGGAATTCTATGCGATGGCGTTGTACTTCGCCGCGCGGCGGTGGGGGAACGGAACGGGGATTTACGCCTATCAGGCGGAGGGAGACGCGATCCTTCGCACGATGCGACATCACCCGGTGATGACGGCAACCGGCCCGTTTCGCATCCATCCCGGCGACAAACCCTTCGAGATGCCCGCGTCGCCGTGGCCGAGCATCAACAACCGCGCGATGGCGGCGCAGGCGGCGAAGGACGGCAAACCGTGGCCGCCCTACCGTCCCGACAATCGGCCGCGTCAGGCCACGGTCGGCCCGATGGTCGACGAGGCGCATGCGATGATCCGCTTCGTCGCGGAAACGTCGGTCGGGGGGACCGATGCGTCCTACCATCTTCCGGCGTTCTACGAATTGTGGTCGCGCTGGGGGCCGGTCGAGGATCGCGCGTTCTGGGCGAAGGCGGCGGACGTCAGCCGCGACCTGTTCGTGCGGGTGACCGATCCCCGGACCGGGCTCGCGCCCGACCGCAGCCATTTCGACGGAACGACGATGCTGACGCGCGACGGCACGCCCGATCCGTTCGGCTATGACAGCTGGCGGACGGTGAGCAACTGGTCGGTCGATTACAGCTGGTGGGGCAAGGACGCGCGGCAGCGGGTGCTGAGCGACCGCATCCAGACGTTCCTGGCAGGGCAGGGGATCGACCGGATGGCGGACCGCTACACGCTGGATGGCAAGCCGCTGTCGACGCGGCATTCCCCCGGGATGGTCGCGGCCACCGCGGTTGGTGCGTTCGCGGCGACGCCGGGGCCGCATTCGCGCGCGTTCCTCCAGGCGTTATGGGACATGCCGGTCCCGACCGGGGAGCAACGCTATTTCGACGGCATGCTGCAGTTGATGAGCCTGATGCATTGCAGCGGCCAGTTCCGCGTGGTGGATGGGCCGGCGTCTTAAGCCACGTTCTCCCGCGAAAGCGGGAGTCCAGGGTTGCGAGCGTTGCGTTCGTAACCCTGGACTCCCGCTTTCGCGGGAGAACAAGGGTTAGCGTAAGGGCAGCTCGAACGGCCCGGCCGGAAGCCCGGCGTCGTCGACCAGATTGACCACCGGGAAGTCCGCCCAGGCGTAGCGCACCCGTGTCGCGGGCCTGCCATCCCCCGCCAACGTCACGCGATTGCCCGAGACGGTTGCCGTGGCGTAGCGGCACGAACCCGCGTCGGCGCCACAGAGTTCGAACGCGGTCGCCTGCGCGGCACTGCGGGCGTGGAGCGCACCGGTCACGCCGTCGAACGTCACCGTCGCGCCTCCGTTCGCGTCGTGGGTGGCTTGCGTCACGCGCGGGCCCGAGGCGGAGGCGGGCGCGCCGTACGCGAGCGATCCCATCGCGCGTGCCAGACGGCGCCCGACTTCGTGCTTCTCGCCCGGATGGATGTCGAGCGGATCGCCCAGGTCGATCGCCACCGCCAGCGCGGTATGGCCGTCGGTTTCCGCGACCTGACGCATGTCCTCACGGACTTGCGCGGTGCCGCTTTCGCTCGGCGTGACGGCGGGCTTGCCGAAGCCCGGGAGCGAGACGACCGCGAACGGCAGGGTCGGCACGCCGAACTGCGCGCGCCATTCCTTGATCATCGCCTTCAACCGCCCGGCATAGCCCGGATAGGCGGTGTCCGATTCCCCCTGATACCAGGCGACCCCGGCCATCCCGGTGCGCCCGAGCGGCGCGATCATCGCATTGTAGATCGTGCCCGCGCCGGTGATGTCGTCCCACGGTACGCGCGGCGTGGTGCCGCTCACGCGCTTGGCGAGGGCGTAGCGCCATCCGTCCGACAGCGGCACGCTGGTGCCGTCCGCGAGGGTCAGCTGCATCGCGTCGGCGGGGCCGGGCATTCCGCCGGTGGAATAGGCGTTCTCGACGTTGATCGTGATTACGTTGTCGCCTGCGTGCAGCGTGCCCGGCGCGACGGGATACAGCCGCGCATCCCAGCCGCCGCGCCCGCCGACCGGCTTGCCGTTGATCCAGGTGCGATCCGCATCGTCGATCGCGCCGATCGCGATCGTCGCCATCTGGCGCGCCTGCGCGGCGGTGAGCGTCACCGTCTTCTGGTACCACAGCATCCCGAGATAGGTCTCGAGCGCGGGGACGCCCCAATTCTCGTAGAAGTCGATCTTCGGCACCGGCTTCCAGTCGAGCGCGGCCTCGGGTTGCCACGGTTCCTGGCCGGGCTTGTCCCCGGTCTTGTCGCGCCACCAGCTTTCCCACGCCAGCCCCGCAGCGCGGCTCGCGGCGGCGGGGTCGCGCGCGTAGAGGGCGAGCAGGTCGGCCTGCGCACCGCGTCCGGCGCCGCGCTGCGCGGTCTCGCCCATCCATGCGGCGATCTGCGATCCGCCCCAGCTCGAATGGATCGCGCCGATCGGGACCTTGGCGGTCTTCCGCAAGTCCTGGACCATGTAATAGCAGGCGGCGGAGAACCCGCCGGTCGTTTTCGGCCCGGCAGCGGCCCAGGCGGGCTTCTGCTTCAGTCGGTCGAGCGGTTTGACCGACGTCGCCTTGTCGATCGTGACGAGGCGAAGCTGCGCGTCGGTCGACCCCATGATCGTGCCGAACGCGTCCTGCGCATGCTCGACCGTCATTTCCATGTTGCTCTGGCCCGAGCAGAGGAACACGTCGCCGACCAGCAGGTCGTGCAGCGCGGTCGTCCCGCTCGCGGCCATGACGAGCAGATCATACGGCCCGCCCGCCGGGAGCGCGGGCAGGGTGACGCTGAAGCTGCCGTCACGGGCGGCCTGTGCCTGCGCGGAATGCCCGCCCAGCACGACCGTCACCGCTTCGCCGGGGACAGCCTCCCCGGTCACGACGACCGGCTGGTTCCGCTGGACGACCGCATGGTCGCCGAGCAGCCCGCCCACCGTGGGCGCTGCCCATCCTGCGCTAGCGACGGTGCTGGCGAGCAGCGTCGCAATGCCGGTCGCCAGCGGGCGCATCAGCGTGCGTTTGCCGAAAAGCGATAGACGATCAGGTTGCGATAGGTCTGGCCCGGATCGAGCCGTGCGCTGCCCAGCACCGGCTGGTTCGGCGTATCCGGGAAGACCTGCGGTTCTAGCGCGATCGCGTCGCCCTGGCGATAGGCGTGGCCGGACTTGCCGACCGCGGTGCCGTCGAGGAAGTTGCCGGTGTACAGCTGCACGCCGGGCTGGTTCGACAGCACTTCCATCGTGCGGCCGGTGATCGGATCCTCGACCTTCGCGGCGAGGCGGGGCGTTTTGCTCACGTCGCGCGCGAGCACGTAATTCTCGTCATAGCCCTGGCCGAAGACGATCTGCGGGTCGCTCGCGTCGCGGATCCGGCTGCCGATCACGGTCGGCTTGCGGAAGTCGAGCGGGGTGCCCTGCACGGGGCGGAACGTCCCGTCGGGGATCAGCGTCGCGTCGACCGGCGTGGTGGTTTCCGCCGGGATCGTCAGCACCGCATCATAGATCGAGCGCTGCGACGCTTCGCCGCCCAGATTGAAGAAGCTGTGGTTGGTGATGTTGACGATCGTCGGCTTGTTGGTGGTCGCGCGGTAATCGATCGACAGTTCGTTGGCATCGTTGAGCGCATAGGTCGCGGTGACCTTGAGCTCACCGGGATAGCCTTCTTCGCCGTCCGCCGCGGTGTAGGCGAGCGTCACGTGGCTGGTGGCGCCACTGGTGACCTCGACGACTTTCCACAACCGCTTGTCGAATCCCTGGACGCCGCCATGCAGCGCGTTGGTCTTGTTGTTGAGCGCGAGCGAATAGCTCTTGCCGTCCAGCGTAAACTTGCCCGCCTTGATGCGGTTGGCATAGCGCCCGACGGTCGCGCCGAAGTAATTGGGCGCCGCGAGATAGCCGCGCATGTCGGTATAGCCGAGCGTGACGTCCGCGATCTTGCCGTCGCGATCGGGCACGTCGACGCCCTGCAGGATCGCACCGTAGCTGAGAATCCGTGCCTTCATGCCCTTCGCGTTGGTCAGCGTAATCACTTCGACCGGCTGGCCATTGGCGAGCTTTCCGAACGGTGCGCGCTCGGCGGTGCCGGCGTATGCGGCGGCAGGGGCGAGCAAGCACAAGGAAAGCGTCGTCGTTGCGAGGGTTTTGAGCATAAGAGTCCTTCTCCGCAGGCGGGATGTCCGCGCCGAAACAAGTGCCGTTGACGTCACGGCTTGGCACTTATACTCAGACAATATCGGTCAAAGAGCAACCCCTCGAGCAAGGGCGTGGCCTGATATCGGAGAAGGATCCAGCCATGTTGAAACGCGCCCGTCTAACCTTGTGCCTCGGCACGAGTCTTCTTGCCGCATCTGTCGCGACCGCGCAGCAGGCCCCCAGCGACTCCGCGACCGCGACGATCCAGGCGGACAAGCCCGGACCGCGGATGAACCGGCAGGTCTTCGGGCAATTCGCCGAGCATCTCGGCCACGGCATCTACGACGGGATCTGGGTCGGCGAGAAGTCGAAGATCCCGAATGACCACGGCTATCGCCGCGACGTGCTGGAGGCGCTGAAGGCGATCAAGGTGCCGATGGTGCGCTGGCCCGGCGGGTGTTTCGCGGATGAATATCACTGGCGCGACGGCATCGGCCCGCGCGCGAAGCGTCCGGTCAAGATCAACACCAACTGGGGTGGCGTGAACGAGGACAACGCGTTCGGCACCAACGAATATATGGGCTTCGTCGAGCGTCTCGGCGCGGAAGCCTATGTCTCCGCCAACCTCGGCAGTGCGCCGCCGAGCGAGACCGCGCAATGGGTCGAATACATGACCTCGCCGAACGGGTCGACGCTGGCGAAGGAGCGCGCCGCCAACGGGCATCCGGCGCCGTTCAAGCTGCAATACATCGGGATCGGCAACGAGCTGTGGGGCTGCGGTGGCAACATGCGCGCCGAATATGCCGCCGACCTGACCAACCGCTACGCGCAGTTCGCGAAGGCGAGCGGGACCACCAAGATGCTCAAGATCGCGAGCGGCCCGAGCGACGTGGATTACGCCTGGACCGACACCATGATGAAGATCGCGGGCAAGAACATCGATGGTCTCGCGCTGCATTACTACACCCGCCCGCGCGACAAGAATTGGGGGGACAAGGGCCCGGCGCTTGGCTTCCCCGAGAGCGAATGGGCGTCGACCATGGCGCATACGCTGCGGATGGAAGAGTTCGTCACCAAGCATTCCGAGATCATGGACAAATATGATCCCGCGAAGAAGACGTGGCTGGTCGTCGACGAATGGGGCACCTGGTTCGATCCTGCGCCTGGCAGCAATCCGGGCTTCCTGATCCAGCAGAACAGCGTCCGCGATGCGGTCGTCGCGGGGATCAACCTCAACATCTTCGCGCATCATGCCGACCGCGTGAAAATGGCGGCGATCGCGCAGATGGTGAACGTGTTGCAGGCGATGCTGCTCACCGACGGTGCGAAGATGGTCAAGACCCCGACCTATTGGGTGTTCGACCTGTACAAGCCGTGGCAGGACGCGACCACGCTGCCGATCGAGCTCAAGACGCCTTACTATCACAAGGACGAATTCGCCTTGCCTGCGATCAGCGCGTCGGCGGTGCGGGATACGGCGGGGCAGGTGCACGTCGCCCTCGTCAACCTCGACCCGCATCGCGCGATCCCGTTGTCCGTCGCGATGAGCGGTGCGACCGCGGGGAGCGTCTCCGGGCGGATCGTGACGGGCGCGACGATGGATGCGCACAACACCTTCGAAAAGCCCGATGTCGTCAAGCCTGAAGCCTTCACCGGCGCGCAGGTTTCGGGCGGCACGCTGACCGCGACGCTGCCGCCGATGTCGGTGGTCGTGCTCGATCTGCGCTGACCGGCAGTACCACCAGACCTTCCGACAGCACCCGACCATGCGTGACCTTCTTCAAAAGCGCTTGCGTCGGGCCCTGCTCGGCGCGGCGAGCATCGGCGCGACGCTTGCGCCGGCGATCGCGCTGGCGGACGATCTTGCCCCGACCGGACGGTGGAGCGCCAACACCGCCGGCGCGGCACAGCTTCCGCCGATGGGGTGGAACAGCTGGAACGCCTTCTACACCGACGTGAGCGAGGAGAAGGTCCTCGCGAGCGCCAAGATCATCGCGGACAGCGGGTTGCAGGCGAAGGGCTATCGCTACATCGACATCGACGATGGCTGGTGGCTCAAGCGGCGCCAGCCCGATGGCCGGATGATCATCCGCACCGCGACCTTCCCCTCGGCAGCGGGCGCGGGGCCGGGCGGCGAGACGAGCTTCAAGCCGTTTACCGATAAACTCCACGCGCTCGGGTTCAAGGCGGGGATCTATTCCGACATCGGGCGCAATTCGTGCGGGCAGGTGTTCACCTCGACCATGCCCAACCAGCCCGAGGGAACCGTCGCCGAACGCGAGATCGGGCTGTACGGGCATGTCGACCAGGACATCCGATTGTATTTCGCCGAATGGGGGTTCGACCTGATCAAGGTCGACGGGTGCGGCGTGCGGGGGCTCCCCGCAACCAACCCCGCGGTGATCGCGGGAAAGTATCGCGCCTTCCCGCCGATCGTCGACCCGGAGTCGCTTAGCCGGACCAACATCCCGGCGATCCGCGCGCTGTATCAGCAGGTCGGCGACGCGTTGAAGCGGTACAACCCGGACATGGATTATCTCTACTCGATCTGCCTGTGGGGATCGTCGGATGTCCGTGCGTGGGGCAAGGACCTCGGCAACATCTCGCGCACCAGCGAGGACATTTCCGCGAGCTGGACGCGGATGCTCCACAATTTCGACACCGTCTCGCGGCGTGCGCTGTACGGCCATCCGGGCGGGTGGAACGACCCCGACATGCTGTTCGTCGGCACCGGGGATTTCGAGATGGCGCATCTCGAGGAAGCACGCTCGCATTTCGCGCTTTGGGCGATGGAGAATGCGCCGCTGTTCATCGGCTATGATCTGCGCAAGGCATCGAAGCCGATGATCGACTTGCTCGGCAATGCGCGGATCATTGCGGTCAATCAGGATCCGGCGGGCAATCAGGCGGTGCTGGCGTATGACACCGACGACGTCCAGATCCTCGTCAAGACGCTGGCGAGTGGCGACAAGGCGGTCGCGCTGTTCAACCGCACCGCCGTACCGACCGACGCCGTGCTGACTGCCGAGCACCTCAAGTTCACGAGCGACGGGACGATCGCGCTCGAAGACCTGTGGACCGGGAAGGAACAGGATTTTCGCGGCGAGGCCAAGATGACGCTGGCGCCGCACCAGACGCTGATCTTCACCGCGCACGGCCAGCACCTGCTACCGGCGGGGCTGTACCTTTCCGAGCAGCCGGGCAGCGTGAACCCGGCGGTCGACGGCGTGACCGTGCCCGAGCACGAACCGCTGGTGCATCGCGCGGTCTCGGGGTGGAACAGCACGCGCGGCGGGGGCGATCGGCCGCGCTACGGTGGCTGGGGCGGCGCGCAGGCGGATACCACGCCGTACGGCGAGACGCTGCAGATTGCGGGCAAGCGCTATCCGACCGGGCTTGGCGTCCTCGCCAATTCGCGGCTCGAGGTGCGCAATCGCGGGTTTGCCCGGTTCACCACGATGGTCGGGCTGGACGATTCCGCGCGCGACCGCAGCCAGCCGGTGCGGTTCGCGGTCTATGGCGACGGCAAGCTGCTGCAACAGTCCGCGCCGATGACGTTCGGCGACACGGCGGTGCCGCTGTCGGTGTCGGTCCGCGGCGTCAAGGTCATCGAGCTCGTCGCCCGCACCCCGCAGCCGATGCGCTTTCCCGACCCGGTGACGTGGGGCGACGCGGCGCTGACGCGCTGATCCGACCGGCCGTCCGGCGCAGGGCCAAACGGTCTCAGACGGTTTCGAACGGCTGAGTCGCGGCGGGCGGGGTCATGTCCGCCACCGTGTCGCAGAGATCGCGGACGCGCGCGCTGTGCGTCACGATCAGCGCGCCTTGGCCGGTTGCGTCGAGCCGCGCTGCGATCCGCGCAAGCACGGTGCGTTCGGTGGCGGGGTCGAGTCCCTCGGTCGGCTCGTCGAGCACCAGCCACGGCGCGCGCGACACCAATGCCCGCGCGAGCGAAAGCCGCCGCCGCTCCCCGCCCGAAAGGCACGCGCCATCCTCGCCGATCCAGCTGTCGAGGCCGAGCGGGAGCGCGCGGATCCGCTCCTCCAGCGCCGCATCGTGCAAGGCGCCCCACAACCGTGCCTCGTCGGCCAGAGGATCGGCCAGCAGCAGATTGTCGCGCACGGTCCCGGCGAGGAGACGCGCGTCCTGCGGGGCGAGGGCGAAGATCGTCGAAAGCTGGCGCGGCGCAATGTCGAGCAGGTCGACCCCGCCGATCCGCACCGCGCCGCGCTTGGCTTGGCGTAAACCGAGCAGCGTCTCGACCAGACTGGTCTTGCCACAGCCAGACCGCCCGATGATCGCGACGCGTTCGCTCGGCTGGAAACGGACCCGGCCGAACACCGCGAGCGCGAGATCGCGTTCCTGCGGTGCGGCGCCCAGCGCGGGAGGGTCCGCCACGTCCGGCTGGAGCAGGATCTCGTCGAGGCGTTCGGTGGCGGTGCGGACGCTGGCGCGCTGCGCGAGATCGCGGAGGAAGGGCGCGGCCCCGTCGACCCCCATCGCGGCGGCGAGCGCGGCCAGTGCCGCGATCGGCGCGCCCGCGGGCATCGCAAGCACGAACGCCGCGCCGGCGGCGACCGATACCGCGCTCGACTGGACGAAATCGAGCCAGCTCACCGCCGCAGCGCTGGCGCGATGCGCGATCGACAGGGTGGCGCCATGGTCGGCAACGTCGGCAACCGCGCGCGCTTCGAGGCCGTAACAGCGCAATTCCGCGGCGGCGGCGCCGTAACGGGACACCATGTCCTTGAGGTTGCCGTTCGCCACCAGTGCGGCACGGGCCGGGGCAGCCCCCAAGCGCGCGATCCAGTCGCCGAGCGTGATCGTCGCCACCACGGTCGCGCCCACCGCCACCAGCGGTGCCCAGCCCCCGAGCAGCGCGAGCGCACCCGCCGACACGCTCGCCCCCACCAGCGACCAGCGGGCGGAACGCCGCACGATCGCAGCCTCGATCGCGGTCACGTCCTGCACCAGCCGCGCGCTCGCCTCGCCGGTCGAGAAGCGCTTCGTCCGGATGGGAGAGGCCCCGGCCAGCGCCGCGAACAGCGCCGGGCGGACCCGCGCCATCATGCGCAGCGCGGCGTCGTGCCCGCTTATGCGTTCGCCGTAGCGCGCGGCGGTGCGAACGATCGCCATGAAGCGGATCGCGACGGCGGGGAGCATATAGTTGAACACATGGCCCAGCCCGAGCGATGCCGCGACGGCGGCGCCGGTCAGGAACCATCCCGAGAGGCCAAGCAGCGACACCGTCGCCGCCGCCACCGCGACCGCGCAGAACGCCGCCCGGCGCAGGTCGCGCCGATGCGCGAGCGTCGCGCGGTGGAGGACGGAGGCGAGATCGGTGGGGGTGTCCGGGGTCATGCGCGGTCCATCGGGATGATACGGTCCGCCATTGCGGCAAGCGCGGGGCTGTGGGTTGCGATCAGCACGGTTCGGCCGATGCAGGCGTAGCGGATCGTCGCGATCAGCGCGGCCTCGGCGGCGGAATTGAGGTGCGCGGTCGGCTCGTCGAGCAGCAGGACGGGGGCGGGTTTGAGGATCGCGCGCGCCAGACCGATCCGTCGCCGTTCCCCGCCCGAAAGCCCGCTGCCGGTCGCGTCGAGCAGCGTGTCGATCCCGTCCGCGCGCGTCGCCAGCGCAGGAGCAAGGCCAGCGCGAATGGCGGCGTCCTCGATCCGCCAGCGTGCGGCGGTCGGGTCGGACACAGCGATGTTGTCGGCGATCGTCCCGGTCAGCAGCAGCGGGGTCTGTCCGGACCAGGCGGTGTGCGGCGCAAGGTTGGCGCGCGGCGGCAGGACGATCCCGTCGATCGCAAGGCTGCCGGCGGCTGCGGGGACGAGGCCGAGCACATAATGCAACAGGCTCGATTTGCCGCACCCGGAACGGCCGACGAGCGCGACGATCTCGCCCGGCGCGATGTCGAGCGAGAAGTCCGAAACCGCCGCCACGTCCATCCCCGGATAGCGCAGCGTGATCGCGTCGAACGTCAGCCGGGGTGGTGCGTCGCCGGCGTAGGTCCACGCTGCGGCGGGCGGCGCCTGACCCGCGATGACCGCGTCGAGCCGCGTCGTCGCGGTCTCCGCCGCTTGGCGGTCGTGATACGCCGCGGCCAGCCGCCGCATCGGGGCATAGAATTCGGGTGCGAGCGCCAGCACGAAGAACGCGCGGCCGAGCGTGAGATGCTCGGGCACGAACGCTGGAAGCAGCCCGAGCACGTTGAACCCGGCGTACACCGCGACCAGCGCGACCGACAAAGCGGCGAAGAATTCGAGCGATGCCGAGGACAGGAACGCGACGCGCAGCACGCGCATCGTGCGGCGCGCGACGGCGTCGGCGGCGTCCGCGATGCCGTCGGTCTCGCGTCGCTCTGCGCCGAACGCGCGGATCACCGGCAGTGCGCGGACGCGGTCGGCAAAGCGGACCGACAATTGCGCGAGCGCATCGAACTGGTGCCGCGATTCCGCCGCCGCCGCGCCGCCGGCGAGCACCATCGCCGCGATGAAGGGGAATAAGGTGCCGATCAGGATGAGCGCGGCGACCGGGCTTGCGAGCGCGACGGCTGCGCCCACCACGATCGGCGCGATCGTCGCGGCCTGCCGCGCGGGCAGGAACCGCGCGATATACCCGTCGACCATCTCGACCTCGTCGACTGCACTGGCGAGGATCGCGCCGGTCGTGCCCTGGCCCGCGAGCGGACGGAACAGCGCCGAGACGACGTCCCGCCGCAGCCCGGCCTTCACGCCCGCCGCATCGCGCGCGCCGGCACGGACCGACAGCATCGTCGCCGCCCCGCGCACGACCCCGGCACCGAGCATCAGCGCGATCCATCCCGCCACCTGCGTCGACCCCGCGGCCAGCGCAGCGACCGCGCCGGCAAGACCACCCGCAAACCCGATCGCTCCAGCCGTATCGATCAGCAATAGTAACAAGGGCAGGCGCGACACTTGCGACTTGAACGTCGCCAGAAGGCGCGGGGGCGGCGGGACGGTAAGGGCTGTTCCGGACATGAATGATGCCTAGAACAGCGACCGCTTCGGCCGAATACGGGAAACCGCGTATCCCGCTAACCCACCGATATCGCTAGCCGGACTGCCAGGGGTGGTCCGCGTTGGGCCTGACACGGAGGCAGAATCATGGACTTTAGTGTCGTCGATCTATCGCGACTGCAATTCGCGCTGACCGCGCTATATCATTTCCTGTTCGTGCCGCTGACACTCGGGCTCAGCGTGATGCTGGTCATCATGGAATCGCTGTACGTCATGACCAATCGCCCGATCTGGCGAGTGATCACGCGGTTCTGGGCAAAGATCTTCGGGATCAACTTCGTGCTCGGTGTCGCCACCGGGCTGACGATGGAATTTCAGTTCGGCACCAACTGGTCGTATTTCTCGCAATATGTCGGGGACGTCTTCGGCGCGCCCCTCGCGATCGAGGGGTTGATGGCGTTCTTCATGGAAGCGACGTTCGTCGGGCTGATGTTCTTCGGCTGGGAGAAGCTGAGCAAGCGCCAGCATCTGTTCGTGACGTTCATGGTCGCGGTCGGCACCAACCTGTCGGCGCTGTGGATCCTGGTTGCCAACGGCTGGATGCAGAACCCGGTCGGCGCGCGCTTCAACACCGATACGATGCGGATGGAAGTCACCGATTTCAGTGCGGTGCTGTTCAACCCGGTCGCACAGGCGAAGTTCGTCCATACCGTCAGCGCCGGCTATGTCATCGCGTCGGTACTCGTCCTCGGCGTATCGGCTTTTTATCTGCTCAAGGGCCGCTGGACCCAATTCGCCAAGCGCTCGATGACGGTTGCCGCCGCGTTCGGGCTGGCGGGGTCGCTGTCGGTCGTCGTTCTGGGGGACGAGAGCGGTTACGTGCTGACCGACAACCAGAAGATGAAACTCGCCGCGATCGAGGCGGCCTGGCATACCGCGCCTGCACCCGCAGGCATCACGTTGATCGGCCTGCCCGATTTCGAGACGCGCACGACGCGCTATCAGGTCGAAATCCCGTGGGTGCTCGGCCTCATTTCAACCCGCAGCCTGACGGGCGAAGTGACCGGCATGTCGGAACTGGTGTTGAAGGCGCATGAGCGGATCAGCTCGGGCCAGATCGCCTATCGCGCGGTGCAGGTGCTGAAACGGACGCCGACCGATGCTGCGGCACGCGCCGCGTTCGAATTGCACAAGCGCGACCTCGGCTATGCATTGCTGCTGAAGCGCTACGTCGCGGATCCGGCCGCCGCAACGCCCGCGATGATCGATACCGCCGCCTGGGACACGGTCCCCAGCGTCCCGCTGATGTTCTGGTCGTTCCGCCTGATGGCGGGGATCGGTTTCCTGATGATCGCGCTGTTTACCGCCGCGTTCGTCATTTCGACCGCCCGCCGGCATGAGCAGTATCGCTGGTTCCTCCGCATCGCGGTCGCTGCCATGCCGCTGCCGTGGCTGGCGGCGGAACTTGGCTGGGTCG
Source organism: Sphingomonas echinoides (assembly GCF_029623395.1). GTDB lineage: Bacteria > Pseudomonadota > Alphaproteobacteria > Sphingomonadales > Sphingomonadaceae > Sphingomonas > Sphingomonas echinoides_A. The sequence continues at coordinate 14,894 of NZ_JAPYKK010000009.1, forward strand.
TTGCCGAACTCGGTCGGCAACCCTGGGCGATCGACGGGGTGTTGCCGACCTTCCTGGCAACCTCCTCGCTGACGCCCGCGCTGCTGATCACGACGATCGTCGGGTTCACCGCGCTGTACGGGACGCTCGCCGTGATCGAGGTCCGGCTGATCCTCGCCGCGATCGCGCACGGTCCGGTCGAGGACCTGCCGGAACCGGCACCGGTGACCGCGCTGCCCATTCCCTCGCTTGCTGCCTGAAGGACGATCCGATCATGGCTTTCCTAGACTATGAAGTGCTTAGACTGATCTGGTGGGTGCTGCTCGGCGTCCTGCTGATCGGTTTCGCCATCACCGACGGGTTCGATCTCGGTGTTGCCGCGCTGCTCCCGTTCGTCGCCCGCGACGACGTCGAACGGCGGCTCGCGATCAACGCGGTCGCGCCGACGTGGGAGGGGAACCAGGTGTGGTTCATCCTCGGCGGCGGTGCGATCTTCGCCGCCTGGCCGCTGGTCTATGCGATCAGCTTCTCGGGCTTCTATCTCGCGATGTTCCTCGTGCTCTCCGCGCTGATCCTGCGGCCGGTGGCGTTCAAATACCGCTCCAAGTCGGAAGATCCGGCGTGGCGCGCGCGGTGGGACTGGGCGTTGTTCGTCAGCGGGCTGGTTCCCGCGCTGGTGTTCGGCGTCGCGGTCGGGAATGTCCTGCAGGGCGCCCCGTTCAAGATCGACGATGATTTGCGCGCGACCTACGTTGGCGGGCTGCTCGGTCTGTTCACGCCGTTCACGCTGGTGTGCGGGCTGCTGTCGGTCGCGATGCTCGTGCTGCACGGCAGCGCGTGGCTGGCGGTCAAGATCGAACATGGCGCAGTGCATTACCGTGCCCGCGCGATCGGTGCGGGGGCGGCGGTGCTGTCGATCGTGCTGTTCGCGATCGGCTGGGGCTTCGTCGCGACCGGGACGGGCTATGCCATCGCGGGGGTCGCCGATCCGCTCGGGCCGTCCAACCCGACGCGGATGACGACCGTGGTCCAGGCGGGGGCCTGGCTTGCCAATTACGGACGGCACCCGTGGATGGTCATCGCCCCCGCGCTCGGCTTCGGTGGCACCGCGCTCGCGCTGGCGGGCATCCTGTTGCGGCGCGAGGCGGCCGCGCTGGTCGGGTCGACGCTCGCGGCGACCGGGATCATCGCGACCGTCGGCGTATCGATGTTCCCGTACATCCTGCCCTCCAGCATCGATCCGCATTCGAGCCTGACCGTGTGGAACGCATCGTCCAGCGCCTCCACGCTGGCGTTGATGCTCGGGGTGACGGGTGTCCTGCTGCCGATCGTGCTGATCTACACCGCCTGGGCGTACCGCGTGATGTTCGGGCGGGTGACCACCGCACAAGTCGTCGCGAACATCGACCTTTACTGACACCTTCAACCGGGAGCGGAACGACATGTGGTATTTCAGCTGGGTTCTGGGCCTCTGCCTCGCGGTGGCCTTCGGCATTCTCAACGGTCTGTGGCATGAAATGGAATTGCCCGCCGACGATTGAACGATCGCACGGACCGACACAGAAAAGGCCGCCCCGGGAAACCGGGGCGGCCTTTTCTGGTTGGCGGGGGGGGGGAGCGGTGAAGCTCAGGGCGCTTCGGGGTCCCGGTCCGTGACGGTTGCCCACATCAGCACCAGCATGAACCCGGCCATTGCGGCGATCACCAGGTAGAGGAACCAATCGTTATCCTGCGGCATCGTCCTGCTCCTTTGCGGCGGGAGCGTCGCACGCATTGCGACCGGACGGTTTGACCACGGTCAAACCGCACGACCGGGGTCGTGCGGTTCGCCGGTCGGTTAGAGCCGGATGCCGACGCCGACGCCGGCAACGATCGGGTTGATGTGGACGTTGACCTGGTTGAGCGCGCCGCCGGTGGTGAGCCGCGCGGTCGAATTGATGTCGATGTACTTGACGTCGAGATTGACGAACACGCGCTTCGACACATCCACGTCGATCCCGCCCTGCACCGCATAGCCGACGCTGTCGGTCAGATGGACCTTGGTCGGCCCGATCGCCGTGACCAGCGAGTCGCTCGCCTTGGCGTTGTAGAACACCGTGTAGTTGATCCCGGCGCCGAGATACGGCCGCACGTGCTTCGTCGGCATGAAGTGATATTGCAGCGTCAGGGTTGGCGGCAGGACCCAGGCACTCGCGACCTTGTCGAGCGCGGAAAGCGTCCCGCCGCCGGTCACGTCATGCTTGGTCGTCGCGAGGATCAGCTCGGTGCCGATGTGGTTGGTCAGCATGTAGGTGAAATCGACTTCCGGCGCGTAGCTGGTGGTGACGCCCACCGAGCTGCCGGGGAAGCCCGGGGTCACCGCGCCGCTGCTGTCGTTGGGGGCGACGACGATCGCGCGGGCGCGGACGAGCACGTCGCCCTTGGCGATCTGCGCCTGGGCGGGGAACGCCAGTGCGCTCGCAAGCGCTGCGCCGAAGATGAGGGTAAGCCGCATGATGGTTCTCCAATGATACCAGAGACTCGCGTAGCCGCACCAAGCATTGGTCGATTTGCGCGCAGACAAGCGCCGTCCTACGTAAGATTACGGCGATCCCCGTTTCTTCGACGCGCCTATCCTGTGCGTGGAGGAACATTCATGCAGCTTCGATCGCCACGGACGGACGTGGACGCGACCACGCCGTGCCTGACCTGCGCGGTGCGCGATACCGCGGCCTGCGCGCAATTGTCGCTCGCGCACCGCATCGCGCTCGGATCGCTGCGGCGGTCCGAGACGCTGCGGTCGGGCGAGACGCTTGCGTGGGAAGGCGAGGAGTCGCTCGTCGTCGCGACGTTGCGCTCGGGCGTGTTCAAACGCAGCCTGATGCTGTCGGATGGCCGCGAACAGGTGGTCGGGCTGGCGTTTCCCGGCGACATGGTCGGTCGCCTGTTCGGCGCGACGACCGATCACAGTCTGATCGCGATTACCGATACGGTCCTCTGCGTTTTCCCGCGCGCCGCATTCGAGCGACTGGTGGCGGCGAGCCCGGCGCTGGAACATGCGTTGCTGGTCCAGGCGCTGGACGATCTGTCGCGCGCGCAGCGCCAGATGCTCGTGCTCGCGCGCCTGTCCGCGCCGCAACGCGTCGCAACCTTCCTGCTCGATCTCGTCGCGCGCAGCATTGCCGACGCGCGCGGACGGATCGCGATCCCGCTCAGCCGCCAGCAATTGGGCGACCTGCTCGGTCTGTCGATCGAGACGGTCAGCCGCAAGCTGCGCGATTTCGAACGCTCGGGGCATATCGCGCTGCCCGACTATCGTTCGATGGTCGTGATCGACCGCGCCGGGCTGGCGGCGATCGCGGCGGCCTAGCGCGCCGCCCTTCGGAAATGTCCGTATGGCGCGACGCCGCGCGACGCACGACGGTGCCGAGAACCGCAATCGTAAGTCCAGCCATGCACCATTCCATCGTCTATATCAGCACGCCCACCTTCGCCCCGTCCCAGGCGGCGGGCATGGTCCGCGCGATCGTCGGCCATGCGCAGCGCCGCAACGCAGACCGCGGCGTCACCGGCACACTGATCGCGACCGAGCACCATTTCGCGCAAGTAATCGAAGGACGGCGTGACGCGACGCAGCCGCTGATGGAGAACATCCTGCTGGACCCCCGGCATTGCGACGTGACGATCGTCCAGCATCAGATCGACGCCGGGCGGCGCTTCCGCGAATGGTCGCTCGCCTATCACGGCAACTCGGCCTACTTCGAAGGCTTCATCCGCGCGCTCCTGCCGGGGCGGGAACAGCGGCGGGGGGATGTCGAACGGCTCGTCGACCTGATGACCCGGCTGGCACAGCCGCAACCACGTCGACCGGTGCGGGACGATCGCCCCTAGGGAAAGTACGTAGATCGCTTTGAACGGTCATCGCGCTAGAGCGAAAACGCACTAGGAACAGCCATGCCGGTCGAAGATCCCCTCCCTAAGGTCCTAGCGGGATCGTCCGATCCGGTAGCCGCCGCCGCGCTGGCCGGCTTGATCGAGGCGTTGCCCGAACACGCGATCGTGCGGCTGAACGCACAGGGTCTCGTCGACGGGTGGAGCGCCCCGGCGAAGGCGCTGTTCGGCTGGACGGCAACGGAAATCCACGGACAGAGCGTCGAACGCCTGCTTGCCCCCGGCGCCGCCGCGACGGTGCGCGAGCATCTGCGCGATGGCCCTACCACGCGCAAGACCGTCGACAATCTGTGCCGCCACAAGAGCGGGAGCCATTTCCGCGCGATCACCGCGCTGACGGCGATTTCGCATGGCGATGGCGACGTGCAGGGGTTCTGGCTGGTGGTCCGCGACGTCACCGCCGAGCGCGCTTCCGCCAACTCGATCGAAGCGAGCGCGATCCTGCTCAAGTCGATCCTCGACACGGTGCCCGACGCGATGATCGTGATCGACGATCACGGCGTGATCCAGTCGTTCAGCGCGGCGGCGGAACGCCTGTTCGGCTATGACGAGGACGAGGTAATCGGGCGCAACGTCTCGATGCTGATGACCACGCCGGACCGGTCGGCGCACGACGGGTATCTCGCGCGCTATCTCGAAACGGGGGTGCGGCACATCATCGGCAAGGCGCGCCGCGTGATCGGGTTGCGCAAGGACGGGACGACCTTCGCGCACGAACTTGCGATCGGCGAAGCGCGGGGGCGGGGGCGGCGGGTATTCACCGGGTTTATCCGCGATCTGACCGAACGCGAAGGCGCCGCCGCGCAGCTTGCCGAGCTTCAGTCCGAACTACTCCACATCTCGCGCGTGACCGCGATGGGGACGATGGCGTCGACGCTGGCACACGAACTCAACCAGCCGGTCACCGCGGTCGCCAATTATGTCGAGACCTCGCTCGCGGTGTTGCAGGCGGGGGCGCCCGATAGCGTCGCGATCGTCGAGGAAGCGCTTGCGGAAGCCGCCTCGGAAGCGCTGCGGGCGGGCAAGATCGTTCGCCGGCTGCGCGATTTCGTCGCGCGGGGCGAACTCGACAAGACGGTCGAGGCGGTCGGTGACATCGTCGAGGATGCCTGCGCGCTGGGGATGGTCCGCGCGACGACCGCCGCGATCCGGGTCGAGCGCGCGATCGACCCGGCGACGGGATCGGTGCTGGTGGACCGGGTCCAGATCCAGCAGGTGCTGATCAACCTGATGCGCAACGCAGTCGAGGCGATCCCGGCGGATTCGGGCGGCGTCGTCCGCGTCGCCGCGCGCCGCCAGGGGGATTTCGCGCAAGTCACCGTCAGCGACAGCGGCGGCGGGCTCGACCCGGCGATCGTCGCCAACATGTTCGGGGCCTTTGCCAGCACCAAGCGTGACGGGATGGGGCTTGGCCTGTCGATCTGCCGGACGATCATCGAAGCGCATGGCGGCCGGATCTGGGCCGAATCCCGGCCGGTCGGCACCGCCTTCCATTTCACCGTCCCCCTGGCCAATCCGGAGACCCGCGATGACTGAACGCCCCGTCGTCCACATCGTCGATGACGAGGAAGCGATCCGCAAATCGGCGGGCTTCATGCTGCGCACCGCGGGCTATGCGGTCCACACCTGGCCCAGCGGCGTCGCGTTCCTGAAAGAGGCGCGGCATGCGCCGATGGGGTGCATCCTGCTCGACGTGCGGATGCCCGAGATGGATGGTCTCGAGGTGCAGGCGACGCTGGCCGAACGCGGGATCGCAATGCCGGTCATCATCCTGACCGGGCATGGCGACGTCGGCACCGCGGTGCGCGCGATGAAGAACGGCGCGGTCGATTTCCTTGAGAAACCGTTCGAACGGACGGTCCTGCTCGGGATGGTCGAGGCGGCGATCGCGCGGATCGTCGATGCGGATCATCATGCCGCCGAGGCGGACGTCGCGCGGCTGCGCATCGCCGCGCTGACCCCGCGTGAGCGCGACGTGCTGCGCCAGCTTGCGCACGGCCTGCCCAACAAGACGATCGCGTTTGACTTCGGGATCAGCCCGCGCACGGTGGAGGTCCACCGCGCGAATTTGATGACGAAGCTGGAGGTCGCCAATTTTCCTGACGCGCTGCGCATTGCGTTTGCGGCGGGGCTGGGGCCGCAGCCGGGGGAATAGCGCACCTCTGTGTTCCTGCGTTGGCACGCCGCACCCCAGAAGCTGCCGTCATGCTGAACTTGTTTCAGCATCCACCGCGCAACGGGCTTAGTCCGGACTCGCGGAGGGCTGGATCCTGAAACGAGTTCAGGATTACGGACGGTTTTGCAAAGCTTTCGCAGAATAACGGACAGTATTGTGCGCAGCTACTGTCCTACAAACCGAATTTCTGCATAGTAACACCCGTTCTTTGACATAACAAAACCACCCCTATTTCATGCAGACAGGCGCGGTTTTGTAATGCGTTTCCGCCTAACTTTCCCCTAACTTTCCACGCCCCGACTTATCGGGTCAGGGCGATCCTCGAAGCCTTGACCGGCGCGGCCATCGTGAACGCCACGGTCTGCGCAGCGGGATCGAGCGTGCTTGCCACGCGCTTGCCATTCACCGTCGTGGTCGCCGGGCTCGACCAGCCGTGAACCGTCACGGTCACTTGCGACCACCATGGCTTGAAGCTGCCCTCGCGCGCATCGAACGCGATCGACAGCCCGTTCGGCGTCATCGCACAGGTGACCTTCTGCCGCAGGAACCCGCGGCGCTGATACGCCAGCGTCGTGCCGTCGTCCTCGTACAGCGTGCCCATGCACTCCGCGCCCGGATAGACGTCGAGCATCAGCGGCCCCGAAGGCGTCTGCGCGGTGCTCTGGACGAGCGGCTGGCGCGGCAGGATCGTCCCTGCGCGGACGAACACCGGCAGGCGGTCGAGCCGTGGCGTCTCGACCACGCGGTCGCCGTTGCTGCGCGCGGTGGGGACGGCCTGCGTCGCCGACTGGATCGGGCCTTGCGCGGTCGGCTCGGGCGTTCCGGTGCGCTGGCCGGTCCAGTAATCGTACCAGCCGCCAGCGGGGAGGCAGACGCCATAGGTCTGCGGCGATTCCGGGCTCGGCGGCGGCGCGATCAGCAGTGCCTTGCCGAGCGTGAACGCCATCGACTGGTTGCAGCTCGCCGATGCGGCGCTCGGATAATCGTAGAACACCGGGCGCATGATCGGGTCGCCCAGCCGGCTGTTCTGGTCCGCCAGCGCGTAGAAATAGGGCATCAGTCGATACCGCTCCTCGACGAAGCGGCGACGGATCGCGAGATGGTCGGGGCCATCGACCCACGGCTCGACGCGCGGCGTGCCGGTGGCGGAGTGATCGCGGAAGACCGGCGTGAACGCGCCGATCTCGAACCAGCGGGTGAGCAGATCGGCACTCGGCCCGCCCGCGAAACCGCTGACGTCGGCGGCGCTGTACGCGAAGCCCGACAGGCCGAGGTTGATGATTTGGTGGACCGACAGCTTGAGGTGATCCCAGGTCGCCAGATTGTCCCCGGTCCAGGTCACCGAATAGCGTTGCCCGCCCGCATAGCTCGCGCGGGTCATCACGAACGGGCGCTCGTTCGGTCGCAGCGCGAGCAGCCCGTCATAGGTCGCGCGCGTGTTCTGCATCCCGTAGACGTTGTGGATCTCGCGGTGGTCGCCGGTGCGGGCCGCGAAGTCGTCGCTGTCGACGCGGTGGACGGTGTCGAGCGGCATCGTCTTGGTCGGCGTATTGAAGATCGCCGGCTCGTTCATGTCGTTCCAGAAGCCAGCGACGCCCGCGTCGAGGAACCCCTTGTACAGCGTCCCCCACCAGGTCCGCGCCTTGGTCGTCGTGAAGTCGGGGAAGACCGAGTCCCCCGGCCACACCGGCGCGACATAGTCGCTGCCGTCGGGGTTCTTGACGAACGCGTCGATCCGTTTGCCGGTGGTGTAGGGCGCATAGCCAGTGTCGGCCTTGGCAATGTGCAGGTCGGTGATCGCGATCAGCTTGATCCCCTCCGCCTTCATGTCCTTCACAAGCCCGGGCAAGTCCGGGAACGTCTTGGGATTGGTCGTGAACGGCCGGTTGCGATCCTGATAGTCGATGTCGAGCCAGATCACGTCGGTAGGCACCTGGTCCGCGCGGAGGTGACGCGCGATTTCGCGGACTTCGTCGGCGGACATGTAGCTGTAGCGCGACTGCTGATACCCAAGCGCCCATTTCGGTGCGAGCGGCGCATGGCCGGTGAGGCCGACGTAGCGGCGCGTGACCTCGGCGAGGCTGGGGCCGTTGACGAAGTAATAGTCGATCGGGCCGTCGGGGCCGCCAAAGGTCAGCGTCTCGGCGTCGCGGTGGCCAAAGTCGAACCAGGTGCGGTACGTGTTGTCGAGCAACACGCCGTAGCTGCCGCCCGCGCCGCCGGTGGAGGCGAAGAACGGGATCGACTTGTAGATCGGGTCGTCTCCGCTGGTGAAGCCGAACGCATCGGTGTTCCAGTCGACGAATTCCTTGCCGCGCCGGTCGAGCCCGCCGGTCTTGTCGCCGAGGCCGTAGAAATGCTCGGTAACGGGGAGCGTCTTGGCGATCCTGAACGCCTTGCCGTCGATCGCGACGGGCGCCGCCTCGGCGGAGATGATCTTGCCGTCGAGCGTCTCGAACGTCACCGCGCCGCCCGCGCCGATGCGGACGCGCAGGTGCGCGGTGGTGAAGCCGTCCGGGGTCGCGGTGACCTTCGTCCGGGTCTTGCGCTGCGCCGGGAGCACTGCCCAACTCGCATCTTCGGGATAGACGCCATCGCGTGCGATCCGGACGCGGACGAGGTCGTCCGAGAGCGCGATCAGCTTCATCTTCAGCGCGCCCGCGATGATTTCGACGCCGTCCGTCTGTGCGGCGAGTGTGGGAGCGGCGGTTTGCGCGTGGGCGACGGTGGCGGTCAGCGGCAGCGCGACGGACGCGAGCAGCAGCGCGAGGGGCAGGCGGTTCATCAAAGGTCTTTCAGGCAATCGGCCGGGGGAGGCAGGTCTGGTGGGGCGGAAAGTTGAGCGCACAGCGGCGCAGGAAATCGTCGATCCTGTCCATGTCGATCCGGTCGATGTCGGGGCCGGGCGGGACCAGCCGCGCGTCGTCGGGGAAGGTGCCGTATCCGGCGAACAAGCAGTGCCAGCTGATCGCATTGTAATAGCGCGCGATATCGAGCCGATCGATCTCGGCGACGAGGTCCGCGCCGGTGAACCAGGCCGACATGACGCGCTTGAGCGTATCCGATGGCTCGACCTGGCGCGCCGCCGCCCAATAGCCGTGCGGATCGGCGTGGCGCTGGTTGAGCCGGTAATGCGCGACGATGTAGTCGCGCACGCCATCGTAGCGCGCGGCGATCCGCGCGTTGAACGGCGCGCGCGCCGCTTCGGTGAAGCCATCCGCATCGACCGCGTCGAGGAAGGCCTCGACGGTCGCGATCACCAGATGCAGCGCGGTCGCCTCGAGCGGTTCGAGGAACCCCTGCGCGAGGCCCACCGCGAGCGCGTTGTGCGACCAGCTTTCCGCAACCCGCCCGACCCGCATCGTCAGGTGCCGCGCAAGTGTATCGGGGCCAACCCCGAGATGCGCGCGGAGTTCGGCCTCGGCTTGCTCGGGCGTCAGATAACGGCTTGCATAGACATAGCCGTTGCCGGTGCGGCTGGTGAGCGGGATGTCCCACGCCCAACCCGCCGACAAAGCGGTTGCGCGGGTCTGGCTCGGCAGCGGTGCGGCGGGGCCGCGTGGCGTGGGGAGGACGACCGCGCGATCATTGAAGAGCGTGTCGGCATAGTCGACGAAGCGCACGCCGAGCGTCTGCTCGAACAGCACGCTGCGAAACCCGCTGCTGTCGACGAAGAGGTCGCCCGTGATGCTGTTCCCGTCGTCACACGCCAGCCCAGCGATCGCGCCATCCGCGCGGCGGTCGACGTGCGTCACGCGCCTTTGAAGGTGCGTGACGCCAAGCTTGCCCACCGCGTGCTGCGCGAGAAAGGCCCCGACCTTATACGCATCGAAATGATAGCCGTAGCTGACCTCGAACGGAAAGCGTTCGTCGGGCTGCGGTGCGCATGCGTCCGCCGCGAGCCGCGCGGGGAGGAGGAAGCGGTCGGGGTGCGCGACGACGTCACGCCCGGTGCGGCGGGCGCGCGTGTTGTAGAAGAACGAGCTCGTCGTATGGCTGTCGAGCGCGGTCGGAAAGGGGTGGAAATACCGCTCGAACCCTGCGCGGTCCGACCAGCCCGCGAACTCGATCCCGAGCTTGTAGGTCGCATCGCAGGCGGGCATCCATTCCGCCTCGTCCACGCCGATCCGGTCGAAGAAGCCCTTCAGTTGCGGGGTCGAACCCTCACCGACGCCGACGATCCCGATCTCGGGGCTTTCGACCAAAGTCACGCGCGCATCGGGCCAGCGATGCGCGATCAGGCACGCCGCGATCCAGCCCGCGGTGCCTCCGCCAAGGATGACGATCGCGCGCGCGTCGCTTCGGTCCCCGGCAGGCGAGGTCACCGGCGCAGCACCATCGCAGCGAACGGAGCAAGGCTGTCGATCGCGTCCTGCGTGCCGATCAGGACGGACCCGTCGTGGCTGACTCCTTCGGGCCAGGCGCGCGCGGTCTCGCCGAAGTTGAACACACACAGCAACCGCTCGCCATCCGCCTCGCGTTCGAACGCGAGCAGCGCATCGTCGTTGTACAGCATGCGCAGATCGCCGCTGCGCAAGGCGCGGTGCGCGTTGCGGGTCGCGATCACGCGGCGAGTCCAGTTGAGCAACGACCCCGCGTCCGCATCCTGCACGTCGATCGCAAGCGCCCCGTGATCGCTGCCGAACGGAAGCCACGGCGTCTCGCTCCCGAACCCAAGATCGGGCGCACTGCCGACCCACGGCATCGGCGTCCGCGCGCCATCGCGCGACAAGGTCATCGGCCAGTTGGCGATCGCCTCGGGATCGAGCAGATCCTCGAACGCGATGTCGACTTGGGTCAGCCCGAGTTCCTCGCCCTGATACAGGAAGATGTTGCCGCGCAGGCACGCCAGCAGCAGCAGCTTCATCCGCGCAAACGCATTCGCATGCTGTGGCGTCGTCCAGCGCGACACGGCACGCGGCGCATCGTGGTTCTCGAACGCCCAGCTCGGCCAGCCAATCGTCGGATCATTGGGCCAGCGCGCGAGCGAATCCGCGACGAGATCGGGCGTCAGCGCATCGGCATAGAGGAAATCGAAGCTGTACGCGCTGTCGAGCCGCTTGCCGCCCGCCGTGAACAGCTTCATCTCGCGGTCGCTGTCCTCGCCACCGATTTCGGCCACGGTGAAGCCCGCGCCATAGGCGTCGGTCAGCGCGCGGATCCGCTCGAGGAACGCCGGAATATCGGCGTGGCTCTGGTTGTGCAGCTTCACCTGGAAATCGAACGACCGCGTCCGCGCACGGTTGGTCGCCGGGGCAGGCGGGTTGTCGGTCAGCGAAGGGTTGTGCATCGCGAAGTTGATTGCATCCAGCCGGAAGCCGTCGACCCCGCGATCCAGCCAGAACCTCGCGGTATCGAGCAGTTCCTGCTGCACCGCCGGATTATGCCCGTTGAGCTGCGGCTGTTCCTTCAGGAAGTTATGCAGATAATATTGCTGGCGGCGCGCATCCCATGTCCACGCCGGGCCACCGAACACCGATTGCCAGTTGGACGGCGGGCTGCCGTCGGGCTTGGGGTCGGCCCAGACATACCAGTCCGCCTTGTCGCCTGACCGGCTCGCGCGGCTCGCCTGGAACCAGGGGTGGTCGTCCGAGGTGTGCGAATAGACCTGATCGATGATGATCCGCAGCCCGAGCTCATGCGCGCGCGCAATCAGCGCGTCGAAATCGTCGAGCGTGCCGAAGATCGGGTCGACATCGCGGTAATTCGCCACGTCATAGCCAAAATCCTTCATCGGAGACGTGAAGAACGGCGACAACCACACCGCATCCATCCCGAGCGAGGCGACATGATCGAGGTGCGCGGTGATCCCGGCGAGGTCGCCGATCCCGTCGCCGTTCGAATCGGCGAAGCTGCGCGGATAGATCTGATAGATGGCGGCACCCTTCCACCACGGATCGGTGGCGGACGGGTCGGGCTGGACGATAGCGGCGGTCATGAGGCTCATTTGCTGGGGAGGCGGGCAGGGGCGGCGGCGCAGATCGCGTAGCCGAACGCGGGCAGCGACAGCGTCACGCTTCCCGGCGCAGCCGCGCGGGAGGCGCACGTGCCGGTCAGCGTCGTGAAGTGCGTCGAGCCGGTCTCGACCTGGATCGCCTGCGTCAGCGGCTTGGCAGAGGTGTTGAACGCGATCAGGATTTCGGCGCCGGTCGTCGGGTCGAACCGCGACACGGCGAGCAGGCCCGGCGTCTCGCTGCGACTGCGCAGCACCGTCCGGCCGCGCGTGAGCGCGGGATGCGCGACGCGGATCCGCGCGAGTTCGGCGATCTGGCGGAACAGCGGGTTGGTCTCGCCGAAGCTTTCGGTCGCCGTCGTCTTGGTCGTGCCGAGCAGGTGATTGTCGTTGTAGATCGCGACCTTCGACGCGAACATGTCCTCGCGCGCGTCCTGGTCGTTGCCGTCGCCGACGAAGCCCTGTTCGTCGCCCGAGTAGATCGTCGGTACGCCGCGCAGTGTCAGCAGCATCGCGTTCGACAGCAGCACGCGCTGCAACACCTCCGCGTCGGACGCCTGCGGGAATGCCTTGCGCACGAAGGTGGCGAAGCGGCCGTCGTCGTGGTTGCCGGTGAAGGTCGGCAGGATCGCGGCGGTGTCGACGCCCTTGGCATACAGCACGTCGCCGTCCAGCAGCGCCTCGAACGCATCGGTGCCGCGCGTACCGGCGACCGTCTCGACCACCGCCTGGCGGAACGCGAAGTCGAGCACGGCGGGCAGCGTGTCGACCACCGTGTGCTGCGCAAGCACGGCGGGACGGACTTCGTGGTCCGAGACTTCGCCGAAGATGTGGAAGTTCGGGATGCCGTTCGCCTGCGCCCGCGTCAGCATCGCGGGTACGAATTGCTGCCAGAATTCGGGGTTCACGTGGCGCGCGGTATCGATGCGGAACCCATCGACCTTGAACCGGTCAATCCACGATCCGAAGATCTCGATCATGCCCGAGACGACCCGCGGATTCTCGGTCATGATGTCGTCCAACCCCGAGAAGTCGCCCATCGTCGAGCTCTCGTTCCTGAACGTCGTGTCGCCGCGATTATGGTAATAGATCGGGTCGTTGAGCCACGCCGGCACCTTCACGCGCCGCTCGGCGGCGGGCACGTAGGGCGTATAGGCGTAGCTTGGATCGGTCAGCCTGGCGAAGTTCGCCGTGGTCCGCACGTCGTCGCCCGCGAACCCGCCGTTGATCGCCTTGCCGCCGACACCGCCCTTGCGCTGATACGGATAGGCAGCGCGGTCGCGGTACGGGCAGGGCATGCCGACCGCGCATTCACGATACTGGATCACGTCCGCGGTGTGGTTGATGATGATGTCCATATACACCTTCATCCCGCGTGCGTGCGCCGCATCGACGAAGGCGGTCATGTCGGCGTTGGTCCCGAAATGCGGGTCGACCTGCGTGAAGTCGGTGATCCAATAGCCGTGATAGCCAGCGGATTCGTGGCCGGGTGCGCCCTGCACCGGCTTGTTCTTGAAAATCGGCCCGAGCCAGATCGCGGTCGCGCCGAGCTGCTGGATATAGTCGAGCCGCTTGATCAGGCCCTTCAGGTCTCCGCCGTGGTAGAAGCCCTTCGCGGTGGGGTCATAGCCGGTGGTCAGCCGGTCGCCCTTCAACCCGCCCGTGTCGTTCGCCGGATCGCCATTCTCGAACCGGTCGGGGAGGACGAAGTAGATGACCTCGTCCTGCGGCTTGCGCGCGCGGACCTGTTCGATCGGGACGGCGGCGGAAACCGTAGCGGGGGCGGCTGCCTGGCCGGCGAGCGCGAGCAGCAGGGCCGTCGTAATGCTCATGCCGTCACCGGCTTTGGCGCGGCGCAGTGGCGCGCGATGAAATCGGCATGGCTTGGCATCTGGGCAACCTCACGGGCGTTGAGCTGATCGATCGTGTCGAGGAATTCGGCGAGATCCGTCGCCGGAATCGCGTCGGCGAGCGGATGGTATCCGGCGGGCATCACGCCTTGCCCGGCCAGCACCTGGAACCAGCCCACCTCGGTGAACAGTTCCTCATGCTCGCGCGTGATGTGCCCATTGCCCTGCCACAGCGCGATCTTGGCGGAGAGCGTCTCGGGCAGCGCCTGCTCGCGGCACATCTTCCAGAACGGCTCGTGCCGGTCGTTGGCGTGATAATGCAGGATGATGAAGTCGCGGATCCGTTCGTATTCGAAGTCGCTCTGGCGATTGAACTCGACGCGGTCCGCCTCCGCGACGGTGCGCCCGGGGAGCAGCTTCATCAGCCGCGCAATCGCGGACTGGATGAGGTGGATACTGGTCGACTCCAGCGGTTCGAGGAACCCGCCCGACAGCCCAATCGCGACGACGTTGCGGTTCCACATTTTCCGCCGCTTGCCGGTCGTGAACTGGATCGGGCGCGGGTCGGCCAGGGCTTCCCCATCGAGCCCGGCGAGCAAGGTCGCCGTCGCTTCGTCGTCGCTCAGGTACTGCGACGAATAAACGAGGCCGTTCCCCGTGCGATGCTGGAGCGGGATCCGCCATTGCCAGCCCGCCGCCTTGGCGGTCGAGCGAGTGTACGGCGTGAACGCCGCGCTGCGCTCGGATGGCACCGCGATCGCCCGGTTTGCGGGGAGCCAGTGGGTCCAGTCGTCATAGCCGGTCTTGAGCGTCTGCTCGATCAGCAGTCCGCGAAAGCCGGTGCAGTCGATGTAAAGGTCGGCGGACAGGGTCGTGCCGTTCTCAAGCACCAGCGCGGAGACGTCGCCGCCTGCGCCCTGCTCGACGCGCGCGACCTTGCCCTCGATGCGGTTGATCCCGCGCGTCTCGCTGTAGCGTCGCAGATACCGCGCATAGAGCCCCGCGTCGAAGTGGTAGGCGGACGGCATGTCGGGGAGCACCCGTGCGGTCCGCGCCGGGCCACGCTGCATCCGGTCCGCCGTCGCCGCCTGAGCGTTGAGCGAATACGCCGCAAGGTCCTTTGCAGTGCCAAGCGCCTTCGCGCGCAGCCAATATTGGTGAAACGGCAGCAACCCGACATCGCGCCCGACATCGCCGAACGCATGCATGTAGCGATGCCCCGGCCGCAGCCAGTCGACGAACTCGATCCCGAGCTTGTACGTTCCCTGCGTCGCGCGCAGGAACGCGTCCTCGTCCAGCCCGAGCGCATCGTTGAACAGCCGGATCTGCGGGATCGTCGCCTCGCCGACGCCGACCGTGCCGATCTCGTCGGATTCGACCAGATCGATCTCGAACCCGACCTCCAGAAACCGGGCGAAGGTCGCGGCGGTCATCCATCCGGCGGTGCCGCCACCGACGATGACGATCCTGATTGGCGCAGGCTGCTGTGTCATGATCCGCGTCCCCGCTTCAACTACGTCAGGCAGCGGAGCGGCGGACAACGATTGGTCGTTGTCCGCCGTCGGCTGGGTTCAGAACTTGTACGTGATTCCAATATAGTAATCACGGCCATAGCGCTGGTAATCGTTCACCTTGCGCGGGTCGTTGTCCTGATAGGTCACGAACGGACGATCGGTCAGGTTCTTCGCCTGTGCCAGGATCGCGAAGTTCTTGAGGACCCCGCTCTGGAACTCATAGCCGATCTGCGCATCGAGGATCGCTTCGGCGCGCGCGGTCCGGTACGTCGGGTTCGCCGACAGACCCGCGACTTCGGCGAGGAAGCTCGAGCGGTAGCGATAGTTCGCCCGCACCTGGAACCCGCGCTTCTCGAAGTAGATCGTGCCGCTGCCGGTAAATTCCGACAGGCCGGGCAGGGTGATCGCTTGGGTCGGGTTGCTGGCGTATTTGATCGTCGACTGGGTGTAGTTGCCGCTCGCGAAGATCCCGAACCCGTCGAGCGCCGACGTGATCGCCTTGAACGGGAGCGACACGGTCCCCTCGACGCCGAGCACTTCGCCGCGCCCGGTATTGGCCGGCGTCGAGACGTTGCCGATTGTCTGGCCCGCCGCGATCACCTGCGCCTGCTGCGCCGGGGTCAGCGCGGGGAGCAGCGCCGAGAAGTCATAGGGCAGCGAATTGTTCGGATCGACGAAGTCGGTCAGATGCTTGAAATAGCCCGACAGCGCGACGTAACCGCCCGCGTTGAAATACTTCTCGAACGACAGGTCGATGTTGGTCGACTTGTACGGCTTCAGATTGACGTTGCCGCCGGTCGAGGTGAACACCGGGAACAGGCCAGCGGGGGTCTGCCCGATATTGCCCGGGTTGATCGCAACGTCCTGCGTGACACGCTCCTGGTCGAGGCGCGGACGGATCATCGTCTGCGATGCGCCGATCTTGACGAAGCCGAGCGGGATCAGCTCGACCGACATCGTCGCCGAGGGCAGGACGTTGGTGTAGCGGTAGGTCTGCTTCACCGGCGCGATCGTCACGACGCCGCTGACGACGCTTGCGATCTGCCCGGTCGAGCTCTGGTCCGAATGCACGACCTGCGTGCCGATCGAGCCCTTGAGCGGCTTGTCGCCGACCATCCCGTCAAGGGTGATCTTGGCATAGCCGGTCCACACCTTCTCGAGCACGACATTGTCGCGCACCAGCGAGGACGGACGCCCGTCGAACGCCGACTGCAGCGTGTTGTTGTAGAGATACAGCGGATCGAGCGTCAGCATCTGCGGAATGCCGAGATAGCCGAGCGCGACGTTGGTCCCAAGCAGCGCGTCTGCGGGGACGGTGCTGCTGGTCGGCGAGCCGCTGGCGACGGTGCAGTTCGTGCCGCCGCCGGGGGGGCACAGGAAGAAGGACGTGAACGCGCTGGTCTTCTTGCGCTGGCTGTAGTTGCCGCCGACTTCCCAACCCTTGACGACGCTGTCCGAGAATTCGCCGTTCAGGTTCGCGCGGAGCGACTTGAGATCGTCCTTGAAGCTCGGCCGGTTGAGGAAGCCCGTCTGAACGACCTGCTGGTTGCCGTTATTGCCCCACCCCTGCGGATCGGTCAGCTTGAAGATGTTGGTGTTGGTGTAATCGAGCGTCGGCGCGAAGGTGTAGGTGCCGTTGCCGTTCTGCTTGACCGTGACGGTGTCGGCCGCGCCGCTCTTGGCGAAGCCGGTGCCGGTGTTGGTCTCCAGCAGGAAGTCGGTGCGGTCGGCATGGCTCCAGCTCGCGTCGACGTTGAGGTGGATCGTGTCGGTCAGCTTGAGGTCGTTGTTCCAGCCGAGCGAGAAGTTCTCCGCCTTGCGCTGGTTGTAATCGTTGCGCTGCACGCCGAACACGTTGCCGAACGTCGCCTGGGTCGCAAAGCCGTTGTTGACGGTCACGCCTGTTGCGGTCGTGCCACCCGCGGTGCCCGCGCTCGCGAGCTGGCCTGCGAGCGGGAACTCGATCCCGCGCAGGATCTGCGTTTCCTCGAAGTGCGAATACAGCGCGTCGAACGTCGAGTGGAACGTGTCGGACGGCCGCCACTCGATCGTCGCGACGCCGCCGTAGCGCTTGAGCAGGTTGGACTGGACGTACGGCTTGGCGCCGTTGAGCAGGAACGGGCTCGCGTCCGTACCGGCACCGCTATAGCCCCACGCATTGTAGCGTTCGTCCTGCGACGGAGTCTGCGTCGCGGAGACGCCGAGCGCGATCCCCAGCGTGTCGCCCGCGAACTTGTCGACATAGGTCGCCGACGCGCGATAGCCGTAGCGCGTGCCATCGGGGTTGAGCTTGTCGATCCCGTTCATCTGGCCACGGGCGCTGACCGCGAGGACGCGCTTGCCCTGGTCGAGCGGGCGCAGCATCCGCAGATCGACCGTGCCGGCGATGCCCGCAGCGACCAGCGATGCGTCGGCCGACTTGTAGACGTTGACGTTCTTGAAGAATTCCGACGGATATTGGTCGAACTCGACGCCGCGATTGTCACCGGTGGTGACCTGTTCGCGCCCGTTGAGCAGCGTGGTCGAGAAGTCCGGGCCGAGGCCGCGGATCGACAGGCGCTGGTCGCGGCCTTCGAGACGCTGCGCGGTGACGCCGGGGAGGCGCGCCAGCGAGTCCGCGATCGACACGTCGGGCAGCTTGCCGACGTCTTCGGCGGAGACGGAGTCGACGATCAGCACCGACTGACGCTTGATCTTCGCCGAGCTGGCAAGCCCCGCGCGGATGCCGGTGACGACGATGTTCTCGTCCGCAGGCGCCGCGGCCGCAACCGCTTCGGCCGGGTTTTCGGCGGGCGCTGCGGGGGCCGGCGTCGGGTCGGCCTGGGTGGTCGTCGCCTCGACCTGCGCCTTGGCGGTCGGGTTGGCGGTGGCGGTGGTCGCCGCGTCCTGCGCGAACGCGACGCCCGGCGTCACGAGCGCCGCGGCAAGCGCGATCATGCTCACGCGCCGCACGGTCCGGGTCTCGGACAGCAGGCGTGCGGGTGCGGTCGCGCACAGGGCGCGGTTCATCGCTGTATCAGTCATTTGGTGGCGTTCCCCTTCAGGCGGGCGCAGCCCGCGGATCCTCACGTACAGTTTCGTCGACGTCGTGATTCAGCGTCGATTGCCCTTGGGGTCGCTATATTTCGAACAGGGGGTTTGCAGAAGGATCGGGCATACGTATTCTCGATTTATGCTGTGCTGGCCCGGTCCCCGACGGGTTGGGAGCGGAATACTCGATCGACGGGACTGTTCCAGACGATGGCAAGACGACCGACCTCGCTTGATATCGCGCAGCTGGCGGGGGTGTCGCAGCCGACCGTGTCGCGCGCGCTGCGCGGGGTGAAGACGGTCAATCCGCAGACCCGCGCGCGGATCGAGGCGATCGCGCGGCAGCTCAACTACGCAGTCGACAAGAACGCCTCCAGCCTGCGCAGTCAGGCGACGCACACGCTCGCATTGCTGTTCTTCGAGGAGGCGGCGGAAGAGGATGGCGCGATAAATCCGTTCTTTCTGTCGATGTTGGGGTCGATCACGCGCGCCTCGGCGAAGGCCGGCTACGACCTGCTGATCTCGTTCCAGCAGCTCTCGGGCGATTGGCATGTCGATTACCAGGACAGCCACAAGGCCGACGGAATCATCCTGCTCGGTTATGGCGATTACGACACCTATCGCGTCCGGCTGGACCATCTTGCGGAGCAGGGATCGCACGTCGTCCGCTGGGGCGCGGTCGGGACCGGGCCGGGCGCGATCACGGTCGGATCGGACAATCGCGATGGCGGCGCGCAAGCGACCGCGCACCTGATTTCGCAGGGTCGCCGGAGAATTGCATTTTTGGGTACGGCGGACAGCCGCTATCCGGAGATCGAGGAGCGGTACCGCGGCTATTGCGCGGCGCTGGCCAGCGCGGGTCTGGTACGCGACGAGACGCTCCGGGTCGATGCCATCACTTTGGAGGATGCCGGCGAAGACGCGATCGCCGAACTGTCGCGGCGCGGCGCCGGCTATGACGCGATCTTCGCGGCGAGCGACAGCATCGCGATCGGCGCGATGCGCGCGCTGGCGGCGGCGGGGCGGAGCGTGCCGGGCGATGTCGCGATCGTCGGGTTCGACGATATCCCCTCGGCCTCGCTGACGTCGCCGCCGCTCTCCACGGTCGCGCAGGATGCGCGGCAGGCGGGGGAGGTGCTGGTCGCGACGTTGCTCTCGCGGTTGCGGGGCGAGGCCGTCACCCCCGCGCCGCTCGCGACGCGGCTGGTGGTGCGCGCCAGCAGCGGCGGATAGCCGGGCGCTATTCGTCGAACAGGAACAGGTTCAGCGTCAGGCGCCCGACCAGCGGATCGCTGCTCAGCATCACCTCGGCCGGCAGGTCCGCGCAGTGGAGCGTATTGCCCGCATAGACCAACGCACGATTGTACGCGCCCGGGTATACCGCGACGCGTTCGTACAGCGGCGTATCCCCCGCGATGTATGCCGCCTCGGGCATCCCGTGCGCCGCTACGCCGTCGGCAAGCGCCGTCTTGAACCGCTCCAGCCGCGCGGCATCGACACTCTCGAACCCCGTTTCGCGCTGCCGGTAGAAAGCCGTGCCGCCCTGCGCGCCGTGCCCCAGGAAAAGCAGGAGCGCGATCCGCCGCGCTTCCACCCCGTCGAAATGCGGCAGCCGCTGGATCGGCGCGAGCTGCGCCGGATCGGTCGTGACGAGCGAATAGTACGCTTCCGATACGCGTGGCGCGGGGTCGAGCCCGAAATGCTCGGCCAGCAACGGCGCGACCTTCCGCCGCATCGTCTCTGCCAGCCGGGCAGGGACTTCCGCGCGGACGCCGGGATAATGCGGGCCGATCCCCTGCATCCGCAACGCCGCCGCGTCCTCGCGCAGCGCATCCGGATCGGGCCAGAAATCGTCGATCACGAGCAGCGGATGCTGTTCGCGACCATGCCGGTGGGGGAGGGGAGTCTGCATCCCGTGCCTTGTGGAACGGCTCGCGGCGGTTGCGCAAGGCGCGGCGTAACGTATTGTCCCACGCTGCATTCGTATGCATCGCCTGCTGCCCTTGTGCGCGCCCCGGCTTGTCGGCAGTCAGGCTGGAGACGAGCCCGATCGTCGTGATCGGTCGGGCAGGAGAGAGAGCCACGTGAACGAAAAACCGGTGCAGCGCTTCGGCGGCCTGTGGAACATCAGCTTCGGCTTTTTCGGGATCCAGATCGGCTTCGCGCTCCAGAATGCGAACATGAGCCGGATCTTCCAGACGCTCGGCGGGTCGCTCGACGACCTGTCCTATCTGTGGATCGCGGCGCCGCTGACCGGGCTGCTCGTCCAGCCGATCATCGGTCATTACAGCGACCGGACGTGGAACCGTTTCGGGCGGCGGCGGCCGTATTTCTTCGCGGGCGCGGTGCTCGCGGCGCTGGCGCTGTTCGTCATGCCCGAGGCGCGGGTGCTGTGGTTCGCGGCGCTGACCTTGTGGGTGCTCGACGCGTCGATCAACGTATCGATGGAGCCGTTCCGCGCGTTCGTCGGCGACATGCTGCGCAAGGACCAGCACAGCGCGGGCTATGCGTTGCAGACCGTGTTCATCGGCGCGGGCGCGGTCGTCGGGTCGATCTTCCCGTTCGTGCTCGCGCATCTGGGCGTTGCCGAAACCGCGTTGCGCGGCGTGCCCGATACCGTGCGCTACAGCTTCTGGGCGGGCGGCGCGGCGTTGTTGCTCGCGGTGTTGTGGACCGTCGGGACGACGCGCGAATACAGCCCCGAACAGATGGCGTCGTTCGGCGAACGCGACGCCGCCGAGGATCTCGCGCAGCCGATGCGCGCGCTCGCCGCGCGCGGGCTGGGGCGGAGTGGGGCGTGGATCGCAGCGGGGGTGGCGGTGCTCGTCGCGGTGCCCGCGCTTGCGTTGCAGAAGGAGGTCTATCTGCTTGGCGGGCTCCTCGTTGCGTACGGCGTGGCGAGCGTGGTCGCGATCCGGCGCGCGCGGAGCGGGAATGTCGACAACGCTCTCAGCATGATCGTGGGCGACTTTGCGGCGATGCCGGTGGTGATGAAGCGGCTGGCGCTGGTGCAGTTCTTCAGCTGGTCCGCGCTGTTCATCATGTGGATCTATTCGACCCCGGTCGTCGCGCAATATGCGTTCGGGTCGAGCGATCCGACCAGCGCGGCGTATAATGCGGCGGGCGACTGGGTCGGCGTGTTGTTCGCGGTCTATAACGGCGTCGCGGCGCTGATCGCGTTGCTGGTGCTGCCGCGCGTCGCCGCCCGGATCGGCAAGGTGCGGACGCATATCCTGTGCCTGCTCTGCGGGGCGGCGGCGTTTGCGAGCTTCTTCCTGATCCGCGACCCGCACTGGCTCATCCTCAGCGAAGTTGGTGTCGGGATCGCCTGGGCGTCGATCCTCGCCATGCCCTATGCGATTCTCGCATCCAGCCTGCCGCAGGCGAAGCTTGGCATTTACATGGGGCTTTTCAACGTGTTCATCGTCATTCCGCAGTTGCTCGTGGCAACCGTGATGGGATCGGTGCTGCGCGCCTTCTTCCCGACCGAGCCGATCTGGACGATGGGCTTCGGCGCTGCGGTGATGGCGCTGGCGGCGCTCGCGATGCTGCGGGTTCCCGACACCGGAGAGGCGTGAAGCGGGCGAAACCACCGCTTTCCCGCGCGCAAGAATTGGCGCGGGGGCGTTGGCGCATTTTCGCTGCGCATGCCGGAGGGAGCCCGTATAGGGGGCAACCACAACTTGGGATCCCCGCCTTTTGCCCCCGCCAACGACCATCTTCGAACGCCAGTCGCGGCTCGCGCAGGAGCTCGGCGCGATCAATCTGGGGCAGGGCTTCCCGGACATGGCGCGCATCGGCCACGGCCCCGCCGAACTCCTGGATGCCGCTGCCCGCGCGCTGACGGAGCGGTCGAGCCAATATCCACCAATGCGGGGCCTGCCGGCGCTGCGGTCCGCGATCGTGGACTATTATGCGCGCGAACAGGGGCTTGCAGTCACAACCAATGAAGTCGTCGTAACCTCGGGTGCGACCGAAGCACTCGCGGCGGCTTTGCTCGCGCTGGTTCGACCCGGCGACGAAGTGGTCCTCGTCCAGCCGCTGTACGACGCGTATCTCCCGCTCGTGGAACGCGCGGGCGGGATCGCGCGCCTGATCGACCTGACGCCGCCCGACTGGCACCTGCCGATCGCCGCGCTCGCCGAAGCGATCACCGACAAGACCGCGGTATTGCTGCTCAACACCCCCAACAACCCGACCGGCAGCGCGATCGGCGCGGACGACTGGGCGGCCATCGCCGAGCTGTGCGTGCGGCATGACGTCACGCTGATCTGCGACGAAGTGTGGGAGGCGATGGTGTTCGAGGGCGCGCACGTCTCCCCCATGACGATTCCTGCGCTGCGCGACCGAACGGTCAAAATCGGATCGGCGGGCAAGATCTTCTCGCTCACGGGGTGGAAGGTCGGCTGGGCGATCGCCGCGCCGCCGCTCGCGGATGCGATTGCCGCGACGCATCAGTTCCTCACCTTCACCACCGCGACCCCGCTGCAATGGGCAGTCGCGGAGGGGCTCGCCCTCCCGTCGAACTGGCATGCGGCACACCGCGACATCTATCGCGAGGCGCGCACTTTCCTCGCCGAGCGGTTGAGCGCGGCGGGCTATGTGGTGATGCCGGGCGGGGCGACGTGGTTCCTGATCGTCGATCTCGCAGCGTCGGACATTGATCTTGGCGACGAGGACTTCGCGCACCGGCTGCTCGCCGAGGCTGGCGTGGCGACGATTCCCGTCTCCGCCTTTTATGCGGAACGGCCGCAGACGGGGTATGTCCGCTTCTGTTTCGCCAAGGACGCAGCGACGCTGGCGCTCGCTGCCGAGCGGGCGGCGGCCTTTCGGAAGACACTGCTGGCATGACGTTCGAAGACGCCACCCACGCGATCATCGCCACCGGCAACCGGCTCGACCGCGCGGGTCTCGCGCCGGCGACTGCGGGTAACTATTCGGTCCGCTTGCCGGACGGGGCGCTCGCGCTGACCGTCTCGGGCGGCCACAAGGGGCGGCTCGCGCCCGACCAGATCATGCGCGCCAGCGCCGAGGGCGTTGCGCTCGACGGCAAGCGCCCGTCCGCCGAGACGTTGCTGCACTGCCTGATCTATGCGGTCGATCCGGGGGCGGGGGGCATTCTCCACACCCATTCGGTGCCCGGGGTCGTGCTCAGCCGGGCGTTGCGCGGCGCGCGCGAAATCGTGTTCGACGGGTATGAACTGCTCAAGATCTTCCCCGGCGTCGACACGCACGAGGGGCGCGTCGCGATCCCGCTGGTCGACAACAGCCAGGACATGGCGGTGATGGCGGAGATCCTGCGCCCGCTGCTGGTCGCGCAAACGCCGATCGTTCCGGCCTTCTACATTCGTGGCCACGGTCTCTACGCCTGGGGTCGCACGATCGCCGAGGCCGAATATGTGACCGAAGCGGTGGAATATCTGCTCGCGTGCGAGTGGGAGACGCTCAAACTCGAAAGGAGCGGAGCATGACGACCCTGACGCTGTACGATCTGGCGGCGCCGCATGCGGTGCGATCGGAAACGACCGACGCCGCCGAGATCGCGACCCGGCTCGCCCCGCTCGGCATCACGTTCGAACGCTGGGCGGCGAGCGTCGCCTTGCCCGAGGACGCCACCGATGCCGACGTCATCGCCGCATATCGCGGCGACATCGACCGGCTGATGGAGCAGGGCGGCTATCGCTCGTGCGACGTCATTCGTCTGCTGCCGGACAATCCGGCGCGCGAGACGCTGCGCACCAAGTTCCTCGACGAGCATGTCCACGCCGAGGATGAAGTCCGTTTCTTCGTCGAGGGATCGGGCGTGTTCTACATTCGTGGCGACGACGTGGTCTACGCGCTGGAATGCACGCGCGATGACCTGATCGCGGTGCCCGAGGGCACGCGCCACTGGTTCGACATGGGGCCGGCGCCGCGCTTCACCGCGATCCGTCTGTTCGCCGAACCCGACGGCTGGGTCGCCAGCTTCACCGGCGACACGATCGCGCGCGGCGTGCCGCTGTACGCGGGCGCGGCATGACCGTTCGCGCGATCGTCACCGACATCGAGGGCACGACGTCGAGCATCGCGTTCGTCCATGACGTGCTGTTCCCCTACGCCCGCGCGCGGCTCGCGGCGTTCGTGACCGACAACGCCGACCGGCTCGGTTCCGAGCTGGACGCGGTGCGCACTGCGGCGGACCGGCCCGATCTCGACCTCGCCGGCATCATCGAACAACTGCTGGAATGGCAGGACCAAGACCGCAAGATCGCCCCGCTCAAGACGATCCAGGGGATGATCTGGGCGGAGGGCTATGCCGACGGCAGCTTGACCGGCCATGTCTATCCGGACGCGGTCGCGGGTCTGCGGCGGTGGCAGGCGCAGGGGATCGCGCTCTACGTCTATTCCTCCGGGTCGGTCGCGGCGCAGAAGCTGTTGTTTGCGCACAGCGACGCGGGCGATCTGACGCCGCTGTTCACGGGCTATTTCGATACCGCGATCGGCGCCAAGCGCGACGCGGCGGCCTATCACGCGATCGTCGAACGGATCGGCCTCCCCGCCGCCGACATCCTGTTCCTCTCCGATATCGAAGCGGAACTCGCGGCGGCACACGCGGCCGGGCTCGCCGTCACGTTGCTCACGCGCGACGGGCAGGACCCTGCGTCCACCTATCCCGTAGCGCAGAGCTTCGACACCATCCTCGCTGAAGGCGCACCTGCATGATCCTCGTCGGGACCGAGACCCGTTCGATCTGGGTCAACGCGGATGGCTGGAGCGTCGGCATCTTCGATCAGCGGCGCTTGCCCTGGACGGTGGAGCGGCTCCGCCTGACGACGGTCGACGCGTGCGCGCACGCGATCGCGGACATGGCGACGCGCGGCGCGCCGTTGATCGGCGCGGTGGCCGCGTACGGGATGGCGCTGGCGCTCCGCGTCGATTCGGGCGACGAAGCGCTCGATCGCGCCTACCGCCAGTTGATCGCGACCCGCCCCACCGCGGTCAACCTGAAGGGGGCGCTCGACCGGGTCCGTTCGGTCGTGGCGCGGCTGCCCGAACCGGAACGCGCGGCAGCGGCCTATGCCGACGCGGCGCTGCTGTGCGACGAGGACGTCGCGATCAACGCGGCGATCGGTCGGGCCGGGCTCGAGATCCTGCAAGAACTGGCGGCGCAAAAACCGGGTCGCCCGCTCAATATCCTGACGCATTGCAACGCGGGCTGGCTGGCGACGGTCGACTGGGGCACCGCGACCGCGCCGATCTACATGGCGCACGACCTCGGCATCCCGGTCCACGTCTGGGTCGATGAAACGCGTCCCCGCAACCAGGGCGCGCTGACCGCGCTCGAGCTCGCGGGGCACGGCGTGCCGCACAGCTACATCGTCGACAATGCGGGCGGTCTGCTGATGCAGCGCGGGCAGGTCGATCTGGTGATCGTCGGGACCGATCGCGTCACGCGCAACGGCGACGTCTGCAACAAGATCGGGACCTACCTGAAGGCGCTGGCGGCGCACGACACCGGCGTGCCGTTCGTGGTGGCGCTGCCCTCCACGACCTACGATCCCACCACCGCCGACGGTGCCTCCGTCCATGTCGAGGAACGCGCCGCGAACGAGGTCGTGTCTCTGGAAGGGCCCGACGCGGACGGCGTGTTGCGGCGGATCGCGGTCACCGTCTCGTCCGCGGCGAACCCCGCCTTCGACATTACCCCCGCCCGGTTCGTCACCGAGTATATCACCGAAAAGGGCCGGATCGTCGGGGCGGAAGCGCTGGCGGCGGCGCTGACGCCCTAGACTAGCCGTCACGTCGGGTAGCGGACCTCGATCTCGTCGAACCGCTTCCACCGGAACACCGCCCAGCTGATCAGCCAGCACAGTCCGAACACCCCGATGATCCCGAACCCCAGCAGGTTGAACCGCCCGCCAAGGTCGCTTGCCGCCGACCAGATCCCGCCGCGCAGCCCGCTCTTGTCCGCGATCAGGGCGAGCGTCTCGATCCCGCCGATGACGATCGCGACGAAAGCCGAGATCGCGGTGATCGTGATGTTGTAATACAGCTTGCGGATCGGCTTCACGAACGCCCATTCATACGCGCCGAGCATCACGATG
Source organism: Sphingomonas echinoides (assembly GCF_029623395.1). GTDB lineage: Bacteria > Pseudomonadota > Alphaproteobacteria > Sphingomonadales > Sphingomonadaceae > Sphingomonas > Sphingomonas echinoides_A. Next base: position 41,410 of record NZ_JAPYKK010000009.1, read on the forward strand.
CCGTCGGTCGTGTCGACCAGCGCCATCCCCGCCGCGAACAACGCGGGAAGCACCAACACCGGCCCCAGCGAGAAGCTATGCGCTGCCTGCGCCGCGGACAGGCCGAGGATCGCGACTTCGGTCGCGGTGTCGAACCCCAGCCCGAACAGGAACCCGAGCGGCGCCATGTGCCAGCTCCGCGACACCAGCCGGAACAGCGGCCGGAACAGCCGCGCGAGCAACCCCCGCCCGCCGAGCAGCATGTCGAGATCCTCGTCGACATAGGCACCACCGGAGCGGACGTGCTGGAACGTGCGCCACACCGACCGCAGGATGACGAGGTTCATCGCCGCGATCGTGAACAGGAACACCGCCGAGATGATCGTCGCGACGACACCGCCGGTCGCCTTCACCGCCTCGAACTGCGACAGCGCGGATGCCGTGAAGGCGATCGCGACCGACGCGAGCAGGATGATCGTGCTGTGGCCGATCGCGAACCAGAAGCCGACCGTGATCGGGCGCTGGCCGTCCTGCATCAGCTTGCGCGTGACGTTGTCGATCGCGGCGATATGGTCCGCATCCACCGCGTGCCGCAACCCAAGCCCCCAGGCGAGCAACGCGGTGCCGAGCATGATCGGCTGTGCATGGAACAGCGCCAGCGCCCAGATCCACCCGCCCACGTTCGCGCCGATCAGCAGGACGTAGAGCAGGCTGATCCGCTGGCGCAGACTCGGTTGCGCGCCACGCGGCCCGCGGTCCATCGGGCTGGCTTCAAGCTTCGACAAGGTAACCCTCCGGTGGTGTGCGCGCGATGAAATGGCCCTTGATCCCCTGCGGCCAGTCCTTGAACGGCACGCGGCCTTCCGCGCTGGCGCCGTAGTGGACCGCATAGTCGAGGATCGCCTGCGCCGCGTCCGCGTCCGGGGCGAAGCGCCCGAGCAGATAGCCGACCTTGCCCGGCGCGCGCAGATGGATCGAGCAATGCTCGCCGCACGAGAACAGGCACGGCATCGGCTGGATCGCGACCTCGGCATAGCGCGGGTCGGCGGCTTTCGCGGCCTCCAGCGCGGCGATGAGCAACGCGCCACCACGCACGCCGTCCGCATCCTCGCGGTCGGTAGCGGAGACGCGGCACGTGGTGCACGCCACGATGGCAAGGCGCTTTTCGGCGGGGATCAGCATGGGATTGGGTCCAATGGGTAGCGGGGGAGAAACATCATCGCTCGACGATCCGGTCTTCGACGGGCTCGCGTGCCTGCCAGCCGCGCTGCTCGAGCTCCGGGATCGCGGACGGCGCCGCCGGATAGCCGAGGCACAGCAGCGCGATCAGCGTCCAGCCCGGCGGCACGTCGAGCAACTCGGTGACGACGGCCGGGTCGAGGATCGAGACCCAGCCAAGCCCGATCCCGCGCGCGCGGGCGGCCAGCCACAACGTGTGGATCGCCATCACGGTCGAGTAGCGCAGCATCTCCGGCATCGTCGCGCGGCCGAGCGTGTGCCCCGCGTCCGGCGCTTCTTCGCAGAACACCGCGAGCAATTCGGGCGCCTCCGCGATGCCGTGGAGCTTGAGCGTACGATAGTGCGCCCGGCGATCCGCGTCGGGCATCGCCGCCGCAGCCTCGTCCGATACGCGGTCGACATGCTCGGCGAGCCGGTCCCGCAACGCCTGCGACCGGATACGGACGAACCGCCACGGCTGCGCGTTGCCGACCGACGGGGCCAGCGCGGCCGTGTCGAGCAGGGTGCGCATCACCCCGTCGGGCAGGGGCTGCGTGCTGAAATGCCGGACGTCGCGCCGCCAGTGTAGCAGCGTGTCGAACGCCGCGACGAACGCCGGATCGAAGACGGGCGCCGTCATGCCGTCACCCCCCGGCGCAGCAGGTACGTATCCATGATCCACCCATGCGCGTCCCGCAACGCCGCCCGGCGCGCGACGATCTGCGCGGCGACCGCGCCGAGCGGCCCTGCGATCAGCGCTTCATGCGGCATGCCAAGATACGCCCCCCACCAGATCGTCACCCCGTCGGGATCGATCGTCGCGAACGCGCAGTCCCCGTCGAGCATCACCGCGAGCGTATCGACCGCCTCCGGCCACCCTTCGCTCCGCAAGCGCCGCCCAGTCGTGACCAGCACCGGCGCACCGAGCGTGTTGAGCGGGATCGCGTGGGCGGCAGTGAGCGCCTGCAGGCTCGTGATCCCGGGGACGACATGGACCCGCAGCGCGATCCCGTCCGCGCGCAACCGGTCGGCTATCCGTAGGCTGCTGTCGTAGAGGGAAGGGTCCCCCCACACGAGCAGCGCGAGGCTGCCGCCCTCCGGCAGATGCGTAGCGATCTGTGCCGCCCAGCACGCCGCGATCGCGTCGTGCCAGTCCGCGACCGCGGGAAGATAGGCCCCGCTGCCGTCGCGCTCGGGCAGGTCGAACTCGACGACGCGGGTCGTCCCCGTCAGCACACGCGCGCAGATCTCCCGCCGCAGCGCGATCAGGTCCGAGGTCGCGTCGCGCTTGCGCGGCAGCAGGATCAGGTCGGCGGCGTTCATCGCGCTTTCCGCGGCGCGCGTCAGGTGATCGGGATTGCCCGTCCCGATGCCGATCAGGTGGAGCTCGATCGTCGCCCGTGGTCGGTTGATGCTGTCAGGCATCGGGCGCGATCAGATGGAAGAAGGTGCCGGTCACGGACCCGCGATACGATCCGGTTTCCGCCACCGCGGTGCCCTCCGCATCGACGACCTGCGCGAGCGGTGGATCCGGCTGTTCCAGGATGGTCGAATAATGGAATTCGTGCCCGCGCAGGGTGGCGCCGACCGTCGCGCCCGCCATCGGCGCAACCAAGGTTGCGTGGCGATAGCCGAGGTGCATCCGCCGCTGCGCATAACTGGTGACGAGCCCGAGCAGCCCGGCCATCGCGTGGCGCGTACCGTCGGCATCGATCAGCCCTTGTCCAAGCGCCATATAGCCGCCGCACTCGCCGTGGACCGGTTTGCTCCGTGCGTGCTCGACGAGCCCCGCGCGGAACCGCTCGGCGGCGGCGAGGCGTCCGGCATGGAGTTCGGGATAGCCGCCGGGCAGCCAGACGAGATCCGCCTCCGCCGCCGGACGTTCGTCGGCAAGCGGCGAGAAGGGCAGGATTTCCGCACCCGCGCTGCGCCATCCGGCGACCATGTGCGGATAGACGAACGAGAAGGCCGCATCCTGCGCGAGCGCGATGCGCTGGGCGGGGGGCGTGAAGCGGTGCGGCGCGGACGCCGGGCCTTGGCTCGCGCGCGCTGCCGCGCGGACCGCCGCGAGGTCGACATGCGTGCGCAGGAACGTCGCATAGTCCGCGATCCGCGCGTCGAGATCGGGATGTTCCGACGCCTGGACCAGCCCGAGATGCCGCTCGGGCAGTTTCAGGTCGGTGCGCCGGGGCAAGGCGCCGAACACGTGAAGCCCGACCGCCGCCATCCCGCTCCGTGCGAGCCGTTCGTGGCGCGGGCTGGCGACGCGGTTGAGGATCACGCCCGCGATCCGGACGTCGGGGTCGTAGCGCGCGAAGCCCAGCGCGGTGGCGGCGGCGGACTGCGCTTGCCCGGACACGTCAATCACCAGCACGACCGGCCAGCCCATCCGCCGCGCGACGTCCGCGCTCGCGCCGTTCCCGGTCGCGCCGGATGCGGCGACGCCGTCGAACAACCCCATCGACCCTTCCGCCAGCACGAGGTCCGCGTCCTGTGCCGCGCCCGCCAGACCGTGCAGCATCGGCACCGCCATCGCCCAACTGTCGAGGTTGAACGACGGGCGCCCGCTGGCGGCGCGGTGGAACGCCGGGTCGATATAGTCGGGTCCGCTCTTGAACGGCTGCACGCGCAGCCCGTCCTCGTGGAACGCGCGGAGCAGCCCGAGCATCACGGTGGTCTTGCCGGTGCCCGAGCTGGGCGCTGCGATCATCAGGCCGGGCGTCATGCCATCGTCTCCGCGAACCGCGAACCGGGGGTGGTGGGGCGGAAGCGCCGATCGTAGTCGGCGGCGTACAGGCTGCTCTCCGCAAACGCGCCGGGGTCCAGCACACGGCCCACGAGGATCAGTGCGGTCCGCTCCGGGCCATCCTGCGCCGCGGCCACGATCGTCGCGAGCGTCGCGCGGACGATGCGTTCCTCGGGCCAGCTCGCGCGCCAGACGATCGCGACCGGGCAATCCGCGCCGTAAGCGGGGGTCAGGTCGGCAACGACTCGGTCGAGCAGGTGGATCGACAGATGGATCGCCAGCGTCGCCCCGGTCGCGGCGAAGGCCGGCAGCGTTTCCGTGTCGGGCATGGCGCTCGCACGGCCCGAGGTGCGCGTCAGGACGACCGATTGCGCCACGCCGGGAAGGGTGAGTTCCGCCTCCAGCGCCGCCGCCGCCGCCGCGAAGGCCGGAACGCCGGGCGTGATGCTGAACGGGATGCCGAGCGCGCGTAGGCGCCGCAGTTGCTCGCCCATCGCCGACCAGATCGACAGGTCGCCCGAATGGAGCCGCGCGATTTCGTGTCCCTCAGCATGCGCCGCCACGATCTCGGCGATGATCTGGTCGAGCGACAGCGGCGCGGTGTTGACGATCCGCGCGCCCGGCGGACAGTGATCGAGCAGCGCCGCCGGGACCAGCGACCCGGCGTACAGGCACACCGCCGACCCTGCGATGCGGTCGCGTCCGCGCAGCGTGAGCAGGTCGGGCGCGCCAGGCCCCGCGCCGATGAAGTGAACGGTCATGTCGAGGGTCCTTCTGCGATGGCGCACGTCGCCATCCGGTCGGGGGAAATACACCGCCGCACGATCAGTCGCGCGCCCGTCCCAGCGGCGGCGAGCGCGGCGGCTTCGGCGACGCTGCCGGTGCCGCGTGCCGCGAGGCTGGCGGCCGATTGGGTCGAGGTCGCCACGCTGGTCAGCACATCCGGCGCCAGCGCGATCAGCGGAAGGCCGCGCGCCGCCGCGATCGCGGCAAGCAGCGGCGCCTTGTCTTCGGGGGCGGCAAGCGCGGTGACGCGGGGCTGGCCGCGCTCGGCCTGCGCCAGCGCCGCTTCGCACGTCGCCACGGTGGCAGCGCCCCGGAAGCCGAACCCCGCCACGATCACAGCCGCACGCTCCACTGGACGATCGGATAGTGCGCGCGCCATCCGCGCCGCGTGCCGATCGGCGTGACGTCGGACAATTCGATGCGAAGCAGGTCGCCCCCCTTGTCCCCCTGCCACCGCGCGAGCAGCGCTTCCGACTCCAGCGTGACCGCATTGGCGACGAGCCGCGTGCCCGTGGGCAGCGTCCGGAACAGCCAGTCGAGCAGGTCCTCCGACAGCCCGCCACCAATGAACACCGCATCGGGGAAGGGATGGCCCGCGAGCCCATCCGGAGCCCGCGCCACGACGACCGCGAGGCGATCGACCCCCAGCGCCGCGGCATTGCCCCTCGCGCGGGCGGCGCGGACCGGATCGGCCTCGAACGCGATAGCCTGGGTCGACGGATCGGCCAGCAACCATTCGATCGCGATCGACCCCGACCCTGCGCCGAGGTCCCACAAGGTCTCGAACGGTCGCGGCGCAAGCGCGGACAGCGTCAGCGCTCGGACCGGGCGCTTGGTGATCTGCCCGTCATGCGCGAACCAGCGATCGGGGCGCCCGGCCACCCCCGGCAGCACGGCGCCGTCGCCCATTGTCTCGATCCCGACCGCGACCGGATGCACGACATTCTCCAGCGCATAATCCGCCGCCGTCACCCGCCGCACCCGCGCGCGCGGCCCGCCGAGCGCCTCGAGCACCCATAGCGCACTCTCGCCGAACCCCTGGTCGCCCAGATACCGCGCCAGCATCCCGACCGCCGCCGCGTCACGCAGCAACACGATCAGCCGCACCCCCGGCGCCAGCATCGGTCGCATCCGCGCTAAGGGCGTCGCGTGCAGCCCGAGGCAGCGTGTCGTCTCAATCGGCCACCCCAGCCGCGCCGCCGCGAGATCGAAGGTCGAGGGGACCGGGTGCGCAACCCACTCGCCGGGCTCCAGCGCGCGCGTCACGACCGAGCCCGCCCCGAACCAGAACGGGTTTCCCGACACGAGCATCACCACCCGCTGTCCGCGCCGCGCCAGCAGCCCGGCGATCCCGTCCGCAAACGGCACCGGCCACGCCGCGCTGGGACACGCCAGATCCGGCAGCAGCGCCAGATGCCGCGCCGCCCCCGTCACCCACTCGGCACGCGCCAGCGCATCGCGGCTTGCCGGGGATAGGCCGGCTGGTCCATCCTCGCCGATCCCGACGATCGTCAGCCAAGCTTCACCGAGTTCATCCGCCATGCCGAACATCCTGATCCTCGGCGGCACGACCGAGGCGAGCGCGCTGGCGCATGCCGTCGCAGCGACGGGCCTCCCAGCGGTGCTGAGCTACGCCGGACGCGTCGCCACGCCCAAATCGCAACCGGTGCCGGTGCGGATCGGTGGGTTCGGCGGGGTCGCGGGCCTCGCGGCGTATCTCCGCACGCACGCGGTCACCCATCTGGTCGACGCGACGCATCCCTTCGCCGCGCAGATGAGCGCCAACGCCGTCGCCGCCGCCGCCACGGGCGTACCGCTGATCGCGCTCACGCGCCCGGCGTGGACGCCTGTCGCGGGGGACATGTGGCATCCGGTGCCTGACCTCGACGGCGCTGTGGCGGCGCTCGGGGGTGAGCGGCGGCGCGTCATGCTGGCACTCGGGCGGATGCACGTCGCCGCGTTCGCCGCGCAGCCGCAGCACCAGTATCTCCTGCGCTTCGTCGATCCGCCCACGCGCATACCCCCGCTGCCCGATCATCACCTCGTCGTCGATCGCGGCCCATTCACGGTCGACGGCGACACCGCGTTGCTGCGGACACACGCGATCGATCTGGTCGTCTGCAAGAATGCCGGGGGCACCGGCGCCGCCGCCAAGCTCGCCGCCGCGCGCGCGCTGGGGGTGCCGGTGGTGATGATCGACCGTCCCGTCCTGCCCGAACGGGCGCAAACGGCGGAGGTCGCCACGGTGATGCGCTGGATCGGTCATGACGCCGATCGCGGGGTGTAGAGAAACGGCGTCCCGCCCCGCGCGATCGTCCGCGTGGTGCTCGACCCGACGATCACGACCGTCCGCATGTCGGCCATCTCGGCGCGCGCCTCGGGCAGGGGTACGATCCGCAAGGCCTCCTCGGGCGTCGTCACGGCGCGCGCGAACAGCACCGGGCGATCGTCCGCGCACACGTCGCGCAGCACGGCAAAGGCCCGCCCCAGTCCGTCGGGTCGTGCGCGCGAGCGGGGGTTGTAGAAGGCAATCGCGAAATCAGCCTGCGCGGCCAACGCAACCCGCCGTTCGATCAGCGCCTGCGGCTTGAGATTGTCCGACAGGTTGATCGCACAGAAATCATGCCCCAGCGGCGCGCCCGCGCGCGCAGCGGCGGCGAGCATCGCCGTGATCCCGGGAAGCACGCGGACATCGACGCTGCGCCACGCGGGCGGCCCGTGGTCGATCGCCTCGAACACCGCCGCGGCCATCGCGAACACGCCCGGATCGCCCGAGGAAACGACCACCACCCGGTGCCCCGCCAGCGCCAGGTCGATCGCGTGCCGGGCGCGGTCGAGTTCCACGCGATTGTCCGACGGGTGCAAAGCGAGCCCGGCACGCGGGGCAACCCGAGCGACATAGGGGATATAGCCGATCACGTCGGTGGCCTCAGCCAGCGCAAGCGTAACCTCGGGGGTCACCAGCGCGGCGTCCCCAGGCCCCAGCCCGGCGATCGCGATCCACCCGCTCATGGCCGCCGCCCCTGACCGTGGATCAGCAGGATCGAGAAATATGGCGCGACTCCGCACGCGTCGGCCAGCCGGGTCACGCGCTGTTCGGGCATCGCGGCATATTCGACCAGCCACGCGGCCTCCGCGCGCCCCGCCGCCGCGACCGCGCGGCGCAGCTTGTCGAGGTGACGCCCGATCTTCATCACCACCAGCGCGTCGGTATCGCGAATCCGCGTGGTCAGCGCGTCCTCCGCCATCGTCGCGGTCAGGACGGTCAGCACGTCCTCGCCCCAGGTGATCGGGATGTCGCTCGCGGTCCATGCGCCCGACATGCCGGTGATCCCCGGAACCACCCGGACCGGCGCGACCCCTGCGAGCCGGCTGTGGAGGTGCATGAACGATCCGTAGAAGAACGGGTCGCCCTCGCACAGCACCACGACATCCTCGCCCGCCGCCGACAGCGCGGCGAGATGCGCCGTGCAGCTCGCGTAGAAACCGCACAGCCGATCGGCATAGCGCGGATCGGAGGTCGCGATCTCGGTCGTCACCGGATATTCCATCGCGAACTCGACCGCCTCGGGATGGAGCATCCCGTCGACGATCCGGCGCGCATGCCCCGGCTTCCCCGCCTTGCGGAAGAACGCGACATGCCGCGCCGCGCGCACCAGCCGGTCCGCCCGCACGCTCATCAGGTCGGGCGAGCCTGGCCCGAGCCCGACCCCGTGGATGATCCCCGGACGCACCGGTGCAAGGCTCGGCACGCCGCTCATTCCGCGCGGCTCGCCAGCGCGTTGATCGCGGCGACGGTGATCGCGCTGCCGCCGAGCCGCCCTTCGACCACGACGCACGGCACCGGCTGTTCCGCCCACAACGCCGCCTTGGATTCGACCGCGCCAACAAAACCGACCGGGCAACCGATGATCGCGGCGGGGCGGGGGCAAGCGGGGTCCTCCAGCATGTTGAGCAGATGGAACAGCGCGGTCGGCGCGTTGCCGATCGCGACGACCGCGCCCGCCAGATGCGGTCGCCACAGTTCCAGCGCGGCGGCCGAGCGGGTATTGCCCATCGCCCGCGCGCGCTCGGCGATCTCGGGCGCATGCAACGTGCAGATCACCGGATTGTCGGCGGGCAGGCGCGCGCGGGTGATCCCCTCGGTCACCATCCGCGCGTCACACAGGATCGGCGCGCCACCCGCCAGCGCGGCGCGCGCGACGTTCACGAAGTCGGGGGAAAAGCGGATGTTCGCGGCGAGGTCGACCAGCCCGGCGGCATGGATCATCCGCACCGCGACCGGCTCCTCTTCCGCGGTGAAGCGCGCGAGATCGGCTTCGGCGCGGATCGTGGCGAAGGACTGGCGGTAGATCGCCGCGCCATCCGTCTGGTAGACATGCGGCATCAGGAAGCTCCGAAATGGGCGAGAATGTGGGCAGCGTCGAGCCCGACGAGCTCGGGCACGGCGTCGGCACGCGCATCGAACGCGACGTCGAAAAGGCTATCGCGTCCGGTCAGCACGACGTCGGCGGGCCGCGCACGGGCGCACCCCTTGGCGCACCCAGAGACGTGCAGGCGCCCTTCAACATGCGGCGCCAGTCGGCACGCCAGCGTCCGCGTCTCGACGGTCGCTTGCGGGCACGAAGGTGCGCCGACGCAGGCGTCGACATCGAGACCGGGGGGCTCCGACCGGGGGGAGGGCGCGCCGCCCTCGACGATCAGGCGACGCCACGGCGTCACGCGCAGGCCAGTCGCCGAAGGAGTCAGCAGCGCGGCGAGGGCATCCGCTTCGATCCGCCCGAACGCGACGCCGTGGACCGGGCCGAGCGTCGATCCCGTGTCGCCCAACGGCGGACCAGCGGGCGCGGGAAGCGCATCCTGATCGGCCCAGGCGGGGAGGGCTGCGGCGTGACGCGCGATTCGCCCCGCTGCGCGGCCACCGCTTGCGACGAACCATTCCGCCAGCGCGAGCAGCGCCGACACCGCGTCGTCCACCGGGATCGACACGCCGTGCGCGCGACCGTCGGCGCGCAGGATCACGCCGCCCGCCGCGTCCCGCTCGATCCGAATGTCGGCGGGATCGTCCTGCAAGACCGGCACGGCACCCGTATCGATTGCGAACCCGAACTTTCCCGGCAGCTCCGGGAATTCCGCGAGCCGCAGGGCGAGCTCGGACGCGATGCGGTGGGTATCGTCACCGGCGCGCCAGTCCGGCGCGACCAGCACGGCGTGGCGGGCTTCCAGCGCGGGGTCGGGATCGACCAGCTCCAACGCGCATAGCCGTTCGATCAACGCGGGCCATTGGCTTTCCCGGACACCCCGGATCTGGAAATTGGCGCGGTTGGTCACGTCGATGTGCCCATTGCCGTACGAAGCCGCCGCCGCGCACAGACCCAGCACCTGCGCCCGCGTCACCCTTGCCAGACGCGGCCGGACGCGGACGATCAGGCCGTCCCCGGCTTCCATCGGGCGATGCGCGGTCGGGCACCAGCCGCGGACGACGCTCATGCGAGATCCTCCATCGCGGCAAGGATCGAGTTGCGGCGGGTGCGCCACAGCCCGGATGCGTGGAGCGCCCGGAACTGCGCTTCCAGCGCCGCAAGCGCCTCCGGGTTGGCAGCGGCCATGAAGGCGCGCACGTCCTCGCACGCGAGCGTCGCATCGTAATAGAGATCGATCGTTTCGGGCGTGACGACGTCGGCCAGCGTCGCGAACATCCCGAGATGATCGAGCGTCGCGGCGATTTCGGCGGCACCGCGGAAGCCGTGGCGGAGCATCCCCGCGATCCACCCCGGGTGTGCCGCCCGCGCGCGGACCACTCGCGCGATCTCTTCCGCCACGAGGCGCGCGCGTGGGCGGGCAGGGTCGGTCGAATCGAGGTGGTACAGCGCGGCGTTTCCGCCGACCACCGCTTGCGCTGCGGCGAAGCCCGCCTCGTGCGCGGCATAGTCCGCCGCCAGCAGCAGATCGGTTTCGGGCAGGTCCTGGACATGGACGAAGCCGTCGGCGGCGGCGACCCGCGCCGCGATCCCCGTCGCATCGGCGCGCGCTTCGCCCTGTCCCCCGCCATCGTCGAGCGCATAGGCAGAGGCGGCGAGCCACGCCGTCCCCGCCGCGATCCGTGCGGTCGGCGAACCGGTCTCGGCTGCCGGGTCGAGGCCGATCCCATAGCCGCCCGGTTGGGGACCATAAATGCGCGCGCCCGGTGCGGTCCCGACGAACGGATTGCGGTCGGCGGGCTCGTCGCGCAGCGCCAGCGCGCGAATCGCCTGTCCAAATAGGGCGCAAAGCGTCGGGAAAGAGTCGCGAAACAACCCCGAAACGCGCAAGGTGACGTCAATCCGCGGGCGATCGAGCACCATCAGCGGCAGGATTTCGACCCCGGTGACGCGATCCGACTGGTGATCCCACAGCGGCGCGACGCCAAGCAGGTGGAGCGCCATCGCGAATTCCTCGCCCGCGGTCCGCATCGTCGCGGAGCCCCACAGGTCGATCACCAGCGCGCGCGGATAATCGCCGTGATCCTGCAAGTGGCGGCGGACCAGTTCGTCCGCGAGCAGAACGCCTTGGGTCTGCGCGGAACGCGACGGAATTGCGCGCGGATCGGTCGTAAACAGGTTGCGACCGGTGGGCAAAACGTCGCTGCGTCCGCGCCACGGCGACCCCGACGGTCCCGGCGCAACCCGCTTCCCGGCGAGCGCGCGGAGCAGCCCGTCGCGTTCGGCAACGCCGTGCTCGCCGCGTCCGAAGACGTGGAGTCCGTCGCCATATAGGCTTTCCTTGACGTCGCAGACGAAGGTGTCGATCCGCGTGATCGCCTCCGCTTGCGTCGCCGCGGTGTCGAGGCCGAGCACCGCGTCGAGCCCGAGCGACCGGGCCTCGTCCGCGATATCACGCTGCAACCGATCCCGGCGCGCCGGATCTAGCCCGTCGGCGTTCGAGAATTCGTCGAGCAACGCTTCCAGCCGACCGAGCCCGGTACCGCCGCCCGACGCGACGAGCGGGGGCGGGACATGGCCGATCGTCACCGCGCCGATCCTTCGCTTGGCCTGTGCGGCTTCGCCCGGATCGTTGACAATGAAGGGATAAACGATCGGCATCGCGCCGCGCAGCGCCTCGGGCCAGCACGTGTCCGACAGCGCGACCGCCTTGCCCGGCAGCCATTCGAGCGTCCCATGCGCGCCGACATGGACCAGCGCATCCATCTCCAGCGCGCGCAGCCACAGATAGAAAGCGACATAGCCGTGCCGCGGGCAGGCGCTCAGATCATGATACTGTTCCGCCCGCACCGCCGGATCGCCACGCTCCGGCTGGAGCGCAACGATGCCGTCCCCGCTCCGCACCGCCGCAAAGTGGAACGCGCCATCCGTCACCAGCCCGTCCGCTTCGGGCTGCCCCCACGCCGCGAACAGCGCATCCCGCAGCGCCGCGGGCAGGCGGGTCAGTGCTTCCTGATAGGCTGAAACCGGCCAAGCTATTATTATCGTTGCTAGGTTTTCCGCAATGTCGATCCCGGCGCCGGCCCGGACGGGATACCCCGCCCCCGCCAGATCGTCGAGCATCGCCCCCACCGACCCGATCGCATCGAGCCCCACCGCATGCGCCATCTGATACGCCTTGCCGGGATAGGTCGAGAGCACGATCGCCAGCCGCCGCGCCCCCACCGGCTTCGCGGCGAGCCGGGCCCACCCGTCCACCTGTGCAACGATCGCCATGATCCGCGCCGGATCGGGCCGGTGCTCGCGGCGGGCATATTGCAGATCGGGGTCGCGCGCGGCCGTCTCCTTGAAGCTGGCGACCCCCGCGAAGATCCGGCCATCCACCTCGGGCAGAACGATGTGCATCGCGAGATCCGCGGGGCTCAGCCCCCGCGCCGCCGCCGCCCACGCCGCCCGCTCCGACGTCGCGAGCGCGACCTGGAACACCGGAACCCCGGCGCCATCGAGCGGCGTAACGCCCGCCGCATCGCTCGCCGAGAAGGCGGTGGCGTTGACGATCGCCGCCGGCGCGAGCGCCGCGACCCAGCGCGCGATCCACCCCCGCGCGGCGCCGTCCTTGAGCGACGGGACGAACAGCCCGATCACATCGTACCCGCGCGCCTCGAAGCCCGCGTGCAGGGCTGCGATCGGCGCGACATCGGATGCGATCAGATACGACCGGTAGAAGACCAGCAGCACTCGCGGCTTACGCGTGGTGATCGCGAATGCCGCCGGACAGGACGCGCCGGTGTCCGGGTGCCACCCCCCGACGCCCGCGATCCCGTGCGCTTCGGTTCTCCGGTCCGTCGTCAGTCCCGCCGCCGCGGCCAGGATCTCCAGCGCCGCCCGCGCGGCGGACGCGCCGCCGAGGTCGCACAGGTCCGTCAGGCATCGCAACGTCGCCACCGGAACGGTCGATACCGCATCCAGCCGCGGATCCATGCGCCCGTCGGCGGGCAGGACCGCCAGCGCGATCCCGCGTTCCCGCGCGATCGCCGCGAGCTGCTGGATGCCGTAGGACCAATAGGCGATCCCCCCGATCAACCGGACCAGAATGCCCTTGGCGCGACCGAGGGTCCGGTCGACATAGGTATCGACCGAAAGCGGGTGCGCGAGGTCCGCAAGATTGGCGAGCCGCACCCCTGGCAACGCCGGTCCAGCCGCACGCCACCCGACCGCAAAGGCGCCCAGATCGCTATCGGAGAAGGACAGCACGACAAGATCCGCGGCGTCCTGCCCCAGATCGCGCGGTGTCGCGGTGTCCTCGATCCCATGCGTTTCGCGAAAGACGACGTGCATCGGGGCTCAGCCGATCAGCGCCGCCTCGATGACCGCCGGATCGAGCCGGTCGCGTTCCGCAATCACCACCAGCCTGGAACTGCGCGGTTCGTCGGTGCGCCACAAGCGATCGTAATTGGTCCGTACCCGTGCGCCGACCGCCTGGACGAGCAAGCGCATCGGCTTCCCCGAAACCGCGGCGAAGCCTTTAATCCGCAGCACATCGCCTCTGCTTGCGAGCGCTTCGATCCGGGCCTCCAGACCGGCCGGATCGGCGATCTCGCCGCAGTTTACGACGATGCTGTCGAAATCGTCGTGCTCATGGTCGTCCTCGCCGTCATGATGCGACGGGCGGGCCGCGATATCGTCTTCTGCCGCGGCGCCCAGACCCAGCACGATCCGAGGATCGACGACGCCGTCGACAAGTTCGATCACCGGGATCGGACGCGACATTTCAGCGGCGATGGCCGCTCGCGCCGCGGCGATTCCTTCGGGACCGGCGAGGTCGCATTTGGTCAGCAGCACCAGATCGGCGCACGCCAGTTGATCCTCGAATACCTCGGCGAGCGGCGTGTCATGATCGATGCTGGGGTCTGCGTTGCGCTGCGCGTCGACCGCCGCAAGGTCGGGCGCGAAACGCCCGGCGGCGACGGCTTCCGCATCGGCAAGCGTGATGACGCCATCAACGGTGATGCGCGACCGGATCGCCGGCCAGTCGAACGCCTTGAGCAACGGCTTTGGCAAAGCCAGCCCGGATGTTTCGATCAGAATGTGGTCGGGCCGCGGTTCCAGTCGGAGCAGCATCTCGACGGTCGGAATGAAGTCGTCCGCGACGGTGCAGCAGATGCAGCCATTCGCCAGTTCGACGATGTTTTCTGCAGGACAATCGGGGATCGCGCATCCCCTGAGGATATCGCCATCGATCCCCAAGGTGCCGAATTCGTTGACCACCACCGCGAGCCGGCGGCCCTTGGCAGTACGGATCAGGTGGCTGATCAACGTCGTCTTCCCGGCGCCCAGGAAGCCGGTGACGATCGTGACGGGAACTTTCGAAAGGTCGGACATGCTCTTCCCCGTGGCGCAACAGCAACGAACGGGTGGGGCCGATCAAGGACGGCGCGCGACGACGGACGAGCGCCAGAAGCCGCCCGAGCCACGCACCGATGCAGCCCCAGCCGCATAGGCTCGTCGCTCAGACGGAGAACCGTGCCGCGGCCATCCCCTGGGCCAAGGCAAGAGCGACCTTATCGCCGGCAGGTCTCCTGGCTCACGGGTCATCGCTAGAGCATCACCTTCCCAGATTGTCCGGTCCTACGACCGGCTCAGTCCAGTGGCCGCTCCCTTCCGGAGAAGGGGGCATGACGCTTTCGCTCACCGCTTACAGTTGCAGGGACAGCCGCGGATTTGGGGGAAGCCCCCCGCACCGCATTCCCATTCAAGCCCCTCACGGGGCACCGGCGCGATCAACGAGGACCGAATAAAGGCCCTCGCGGTGCATATTAGACCAGACGGCACGTGTTGCCAATTCGCTAATCGCCGACATGCTCCAGGACGTTTCCGGCACGGAGAAGCGCCGTGGTCGATCGGCCGGCCAGGAGTGGCGCGATGAAGATCGTTCCGCCGCTTTGGCGCACTACATCGGCGCCGACCATCGTCTCCGGCGTATAGTCGCCGCCCTTGACCAGAACGTCCGGTCGGATCGTTCGGATCAGGTCGATCGGCGTATCATCCGAAAACGACACGATGTGGTCCACCGCGGCCAGTCCGCTCAGGACTTCGGCGCGGTCCGCTAGGCTGCTGACCGGCCGCGACGGGCCCTTCAGGCGGCGAATCGAAGCATCGTCGTTGAGGCCGACGATCAGGACGTCGCCCTGCCGTCGCGCCAAGTCGAGCAGACGCACATGCCCGGCATGGAGCACGTCGAAACACCCGTTGGTGAAGACGATCCGGGCGCCGTTTGCGCGGACATGGTCGAGTTTTGCGAGGAGCAGCGGCAGCGGGATCATCTTCGTCATCGCGTGGTCGCGCCGATACAGACGTTCCTCCAGGTCTCCGCGAGTCACCGCGTAAGTTCCCTGGCGCGATACCGCGATGCTCGCGGCGACGTTCGCCTGGTCGATCGCCGCAGCGATTGGCAGCCCCTCGACGATCCCCACGACGAGCGCGGCCATCGTGGTATCGCCCGCGCCGGTCACGTCGAAGACCTGCAAAGCCTCGGTCGGATGATCGACCATGGTGCCGTCTCGTGACACCATCAGCATTCCCTTGTCGCCCCGCGTGACCACGAGATACCGCAAAGCCATCGCTTCCAGAACCGATGCCGCGTGCGCAGCAATGTGCGCTTCATCGCAAGCACCAAACAGGGCGTGGAATTCGCGAGCGTTGGGTTTCAGCAGGAACGCACCCTTGTACCGCGAGCGATCGGCGCATTTCGGATCGACGAAGGCGGGCACGCCATATTTGCGGGCGATCGAGAGCAGCAACGGGAGTTGGTGGAGGACGCCCATGTCATAATCGGAGAAGATGACGGCGCGGACACCGTCGATCCGTGCCTCGAACCGCCGCACCAATTCTGCCTGCGCCGACTCGCTCGCATGCCCGTCATGATCAATCCGCGCGATTTGCTGCACGCCGGAGACGACGCGGGTTTTCTGCGTGGTGGGGCGTCCCGGGTCGATCACGCGATCGAGCGCGACCTTTCGCTCCTTCATCATTCTCGCGAGATCGTCTCCCGCTGCATCGTCCCCGGAGACGGTGAGCAGCACGCATCGCTGGCCCAGCGCGGCAACGTTCGCCGCCACGTTCGCTGCGCCACCGGGGCGCGACTCCTCGCGCGCCGCGCGCATGACCGGGACCGGTGCCTCGGGCGAAAGCCGACTGGCTTCGGCGATGATGTAGCGATCGACCATCGTATCGCCGACGATCAGGATGGCCGGGGGGCGTTGGTGAGTCATCTTCGGGTCTCCGCGATATCAGCGCCAGCCGCGAACCTGAGAGGGTTCAGGACGCGTGGAGAGGGTCGGCCAGCGGCGTGCCCAGCCGCCGCCGTGATCCTGATGGGGAACGACGATGATCGAAACGGGCGCGTTCGGGGCCATGCGCGCGACGAAACTTCGGGCAATCGTGGGGTCGACCACCGTGTCGTCGCCCCCCACGAAATGAATCTGCGGCACGGTCGACAAAAGCGCAGCCTCGGCGGCTGGATCGAGCGAGCGTGTCAAAGGGGACAAGCGATGAGCGCGCGTCCACTGCGCCAGATCGAGATTGGCGGCGACCGTCACCAGCGCCGCCACATCCCGCCGCCGTTCCGCCAACAGCGCTGCCAGCGTTCCGCCTCCCGAATATCCGACGAGGATCAGTCTAATCCGGTTCGTCTGTCGAAGGAGAAGATCCAGCGCCTGGGACGCACTGTCGATCACTTCCGAGGAGAAACGCGCGATACTCCAGTAATCGCTCTGGCAGTGACGCGAACGGGCAGCGTATTGGCAAGGTCTCGCCAGCCAGGCGACCGCGCCCTGACCGGGGTGTTGCACGGCAAGTTGCAACGCGACGGGGGCGGTCGGTGTCGGATCGAGCGAACGGCGCCCTTCGCGCGTGTAGGCGAAGCCGTCGCCCTCGATGTAGATCACGAGGACATCGGATGTATCGCGCCCTGATCGCGTGGCTGATGCAAGGTCGAAGCGCCCGGTCGGGATGACCTGCGACTGCCACGCCGCGTCGCGCACGAGGCGCGATGCGGACTGGCGCGCGACGGACGGGCTCCCGAAGCTGAGCGAAAGAAGTGTCGCACAGCATAGCGCAATACGGACGAGTGCATCACCGTATGGTCCCCGAACGTGGTCGGACAGATCCGTCTTCATTCAGTGGAAGTGAACTCTCGAAAGGAGAAAGAAACTACTGTAATATTACCTAAATGTATAAACGCAGAACAGACGTATTGTGATGCGGTTGACGGTATAGATGTGGGTTTGAAGTAATATACCTCAATGAGAGTAAGGC
Organism: Sphingomonas echinoides; assembly: GCF_029623395.1. Taxonomy (GTDB): domain Bacteria; phylum Pseudomonadota; class Alphaproteobacteria; order Sphingomonadales; family Sphingomonadaceae; genus Sphingomonas; species Sphingomonas echinoides_A. Next base: position 58,876 of record NZ_JAPYKK010000009.1, read on the forward strand.
GTTTATTGATCCGCATCTGTTGTTGAAGGGGAAGTCCGGTGGTGATGAACGGCGAAGCGCCCGATCAGACCAAACGGACTCGACGTCTGCACGCCGGCATTTCGCTATTGGCGATTGGTGCTGGACTTGCGATGCCCCAAACCTCCTGGGCGGATACGACCATTTCCGGAACGACGGTCGGGGCGCAGGTGCTCAATGGCAATGTCGGGCTTTTTGAGATCGAGCCTACTGGCACGGTCGTCGCGGACACTAGTGCCGCGGTTTTCAATTCTGGTACGGTCGACACGTTCACGAATAACGGCGTCATCGACAACACCGGTTTGTCCTTTAATGCCGTGCAGAACACTGGTTCGATCGGGCTATTTCTCAACACCGGCAGGATTACCAGTCTTGGCTCGGGGCTCGTTCTCACCCGGGCGACCAGTAGCTCCCCGACTCCTGCGATCATCAATGCCATCATCAATTCCGGGCTGATCTCCGGCGCGAGCTCCGGGGCGATCCTAAATTATGGCAGCACGATCGGAACACTCACCAACAGGGGCACGATAAAGGGGCTGTTCGCCATCATCAACGATGTCGACGGCACGTACGCCGGCTCGCTCGGGACGATCGAGAATTCGGGCCTGATCGCCGGCGATATTGCCAACAACGGCAACGCCCTGACGATCAGCGGCGGTACGGGTCCGACGATCGGCACGTTGAGCGGCTTCGTGACCGGTGCGACGGGTACGATCACCTCTGCGGCCGACATCGTTTTCAATTCGGGCAACATTTTGCTCAATGATTCGATATCGGCGTCCGGCTATACCGTCACGAACTCGGGCGCCGCGCTGACGCTCACGACCGCGATTGGAGTTGCTGGACGCTACAACCAGACGGCAGGAAAACTGGTGCTGGGGGCGGCCGGCACTCTGTCTGTGACGGGGGGAGCCACGCTTTCTGGCGGAACGCTTTCCGCTCCGCTTTTCGCCACTGAAAATTATTTCGCGGGAACGCTGGCGACGCTGGTCCAAGCCACCGAGGCTTCAAGCTATACCGGCGTCAGCATCAGCACCGGTTTCGGGTCCATCTTCGGGGTGCGCGGCTCAACGGTAGGCAACAACCTGCTGCTGTTGGCGGCCGGTGATTATATCGGCGGAACGCTCGCTTCGCTCAACAACAGCGGGACCATCGACAGTCCGGTTGCCGCCATCGTGATCGGCGCTACCGGCAGTGTCGGCGCGCTCAGCAACACCGGCACGTTGTCCGGCGCTACGCGCGGGATCTCCGTGCAAAACGGAGGGCAGATCGGCACGGTAACGAACAGCGGCTGGATAGCGGCAGGAACGCTCGGTACTTCGGCGGCCGGCGGCATCGCCAATAGTGGTACGATTGGTACGATCCTCAACGACGGCACGATCCTGAGTTCCCGAAGCAGTGGCATCGGGAACAACATCGGTAGCGCCTCGATCGGTCGAATCGTCAACACCGGTCTGCTGAGCGGAAATACTGGAGGGATCTACAACGAAGGCACGATCGGCGAACTGACCAATAGCGGGCGGATCCTGGGAACGCAGTTCGGGATCTGGCATGCGGGCGGTAGGATCGGTACGATCGACAATAGCGGAACGATCGCCGGGCCGGTTGCACTGGTGATTTCGCCCGCGTCCGCGGTCCACACGATCTATAACAGCGGCGTTCTTTCGGGAGATATCCTGAACGGCAGTGCGAGCGTTTTGACGATCAGCGGCGGAACGTCTGGAACCGTCGGCACGCTGACGGGACAGTCGGGCAGGGGGACGATCACCAATCAGCGCAGCAACCTCGTCTTTGCGGCGGGCGACTTGCTGCTCAACGACGATATCGTCGCCACGGGCCGCACCGTCAGCAATACCGGGGCGAATCTTCAGCTTTCGTCGATCATCAATCTCACCGGTGCGTTCAGCCAGATCAGCGGCACGCTTTCGATCGATCCGACACACGCGGGGCTGATCGCCAGCGGCGCGATGGTGCTGAGCGGGGGCACGGTGCGGTCCGACCTGTCTAGCACGGGTAATTATCTGCAAGGCAGCTACACCTTGCTCAGCGGATCGAGCCTGAACCTTAGCGGTGCAACGGTCGAGATCAACGATGTCGCCGGTCTGGGCAAAACGTCCGGCACGGTCGGCAACACATTCCTGCTAGAGATCACCAACGACTATGTCGGTGGGACGCTCTCGGCGCTCACCAACACCGCGGCGATCACCGCAGCCGACACCGGTCTGCACGTCGGTATCGGCGGCAGCATCGGGACGGTGACCAACAGCGGGACGCTCGGTGGCGCAGAGTTTGGAGTTAGCAATCGCGGCCAGATCGGCACACTCTTCAACGTCGGCGTGGTCACCAACGCCGGGCTGACCGCGCTATGGAATCAGGGCAGCATCGGTCACCTGTTGAACAGCGGTGAGATCAGCAACAACAGTTGGGCGATCCTCAACAGCGGGACGATCAGCACGATCATCAACGAAGGCATCATTTCCGGATTGGCCAACGCGATCCAGAACAACGGTGTCGTGACCCTGCTTCACAATCGCGGCACCATGTCGGGTGGCAGCAACGCGATTGCGGGCACCTTCGGCACCGTGGGCAACAGCGGTATCATCCGCGGGAACATCAACGGGGACGGCGGCCTGATCGGCACGATCATCGGCGGCACCGAGGGCACCGTCGGGACCTTCACAGGGCTTACCGGATCGACCCAGGGCACGATCGGCGCGAGTGGAAACCTGACCTTCGCGGCGGGAGCGTTGCTGCTCAACGACACGATCATTGCATCCGGCATCGCCGCGAGCAACTTGACCGTGAGCAACATCGGCGCGGATATCGCGCTGTCGACGATTGTGACGATCGGCGCCAACTACCACCAGACGGCCGGGGTATTGCGGCTAGGAAGCGACGGCCGACTGGTCGTTACCGAGGCGGCTGTGCTGTCGGGCGGAACGATTGCGGCCGACGCGGGGGGATTGTCCCCGACCGGTACGTACCGTCCGGGCGATGTCGTGGGCAGTCCGATCGTCTCGGGTGGGGTCGGCTCGACCTACGTCGGGGTCAGCATCACGACGATGGGCGGGGTCACGGGACTGGCCACGTCCGCGAAAGTGAGCGGCACCAATCTCGCGCTGGCCGCAAGCAACATCTACATCGGCGACACGCAGGTTTCGATCGGGAACACCGACACGATCACCGGGGTCAATTATCCGATCTATGTCGCGAGCACGGGGACGGTCGGGACGCTGTCGAACAGCGGTACGCTGATTGGTCTCGCAGACGGCCTCAACACCAACGGCAGCGTCGATACGCTTCTCAACAGCGGGCTGATCTCCGGTGCGCAAAAGGGCCTGGGCAGCCAGTCCACGATCGGCACGCTGATCAACGCGGCCGGGGGAACGATCCTTGGCGGCACTGCCGCGGGGTTACAGATCGACCGCATCCTGGGTGCGCTGACGAACTCGGGCTACATCTCTTCCGGGTCGGCGGGTTTCGCCGTTTATGGGTCGGTGGGAACGCTGACCAATGGTGGCACCATCAACGGTGGCCCCCAGGGAATCTATCTCTCAGGAGTCCTGGAGACGATTGACAACAGTGGCTCGATAACCTCCGGGCAGACCGCGATCAACATATCCGGTTCGGTGTTTTCGCTGACCAATAGTGGGTACATCGGCAACGCCACCACGGCTATCAACGTGTCGGGCGTTCTCAGTACGCTCGCGAACGGGGCGGGGGGGACGATCCGCGGGAATACGGCCCTCTATGTGAACGGGAATTTTGCCGAGCTCGGCAACAGCGGCGTCATCTTTGGCGCGATCCGCAACGATAGTGCCAACGACTTGACGATCAGCGGCGGGTTTGGGGGAGCGGTTGGCACGCTCACCGGGCAATCGGGCAAGGGGACGATCACCAACACGCTCAGCAATCTCGTCTTCGCGTCCGGCGATTTGCTGCTCGACGACAATATCGTCGCCACGGGTCGCACCGTCAGTAACACCGGTGCAAACCTTCAGCTCGCATCGATCATCAATCTCACCGGTGCGTACAGCCAGACCGGCGGCACGCTCTCGATCGATCCGACGCGCGCCGGGTTGATCGCCAGCGGCGCGATAGTGCTGAGCGGCGGTACGGTGCGGTCGGACTTGTCGAGCACGGGAAACTATCTGCAGGGCAGCTACACCTTGCTCAGCGGATCGAGCCTGAATCTCAGCGGTGCGACCGTCGAGATCAACGATATTAGTGGGTTGGACAAGACGTCCGACACGGTCGGGAACAAGCTGCTGCTGTCGATCGCCAACGACTATGTCGGCGGGACGCTCGCGACGCTGACGAACAGCGCGGAGATCACTTCAGCGAACACCGGTCTGTACGTTGCCACCTCCGGCAGCATCGGGACGATGACCAACACCGGAACGCTCAGCGGCGCGCGTTTCGGAATCAACAATCTTGGCCAGATCGCGACCTTGGCGAATAGCGGGTTGATCACCAACCGCGAATTCACCGCATTGTGGAATCAGGTCAGCATCGGCCAATTGGTCAACAGCGGTACGATCAGCAACAACAGCTGGGCGATCCTCAACAGCGGGACGATCGGCACGATCATCAATACCGGGCTGATCGCCGGGGCGAGTACGGCGATCCAGAACAACGCTGTCATCACGCTGATCGACAACCGCGGCACGATGTCGGGCGGAAGCAACGTGATCTCGGGCACCTTCGGCACGGTCGCAAACAGCGGGGTCATCCGCGGGAACATCAACAGAAGCGGCGGGATGATCGGCACGATCATCGGCGGGAGCGCCGGCACCGTCGGAACGTTCACAGGGGCTACGGGATCGCTGCAGGGCACGATCGGCGCGAGCGGCAATATGACCTTCGCGTCCGGGGCGTTGCTGCTCAACGACGGGATCATCGCTGCGGGGATCGCAGCAAGCAATCTGACGGTAAGCAATATCGGAGCGGATATCGCGCTGTCGACGATCGTCACGATCGGGGCCAATTACCGTCAGACTGCGGGCCTGTTGCAACTCGGAAGCGCTGGCAGGCTAGTCGTCAGCGAGGCCGCCGTGCTGTCGGGTGGAACGGTCGCGGCCGACGTGAGCGGATTGTCCCTGACCGGGACCTATCGCGCGGGCGACGCTGCGGGCGGAACGCTCGTCGCGGGCGGTGTGGGTTCGCTTTACGATGGGGTCAACCTCGCCGTGTCCGGGAGCATAACGGGGCTGAAACTGTCGGCGATCACCAACGGCACCAACCTCATCGTCGCTGCGGGCAACGATTACATCGGGGATGTTCAAGGCGTCTTCGAGAACAGCGCAACGATCGGGGGCGCGACCTACGCGCTGTATGTCGCCGACACCGGTACCGTGGGCACGCTCGGCAATTCCGGTGTGCTCAGTGCAACCGGGACCGGACTCTTCAACCGCGGCAGCATCGGATCGCTCTCCAATGCGGGTCAAATCGGCGGCCTGATCGGTTTGCACAACGTCGGCTCGATCGACCTGTTCGACAATGTCGGCACGATCTTCAGCGCGAGTGGCGCGACGACCTACGGCATATTGAATGCCTCGTCGATCGGCACGCTGATGAACTCCGGGCTGATCAGCGTCGGGAACGGAACCGGCGGGCACGGGATCTACAATACGGGCCGGATCGATACACTGGTCAATCTGGCCGGTGGGGTGATCAGCAATGTCTTCGGTGGTGGCGGTGCTTGGAACGCAGGGACGATCCTGTCCATTTCGAATGCAGGCCTGATCAGCGGGAGCAGCGTAGGATTCGGCAACACTGGAGTGATCGACCGGTTCAATAACAGCGGGACGATCACGGGCAACACCGGCCAATCCGATACCGGGCTGTACAACGGCGGTACCATCGGCACCTTTACCAACACTGGGATCATTGGTGGCAACACGGGCATTCGACACGACGGGGGATCGATCAGCATCCTCATAAACGCCCCGGGCGGGACGGTCGGCGGCGGGGAAATGGGGGTCTTCAGCAGCGCCAATATCGGTATGCTGAGCAACAGCGGACTCATCTCGGGGAGCGCCGAGGCGCTGCATGTCGAGGGGATGATCGCGACGTTGCTCAACGCGGGCGCGCTTGTTGGAGGCTCGATCAATGCGATCGTGGTCTCGAGTTCCGGTCAACTCGGCGGGATCGCCAACAGCGGATTGATCCGCGGCAATATCGTCAACGCCAGTGCGACCGACATGGCGATCATCGGCGGCAGCGACACGGTAGTCGGCACCTTTACTGGCAGCGCCGGGCACGGGTTGATCGACAACAGCGCGAGTAATCTGACCTTCGGCAGCGGCGCGATCCTGCTGGACGACGACATCGTCGTCGGTCCTTCCCATACGGTCACCAACGCCGGCGCGAGCATCGCGCTCGCCTCGATGACCACGATTACGGGCAATTACAGCCAGACCGACGGGACCCTTTCGCTCGTTCCAGGCTCGGCCGAACTGGTCGTGAGCGGCAGCGCTGCGGTTTCCGGGGGCACCGTCGCGTCCAATCTCGCGAGCACCGCCAATTACATGCCGGGCGAGAGTGTCGGGCTGATCACGGGCGGGGCGGGGTCGACGTACCGCGGGTTGACGCTCGCCGGCGGTCCCGAAGGCCTGTTGTCGAGCGCGGGCACCGTCGGCACGACGTTGGTCCAGACGTTCGACAACACGTACATCGGCGGAACGCTGGCAACGCTGGCGAACACCGGGACGCTGAGCGCACCGACGGCGATCTATGTCGCTGCAACCGGCAGTCTGGGGGCGTTGGCGAACAGCGGGACGATCCTTGGCGACGTCCGCAACCTGTCGGGACATGCGCTGACCATATCCGGTGGCTTTGATGGCGCGGTCGGGACGTTCACCGGCCAGTCGGGGCAGGGCAGGATCGTAAGTACGCTCGGCAACGTCGTGTTGGCGTCGGGCAGTCTTCTGCTCGACGACGCGGTCGACGTCGGGACCGGGACACTCCTCAACGATGGCGCGTCGGTGCGCCTGATCCATTCCATCGACGTTACGGGGAACTACGCCCAGGCATCGGGAACGCTCGCGCTCGGCCTTTCGTCGCTGCTGGTCAGCGGCAGCGCGAACATCACCGGCGGGCTCATCACCAGCAACCAACTCGACACGATGGCGAATTACATCGCCGGGAGCGGTGGCGGAACCTTGGTGCGGGGCGGTGCCGGATCCAACTATGACGGGGTAGCGGTGGCGTCCGGCGTCACCGGTCTGGCGATCGCCGCGGCGACGGCCACGATCGGGAGCAATGTCGATCTGTTGCTGGGTATCAACAACGATTACGTCGGCGGAACGCTCGGGGATCTGGTCAACAGCGGAACGATTACCGGCGTAACAACCGCAGCGTATATCGCCACGGCGGGGTATCTTGGTACGCTCGAGAACAGTGGCGTGCTGCAGGGTACGGAATTCGGCGTCCGTAATCTGGGCGTCATCGAGCGGCTCGAAAATCGCGGCGTCATCGATGGTACGGTCGGGCTCTACAACGGTGGTTCGATCGGCACCATTCTCAACAGCGGAACCATCATGGACTCGCCCGCCGTCCAGGCGGCCGGCATCGACAACAATGCCACGATCGGCGGGATTTCCAACGCCGGGGTAATCACCGGCGCCGCATACGGCATCTTCAATCGCGGGACGATCGGTCGGATCAGCAACACCGGCACGATTTCGGGGCAGCAGGCGCTCTACAACGATGGCAGCATCGGAACGCTCGACAACCGCGGCACGATCGCGGGCGGGGATCATGGTCTGGTCAACGACGGTACGATCGGCGTCCTCACCAACAACGGGTTGGTGACTGGTGCCGTCGCGGTCCGTGTCGGTGCGCCCGGAGCGTTTGGGTCGTTTTCCAACAGCGGGACGATCGCTGGCAACATCGAGAATGCCTCGGAAGCGGCGCTGACCATCAGCGGCGGCTCGGTAGAGACGCCGGGGACACTCACTGGCTTCGAGGGACAGCGCGGGACCATCCTGAGCGAATTGGCCGACGTCGTTTTCGCATCGGGCGTTCAAGTTCTGGACGACGATATCGTGGCGTCGGGGCATGTCGTGTCGAACAGCGGCGCAACCCTCGGCTTGTCGACCAGCGCGAGTATCACGGGCGACTACAGCCAGACCGCGGGCGCGCTCTATCTGGCGAGCGGGGCTGAACTCGTCGTCAGCGGGCGCGCAAGCCTGACCGGCGGCAGCGTCGTGGCACAGTTCGACTCCTCGGCGAACTATCTTGCGAACACCAGCGCAGGCACGCTGGTCCGCGGCGATACCGGAACGAGCTACACCGGGGTGACGGTCGATACCGGGCACGTCACCGGGCTGGCGCTTCAGGCGGACCCGAGCGGAACGAGCTTGGTCGTCACCGCGCTCAACACCTATGTCGGCGGCACTCTCGGCAGCGTTACGAACACCGGCTCGCTGACCGCAGACTATCCGGTTTACATATCCTCGACCGGCAGCCTCGGCAGCTTGGCCAACAGTGGCACGCTCACCGGATCGATCGCCGCAATCTTTGCTGCGGGGACCCTCGGACGCATCCAGAACGATGGCGTCATTGCCGGCAACATTACCAATTCCTCAGCGGAGCCCCTGCAGATTTCGGGTGGTATGGGCACGACCGTGGGCACGTTGACTGGCTTCGGCGGCGGTCGCGGTACGATCGTCAGTAGCGGCGGCGACGTGGTGTTCGACGCGGGCACGATCGCGCTTCAAAGCGATATCACCGCAACAGGGCATACGGTATCGAACAGCGGTGCCGAGCTTCGGCTTGCGGCCAGCGCCACGATTTCGGGAGCCTATCATCAGACGTCCGGTTCGGTTCGGCTTGCGCAGGACGCGAAGATCGTGGTCGACGGCACGGCGACGCTGAGCGGCGGCACAGTAACGGCGAGCTTCTCGCCGACCTCAAACTACCTCGCAGGCGCAACGGTAGGAACGCTCGTACAGGGCGGGACCGGTTCGAGCTACGCTGGAGTGACCGTTTCTACCGGATCGATCACCGGGCTGGCCCTGACGCCCGGAACGGCTGGGACCAACCTGATCGTGTCGGCGGACAATAACTTCGTCGGCGGGAGCCTTGCCGGCCTGGCCAACGCTGGCGCCCTTTCCGCGGCCTATCCGGTCTACATCGCAGCAAGCGGTTCGCTTGGCAGTCTGACCAACAGTGGCACGCTCAGCGGATCGGCCGCTGCTATCCGCAATCTTGGGGTGATCGGACCGATCGTCAACACCGGTGTGATCGCAGGGAACATCGAGAGCGATACGGACGGAACACTGGCGATCGCAGGCGGCAGCGGGACGGTGTTCGGAACGCTGACCGGCTATGCCGCGGGAAGCCAGGGGACGATCGTCAACGCCGGTGGCAATCTCGTGATGACCGGTAACATCCTGTTGAACGATGCGATCAACGTCGGCACCCGAACGGTCGTTCTCGACGGTGCTGGGCTGGCGGTGAATGCGCCCGTCGCCATCACCGGCAATTACACCCAGACGGGTGGCAAGCTGTTGATCGGGGTCACGTCGACAGCCGCCTACGGCCAGCTATCGGTGAGCGGCTCGGCGAATTTGACAGGCACCAACGTCACGCTCGTCAAACTGGGGACGGCGACGCTGGCCGCCGGGCAGGCATATACCGTGGTTAAGGCGAACGGCGGTCTCGCGTTCAGCAACCTCACGTCTTCGGTCACCGGTTTGACCGGCGCCTTTTCCAGTGTCGCGAGCGCCGGGGCGACGGGGCTGGTGCTGACGTTGAGCGATCCCAACGGAACGATCACGCCACCGCCGCCGGTCCGACCGACGACCTTTACCGGCACGGGCGCTCAGGCGGGCGGGGCGGGTGTCGGCACTGGCGCGGCGCTCGATGCGATTGCGGACGCGGGCAGTGCAGCCGCGGCGCCCGTCATCACGAACATCCTCCTGCCGCTGTCGCAACTGACGCCTGCGCAACAGCAGACCGCGATCGTCCAGCTTTCGCCCACGCAACTCACGCCGCAGGTGATCGCCGTCGCCGTATCCCCCGCGGTCAACGCGATCGTGCAACATCAGGAGGTGCTTGCCGCCGCGGTGACCGGTCGCGAGGAACGCGGCCTCGCCGCAGGATCTCAAGCGCAGCGCGGCGTGATCTGGGGACAGTTCCTGGCCAGCTCGGCGCGCCGAGCGGCAGTCTCCGCGGCCTCGCCGTACAAGGCGAGCAGCTACGGCGTGATGGTCGGCGCCGATCTGCTCGGCACGTCGAACTTCATTGCCGGGGGCGCGCTCAGCTGGGTTAACAGCAATGCGCATGGCCGCGGGAATATCCGGGGAAGTTCGACGACGCTCAACAGTTTCCAGGCGACCGGATATTTCACCTGGCAACCGGGGGATCTCGACAACTCCCGCTTTACGATCGATGGCCAGATCGGGTTTGGCTACAATCATTACGACCAATTGCGACGCATCGATTTCCTCGGGGTCAGCGCGCGAGCCTCCTATGATGGTCAGCAATATCTCGGAAATCTGCGCACGAGCTACACCATCCCGTTGTCGACGAGCACATCGTTGACGCCGTTCGCAAGCATTCGCGAGGTTCACCTGCACAATTCAGGATATGAAGAGAGCGAGGCGGGGACCGCCAACCTCAAGGTCGAGAAACTCGACGTGGATTCGCTCAGCCATGAAATCGGCGTTCAAGGTGGGGGTGTGTTCGACTCCGCATCAGGTCGTTTCGCGCCGATGCTGAAGCTTGGGTGGGTCCATACCTATACCAACGGGCCCATTCCGCTGACCGCGGTGCTCGGCGGCGTCGCCTTCACCAGCACGTCCGCGCGCGGCGCACGCGACGGGCTTACGGTCGGGGCGGGGATGTCGTTCATGCGGACCGAGAGGTTCCGCATCGGCCTCGGGTATGACGGCGATTTGCGCCGCGACTTCAAGAGCCACGCGGGGACCATCAAAATGACGTTCAGCTTGTGAGCGGAGACTTCGTATGAACAATCCCGCCCCGACCGGACTTTCGATCGATCAGGCGCTGATAGAAGCGAACGCGCATTGGAATGCCGGTCAGGCAGACCAGGCGGAGCGCCTCTGCCAGCACGTCCTGGCGATATGGCCCGGCCAGTCCGACGCGCTGCATCTGATGGGGCTGATGGCGCATGCCTATGGCAATCTCGACATCGCGATCGATCATCTCCGTCGCGCCTGTCAGGCGCCGCGCGTCCAGGCGATCTATTTGAGCAACCTGGCAGAGATGTGTCGCCAGAAGGGCTTGCTGGAAGAAGCGGAAGTCGCCGCGCGCCGTGCGGTGACGATGGACGCCACGATGGTCGCCGGGTGGAACAACCTGGGGATCATCCTGCAGGAAGCGGGCAAGCTCGAGGAGAGCCTGTCGTGCCTGGAACGCGTGGTCGGGCTGCGGCCCGATTATGCCGAGGCACACAGCAATCTCGGGAATACCCTGAAACGGCTCGGGCGGCTCCAGCAGGCGCGAGTGCACTACGTCCGGGCGTTGCAGCTTGCGCCGGCTTATGCCGAAGCCATGAGCAATCTGTCGCACCTGCTCAACGATCTCGGTGAGCCGGACGAGGCCATGGCCGCCGCCCGTCGTGCGATCGATACCAATCCCCGTCTGCCGGACGCCTACATCAACGCTGCCGCGGTCGAGATCGGTCGCGATCGCCACATCGAAGCGCTGCGCTGGATCGATGCTTTACTCAGTTTTGCGCCCCTGCACGTCGGTGCTCTGGGCGTGCGGGCAACGGCGTTGCGGCAGCTCGACCGGCTCGACGAAGCGCTGGCGGATGCGCGCCGCGCCGTTGCGGCGGCACCTGATGATGGAGAGACTCAGAATATTCTCGGGGAGGTCCTGCAAGCCCAGAACAAGCTGACCGACGCGCTCGCCGCGTTCGATCGCGCGGCGCAACCGAGCGGGTTTGCGTCCGAGAAGGCGTTGATCAATCGCGGGATCCTGCTGATGGAGCAAGGCGACAGGGGCGGTGCCGAAGCTACCTTCGAGACGGTGCTGGCGCGGTCTCCACGCTCTGTCGCAGCGTGGTTCAATTTTGCGGATCTTCACCGGTTCGAGCCGGGCGATCCCCGTATATCCGCGATGGAAGCGTTGGTTGCGCAAGACGGGGTCGAGGGTCAGGCCGATCGGACGGCGCTGCACTTTGCGCTGGGCAAGGCTTGGCTCGACGCCGGGGACGCCGAGCGCGCCTTCGACCATCTCGATCACGGCAATCGCCGCAAACGCGCAACGGTCTCCTACGATGCGGCACGGACGGAGCGCTGGATCGGCGAGATCGCCGCGGCTTTCCCCGCAAATCGCCTCCAACGCCCGGCGGCGGACACGGCCGGCAGCGATCTGCCGGTGTTCGTGCTCGGAATGCCGCGCTCCGGAACGACGTTGGTCGAGCAGATCCTCGCGTCACATCCGCACGTCTTCGGCGCCGGAGAGCTGCCCGCGTTACAGGAAGTCATCAATGCCGCCGGTCTCTATCCGGCATTCGCAACGACCGTCACCCTCGAGGGTGAAGCCGCCCTTGGTCGGCAGTATCTCGATCGAATTCGTCCGCTCGCGACGCATCACCGCCGCGTTATCGACAAGATGCCCTCCAATTTCCTGTTTGCGGGGCTGATCCACCGTATGCTGCCCGAGGCGCGGATCCTTCATGTCCGCCGCGATCCGGTCGACACCTGCCTGTCCTGCTACACCAAGCTGTTCACGCGCGAACAGCAGTTCGCCTACGATCTGACCGAGCTTGGGAAATTCTATCGGGCATACGACCGCCTCATGGATCATTGGCGGGCGGTGCTGCCCGCCGACCGGTTCCTCGAGGTCCGTTATGAGGACATCGTCGGAGACATCGACACCGAGGCACGGCGGATGGTCGCGTTCTGCGGGCTCGACTGGAATGCGGCGTGTCTCGAATTTCATCGTACCGAGCGGATCATTCGCACCGCCATCCTCAACCAGGTCCGCCAGCCGCTGCACGCAGACAGTGTCGGACGCTGGCGTCCATACGCGCAACACCTGATGCCGCTCCTCGATGCGCTGGGGATCGATCCGGCGCTGCCTGCACCGGACGACGTCGCCGGCGGCGTGTCCAAGGCACGGACGAAGCGCGGGCCGCGACTGGTCGCCGGATGACTCCACCCGTCTTCGACGTTCAGGCCTTCGAAGCCGAAATCCGGCCGCTCCTCACCGTCGGCAAAGGCCGCGAGGCAGAGGCGTTGATCCGCCCACTGATCGCGGGCGGGGCCGGGCCCGTTGCGGTCTGGGCGTTGCTGGCGCAGGCGCTCCGGGTTCAGGGGCGCGTTCAGGAGGCGCGACCGATCCAGGAAATGCTCGTTGGTGCCTTGCCGGGGCACGTGTCGACTCGTTTCGACCTGTCCGAGACGCTGTTGCTGCTCGGCGAGTTCGAGCGGGGATGGCGGGAATACAGCCATCGCTACGGCCTTGCCCATACCACCCGGATCGAACGCAAGGTCCAGCGGCCACGTTGGGATGGTCGCGCGATCCCCGGGCGCACGCTGCTGATCCACGACGAACAGGGATATGGCGACACGTTCCAGTTCATGCGGATGGTCCGTTGGGCGAAAGCACGAAGTCAGGCGACCGTGGTGCTCGAGATCAACCACGAGACGGCTGCTCTGGCGGAGCGTATGGGCGGGTTCGATGCGCTTACGGTGCGCGGGCAGATTCCTCCGCCGTTCGACCTGCATTGCGAGATGATGAGCTTGCCGCACGCCATGGGGTTGACGCTGGAGGACCTTCCCGGCTCGCCGATGCCGTATCTTTCGGGGTCGCCCGAACGGCGGACCGTCTGGCGCGACCGGCTTTCGCCGTATCCTGGGTTGAAGGTTGCGTTTCTTTGGGCGGGTCGACCGACGCATTTCAACGATGCCAACCGATCGATGACGCTGGAGCAGCTACAGCCGCTGGCACAGGACGGCGTGACGTTCTTTTCCATTCAGAAAGGCCCCACCGAGCAACAGGCGTTGACGCCGCCCCCCGGCATGACCGTGGTAAGCCTCAGTCCCCAGATTGCGGACTTCGAAGATACCGCGGCGATCCTGTGCGAAGTCGATCTGTTGATCTCGATCGACAGTTCGCCGGTCCACCTTGCCGGAGCCCTGGGGCGGCCCGCCTGGGTGCTGCTGCCGCTTCTTCCCGACTGGCGGTGGTTGCAGCACCGCACGGACAGCCCGTGGTATCCCTCCGTTCGCCTGTTCCGGCAGCGCGCGTGGGGGCGGTGGGATCAGGTTGTCGACGACGTTGCGTCCGCCCTTGCGGTCGAGGCACGTGCGCATCGCGACGGTCTCCAGCAGGAGCGCGCGCCAATCTTCCCGAATGCGGAGCAACCGGTCAAGGTCAGACGCCTGGGCTGAGTCCCGCCCGGCCGCATCGTGCTGTCGAACCAAGCGTCGCATGATATCGCTCGGACGATAGTCTCGTTACGTGCCCGATGTCTGTATGGGCGGGGTCGGTAAGGGCGGGTCATAGGCGACCAGCTCGATCCGCTGCGGAACCGTGCCGATATCGATCCCTTCCGCGCGGAAACGTTGCAGCAACGTCATCAGCACCGCGCTCCGCGCGGAATAGGCTGCGCGGGGATGACCGACGTGACCGAAGCAGTTGAACGCGATCCGCCCGGTAACAATTCCGTCGACGAACACTGCTGGTGCCGGATCCGTGAGCACGGCGTCTTCGGCAGCGAAAGCCTCTTGGACCATTGCTTTCACGGCTTGCGCATCACTGTCGAGCGGTACCGAGAACTGGATCTGGATCCGCCCCAGCGGGCTCGCCATCGTCTTGTTGAGCACCGATTTGGTGATGAGTTCGGAATTCGGGACGATCAGCGTCGAATGGTCGGCCAACTCGATTTCGGTCGACCGCACGCTGATCCGCTTGACGTCGCCCTCGTCGGTGCCGACGCGGATGAGATCGCCGATCTTGATCGGGCGTTCCGCCAGCAGGATCAGGCCCGAGACGAAATTCTGCGTAATGGCCTGGAGACCGAACCCGATCCCGACCGACAGCGCGGACAGCAGCAACGCAACGCGCTCCACCCCGATACCGAGCGACGCCAGCGCCCAGATGAACGCTATCGCGATCCCGACGTATCGCGCCACCAGGCTGACGGAATTGCGTCCGCTGCCGTCCAGATCGGTGATCGGCAAATACCGGTTTTCGAGCCAGCTCATGAAGCCGCGGACCAGCGCCAGCCCGACGAACAATACGATCACACCCCGCAGGATGTTGGCCGGCGAGATCGACACGCCGCCGAACTCTACGCCTTGCGCCAGGATCCCAAGGCGTCCGAACATTTCGCCCGCCCCGGCGCTTCCGCCAAAGGGGGTGACGAGCAGGCCGAGCGCCACGAGAATGAGCGCAACGCGCAACACCGCGGAAAGCAGCACGCCGAACTGGTCGACCATGCTCGGGCGAACGCCCAATGCCCGCGTAACCGTGACCCCCAACCGGCTGTCCCGAACGAACATGCTGGTCGCCACGTCGTCTACGGCGGCCATCAGCAGGTACAGCGTGATGCCGAGGATCGTCGCCCAGCTGATGAACCAGGCGATGAACAGGCTGAGCGCGATATATCCCAGGAGTAGCGCAACGAGCGCGGACGCGACCAGCACCCACGCGAGCAGCGTCCCCAGACCGATGCCAGCGCTGGTCTTGACGTTTTCCGGTTGCTGTTCGGTATCGGCGCGGTTCGCGCGCAAACGTCCGAGAACGATCAGGAAAACGCCGATCAGCAGCAGATGCAGCAAGGCCGTGAGCGTTTGCGTCGCGACCTGCGCCGGTTGGCTCGTGCCGATCGACCGATTGAGGGCGCTGGCGAGGATACTGACGAACGAGAGCCCCGCCAACATCCAGGACAGCGGGCGGAGCGCGGAGGCGGTTGCGTCGTCGATCGGTGCAACCCGCCATGAAGGACCATGGCGCATCAGCAGAGCACCGCTCACGGCTGCGGTATAGGCACTGAACCCGGTCGCCATCACGAAGGCGTCGAGCATCCCGCTCCAGCGCTCGGGCAGCAGCCCCGACCAGCGGAGCCCCTGGACCAGCGCCGCCGCCGCCAGCAGCGGCGCGAGCGTGCCCGTAAAGACACGCCATAGCGCGTTGGCGGACCGCCGCACCCGGTGACCGGGCGCACCCTCCACCAGAAAGCGCTGACCGAATTGCCGCGCGCGGACGCGCACCGGGAAGAGCAGCACCAACCCCAGCACCAGGCCCAGCAGCACCTGCCAGGGAAGGCTGTTCTTCCATTGCGCCCGGATCTGCGACGTGCCCTGCGTCAGGAACAGTTCGGTCCGCCTGAGATCGCGCGGAAGCGACTGGAGGATCGCCCGCCAGTACGACGGGGTAAGCGGGGAGAAGACCTTCGCGGTGACCTTCTCGTTGAACTGCTGTGCGCGGCTGCGGTCGAGCTCGTCGATCAGTTGTTCGGATTCGACGGTGGCGAGGCCCCCGCGCTTGATTGCAGCGTCGATCAGCCCGCGTTGCTGCGCGAGGAGCTTGCGTTGCGCGCCGATTTCGGAGGGTTCCACGACTCCCGGCGTGACCGGTCCCAGACCGGCGATCCGCGCGTCGACCAGTGTGGCCTGCTGTTGCAACTGGTCGGTGATATCGCCGATGGATTGTTGCGCCGCGACCGCGCGGCCACGAAGCTTCTTCTGGTCGTCCGCATCGACCCTGCCGTCGAGCAACCCATCCACCGTCCGCAATTCGGTCTCGGCCTGACCGATCTGCTGGGCGAGACTCGAGACCGACGGGGTCTGCGCAATGGCCGACGGGGCGATCGTGGCGAGCAGAGCCGCGACGATCCATCGAAGCAGGATTTTGGAAAGGTGCATTGCCGCCGCCTTTAGCCGTCCGCGAGACCCGCGGCAACGCGACGCGGGTCTCCGAAAGGATGGACGGCAATGCGGCCTTACAGTGGCTGGCCTTAGGCCGATTGCGGGATGATGCTGATCATCTCGTCTTCGCTCGGTTGTTTCGCCGGCTTGAGCTTGAGCGCCTGGTCGGGCTGGACGTGCCGGCTCCGCGTCGCCGGTTCGAGCGCAACCGTCTCGCCGCTCTCCAGCGACCGTTCGATCGCCGCGAGCACCCGCATATCGAACAGACCTTCCTCGCCGTCGGCTTCAGGATGAAGATCGTTGAGGATGCAGTTCGAGAAATACTGGGTCTCGTTGCCGAACTGCTCGACCGGGTCGAAGCTGCGGCATTTGCTGCCTTCTTCCGTGCGTTCGACGTAGGAGATCCCGACCTTGGGACCGAACATGAATGCTGGATTGGCGTGGACGCTCGCCTCGGTGCCAACGAGCTCGAAATATTCCGACGAGGCGGTGGCGTAGCTGACCGTAAACTGCGCGATCCGGTCGTCCGGAAAGCGCAACGTCACCGCGACGGTATCGTCAAAGTTGAACCCGCGCCCAGCCGTTTTGGTCCCGATCGCATGCACGGCGATCGGCTCCTGACCGAACAGGTTGCGGACCGCGTTCAGCGGGTATGTCCCCATGTCGGGCACCGGCCCACCCCAATAGCCATTGTGGCCACGGGAATTCGCTTCGGCCACATTCTGCGCGAAGACCGACGAGAAGCTGCGTAGCTCGCCGAATGCCCCGGCGCGGGCGCGCGTGATCAGGTCGACCGTGCCTGGTTCGTGATGAAGCCGATAAGCGATCATCAGCTTGGCGCCGCTCTTCTGCTGGGCTGCCAGGATCTGTTCGGCTTCCGCGACGCTCGATGCCATCGGCTTTTCGAGCAGGACGTGGATGCCCGCTTCGAGCGCCGGTACCGCATAGTGCAAATGCAGAAAGTTCGGCGTCGCGACATACACCGCGTCGATTTCGCCCGATTCCAGCAGGGCGCCATAATCCGCGTAGGACCACGCCTTGATCCCGTACAGCTTGGCGAGCTTGTCCGCCTTCACGGGATCACCCGTGACCAGCGCCGTCATCTCCGAATTGTCGGTCTGCGCCACGCCGGGCATGAACGCTTGCTGCGAAATCTGGCCGCCGCCGACCACGGCGTAGCGTACCTTCTTGGTGTGTCCGAACATGTCGGTCCTTCAATCTGTCTGGGGAAGCCATGCAAACGACGGACTCCGGGGATCGTTGCATCCTCGTCGGCGCCGATCGGTGTTGCTCCGGCCGTGAAATTGGCTAGTCCAGGCAAGGGTAGGGCAGCAGGGTAAGGGCGGGCGGAATTGGCACGGAAGGCGGTCCCGGGACGAAGCACGACCATCGTGGACGTCGCGGCAGCGGCGGGCGTCTCGGCGATGACGGTATCCCGGGTGATCAACGGTCAGCCGGGGGTCGGCGCAGAGACGCGCGCGACCGTCCGCGAAACGATCCGCCGCCTGGACTATCGGCCAAACCAGACCGCACGCAATCTCGTCACGTCGACCGAGCTGCGGATCGGCGTCGTCTATTCCAACCCGAGCGCCGCTTTCATGAGCGATTTCCTGACCGGGGTGTTCGAAGAAGCCTCCGAGCGCGGCGCGCGATTGATCCTCGTGAAGGGCGAGGGGGGGCGGCTCCCGCCACTGGCCGCGATCGAAGCATTGGGGGCATCGGGGGTTTCGGGTGTCATCCTGACTCCGCCGCTTGGGGAATCGCCGACCGTGCTGCGGGTTCTGCGCGATGCGGGGATACCGTTTGCCTGCGTCGGCGCGCACCGGGTGCCAGGCGCGATCTGTGTCCGTATCGACGACCGCCAAGGCGCGTATGAGATGACGCGCGATCTGATCGCGCTGGGGCATCGCAACCTGGGCTTCGTCGTCGGGAACCCCGATCAGGCGGCAAGCGCCGAACGTCTCGCGGGGTTCCATGCGGCGGTCCGCGAGAGCGAGGGCGTCCATACCGTGGTTGCCCAAGGCGACTTCAGCTATGCCTCGGGGTTGGTCGCCGGCGAGCAACTGCTCGACTCCGCGCAACCACCGACCGCGATCTTCGCGAGCAACGACGACATGGCGGCAGCGATCGTCTCCGTCGCGCATCGGCGGCAATTGGACGTGCCGGGGGAACTGACGGTCGTCGGGTTCGATGACACGACCGCGGCGGTAACCTTATGGCCGCCGCTGACCACCGTCAACCAGCCGGTACGCCAACTGGCGGCGGAAGCGCTCGGGTTGCTCGTCACCGAAATCGCCGCGCCCAAGCACACCACCGATCACCCCGAACGCGTCCTGCCGCACAGCATCATCCGGCGGCAGTCGACGGCCCCCCCGCGCTCGCGATAGCCTTCCGCAGCTACCGCCAGAAGGCGCGCCCTTCGATCGGCGGCGACGAGAACCGCTCTACCCGTCGCGTCCTTCATACCGAAAGAAGGCAAAGTCCGCGGGGAGTGCTGTGCCACCCATGTCCTGACAGGCCATGCCGACGAACGTTCCCGTGAAATTGGGCAGCCCCGGCAAAGACGCCTCGTCGGACAGGATGCTCGCGTCATAGACCTGGTCGAGCCAGATCCAGTCTGATCCCTCTTCGCCGCGCGCGAGCCGCCACGCGAAGCGCAGTTGGTCGTGATCGACGTCGACCCGCAATTCGACTGGCCCGTCCGGGAGCTGCGGGACCACCACGGTGGTCCCGCAGCGTCCGTCTTCCGGCGAGGCGGTCATCACCTGCAGTTGCCGTGTGGTGTCGTCGTGCGTGATGTTGAGGTAATGGAACTTGGTGCTGTTATAGTAACAGATGAGCCCGGCCGCCTGCTGGAAATTGGTCGGTTCATAGTCGATCCGCGTGGTGGCGGTGTAGCACAGATCCTGCTGTCGCCGTGCAACGAGCGACTGGCTGAACGGACTTCCGACCGTTTCCCGACCGTACAGCCGGAGGAAACCGGGCCGTGCACTCAGGCTGAACAGCGTCGTGGAATCCGGGGTGCGGAGCCATTGGAACGCTTCAGGCAACGCCCCCTCGTCAAACGTGCCGTCGGACGGGCTGGTCGGCCACGGTGCCGGTTGCAAGGCGGGTGCCTGCGGCGCGGGGTCCGGGCGCGCGTCTCCGTTCTGTGTTCTGAGCCATCCGTCTTCCCCCCACACCATCGGCTGCATTGCGGTTTCCCGGCCGAGCACGCACCGTTCGCGCGACGGCAGCGGTCGCCCGCAAAGGTAGGCGATCCAGGTCGTACCGTCGGCCAGATCGAACAGGTCGCCATGTCCGGCCCGCGTCAACGGTCCGTCGCGCCGGCCCGCCGCGGTCAGCACCGCGACGTCCGGATGGACCTCATACGGGCCGAACAGCGACCGGGATCGCGCCATCGTGACCGCATGGTCCCACCCGGTCCCCCCCTCCGCGACGAGCAGGTGATACCAGCCATCGCGCTTGTAGAGATGCGGTCCTTCCGTGAAGCCGATGTCCGTACCGTGAAAGATCGTACGGCGTTCGCCGATCAGCTGCAGTGTGTGGCGGTCGAGTTCCTGCGCCACGATGCCAGCGAAGCGCCCGTTGCCCGCGCGGTGATCCCACAGCATGTTGAGCAGCCAGGTCCGCCCGTCGTCGTCGTGGAACAGGGCGGGGTCGAACCCGCTGCTATTGAGAAACACGGGGTCGGACCATTCGCCATCGACCGTGTCGCACGTCACGACGTAATTGTGGAAGTCGCGTAGCGACGCGCCCGACGCGCCGTTCACGGTGGTTTGCCCGTATCGCTTCACATCGGTGTAGACGAGCAAGAACCGACCGTCCGTATAGGTCAGGTCGGGCGCCCATACGCCGCACGAATCGGGATCCCCGCGCATGTCGAGTTGGCTCGCGCGCGTCAGCGGTCGCGCCGCCAACCGCCAGTGCACCAGATCCCGGCTATGGTGGATCTGCACCCCTGGATACCATTCGAAGGTCGACGTCGCGACGTAGATGTCCTCTCCCACCCGGGCGACGGACGGGTCGGGGTTGAAACCGCGAAGCACGGGGTTGCGTAACTGCGTCATGCGGGTTTGCGTACCAAGGTCCAGAGGATGGCGGCGCCGATAAGGTCGAGAACGCCCAAAACGATGAAAAACGGAACATAGCCGACCTGATCGACCAGCTTGCCCAGCGAAAGCGTGAAGATCAGGACGCCGAGGTTGGCGGCGAGACCGGCAAAGCCGGTCACGGTGGCCACCTCGTCCCGGTGGAACAAGTCCGACGCCATGGTGATGACGGTGACCGACAGGGTCTGATGCGCAAATCCGCCGAGACAGAGCAAAGCGATGGCGACATAGGGGCTGGTCGCCAATCCGACGAACGCCATCCCCGTCATCATCACCGCACCCAGGGTGAACGCCCATCGCCGTGCGTCGATCAGCGATACGCCGCGGCGTTGCAGCAACGCGACGACCGCCGGGCCGAACAGGCAACCAAGGTCCGCGGCAAGGAACGGAAGCCAGGCGAAGATGGCGATCAGCGTAAGATCGAATCCGCGTTCGCGGGCAAGGTACAGCGGCATCCAGAACGACAACATCCCCCAGACGGGATCGGCGAGCAGCCGGGGCAGGGCGATGCCCCACAGGTTCCGCCGCCGCAGTAGCGCGGAAATCGGCTGACGCTTCGCAGCACCCGGGGAACGCGCGACTTGCTCCGTCTCGATATGCGCGCGTTCGTCTGCGCCAAGCCGGCGATGCTGCGCTGGCGTGCGATACCACAGCAACCACGCCACGCACCAGACGAGCCCGAGCCCGCCGGTGACGACGAACGCCAGTCGCCAGCTTTGCGTCATCACCGCCCAGGCGATCAGCGGCGGTGCGAAGACCGCGCCGAACGACGCGCCGATGTTGTAGATGCCCCCCGCGACCCCGCGTTCGCGCGCTGGAAACCATTCCGCGATGAGTTTCTGTCCCGCCGGTTGCGCCGATCCCTCCGCAAGGCCGAGCGCCAGCCGCAGACCCGCGAACGAAGGCCAGCCTTGCGCCAGCACGTGGGCGATGGTGATCAGCGACCAGATCGCGACGCACAGCGTAAACCCGAGGCGCAGCCCGAAACCGTCGAGAAAATAGCCGACCAGCGGCTGGAACATCACGCCAAGCTGAAACGCGCTGGTCACCCAGCTATATTGCTCGCTCGAGATTCCCTGCTCGCTCAGGATGACGGGGGCCGCGACGCCGAGCACCGACCGGGCGAGATAGTTCAGGATCATCGCGACGACGAACAGCGCGATGATCGTCCAGCGAATATACGGGAACGGGCGCCGCATCCCGCCATGATCGGCTGTACTTTCCCCCGCCATGACACCCTTTCCCGTTAACGTTATCCGACCAGTCGGTAATTAATCTTGAACGACCGTTGGCAAACGCCTCGCCGCGGATCACGCCGCGCTGCTGTACGCTAGGCGGCTTGGCACCTTTGGCCAAATCACGAGCGTCTTGTCAAACGGGTCGGACTATTGACTAGATCCGGCGACCGCCATACCAAGCAGCGGTAACGTTAACGTTGAAAGCGGATTTCGCCGCCGACGACGCCAAACGCCAGGGCGTAAAAGCGCCGATCGTTCAATGCAGACGGGGAGAGGTGCCATGCAGACGGCCCAACGGAATACGGTTTCGCTACACTCGGCCGAGCAGGTCGCGGCACACACGGCTGGCAGGACACCTCGGATCGGTGCGTTCCGCCGCCAGATCCGTTTGTCCGCCGGGATCCTCGCCCTTTCGTGCGCGATGAGCACGACCGCCGCGTTCGCGCAGGTTGCGACCACCGAAACGCCCGCGCCCAATCAGCCGGCGGCGCAAGTTCCCCCCGGCGCGATCGATCCGACCCCGCCCGACAGCGCCGAGCCCACCACCGGTAGCAGTGACGACATCGTCGTGACCGGGTCGCGCATCGTCTCCAACGGGTTCGCCGCCCCCACGCCGACCACGGTGATCGGCACCGCGCAGATCCAGGGCAATGCCCAACCCAACGTCTTCACGACGATCGCGCAGCTCCCGTCGCTGCAGGGCTCGAGCGGGTCCGCCACCAACACCTTCAGCACGTCGAGCGGGCAGCAGGGGTTGAGCTCGCTGTCGTTGCGCGGCCTCGGTCCGATCCGGACCCTGACGCTGCTCGACGGGCAGCGCGTGGTCGGCGCATATTATACCGGCGTCACCGACGTCAGCCAGTTCCCGCAACTGTTGATCCAGCGTGTCGACGTCGTAAACGGCGGTGCATCGGCGTCTTATGGCTCGGATGCGGTCGGCGGCGTCGTCAATTTCATCACGGACACGCGCTTTACGGGCATCAAAGGCAACGTCCAGGGCGGCATCACGACTTACGGCGATAACGAACAGGGCCTGATCCAGCTCGCCGCCGGTCACAGTTTCCTCAACAACCGCCTCCACGTCGTCGCCAGCGGCGAATATGCCAAGGAAGCCGGCGTCGGCCCCGGCGATTTCGGTCTCGATCTTGCCGGCGGACGCACCTGGTTCACGCAGACGTCGCTGGTCAATCGCAACGTCGTCAACGACGGATCGCCCCAATATCTGTTGCTCGACAACGTTCAGAGCACCGGTTTTACCAAATACGGCCTGATCACCGCAGGTCCGTTGCAGGGCACCGCGTTCGACAAGAACGGGCAACCGTTCGCGTTCAATTACGGATCGAACGGCACGCCGTCGCGCAACGCCGCGGGGACGGTCAACGGTTGCTATCCCGGCTTCTGCGTGGGCGGGGACACGTCCGGCAACATCGATACCGGGCGATCGCTGCAATCCGCGATCCAGCGCGTCGTCGGCTATGGCCGGATCGGCTATGATTTTGCCGACGACAACGAAATTTACGCGACGATCAACGTCGCGCAGGTCAAGACCAACAATCAGCCGACCAACGGCGCGAACCGTCCGGGTCTCACGCTTCAATGCGCCAACCCGTATCTGCCCGCGTCGGTCCGCGCCGCGTGCGCGACCGCTGGCATCACCAGTTTCCAATATGGCACCAGCAACGCGATCCTGCCGAACACCAAGGTGTTCACGGACCGCCGCCAGTATCGCTACGTGGTTGGCGCGAAGGGCAAGGTGCTGATCGGCGGGTCGAAGTGGACCTACGACGCCTATTATGAGCGTGGCATCAATAACATCGCGGTCGATGTGAACAATGTCCTGCTGACGCCGCACTTCAATCAGGCGATCCAGGCGGTCGAGCTGAACGGTGCGATCGTCTGCGCCAGCGCGGTCGCCCGCGCGAACGGCTGTCAGCCGATCAACATCTTCGGTGGCGCCGAGCCGTCGGCTTCCGCGAAGGAGTATGTCAGCCCGGCCAAGGGTCCGTTGCAGCGCATGCGGCTGACGCAGGATGTCGTCAGCGTCAACTTCTCCGGGTCGCCGATCGATTTGTGGGCAGGACCGTTGGCAGTCGCGTTCGGCGGGGAGTATCGCAAGGAATATTACACGGTGCGCGCCGACGCTTACGGCGCCGGTGTTAGCAGCATCAGCCCCAATACCGCGGATTATCCGGCGGACCCGACCCTGCTGGCGGCTGGAAACAACTGGTATGCGGGCAATTACAAGAACGGCAACGGCGCATTCGACGTCAAGGAAGCCTACGCTGAGCTTGACCTGCCGATCCTCAATTCGGAAACGCTGGGGCGCGCCAACATCAACGGCGCGGCCCGCGTAACGGAGTATAGCACGTCCGGTACAGCTTGGACCTGGAAGGTCGGTGGAACTTGGGATACGCCGATCCAAGGGCTTCGCCTGCGCGCCGTGACGTCGCGCGACGTGCGTGCGCCAAACCTGTCGGAACTGTTCGCGGCGCCCGTTACTACGACGCTCCCGAACTTCCTTGATCCGGTTCGCAACGTGAACGTCGTCGCGATCCAGAATGCCGTGGGCAACCCCAATTTGACGCCCGAGATCGCCCGCAACACGTCGTTCGGCGCGGTGCTGTCGAACCCGAGCTGGCTACCGGGGTTCAGCGTGTCGTTCGATTATTACAAGATCAACATCCGGGATGTCGTGTCGAGCCTTGGTGCTGGGCAGATCGTTGACTTGTGCTTCCGCAACATCCTGCCCGAGACCTGCAGCGCGTATAATCTCAACAACCAAGACGGGCCCAACTTCGTCAACGTCCAGTCGTTCAACCTCGCGTCGATCAAGACGAGTGGCTTCGACATCGAGGCAAGCTATCGCTGGCAGCGCCCTCTGGGCTTGCCGGGCAACTTCACGGTTCGTGGCCTCGCGACCCATATTCAAGAATACATCACCGACACCGGTTTGCCGGGCACGATTCCGTCGGAGGGCGCAGGGGTGAACCTGGGTTCCACTCCGAAGTGGAAATGGCTTGCGGTTCAAACGTATGACAATGATCAGTTCAGCCTGCTGGTGCAGGAGCGCTGGTTCAGCGACGGTACGATCGGTCAGCAATATGTCGTCTGCTCGCCCGGCACGTGCCCGCTCTCGACGCCGAATGAACCAACCGTCGACAACCGGTTCATGCCCGGGTCTTTCTATATCGATATCGGCGGGACGTATAACTTCACCAAGAAGGTGAGCGGATACTTTAAGGTCGACAACCTGTTCGACAAGGATCCGGCGCGGTCACCGTTCAACGCCAACCCGGCTTTGTACGACATCGTCGGCAGGACCTACCGCGTGGGCGTTCGCTTCAACTTCTAGTCTCGAACAGAATCGTCACTGCTCGGAAATATTGACGCGGAACGGGGGTTCCGCGTCAATATTGCTTCAGGCTTTCAGGCCCTTGGCCATGTTCAGATGCGCCGTTACGGTCGGAACCAGGTTCGTCGCGAAGGTCTTGAGCGCCGGCACGTCACCCGATGCCGCATATGCCTTCAAGGCGTCGAGGGTCTGCTGATGGCCGGTCGTCTGGGCATCGATATAGGCGCGATTGAACTCGGCGCCGGTCTTTCCTTTCAACCCGTCCACCGTCTGCTGCTGCGCTGCGGTCAGTGTCGCATCAGGTGCGATCGGCGGGGTCAGGCCGCTGACTGCCATGGTCAGTTTGGCGGTCGACTCGGTATGCGCGTCGATCATCTTCTGCGCATATTTCTTGATCGCGGTAGAAGACGAGCTGTTCAGCGCCATTTTCGACGTCGCGATCTCGAACGCGTCGCTTGCGGCGGCCGTATTCGCAAACGTCTGCCCGGCTGCCGGCGTGACGACCGGCGACGTCGATGCGGTTGTCATTTCGGTGTTGGTCGTGGTCATCGTCGTATTGTCGACCGTGGTCTTCTTGCCGCAACTCGCCAGCGCGAGCGCGCCGGCGGAGACCAGCACGAGATAGGATGTCTTCACGAAAGTTGCTCCTGTTGTGAACGTAATCGGCACGCGTCCTCAACAACCGCTGCGACGGGACGTTCCCAACAGGCGAAGATCGCGCGGGACCTTTGCCTTCGCTGCGCCGTTGGTGCGCTGCGCGGCAAGCAGCCGATCCGCAGGCATTTCGAGGAGGACATCGAATGAGCATTTTCGGGAACATCATGAGCAAGATTTTCCATCATGGTTCGGCAAAGGCCGCGACGCCCGCGCCCGCCGCGCCGGCCCAGGCGGCACCCGCACCTCCGCCGACGCAAACGCCTGCAGCTGCTGCGCCCGCACCAGAACCCGTTCAGTCGGTCGACGTAGGCGCGGTTCTTTCGGAAATGGCATCGTTGAAGGACGGCGGCGGTAACTATCAATCGTCGATCGTCGATTTGCTCAAGTTGCTCGACCTCGATTCGAGCCTGACCGCACGTAAGGAACTGGGCACCGAACTCGGCGTCCATGCGGGTGCCGACGGCAGCGCCGAGCAGAACATTGCGCTGCACAAGGCGGTGATGGCGAAGCTCGCGGAAAATGGCGGCGTCGTTCCGGATTCGCTACGCAACTGACGGTGAGGGCGCGAACCTGATCACGGGTTCGCGCCGATTGCCCGCTGCGCCCGGCCCTTGCTCCGCAGAGGGCATCGTCCGATAGGGCGGATGGGCAAATCGGCGCTGCGGGGGAATGACGATGATCGTGCGGACGGACGAAACGCTGGATGTCGATGTCGCGGGATCCGGCACGATGCGCATGCATCTCTTCCGACCCGCAGGCGACGGGACGTTCCCGGGTGTTCTGCTATTCTCGGAAATCTATCAGGTCACGGCACCGATAAGGCGGCTGGCGACGATGATCGCGGGCAACGGCTATGTCGTTGCCGTTCCCGAAGTCTATCATGAATACGAAGCGGCGGGCACGGTGTTGGCCTATGACCCAGCCGGGACGGATCGTGGCAACGCGCTCAAGGTCGCGAAACCGGTCGCTGCCTATGACGCCGACGCAGCTGCTGCACTGTCGGCCTTGGCGGCGCATCCGGCCTGTAACGGAAAGCTCGCGACGTTCGGCGTGTGTCTCGGCGGTCACCTGGCGTATCGCGCGGCGTTCGATCCGCGGGTGTTGGCGGCAGCGTGCCTCTACCCGACCGACATTCATTCCGGAACCCTGGGCGAGGGCAAGGCCGACGACAGTCTCGCGCGGGTTGCGGATCTAGCGGCGGACATGCTGTTCGTGTGGGGGCGGCAGGATCCGCACGTCCCGTTCGCCGGGCGCGAAGCGATCCGGGCGCGGCTCGAGGAATGTGCCACCCCGTACGAGTGGCATGAGATGAACGCGCAACATGCGTTCCTGCGCGACGAAGGACCGCGCTACGATCCAGCGCTGTTCCTCCAGGCAATGACGTTGACGCTCGAATTCTATCGACGCACGCTGCGGTGACGCCGGAGAACTCCCTCTCGGCGAAGGGGCTGTCCTCCCAATTGCGGGGTTAGGCCTTGAGAACCAACCCCTTGCGATCCATCCACCAGCCCATCGCCCAGCACAGCATCGTATAGGCCAACGCGCACGCCAGCGACCCGAGCGCACCCGGCGCGATCCGCTGGAAGATTTCGATCCCGACCCAGTCATACAGCCCGTGATCGGGACCGACCGGGATCAAGTTGATCGCGGTCACGAACAGTTCCGAGAACAGGTAGATCGCCAGTGGATTGCGCCCGAGGATGACGAAGAAGCGCGTGCCGCGCCGGAAACCGCTAACCTCAACCAACTGGATCACGCCTGCGAGGGCGATGCAGTCGATTCCGGTCGTCAGCAGGACGTAGGACCCTGTCCACAGTTTCTTGGCGATCGGGAACCACGGCGACCAGGCAAGACCCGCGACGACAAGCGCGACGCCGATCAGTGCCATCACCCGCACCGTCCGAGACAGATCGGCATCGCGCTGCACCGCGCGCCCAGCCAGATACCCCGCCAGGACGTTGACGATGGCGGGCAGGGTGCCCAACAGCCCCTCGGGATCGAAACCCCCGTCCTTCTTGTAAAGATGTCCCGGGCCGAGCAGCCACAGATCGAGATGCGTTCCGATTGTCCCGAACTTGTCATAGGCCATGCCCGGCGCCGACAGGAACACCAGCATCGCCCAATAGCCGAGCAGCAGCGTGGCGCACGCCACCAGGATCTGCCGAACGGAAAGCCAGCGGACCAAAACGCCCGCCGCGATATAGCATAAGGCAATCCGCTGCAGCACGCCCGGGACGCGCGTCAGCGCAAACGGGATCGGTTCCCACCCGGCTTCGCCGTGCGCGACGAAGGGAAACCAGTACATCAGGAAACCGAGGACGAAGATGGTCGCCCCGCGCCGAAATAACCGCACAAGATAGGGCCGCGCGGGCAACGGCTTGCGCATCGCGAAGCTCATCGCATTACCCATCGCGAACAGAAAGCTCGGGAAGATCGCATCTGCCAACGTGAAGCCGAACCATTTGGCATGGACCAGCTCGGCATAGGCTGGAGCGCCAGGTCCGGCTGTGTTCACCAGGATCATCAGGAAGATCGTGATCCCCCGAAAGACATCGAGCGCGGTGAAGCGGCGGGGAGCGGCGGAACCGATCGTATCGGTCATGGGCGGTCCGCCTCGGCAAGCAATGCGCGGATCTCGACCAGCGGCGCAGCAGGCCTTTGCCGGGGCCACTCACGACCGTCCTTGAGCCAGGTCTGCTCCCATGCCTTGACCGCGGCGACGGTCGCCGTTTCGTCCATGGGTGTATGCGCCTGGGCTGCCTTGCGCTGCGCGGCGAGAAAAATCTGCCAGCGCGGCAGGTAGTAACCGGCGTACAAACCTTGCCACGCACGCGAGGCATAGTCCGATAAATTGCCTTCACCGCCCCAGACGGTGACGATCGCCTTCGCTTGTTGTTCGAACGCATCCTTCTCGACTGGCGTGTCGCCATAAGCCCGCGCACTCGCGATCCAGCTTCCCAGCGTTTCCTGCTGGTTGCCGATCAGCGCATCGATCTTGCGCGCAAGGCGCTCTGCGGTCGCAGCATTGGCGTCGCCGCTTGCGATATCCCCGGCGGCGTAGGCCTTGATCGCCGCCTGCAATTGGTCGTCTAGACGGAGGGTGGCGTATTGGCGCGAGAAATCGATCAGGTCATAGACCAGCAGCGGGGCAGGTTGCCTCGGCGCGTTCGCGAGCAGACCCGCGATCCCCGCGCGCAGCTCCGCCGCGTTCCCCGGTGCGGCCGGATACTCGGCCCCGGCGAGTGTCGGGCGCTTGAAGAACAGATGCGCGCCCGCCTTGTTCTGCCACCAGCGCGGCGTCCAGTAGCGCGTGCTGTATGCGCCGCTGATCACCTTGCCCCACGCGGCCACCATTCCTGGCGGGGCCGCGCCGTAGCGTGCCCTGGCATATTCGGCGATCCAGTCCGCAACCGGGCGGCGCGCAGCATCTCCCCATGCGAGATCATAGGCATAGGTGTACGCAACGGAGTTGCTGTTCAGGCCTTCGGGAAACATGCCGAACCCGGTCAGGTTGCCGCGGGACGGGCTCCGCGCCAGCGCTGCCAGATCGTCCCGATAGAAGCCCAGGTCGCCATAGACCGGATTGCTCCCGCCATAATTGTGGACGTAGCCATAGACCCACTTCTTACCGTCGAAAGCCCCGGTCGATTGCCAGATGCCGGGGTAACGGTCGTTGCCGATGTCGAGCAAAAGCATCCGATCGTTGGGCACCCGGCTGAGGAACGACCGGATCGCCTCTGGCGTCCAGAAGGTCTTGTCGGCGCCGAACAACCAGCCCTGCATGACCCAGGTCGCGTTCGGCGCGGCAGCGGTCACCGACTGGAACAGTTTCTCGCCGTAGGCAGCAAGCCTGGAATCGCGGACGGAGGCGGGGAGGGCGGCGGCGCGGGTCGCCGCGGAATTGGCGATGCTGTCGCCATATTTTGCCTCACTTGCATCGCTGCCGTCTTCAGCGATCGGCGGTACCATCTCGTTGAAGGCGTCGGCGAGGTAATAGTCTCCGGGCCCATAAGCCTGTGTATAGAGCTGCGTGAACCGCTTCGCGAGCGTGGCGAACAGCGGATCGGACGGATCGAGCCAGTAGGTCGGGCTGAACCCCTCCCACGCTCGCATCCGGTAAATCTTCGCTTTTGGATGCCGATCGGCGAACGCCTTGGGCACATAACCCGAGAAAGCGGGCAGGATCGGCTTCATCCCGAGCGAATGCATCCGCGCGAGGATCTGGCGTTGCAGCCGGTGCTTCTTCTCGATCCAGCCGGTAAAAAGCGGGGCGCGGTAGCCTGCGATGTTCCCCATCCGTTGCCACGGCAGGAACGGTGCCGCGGAGAGGCCGTCGGCAATCGTCGCGTCGTCGAGACCCTGGTCGCGCCACAGCGCCCGCCAGACATATTCCTGGCCTTCCATCGCCAGCGGCGTGTCGATGCCGCGCGCCGCCATCCAGTCGATCTCGCGGGTCCAGTCGTCCCAGGTCCACCACGGCGTGGTGTAACCGAAGGTACAAGTATTCAAATACGTCCGTAGCGCAAAGGACGATTCCACCGGTCCGGTATCCCCGCTCGGTAGGGTGCCGATCGGCGCGATCCGGCGTCCCTCCCAACTGAGCGACAAGCGGCCTTGCCGCTGCAGATACTGCGTCGCCCCGTGCACCAATGCGACCGAGGAGGACCCTTCCACCAGCATGTGGCCGCCCCGCGCGACCCGCACCCGGTAATAGGGTTTGGCCGCGGGTTTGACCGCCAACGTTACACTCGTGGCCGGAATGCCGAGCCGCCCGAGCGCATCCCGCGCCGCAATCGTATCGCGCGTCTGCGCCTGGGCGGCATCGGCCACCACCAGCATGACAAGGCCCGCCAGAACGGGGAGGTAGGAGAGTCTTGTCATGACAGGGTGGGATCGTTTCTTGTTAGGCTACGTGGGTCAGAAGCGGGCGGTGGCGGACAGGTAGTAGGTCCGACCCGTCCGGCTGGCGAGCTGGAACGTGTCCGCCGTCGTCTGGTACGCATCTTCGTGGGTGTTGTTCAGGTTGATGATCCCACCCGTGAAGCTGAGATACTTGGTCGGGGTGAAGCCCGTCGCC
The DNA here is from genome assembly GCF_029623395.1 of Sphingomonas echinoides. GTDB lineage: Bacteria > Pseudomonadota > Alphaproteobacteria > Sphingomonadales > Sphingomonadaceae > Sphingomonas > Sphingomonas echinoides_A. The sequence goes on from NZ_JAPYKK010000009.1 coordinate 90,186, forward strand.
AGATCGAACTGGGTGCGCGCGCGCACCGTGTGGGTCTGGCCGCCGTCGACGAAGAAGCTGGTCGACGCATCCTGCTTGTACGCGCTGCGATGGTTGATCGAGAGGCGGACGCTGAACATCTGGTTTTCCCAGTACGGCGTCAGGTTCCAGGTCAGCTTCGACAGGTCGCGCAGGTTGAAGCCAGTGCCGAGGGCGGGCGAGTCCGCATCGACGACGGTGACGTTGCCCGTCGCGCCGAAGCCCTTCAGCGGCAGGAAGTCGTCGAAGCTCTGCGATGCGGCGACTTCGACGCCCTTGATGTGGATGACGCTATTGTCGTTCAGCTTGCGACTGAAATTATAGTCGGTTCCACCATCGGCAGACTGGCAGTTGCCGACCTGGCCGTTCAGCGTCACGCCGTTGAACGAGGTCGGGCAGTAGAATTGCGTGAAGGTCCCGTTCTTCACGGCTTTGTAGAAGCCGGCGACGCTGATCGAATTCCCGCGACCATAATAATATTCCAGGCTGATATCTGCCTGGTTCGCGGTCAGCGGCTTCAATCGCGATTCACCGTTTGATACGGATACGCTGGGGCGGATCCCGGTATTGTCGGTGACGAAGGTATCGGCCATCTGCGTCTGGCTGTTGAGCAGCGGGCGTACCAGCACCTTGGCGACCGCAACGCGGGCGACGAGCCGGTTCGTCAGGTCGAGGGCGAACGAGGCGCTTGGCAGGACATTGCCATAATCCTGGATCACGTTCTGCTTGCTCAGCAGTGCCGAGCCGCTGTCGGTGCCTGCGGTGAGGTTGGATGATACGTTCTGGTGCGTGTGCTCGTAGCGAGCGCCGAGGTTGCCGCGCAGCGTCTTGCCGAATACGACCGTGTCGACATTGGCCATCGCATACACGGATGGAATGTAGCGGTCGACGCGATAGCTGTTCGCGAAGTCGCGCACGTCCGGCACGGTGATGCCCTTCGATGCGAGGATCGACTGCCACAGCGGTGCATTGGTTTCGAGGAAGCTGTCCGGAATGCCGATCTTCCCGTCCAGGAAGTTCGTGACGCGAATGCCGGTTGTGCTCAGGTTCGGAATGAAGGCGTATTCCGGATAGAGGTCGGGCCTGGATACGTCTGCGTCGCGGTCATGCCGAAAGGCGTCCGTCTGGAAGCTCTCGTGGTGATATTTCACGCCGAACACGAGCGACTTCACTCCGAAAGCGCCGACGTCCTTAGTGACGTCGAGCTGGCCGGAGACGTCCTTGGCGGTCTGAATGTGCGTCGCACCGTCGACGAAGGCGAAATAGGTGCGGTTCGCCGGGTTGAACAGCGTGCCGTTCCACACGCCCGGATCGGTGTTGAACTTGACGTTCGTCGGGTCGGAGATGTCGAGCGAACCGCCGGCAGCCACGTTTGCGCCATCGATCGAGGCGAATTCGCGAAGATCGGCGTCCCCCTTGGTATAATGCGCAACCGCGTGGATGTTCCAGGTATCGCCCGGCTGCCAGTTTACCGTGCCGGTATAGGCTTGGGTCTTGAGGTTGCGCGTCTCGGGCTGGTCGTTGTTGCCAACCCCGAAATTGCTGATCGTGATCTTGTCCGCCACGCCATTCGCGGTGTGGTTGACCGTGATCTTGCTCGGATTGGTCTTGTCGGTGGGGTTCCACCGGCCGAACACCAGCTGCTGCGTATCGTAGCGCGTGTCGTCCTTCGAATATGTACCCTGGAGGAGGACTTCGAAATTGGACTGCGGCTTCCACTGGATTGCGCCGCTGGCCATCAGTTGCTTGCTGTCGCGATCGATGCGACGCAGGCGGAAGTTGCCGGGGACATAGTTGGTGGGATCGACGACACCGGGATTGTACCAGTTCTTGACGAACGCGTAGTCGCCGCGATCCTTCAGTTCCTGGTAGCTGACGTTCGCCATCACGCCCAACGTGCCGCCTGCGAAGCTACCGATATAGGCACCGCTGATTTTCGGCGTAATCTGCTTGCCGCGATATTCGGAATTGTAGCCCTTCACCCCGAGGATGAAGCGCGGGCCCTTGTAGGCGAGGGGCTTGACCGTATCGATGTTGACCGTGCCCGAGAGACCGCCGGTGTCCATGTCGGCCGTTGGTGACTTGATCACCTGGATCGCGCTTGCGAGATCCGTCTGGACGATGTCGTAACGGAAGCCGTCCTTGAAGTCGGCGCTGGCGAAAGTCTGCCCGTTAATCGTCGTGCGGGCATATTGGGCACCCAGGCCGCGAATGCTGATCGTCGCGCCGCGTCCGTTGATGTTCGACATCTGGACGCCGGCAATCCGTTGAATTGCTTCAGTGATGTTCTGCGCAGGGAATTTGCCGATATCCTCCGAGGTGATTCCGTCGGTAATCCGGATATCGCGGCGCTTGGCGTCGGCGGCGGATTTCAGGCTCTGTCGGAAGCCGACGACGGTGATGTCCGATTCGACGCCGGACGCTTGGTCGGCGGGCGTCGTCGCCACCGGTGTCGCTACCCCGGGATCGGCAACCGGGCCTGCCTGGGCCGAAGCGGAATTGGTAGCGATGATTGCGGTAATGCAGCCCGTTGCAAGTAACCAGGCCTTGACGCTGCCGTGCGGAAGCCGTCGTCCGATAGACATATTCTGTACCATATGGTCCCCCCAAATACCCTGTCACTGTAGGACGCTGGTGCTGGCCTGAAGCCATTGTCACCGCGCCCACCCCTGCAGCGTAACCGGAGTGTCATGGAAGAGCTTGCTACCTGTCAAGGCCAAAACAAGACAAAAACATTACGTCTGATAGCCATTGGTATCCTGCAAAAAGTTGACATCATTTGGAGAAGCTTTTGTCCATGACAACCAGTTTCTGCGGATGCCAGATTCCGCGACTCGGCAGGGCGCAACGAGATATAACGATAAAAAGGGCAGCGTTATTGATATATCGAATGTGGATTGCGGCGATATACGATCGTTTTGGGTACCGACGGCGGAAACGATCGCTATGTGCCTCGCCTATATTAGCTAATGCCAGAGCGTTATTGCGGCGATCAGCTTCCACCGGGGGTCTGAGAAAGCCGGGTAGCGCTAACAATAGCAGACGTATCCAATACCAATGCGCGGAAGATTGAAATAACGAGGTGATGAGATGCTTCGAGCTATCGCGTCACGGGGGTGCGATTACCAGATCGCGACCCCGCGACTGAGACCCGTAGCCTCGCCGACGTCGGCCTCCAGCACCAGGGTGATGACGCGCTCCTGATCACCGGCGGGGAGCTTTGCGGTCATCGGCGCTTCCGCGCGGCTCGTCTTCGTGGCGACGCGGACGCGATCGACCCACAATTCGGCACGACCGATCACCCCTGCAAGTCGCAGCGTACCGCCCCGCGCGGCAACGTCGCGGCGGGGTACGAAGCGCCCTTGAAGAAGCGCTGTCGCATGCTCGGTCGGCGCTTCCTCCAGCCGCCCCGGCCGGACGTAACTCAACCCGCGCCATTGCGGGACGGGGTAGACCTCGCGCGGGTCCGGGGCCTGCACCGCGAACGGCGTGCGACGGAACTCGGTGAGGTGTTGGACGCTCGGTGTGGCAGGGATGTCGCGCAAGAGGGTGGCGGCGACAAGCGGCACGGTGATCCGTGCCTCCGGCACCCCGGCGACCCGCGCGGTCAGGACCAACTGGCGCGCGGCGGGCGCACTTCGGACCAGCACTTGGGCAAAGCCCGCGAACAGCTTGCGGGCATTGCCCTGCTCGGCATCGTGATCGTTCGGATCGCCATTGCCGAGCCCGATGATCTCCCCACCCTCAATCGTGAACAGCACGCGGTCGGTCGCGATCGGTACGTGGCGACCGTCAGCGTCCAGCAGATCGACGCTGATCGGCTGGACGTCTGCACCGTCGCCCAGCATCATCGGCCGATCCGGCGTCAATCGCAGCGCGACCGCCCGGCCCGTCGTTTCGACCGCCGCACGGACGACCTCGCGACCGGCGACATAACCAATCGCTTCAAGCTTTCCCGCCGCATACGGGACCTGCCACTCGGGCGTGACGAACGGTTTGCACGGTTGCCGGCCGATCGTCCGTCCGTTGAGCAGCAACGCGACCTCATCGGTATTGGCCGGGGTCATCACGCGGATCGATTGCCCCTCGCGTCCAGGCCAACTCCAATGCGGTCCGATCGCCAGCACGGGCTCACGGGTGATCCACTGCGCGCGGCGCAAATGATACGCCATCTTGGCGAACCCGCACATATCCAGGATCCCGAATGAACTCGAGGCGGCAGGCCAGGGCAGGGGCGTCGGCTCGCCGTGATAATCGAACCCGGTCCAGACGAAGGTGCCGGCCATGAACGGCCGCGAGCCGATCATCTTCCAGCTTTCGTGATGCGTAAGCCCCCATTCGGGTGCTTCGCTGTCGTAGGAGGTCAGCACGTTGCGTTGAGCGTCCGACACCCATTCCCCGCGCGTCATCACCGCGCTGGTGTCCTCGGTGCTGATGAGTGGACGGTCCGGATGCAGCGCGTGGTATCGGTCGTACCAGCCATGCTTGTAATTGAAGCCGACCACGTCGACCGCGTCGGCCCCGTTCAGCGGCGTGAACATCCCGTCGTTCATCGCCGCCGTTATCGGTCGCGTATCGTCGAGCGCCTTAACCGCGCCCGCAAGGCGGCGCACCATCTCATAGCCTTGCCGGGTGCCCTGCATTGGTTCCTCGTTCAGGACCGACCACATTATCACGCACGGCCGATTGCGATCGCGCCGCACCATCCAGGTCAGGTGCGCCATATAGTCCGGGCTCGGGTCGAAATGGCGGTTCTCGTCCATCACCATCATGCCGAGCCGGTCGCACGCATCGAGTAGCGCGGCGGCGGGCGCGGCATGAGCGAAACGGACCGCGTTCGCGCCGATGTCCTTCAACCGACGAATGCGCCACTCCAGGAGAGCAGAAGGCACCCCGACGCCAACGCCGGCATGGTCCTGGTGGATGCACACGCCCGTGATCTTGAGCGGTGCGTCGTTGAGGTGAAACCCGGTAGTGGCGTCGAAGGCGATGGTCCGGAAACCGATCTCGCTCCGACGGCTGTCGATCGCCTGGCCATCCCGCAGCAATCGCGTCTGCACCACGTACAGTGTCGGCGTATCGGGCGACCATAGCCGCGGTCGGGCGACCGGAAGCGACATCGATGCAACCGCCGTCCCGAGCGGCGCCACGTTGGCGGGCGCGATTGCCTGTGCGATCGTCCGGCCCTGCGGATCCAGCAGCACCGCCTCGACCGTCACGCCGACCGCCGCCGTCGCAATGTTGCTAAGCGTCACGGCGACCGGGATCTGCCAGCTCGTGGAATCCGCCTGCCGCCGCGGCGTCGCATGGACGCCATCCGTCGCGATATGCACCGGCGCACGTACCGCCAGCCAGCAGTCACGGTATAAGCCTGCGCCTTCGTACCACCACCCCTCCATCACATTCCCGTCGACTCGGATCGCAATGGTATTGGGTTCGTCCCCGAACCGCGCATAAGGCGTGACGTCGATATTTTGCTGCACATAGCCCGACAGGCTGTGCGCGACCGGAATACCGTTGAACCATACGGTGGCGGTGTTCGCCATTCCGCCGAGCTGGAGTTCGAGGTACTGCCCTTGCCACTCGGTCGGCAGGACCAGATAGCGGCGATACCAGCCGACCCCGCGCCGACGATAGCCGAACGCATCATTCTGGTCCGGCTCGATCGGATGCGCAATCGCCCAGTCGTGCGGCAACTGAACCGTGTTCCAGCCGGAATCGTCGAAGTCCACACCGGCGGCGGCTTGCGCATTACCTGCCTTCGTTGCGGCATAGGTTTCGTCATTTCCGCGCACCGGAGGGACTGGCACGTCTCCTTCGTAAAACTTCCAACCACGGTTCAGGGCGTGCAAGCTCGGATCGGCAGGTGCAATCGGGGTCGGCAATCGCCCCAGAGGGATCGGCATGTCCGGGGAAAGCGGTGCTGCTACGGTCGTACCGGCCCGCGCTACTCCCGGCATCGCGAACGATGCCGTCAGCGCGGAAGATGCAACAAACGTGCGACGATCGAGCATCGAATCTCCAGGAACATTTGTAATGCCAAAATAATACATGGAACACGACGTTGCTCAAGTTGGAATCCGGCGAGCTTTTTGACCCATCAATATCGATCAGGTACGATGCCGAGCTCAATCCGTCGTGATCCGTCACGGAATGGATGACATTCCGCCCCACTAAGCCGCGGCGGCGCCGGATCGTTCATCGTCAGCGTGCGCGCCAAGGGGCAGGCGGCGTATGTCCCGTCGTTTGGGCCCAATGATCGTGCATTGTGCTAGCCAGGTCGAGTGCACCATGATGATGTAAGAGGGGGTTACCGTCGCACGGACCGCCGATTGACCACCGTCTAGTCCGTAATCAGCGCTTGGCCGAGAGGCAGCGGCATGTAACACGAAGGGTTCAGGTTTTCGGCGTAGTATGAGAAGGTCGCTGAAGGACACCTCGCAAGGACGATCGATGCGCGTACCCATGCTTTCCCGTCTGTTGATAACCGGTATTGCCGCAAGCTTCCTCCTTCCGGTGCCGGTTGCTGCCAGTTCCCCCGAGTTGATCGGCCTCCAGCGCCAGCTGAACAGCCTGGTCGCAGCGAACTCTGGCGAATATGGCATCGCAGCGCTCGACCTGCGCGATGGCTCGACCGTCGCGATCAACGGCGACATCCCATTTCCAATGGCGAGCACGGTCAAGCTGGCAATAGCGGGGGCCTACCTTGCGGAGGTAGATCAGGGACGCCGTAGTCTTGGCGACATGATTGTGGGCCGCCCCGCGGCGAAAGTCATTGAGCTGATGCTGGTACGCAGCGACAACTACGCAACGGACCAGATCCTGGCCACGCTCGGCGGCCCTGCCGTCGTTCAACAATGGCTATTGTCGCACAGGATCTCTGGAATCCGGGTGGACCGCACGATCGCGCAGTTGCTGCGGGAGCGCGGACATCTCGCCGACAGCAAGGATGTCGCTACGCCGGTTGCGATGGTTGGGCTGTTGTCAAAACTTGATAGCGCGACCGTTCTGACCTCGCAAAGCCGCACGTTCCTGTTCGATCTTATGCGTCGATGCCAGACAGGAACTCGTCGTATCCGCGCACTGCTTCCTGCGGGTACGCAAGTCGAGGACAAGACCGGCACGCTTGATGGCGTCACGAATGACGTTGGGGTCATCACCATGCCCGATGGTCGCCGCGTCGCCGTCGTGGTGTTCGCCCGAGGTGGGCGTGATCGCCAGCCTGTCATCGCTCAGGTAGCGCGGGTGATCTATGACCGCTTTGCCGATGATACTCGTAACGCCCTCGCGTACTTCATGCGGATGCGCTGAATCCACCACCCTTGATTTGGGCGTGCTTACCCGGAGATCAGACCGCTAGGTCGTTAGCGTTTACATACGTCGCGATGTCACCCGCAGTAGTCCACCAGATCCGCGGATCGTTCGCTGTTCGTAGTTCCGTCAGTACCCGGGCTAGGGCAGGGACACGATGCGCTTGTCCCATAATGTAGGGATGGAGTGCGATGCCGAGGACAAGCGGGCGACGGTCGCATTCTGACAGAAGCTGTTCAACGTTGTCGCGGATCATGGACGCGAACGTCTCCGCTTCCTGCTTGCGCGCGATGATCGCGGGAATGTCGTTGATCTCCTGCGAGTAGGGGATTGAAAGCAGCTCGCCATAATCGGTTGTCAGTCTGGTCGGCTGATCGTCATGCGCCCAGTCGAGCACGTAGCGATACCCGTTCCCGGCGAGTAGGTCGGGCGTGTTCTCGCTTTCCGAGATCCAAGGACCCAGCCAACCGGTGGGACGAACGCCGAGTTTCGCCAAGCGCTGGGTAACGTCTTCGATCAAGTGCTTCTCGCGCCGACGGACCATCGTGCCTTGTGCTCTGGCGTTGCTGCCGCCGTGCGCGGCGATCTCGTCACCTCGATCGCGGCACGCCTCGGCAAGTCCGGGGCAGCGCTCCAGCACCTCAGCGTTCACGAGCGCCGTCGTCCGTAGCGCGAGTCTGTCGAACAAATCGAACAGCCGCCACGCTCCGACCCGATTGCCATAGTCGCGCCAGGCGAAGTTCATCACGTCCGGTTCGGTCTGCGATGGCGCAAGTTCCGCCCCCAGACCGCTGCCGAAGTCGAACACCTCGTAGTTGACGCCGATATAGATGGCGAGGCGGCGCCCGTCGGGCCAGGCATAATCCGGACGACCGATGATGGGACGGTAGGCGTAACGGTTGTGGTGCGAAGGGCTCATTGGGCTGCAACGCGCGAACCGGAAAATAGCAGCCTATTTTATAAGACCATCGCTTGGTCTTCGGACAATCCGTCGTCACGAAGCATGCGGCGATCGGCGACGCCGCAACCAGTGAAGAACGCCTGTTGCGAACAGCAGCGCGGGTACGAAACCAAGGAGCAGTGCGATGACGCGCGTCGTCGTCCCTCCAACAGTTCCATCATGCAACGTGCGGATCCAACGCGCTACTGCCGAACCGGTATTAGCGCGGCGAACGTCGTGGATCGCCAGAACCCTGCCTGAGAGCGAGTCAATAAACACATAGCTGCCCGGGAACCGCTCGTGCGGGTCGCCGGGTACCTGAACCCGTACTCGGATTGGCGCCGTGCCGCTGGTGGGGACATCCACGAAGACGATACGGCCTTCCGGCAGCGCGCGGCGCCCGACCGCGAGCGCCTGGACGATCGAGATCCGCTTGCCACGGGTGTCGCTCGATGTAGGGGCAGGGATGGTTGACGGTGCCAATAGGGTTTGCGTGACAGCCGGCAATGCCAGAAGCACGCCCGTTGCAACAAGGATGAATAGCAACGGCATGCTTGCAAGACCCGAAAGCTTGTGAAGATCGCGGAAGCGCCGGATCGGCGCGGCATCGCGCTTGAACGCTAAGGCCTTTTTCCAGCTCCCGCGAGGCCACCATGTCAGCAAACCGCTGACGAGCAGCAGCAGCATCCCCACACCCGACCAACCGACGACTTGCCCCCCGGTCGCACCGGCAAGCAATTGCATGTGAAGTTGGTAGACCCAGCTCATGAGATAGCCGCCCCATGGTTCGGCCCGAAGGATCCGCTTTCCGTCGGTGGAGAACCACACCATCAGCCGAACGCCGTGACCGCCGGGCATCGGATAATAGCGCGCCGGAATAGGACCTGGTTCGCCCGTCAACTCAAACGACCATTTGCCGCCGGCGTCGTTCCAGCGTGCATGCCCGGTTGCCAATGCGCGATCCCATGCCGGGACCGTTCCGCCAGATGCGGGGCTGTTTCGCGTGACCTGAACCGTAGGGTGCAGAGCGGTATCGATATCGCTGTAGAACACCAGTGCCGACCCGGTGAGCCCCAGCACCGCGAACAGTAGCCCGAGGCTCAAGCCCAGCCAGAGATGCACGCGTCGCACGAGAATACGCATGCTGGCGGACGCCCCTTGGCGATACCTAGCCATCCTCACAGGCGCGTCGAGAGTGCGATCTCGAACGATCTTGGAGCACCGATATAGACGTTTGTGGTCGGATAGCCTGAATACTCGCCATAAAAGGCGTCCGTCAGGTTGCGTGCCCGCAGCGTTGCCGTCGCCTGAGGGTGGATCCGGAAAGATAGGCTGGCATCGAGAACGGCATGCCCGGCGACCCGTATAGTGTTGGCAGTATCGGTAAAGAAGCTACTCGCGTGACGCAGAAACCCCCCTACGGTTACCGTGTCGCCAATCGTGTAGAGCGCCGACGCGTTGACCGTCGTCGCGGGAATATTGATTGGGCGATTTCCGCGCCGGCTGACCCGCGTTGTTCCCGCGAGCTCGAAGAGTTCGTCATAGCGTGCGTCAGTGTACGAGACGCCGCCGGACAGACGAAGCGCGGCCACCGGGGAGACCGCCGCGGACAATTCGACACCCTGTGACGACTGGCGACCGCCCTGGACCGAGAGTGTCGGGATGTTGGGGTCGCGTGTCAGGATGTCCGTCTGCTCGATCCGGTAGATAGCGCCGGTAACGCTCGCTCGCCCGGCCCAACCGCTCGCCTTGAAGCCAGCTTCATAAGCCCGGCCCTTGGTAAGCCGGAACCGGCTGTTCGCAATCGAGGCCAGCAATATCGATGACACGGGCGACACCGCGGTCGTGTATTGCCCATAGAGGGTCACATTGGACGTTATGGCCCAGGTGGAGCCGGCGCGCCACGAGATCGGGTCGAAGGTGGGATCGTTCCGATCAATCGCGCCCGTCATGTTCTGGATCGTTGCACGCTTTAGCGCCATGTGATCCCAGCGTACGCCTCCTACCAGCAACCATTTGGGGGTAAGGTTCAAAGCATCCTCCACAAATACCGAGGTTTGCTTGAGCCTCGAATCGAACGTGACGTTGGTGGTGGTGAAGATTGCGGTCGTGATTGGCAGAGGGACAATTCCCGGATTGCGCACATCGATTGCGGGCAGGGCCGTAACGGGTGCCTGTTGCCGCAGGCTGACGAAATCCGTTTCGTTGTGTTCGACGCCGAGGTTGAGGCGGTTGCGTAGCCCGCCAAGGGATCGGTCATTTGCGATACCGCCGCGCACGTTCCAGAACTGGTGATCATGCCGGAAATCCTGGTAGCTCTGGCGGAAACTACCATTGGGGAAAACGGCGGTTGGTGCGACGAACGTCTGGCTGTCCGCCAGCAAAAACGCGCGTTTCGCGGTGTAGCCTGTGAGGTCGAGTGCAACGCTCCAGCCGCCGCCGACCGTCGCATCCAGGCGCGACCGCATGGTCGTTTCGTTGCTCCCGGAATAAGCGCCCTGTGGATTGTAATTTTGGTGTCGCAACGCGCGATCCGCGACCAAGCCGGTGGTCGTAGTAACGGCGTCAGTCGGTCGCAGCGCATATTGGCCGGGAATGAGTGGAAGGCCCTGATAGGTCGCGTCGTAGCGATCCTCGAAATAATCGACCGCGATCAGCAGCGACAAACGGTCGCTTGGTCGCCACAGGGCGCTGGCTGTCAGTCCGGCCGAAAAGGTGTCGTTGTTATCGACGTCGTAGAGGCTGTCCGATCGCTGATAGCTGGCATCCGCCCGAACTGCGATGGTGGAGGAAACCGGGAGGTTGACCCCCGCCGCCGCAAACACCGTATCGAAGCTGCCGATCGATAAGAAGGTGTCGAGATGGCGTTCGCCCAGGACCGGCTTGCGGGTCACCTTATTGATGACGCCGGCGAGGGCGCCCTCGCCGTAGAGCACGGAGGCGGGCCCCTTCAGAACTTCGACCCGGTCGTAGTGCCAGCTATTGCTGTCCCGTTGGACGACGGTCGCTGCAGATAGCCGTACCCCGTCCTGGAGGATCGATACGGTATTGCCGGCGAAGCCGCGCATCGAGACGACTGCCGGATTGCCGGGCACGTTTCCGGCGATCGCCCCGACCACATCGTTGAACGCCTCCCGCGCGGTGCGAAGCCCACGGACCTGGAGATCCTCCTGAGTCAGGACCTCGACACTTGCGGGAGTCTCTCGGATCGTCAGGCCGAGCCGGCTACCGGCTTGGGCCTGTTCATTCAGCTTGAGCTGGTCTCGCTGACCGGTGACGATAATCATTGAATCTGAGCGTTCCCCGGAGGGACCGTTGAGCGTCTGTGCTTCAATCGGCACGGACAGAAGCAGGCAGGGCGCGGCGGCGCCGGCCAGCAAGTACATTCGGATCATGGAGATACCTTTGACCGACCCGGCGTGAGACACACGCCAGGCCGCAGTTCATGGACGCGCCAGACAAGGCAGCGCGGACTGAAGGGTCAGCGGTAAGCCGGAGGCCCGCGTAAGGGCGGCCGCAAGAACGCCGGACGTGCGACGGCCGGCAGGACGGTTGCCGCTAGAACGATGGCGACAATGAAGGCGATCAATGCGGCGAGTTGGATTGGATCGATCGAACCCAGAACCGCTGAGGAGAACCCGGCGAAGGCACAGGGCATTTCAGTCTTGCCGTGATCTCTCGACGTATCGTGGTCCCCTGCGTCGGCATGCATTCCCGGCATGTCCATCGGCATCGCAGCAGGCATGATACCGGAGCACAGGGTCATGACGACGCGGCCGTGATCTACGGTAATCATGTATCCGGTCGGAACGAGCAGCTTGAGAAGCAGTGTCGCCGCGCAGATCAGCATGGCAAGGCGGCGTTGCGCGAAAAGATGCCGGACGATGTGCACGGCAACCGACTACCGCCGCAGCGGCGAAGTGTCACTTGGCCATTCCGCCGCACGCCCTTTTTCCGGAAATATCTCTCGATCGGGGGCGGTGGGATCGGAAAGCCGTGCGCCGCACGAGTGGTACTCCGAACCTCGACCTATGGCGTCTCGCGTGCAAAGGCTAACGATCGCGGTTCCACGAGGTTAATATGGTCCTGATGGTCCTGCTGCTATTGCCGTTCGCTGCTGCCGTGATGCTGGCGCTGAATGCCCGCGCATCGCGTGGTGCGCACATCTCGATCGCAGCCAGCGCTAGTGCGGCGGGGCTTTTGGTTCTGTTGGGATTGGCGCCGGGCGTATTGGCTGGCACGCCTATGACCGTGCGGATCGGATGGATACCCGCGCTTGGGCTCGACTTCAGCCTGTGGCTCGATCCACTGGCGTTGCTATTCGTCGGACTGATCCTGGGGATCGGGCTGCTGGTGGTGGTCTATGCGCAGGGCTATCTCAAACGCAACGAGGCGACGGGACGATTCCTGTCGTTCCTGATGCTGTTTCAGGGAGCAATGGTCGGCATCGCCCTGTCCAACAACGTCCTGCTCCTGCTGATCTTTTGGGAGCTTACAAGCCTGTCGTCGTTCCTCCTGATCGGGTTCTGGCGCGATCGGGCGGACGCGCGGCAGGGCGCGCGCATGGCGCTCGCCGTCACCGGCGGCGGCGGGCTCGCGTTGATTGGTGGGATGCTGTTGCTTGGGCAGGCGGCAGGATCGTACGACCTGACGACGATCCTTGGCCGTAGCGGTCTGATCCAGGCCTCGCCGCTTTATCCCGCGATCCTTGTCCTCATTCTGCTGGGCGCGTTCACCAAATCGGCGCAATTCCCATTTCACTTCTGGCTTCCGCACGCGATGGCAGCTCCGACCCCGGTCAGCGCCTATTTGCATTCCGCGACGATGGTCAAGGCGGGCGTGTTCCTGCTCGCGCGGTTATGGCCGGTCCTGGCGGGCACGCAGATGTGGTTTTTTCTGGTTGCCGGCACGGGCTTGTTGACGATGCTGTTCGGGGCGGCAGTTGCGTTGTTTCGCAACGATCTGAAGGCGATCCTGGCCTATTCTACGATTAGCCAGCTTGGATTGATGGTGATGTTGCTCGGTTTCGGGACGGCTGCTGCCGCGGCCTCTGCGATGTTTCACATGATGAACCACGCTGCCTTCAAGGCAGCGCTGTTCATGAACGCCGGCATCGTCGATCACGAAACCGGAACGCGCGACATCCGCAAGCTCGGCGGTCTGGCGGCGATGATGCCGTTCACGGCGGCGCTAGGTTCGCTAGCCGTGGCGGCGATGGCGGGGTTGCCGCCGTTCGGCGGGTTTATCTCCAAAGAGATGATGCTCGAGCAGAGTGCGCATACTGTCGTAGCCGGACAAGGGCTGCTGGTGCCGATCCTTGCGACGGTCGCCGCGACGCTATCGGTCGCCTATTCGCTGCGCTATGCGACCGACCAGTTCTTTGGCCGACGTCGTTCGAGCGATGGCCCGGTGCCGCACGACCCTGGGATGGCCATGCTGGCGCCAACGGCTGTGCTGGTTTTGATCGCGATCGCGCTGGGGGTGATGCCGATGACCATCGCGGGTTCGCTCGTCGCTGCCGTTGCGTGCGCGGTTACTGGCGGGGCCGCGCCGGACGTGGATTTGGCGCTGTGGCACGGGATCAACCCCGCTTTGACGATGAGCGTCGGTGCGGTGGCGATCGGCGTGCTTCTGCTGTGGCGGCGCGCGCCGATCGCAGCCTGGCTGGCGAAGCGCCCGGCGCTCGATGGGAAAGCGCTGTTCGATGCGGCGATGGACGCCATCGTTGGCGTTACTCGCCGGGTGATCCTCGTTGTTCACGTCGCGTCGCTGCAACGCTATCTCTTCATCCTGTTCGCTGTGGCGACCGCTTTGGCGGTGGATGCGGCGCTAACTCCGGGCGGGCTCCCCGCCGGGGGGCGCCCAACGCTCCCGGCCGGGCCGGCTGCGATCGTCGCTTGGGTGGCGCTGATCGTTGCGACCGTCGCTGTCGTTGTTCGACAACGCGAGCGCTTCCTTGCGTTGGTCTTCATCAGCGTTATCGGTCTCGTCGTTGCGCTGGCCTTTATCCACCTCTCCGCGCCTGACCTTGCGCTAACGCAGATCGCCGTGGAGGTCGTCACCATCGTGTTGATGTTGCTTGCGCTACATTTGTTGCCGAAGACACCGCCGAGCCTGTCCGGCACTTTGCGTATGGGGCGAGACGCGGCGCTCGCGATCATTGCCGGGGGCGGTACTGGATGGGCTGCCTGGACAATGATGACGCGCGAAACGCGCGATACGGTCTCCGCCTACCACTGGGCGAACAGTTATGCGGGCGGCGGCGGGACCAATGTAGTGAACGTAACGCTCGTTGATTTCCGGGCGTTCGATACGTTGGGAGAGATCACCGTGCTGGGGATCGCGGGGCTCGCCATCTATGCGTTGCTCGAACCCGCTGCGCGCGGTGTTGCAGGGCAGCGCTTGCGGGCCTGGCGCAAGGATACGCCGCATTCGCCCGAGCGACATCCGATGATGTTCGTGATGGCGGCACGGCTGCTGATGCCGCTTGCCCTGCTGGTCGGGTTCTACATCTTCCTGCGCGGGCATAATCAACCTGGCGGCGGATTCATCGCTGCGCTGGTGTTTGCGATTGCAATCCTGCTCCAGTATCTCGCATCGGGGTTCGATTGGACCGACGAGCGACGTCGAATCGGCGAGCATCCGCTGATCGCTTTCGGCGTGCTGATCGCCACCGCGACCGGGCTTGGCTCGCTGCTGTTCGACGCGCCGTTCCTGTCGAGCAGTTTCGGGTATTTCCATCTTCCGCTGATCGGTGAAATCGAGCTGGCAACCGCCACCCTCTTCGATACCGGAGTCGCATGCGTTGTTGTCGGTGCTGTGATGATGGCGCTTGCACAGCTCAGCCATGTCGCCCAGCGCGCTGCGCGATACGCCGAGGCCAAACCCGAAGACACCGTGAACGATGCGGAGGCGTTGCAATGAGCCTCGAGTTCCTGATCGCGAGCGCAATTGCCGTGCTGACCGCGGGGGGCATCTACTTGTCGCTGCGCGGCCGCACGTTTCAGGTCGTTCTGGGGCTGACCTTGTTGTCCTATGCCGTAAACCTGTTCCTGTTTGCGATCGGTCGACTGGTCGTCGATCGGCCGCCGCTGTTCGCGAAGGGCGTGACCGACCATGCCGACCCCCTGCCGCAAGCCTTGGTGCTGACCGCGATCGTCATCACCTTCGGCATGACCGCGCTAGTCGTGATCCTGTCCCTGCGCAGTTACCTCGAAAGCGGATCAGACCAAGTCGATGGTCGTACCGATATTCCGCGGGACGAGACGCCATTATGATGCCGATCGACCAACTGGTCATCGCGCCGATCGTTATACCCGCAATCGTCGCGCCGTTGACGCTGCTGGCGATGCGCCGGCGGCGTCGTGTCGGGATGGCGCTCTCGCTGGCAGGATGCGGTGCGATGCTGGTCGCAGCGCTCGCGCTGTTCGGCATTGCGCAGGACGATGCGATCCGCGCCTATCCGCTTGGGGGCTGGCCTGCTCCGTTCGGCATCGTGCTGGTGCTCGATCGATTGTCCGCAATGATGCTAGTTGTGGCGGCGGTGCTTGCGCTGGTGGTGATGCTTCATGCTGTTGTGACCACGGTGGACCGCAAGGGCTGGCATTTCCATCCCATGTTCCACTTCCAGCTGCTCGGTCTGAACGGCGCGTTCCTGACGGGCGACCTGTTCAATCTGTTCGTGTTTTTCGAGGTGTTGCTGATCGCGTCCTATGGGCTGATGCTCCATGGGCAGGGCGCCGCCCGATTGAAGGCGGGGGTCACGTACGTCATCGTCAATATCGTCGGATCGGCACTGTTCCTAATCGCACTGGGCCTGCTGTATGGGCTGACCGGTACGCTCAACATGGCGGATCTCGCCCGGCGGATCTCGCTTCTCGGCGCCGAGGACCAGGGGTTGATCCGTCTGGCGGGGCTCCTGCTGCTGACAGTATTCGCGCTTAAGGCCGCGGTCGTGCCGCTACATTTGTGGTTGCCGCGTACGTATGCGGCGACCACCCCGGTGATCGCGGCACTGTTCGCGATCATGACGAAGGTTGGCGTCTATGCGATGATTCGCACGGTACCCCTCCTCTTCGGTGATAGCGCCGGCGCGGCGGCGTGGGTGCCCGCACCCTGGCTGCTGCCGGCGGCAGCGGTGACAGCGATCGTCGGCTTTGCGGGCGTCCCCGCGGCGAGGGCGATGAGAGAGCAGGCGGCGTTCGCGATCCTTGGCTCGACGGGCACGGTATTGCTGGCCGTATCGTGCTGGACGCAGGAGACAACGGCGGCCGCCTTATTCTATCTCGTCCACGCCACATATGCGGGGGCCGCTCTGTTTCTCGTCGCCGACGCGACGTCGCGACGACGTGGTCAATATGGCGACGCAATTGTTCCAAGTCCGCGCTTCGCGGGGCAGCAGGCGTTGGGCTTGCTCTTCCTCGCGGCAACGATTGCTGCGACTGGGTTGCCGCCATTGTCTGGTTTCGTGGCAAAGCTATTTATTCTTCAGACGACCTTTCCCACCAAAGCGTGGGTGGCGATTTGGGCGACCGTGCTTTGTACGACGCTGGTTGGCGTCGTTGGGTTTGCGCGCTGCGGCAGTGCGCTCTTCTGGAAGGCGCCAGCGGGTGACGCCGATCCGATCGCCTCCGTCGAGCGATCCGGCATTGAATTCGCCGCGCCCTCCGCTTTGATAGCGCTTCTCGTGCTTCTAATGTTGGGGGCTGGCTGGGCAACCACACAGACTCAGGCCGCCGCAGCGCAAATCTACGCACCGCAACGGTACATTCTTGCCGTTCTGGGGGGGGAGCCATCGTGATCCGACACATCGTTCCGCATCCGGCATTGTCGGTAATGCTCCTCGGCGTTTGGTTGTTGATGGCCAACAGCATCACCGTAGGAGGCGTTTTACTGGGTGGAGCATTCGGCCTCATTCTGCCCAAGTTTACCGAGCCGTTCTGGCCTGACCGCCCACGCGTCCGCTTCGGCGGCGCCCTGCTCCAATATTGCCTTGTGGTCCTGTTCGATATCGTCGTGGCGAATTTCGAAGTTGCCTGGCTGATCCTGTTCCGCCGTAACCGTGATCTGCGGTCGCGTTGGCTGGTGATCCCGATTACACTTTCGACACCCGAAGCAATCACCGTGCTCGCCGCGACGATCAGCCTGACGCCTGGGACCGTGTCGTCGGATATCTCGGCTGATAGGAAATCGTTGCTGGTTCATGCGCTGGATGTCGCGGACGCTGCTGCTGAGATCGCGCGGATCAAAACCCGCTACGAAGCGCGGCTACACAGGATTTTCGCATGATCACCTTAACACTTCAGATTGCGCTGGGATGTGTGGCGCTTGCATTGCTCTTCAACGGGTGGCGATTGCTCAAAGGTCCAGCGCTCGGCGACCGGATCGTTGCGCTCGACACGATGGTCATCAATGCTATCGCGCTGATCATCTTGATCGGAATGATCGGCGAGAGCGACGCCTATTTCGAGGCGGCGTTGCTGCTTGCGATGGTCGGTTTTGTCAGCACAATCGCTTACTGCAAATTCATCCTGCGCGGGGACATCGTGGAATGACCATGGTGGTGGAAATTATGGTCTGCGCGTTGGTTCTGCTGGGCGCGGCATTCGTGCTGATCGGGAGCTGGGCCCTCGTCCGCCTGCCATCGACGATGGAGCGGTTACACGGTCCAACCAAAGCGACGACGCTGGGACTCGGATCGCTGCTGGTGGCGTCGGTTTTCTATTTCCAAGGACGGCTCGGTGTTTGGACCGCGCATGAGCTGCTAATTGCGCTGTTCCTGTTCATTACTGCACCGATTTCGGCCAACATGATCGCCAAAGTACACCTTCACCGTGTCCGGATTGGTGCATTCGAGGAACCCGACACCAAAGCAGGGGCACCGCCGCGTCCGCCGGGGGAGGGCGATTGGGCAACGTTCGAGGCGCCAACGCGCAATACCCAGGCGTCGACCGCCAATACCTGAAGTCCCTCTACATCAACAGTCTCAAGCTCTTTGTTAATCCGGCTCACACAGTAAGGAAACACGAGCGCGCATTTGCCGGACATGCAGGGCGGCGGCAAATACCTGATCGAGGCTGAGTTGTCGCAATTCGATCAAGGAGGCGCTCAAGTTGTCCCCGATCGCTCCTTACTACCTCACGGGCTGGTCGTGTCGCACTGTCGATGCGAGCATCGCAACAAAGCCGCATACGCTTTCGAACGACATCGATGCGATCGACATTGTCAGGGCTGGCTGAATCCGCGAAAGTCCCACGGAATCCCGCCGTCGCAATATCGCGCTACCGGGTAGAACCATCTAGGATATTCCGTGACAGCGACCGTTATCACTCCGAGCGGCCCGGGCGCCATGGAAGCCGGCCTGGTCCTTGACGAAGACGGCCAGCGCTTCGTCGTCCTGACGTTCAAGGAACCCAAGGGCGAACCTACACTGGTCACGTTCACGGTTCCAATCTTCCAGAATTATGTTGAGCATCTCGTTCGAACGGCAAAGGCGGCTGACGAAGAAGCCAATTGGGGAATCCCCGGCTGATACGGAGAGTAGCCAATCCTTATTTTAAGGTCGCCGTCGCACGTCTTTAGCCAGTACCAGCGGCACTTCGGACGACATCAAGTTGCAGTGGGCGGGGCTATTACGCCCCACCCACTGCATCGATCCGAAGCCGTTGCCAGTTCCTTTAGCGATTGGCTGCTGCCTCCAGCACGGCACGGCGCTTCGGTGTTTCCGTCAGCGGCTGACCGGCATATTCTCGGATACCCCAGGCGCCATATTTGCTGATCGAGCCCGTTGCCGAATACAGGGTCAACGTATCGCCAATCTTCGCCTTCCAGTCGTTGAGATACCGCTTGTAGATTTCATACATCAGGGGGCTCCGCTGCATACGAGCGGCTACATCCTCGGTTGCGGGTAGCGGAACGATATGCTGGCCGCCTTCGTACGAAATATAGCGCTTACCCCATTTGGTCGCGTTGGCCTTATCCGAAACTGCGCGGCCGATCGTCTCGACTCGCATTGCTTCAAGTGTGGTGAACAAGCGCGGCAGATCCGTGACACCAACATCGACCGAGCGGAGAAGATCATGCCCGAAATAGGGGGCCGCCGCGATCGCATCGACCCACTGCTTGGTGTCGCGGAAGTTCATGATCTGGTCGATTCCGTAGCCGTTACCGTTTTGAATATTCAAAACGCGCACGAGCCGTGCTGGATTGTCCTGAAAAGCGGACGTCAACAATTTATGGAACCAGACCGACTTCTCGGCGTACCTTAAAAGGTTGTTAGTATAACGATCTGGCGAGAGCCTCCGCGCAAGACCCTCATTCAGAACTTGGGTCCCAATCGGGAAAGCGTAGTTCCACGTTTCGTTAGAAAGCTCGAAATACGCCTTGTGCCCAGGTGCTAGACGATCGTGGACCAGTTTGCCCATAGCGCGGACATAAGTTTCATCGGCGTTCCATGGCACCGTGAACCACGGGTCTGCGCCGACCGCATTTGCTAGATCGACCATATGCTCGACCGCCACCCCGTCGGTGCCATCCTGCACCAGTCGCTGGGGTGTGGAACGGCTCGACCATGTTACACTGCTTGGATTGCTGTTGGCGGACGTCCAGTCGAGGAAACGCAATACACTGTACGGTTTGAGATCGTCGACGATCCGCTGATCGAAGACACCGTTCACCACCAAGCCCGGTTCTCGGCAATCAAGATTTGCCAGAGGATCCGACGGGTTGACCGACGTGACGTGGAGCCGCGCCGTTGGCAGTGCCGTCCCGGTCCGTCCGGGCCAAGTAAACGTAACTGCATGGTTCGCTCCGGCCATTTGTGCATCGCCGTCGACGCGCAGGGCGCCACTCCCACTCCAGGTACAGGTAATTTGCGTCGCCTTGCCGCTCCAGACTGTCTGCGGAACGTTCAGGAACAGCACTGCATCGATCAGAGACGTGCCGCCTGCTGAAAGTTTCGTCTTCGGAACATCGGACCACGCCGCCGACGGGTTGCGCCACGCGCCCGAGGCGAACGCGAGGTTGGCGAATGTTCGTTCTGGCCCGTAATACGTGCTGCCCGCAACGTTGATGCCCAGTGCGAACGATTGTGGGGATGACGAGGACGGCGTCGGCGTAGGAGTCGGAGCTGGTGTTGGGGCTGGCGTAGGCGTGGGCGAAGGCTTTCCCTTCACGACGATGATAGGTTTTTGCGATCCGTTATCGCTGGCTGAGCCGCCGACCCCGGCAGCAAAGGCGCCCCCGATGATTGTTGCGCCAAGAAGCGTGCCGATGACGGCTTTTTTCCGGAAGGATGCCGACGATGCGTCAGGTATTGCGGATTCTGCGACCTTGGGATTGGACACGGATTTTCACTTTCTCTGCCGCGCAAGGCGGGTTTCGGCACACTGGGGCAACACTAGCGATACGATCGGAAGAATCCGATCGAACGACATTGGTCTTAGCGCATGAATAGAATGGGATATCACCCGAGTTGAACAACTCTGGCTGACCCGACTTCTACTGGCATCATGAAAGATGGGCAAAGCGTATTGACAACGCTTTGGCATAGTTGCGCCACGTTTCACCGCCATTCGCCGCCGGAACAACGCCATCGGGCGATCATTCGCGCTCGAATGCTGCAGAACTGTCGGCACGCCCGGTAGGTGGCGCGCCAAGTCCAACCCTAAACCGCGTCCTCCAGCGAGAAACGATCGTCGTCCTCGTCATAGGCGAAGACTTCTGCGTACCGGCCCCAGTGGGTGACCGTGCGTAGCGTCTCGTCCGCATAGTCGGGGGACATGTGGTCCTCGAGTTCGTCCCGGAAGCGGCGCGCAGGGGCGTTGTGGCCGGTGCGCTCGTCGAGGATGCGGCGGATGTGCTGTGCGAGCGGGACGTGCGCGAGCAACGCGCGTGCGAACATCGCCTTGCGGTCGTCCACATCCGCTTCGACATACCGCCGTGCCGCCGGGGTGAGCAGGATGTCGGCGCCCTGGAGTTCGGCGAACCGCAAGAGTTGAAGTGTCTCCGCGATCGGGAACAGTTCGTCGATCTCGAGCTGGAGCTGGTCCGCCAAGTCCGCCATCGCCGCGCGTCCGTCGAACGGCGGGGCATCGACCTCTTCCATCAACCCCGCGAGCGCGTTGGTCGACACGCGCGGCAAGACCATCTGGATCCCGCTGCCGGGGAACACACCGTCCTGCACGGGCTCGACCGCGACCCGCGCCGTCATGCGCGCGTAGATGTCGTCGACCAGCGCGCGGAAGGCCGGATCGAGCCGGTCGCGTGGCTGCGGCAGATCGACGACGATCTCGGCAGCGACGCGGCCGGGATTGGACGAGAAGACGAGGATGCGGTCGCACATCAGCACCGCTTCCTCGATGTTGTGCGTCACGATCAGGATCGACTTGATCGGCATCCGCCCTTCCGACCACAGATCGAGCAGGTCGCTACGCAACGTCTCCGCGGTCAGCACGTCGAGTGCCGAAAAGGGTTCGTCCATCAGCAGCAGCGACGGGTTGACGACGAGCGCGCGTGCCAGCCCGACACGCTGGCGCATTCCGCCGGAAAGCTCCTTGGGATAGGCGTTCTCGAAACCGTCGAGCCCGATCAGGTCGATCGCGGCAATCGCCCGGGTGCGCCGTTCTTCAGCCGGCACGCGCTGCGCCTCGAGCCCGAGTTCGACGTTCTGCAACACCGTCAGCCACGGGAACAGCGCGAAGGTCTGGAAAACCATGCTGACGCTCGGCGCCTCGCCCGTCTCGTCGGGGACGAAGGCGATCGTCCCTTCGTCCGGCGCGATCAACCCCGCGATCGAGCGGAGCAGCGTCGATTTGCCTGAGCCCGACCTACCGAGCAACCCGACGACCTCGTTCTCGACCAGCGTCAGCGCGACATCGTCCAGCACCAGCAACGCTCCGCTGGTGCCCCCCTTGCCATAGCGATGCGTCAGATGCTCGATCGCGACGAGTGGGCGCGCGGCGGGAAGCGAGGCGAGGGTGGCCATAAGGGGCTCCGTTACTCTTCAAAACTTAGGCAAGGCGCAGGCGGCGGTCGGCATAAGCATAGAGCGGGCGCCACAGTAGGCGGTTGAACCCGATCACGAACACAGACATCACTGCGATGCCCAGCGTGACCCGCGGGAAATCTCCCGCCGTGGTCGCCTTGGCAATATAAGTACCGAGTCCGTGTGCTTCCAGTCGTTCGCTGCCCCAAGAGACCGCCTCTGCGACGATACTCGCGTTCCACGACCCGCCAGAAGCCGTCAGCGCACCGGTGACGTAATAGGGAAAGATCCCTGGGATGCCGAGCTGGCGCCACCATTGCCAGCCGCGCACGCCGAACATACCCGCAGCCTCGCGCAGATCGTTGGGGATCGCGCTCGCCCCCGCGATGACGTTGAACAGGATGTACCATTGCGTCCCCAGCACCATCAGCGGCGACAGCCAGACGTCGACATCGAGGTGCCAGTGAACGATCGCGATTACCGCGAACGGGAACAGGACGTTGGCGGGAAAGGCTGCCAGGAATTGCGCAATCGGCTGGAGTCGTTCGGCCCAGCGTGGCCGCAACCCGATCCAGACGCCGATCGGTACCCAGACCAGGCTTGCGAGCGCGATCAGGACGAGCACGCGGAGCATCGTGATCAGACCGAGCCCGAATGCGCTCACCGCATCTCCCCACGCCAGATGCCGCGCGACATACCCGATCACGACCCACAAGGCCGCGCCCAGCACGACCGCGACGAGTGCCAGCCATAGTTTCTGCCCGATCGGATCGCGCGTGCGCCGACGCTGGGGGCGTTGCGCGCGGGCCGGAGCCCGATCGAGCGTCATCAAAAGCGCGCCGAGCAGCCGCAGCGGCGCGAACAGCACGGGTAGCAGTCGCGCCTTGCGGAACACGTCATAGGCCCAGCTCGTCGGGGCATCCTGCGACGCTGTCTGTTCGAAACGGAAGCGGTCCGCCCAAGCGACGACCGGACGGAAGACGAGCTGATCGTACAGCAGGATCACGATCGCCATCGCACCCACCGCCCAGCCGACCGCGCCGAAGTCCTGCCGGTCGATCGCGAGGGCGAGCCAGGATCCGATGCCGGGCAGCATGATTCGCGTCTTGCCGACGCTGATCGCTTCGGACGCGACGACGAAGAACCAGCCGCCGGACATCGACATCATCGCGTTCCACACCAGCGCCGGGGTGGCGAACGGCAATTCGAGCCGGAGGAACCGCCGCCACGGCGATAGCCCAAACCCCTGCGAGACTTCCGCAAGATCCGCCGGGACCGAGCGCAGCGACTGGTAGAAGCTGAACGCCATGTTCCAGGCCTGGCTGGTAAAGATCGCGAAAATCGCGGCGAGCTCGACGCCGAGTTGCTGTCCCGGGAACAGCCCCATGAAGAAGGTGACGGTAAAGGTCAGGAACCCGAGGATCGGCACCGATTGGAGGATGTCGAGCGCGGGTACGATGATCATTTCAGCGCGCTTGCTCTTGGCGGCGAGCGTCGCGACGACGAAGGTGAACAGCAACGAGGCGCCAAGCGCGGCGAACATCCTGAGCGTCGTCCGCAAGGCGTAGGCGGGAAGGTGCCACGGATCGAGCGAGACCGGGTCGATCCGCAGGTCCGCCAGCGGTTCGGCAACACCCGCCGCACCCTTAGCAACCAGCACTGCGAGCGCCGCCAGCAGGAGGAATGCGACCGCATCCGCCCATCCCGGCGTCGTGATGCGCCAGTGGCGTGCGAAAGGGCGCATGCCGCGGACGATCCGCGCCGGCGCGATCGAAGGTAGTTCACGCATGGTCTCACCTCATCGGACGCCATCGACGGCGCCCGCGCGAGACTGATCGGATCAGGCCCGGCCGAGCGCCCCCGATGGCGCGTACATTCGACTACTGTCGCTGGGCATTTGCTGATTCGAGTCCTTGATTCCCGGCATTCCGGCCGGTTCGTGGCGCTTGCGACGAGCGCGCGCGGTTGTCAAACATTCGCGGATGTGGGGGCGAGAAGGGGGCGTCACAGGCGACACTTTTTCTGCACGCGGCCCTTCGACTTCGCTGAGGGCGAACGGCTTGGCTGTCGCCTCCGTCCCCCCAATCCGTTCGGGCTGCGCGAAGTCGAAGCCTACCTATCACTGCGTGGAACGCTCGATCTGCAGGCGGCCCCTAGGCTTCGCTCAGCGCGAACTGCTGCAGGCCCGTTCGAAAACAGCCTTAGAAGCTCACCTTCCCACGGAAGCCGATCGTCCTAGGTCGCGCGAGGGTCACGCGGCTGCCCGCCTGATAGACCTGGTAATAGGTCGCCCGCGCGATGTCGGTCACCCGGACTCCGTTGGCGAGGTTGTTGCCGTAGATTCCGAATTCGAACTGGCCGCTGTTGTAGGTCACCGCGGCGCTCAGATTGTGCGTTTCGGGGATCACTGCGAAGCTCTGGTTCAAACCGTTACGGGTCAGCGCACCATTTGCGATCACGGTGCTGAACTGGTTGAAGTTGGTCGTCTGCGACGATTGATATTGATACCCCGTCTGAACATGCAGCGCCCCGTCGCCGACCGGGCGATCGTAGAACAGCTGCAGATTGCCGGTCCAGCGCGGGTAATAAGGCGTGCGATCTCCATCGAACGCGCCGACCGTCGGGATGTCGCCGTTTGCCGTCGAATCATTGTACGATCCGCTCGCCGACAGCGTGATCTCGGGCGTTGCCTTGATCATCGTCTCGAGCTCGACGCCCTTGCTGGTGATGCGACCTTTGTTGTCGGTGAAGAAATAGGAGCAATCGAGCCGCAGCCGGGTCTGCACGTCACGCCAGTCGATATAATAGGCGCTTGCGTTGAGCGTCACGCGACCGTCCGCGAACTTCGCCTTCTCGCCGATCGTGTAGTTCCACAATTTGTCCGGCCCGAACGTGAGCGGTGCGGCGTCATAGCCATAGCCCGCAAGCTGCCGCGTGCATTGCTGTGCGATCGAGCCGCCGCTTGCGGGGTAGCTCGGCGACAGCGGGACGGGCTGGTTGCCGCCGCCATAGCGGAAGCCCTTGGCCGCCTCGGCATAGATCATGAAATCCGGGTCGAAATGGTAGGACACGTTCGCCCGCGGGTTGACCCCGTTCGACTTGAGCGTTGCGTTGGTCGTCAGCGGCTTGCTGTCGATCACGCCGTAGGTGCCGCCCGAGAACAGGAAATAGCGTTCCTTGAAATTGAAGTAGCGCAGCCCTGCGGTCAGATCGAGCTTGTCGGTCGCGTGCCATGTGCCGTCCGCATACAGCGCGAACTGATGCTCGTTGGTGTTCTGAAGCCCGGAGTATATGTCATTGGGCTGGAACGCGGAATCCACGAGCTGCGAGTCATATAGGCCATCCGGCGTGTTGAACGGGCCGTAGTAGAAGTTCTGGTACGACAGCCGGTCGAACCCGGCGACCGGGATGTCCTGCCGCAGGGTGCGCTTCTGCTTTTCGTAGAACGCTCCCACGGTCCAGGCCACCGGGCCGCCCGGCTTCGAGACGAGGCGACCCTCCAGCATGGTGTCCTTGATCTTCTGGTCGATCTGATAAAGCTCGGCCGGGATTTTGAGCGCGGTCGCCTGATCATAGGACGCCGGGGCCGCGTACAGCGGATAGGAATCGGTACGGAACGGCGCCGTGCCCTCGAAGAAATAGCCGATCTGCGGTTCCAGGCTTGCGTCGAACCCGATCGCGCGGTCGGTATAGGCGCCCGTCACGATCAGATGCGCGAAGCCCGCATCGTAATCCGCGCCCAGCGTATAGAGCCGGAAGCGGTCGTCGGTGCCTTCGGGGCCGTTCGTCAGCAGCGTATAGGGCGCGAGCCCGTCGAACGCGGCGTTGAGGCCGTTGGCGATGCTGCGTTCATACGTGACGGAGGCGTCGACGGTCAGTGTGGCGTCCGGCGTCCAGCGTAGCGCGGCACGGCCCTGATAGGTGCTGTTGCGGTTCGCGTCCTGCTTGTTGCGCAAGCCGATGTTGTCGATGAACCCGCCGTCGCGCCCGACATAGAAGTTCGTGCGCAGCGCGAGCGTGTCCGTCACGATCGGCACGTTGAGCATGCCGCGGACGTTGAAGCCGGGCTCGCCGTGCTCGGTGGTGACGACGCCTGCCTCGGCGGTGCCGAACGCCTGTGTCAGGTTGGGCTTGGCCGAGACGAAGCGGATCGTTCCCGCCATCGATCCTGCGCCGAACAGGGTGCCCTGCGGTCCGCGCAGGATTTCGACGCGTTCCAGATCATAGACTTTCAGGTCGGGCGTCTGGCCCTGCACCGAGATCGGCGTATCGTCGAGATAGACCGCGACGAGCGAGCGGTCCGACGTGTCCGAAGTCCGATACGGGCCTGTCGCAAGGCCACGCATGTTGAACTTGTTGAACCCTGGTGCCCCTTCGGTGATCGACAGTGAGGGCGTGAACTTGGCGAGGTCGGACAGATTGCCCTGGCCCGCCTTGGTCACCTGATCGACGTTCACGACCGACACCGCGATCGGCACGGTCTGCAGCGATTGCGCGCCCGAACGATTTGCGGTGACGACGATGTCGGTCAGCTCGGATGCAGGCTCGGCAGCGGCGGGCGGCGCGGATTGCGCATGGGCGGCAAGCGGCGCGCATACTCCGACGATTGCCGCCGAAGCAGCCCAACGCGCGGCGAGACGGCGAAAGCGCAGTAGTGATGTCATCTTGACCCCCAAAGTATCGTGCCGACTGCCAGCCCCGTCACGATCCGCCGCGTTTTCGCGGCGCGGATCGCGGCATGGGTAGCCCGTCGTGGTCATCGTGCCCCTGCACCGATAGCCTATCCAGTAATGCGATCCCCATATGCATTTTTGGCATGAGATCGAGAGGATTTTTTCACCATTGGCAGCGTTCGCCAAGCGCACGAACGGTTTGGCCGTTACTCGGTCATCTGACGTAGGACTCATTCGGGGGCTGATCTCAGGGTCCATTCCGAGCCGCAGACAAATTTCGTTACAATCCGTCGACATGCGGCGTCCGATGGCGCAAGCACCCGCCCGGCATACGGACGTGGGGTCCGCAGCCGAAGGGACGCGTTCACGATGATTCGCCGCGAGTGTATGCGGTTGCCGGTTGCCCGCTGGGGTGTGTCCGTCGGGTTGCTGGTGGCGCTCGGCGGATGCTCGGCGCTGGGCCATGGCTTTCTCGCAGCAGCAGGGCCGGTGGCGACGCACGAGCGTCATCTGTTCCTGATCGTGTCCGCGATCCTGGTCTTCGTCGCAGGGCCGGTGCTGCTGCTGACACCGTTGTTCGCGTGGCATTACCGGTTGGGGAACGCCGACGACGCCTATCGCCCGAACTGGAACTTCTCCTGGTGGGTCGAGGCGCTGATCTGGATCCCGCCGATCGGGATCGTGGTCGTCCTCGCGGTCCTGCTGTGGACGTGGACGCACATCGACGATCCGTATCGCAAGCTGCCCGGTGCCGCGCCGATCGAGATCGAGGCGATCGCGCTCGATTGGAAATGGCTGTTCATCTACCCCGACGAGGGCATCGCGACGATCAACCAGCTCGCCATCCCGGTCGGGCGCCCCGTGCATATCCGTCTGACCAGCGCGACGGTGATGCAGTCGATGCTGATCCCGCGGCTCGCCGGGCAGATCTATGCGATGGGCGGGATGACGACCGAGCTCAACCTCGCCGCATCCCGCCCGGGTCAGTATCTCGGCAAGAACACACAATATAACGGCGCAGGGTTCGCGCGCGAGCGGTTCACCGTGCTGGCGCTTCCGGGCGCGGGCTATCAGGCGTGGCTCGGCCGCGTGCACGCCGCGCCGCGGATGCTCGACCAGACGAATTGGAGCGCGGTTGCGCAGCGCTCGGTCGCGCCGCAGCCGGTCTTTTTCGGCACGGTCCAGCCCGGCCTGTTCGCACATGTGCTGGCGAAGACGGGCGGGTCGGACTCCGCAGGAACGATGCACGGCATGCCGATGACGGCGAAGGACGCACGATGAACACCCCGGTCTGGCCGCTGCTGCTCGGCCGCTTCGAATGGCGCGACCTGCCGTTCGTCCGCGCGATCTTGGACCCGAGCGCAAGCAACCTGGTCGGCGCGTTTGCGGGCGGGCTGGTCGTGGTCGGCGCGATCGTCGTCGCGCTCGTGCTCACACGCTACGGCAAGTGGCGCTATCTGTGGAGCGAATGGCTCACCAGCCTCGATCACAAGAAGATCGGGATCCTGTACATCGCGCTCGCTTTCGTGATGCTGTCGCGTGCGCTGGTCGAGGCGGTGCTGATGCGCGGGCAACAGGCGGTCGCGATCAACACTCCGGGGTTCCTCACCCCCGATCATTTCGGCGAACTGTTCAGCACGCACGGGTCGATCATGATCTTCTTCATGGCGATGCCGTTCCTGACCGGCCTCATCAACTTCGTCATGCCGCTCCAGATCGGCGCGCGCGACATGGCGTTTCCCTGGGCGAATTCGGTCGCCTTGTGGCTGACCGCGGGGGGTGCGGGGCTGATGATGGCGTCGCTCATCGTCGGGCAATTCTCGACCGGCGGGTGGACGGGCTATCCGCCCTTCACCGAGGTCGCGTTCAGCCCCGACGTCGGGCCGGATTACTGGATCTGGGCGGTCTCGCTCGGGTCGATCGGATCGACCATGGCGGGGATCAACATCGCCTGCACGCTGTACAAGCAACGCGCGCCGGGGATGGCGTTCATGGCGATGCCGCTGTTCTGCTGGACCAGCCTGTGCACCGCGATCCTGATGATCTTCGCGATGCCGCCGCTAACCGTCGCGACCGCGCTGCTCGCGCTCGATCGGTATCTTGGCTTCCACATGTTCACCAACGATCTCGGCGGGAACATGATGAACTACGCCAACCTGTTCTGGCTGTTCGGCCATCCCGAGGTCTACATCCTGATTCTCCCCGCGTTCGGGGTCTATTCGGAGGTCGTTTCGACCTTCTCGACCAAGGAGCTCTACGGCTACACCTCGCTCGTGCTCGCGACGATGGTGATCGCGGTGCTGAGCTTCACCGTGTGGGTCCACCACTTCTTCACCATGGGGCAAAGCGCCAATCTGAACGCGGTGTTCGGGATCGCGACGATGACGATCGGCGTGCCCACGGGCGTCAAGATCTACGACTGGATCTGGACGATGTTCCGCGGCGAAGTGCGCTTCACCGTGCCGATGCTCTATGCGCTCGCGTTCATGATGACGTTCGTGTTGGGCGGGTTCACCGGGATCCTGCTGGCGATGCCGCCACTCGATTATCTGGTGCACAACACGCTGTTCCTGGTCGCGCATTTCCACAACATGCTGATCCCGGGCCTGCTGTACGGGATGCTGGCGGGCTATCATTACTGGTTCCCCAAGGCGTTCGGCTTCCGGCTCGACGAGAAATGGGGGCGGATCGCCTTCACCTGCTGGGTGGTCGGCTTCTACCTCGCGTTCATGCCGCTCTATGTGCTGGGCGCGAGCGGGATGGCGCGGCGGACGCACGAGATCTTCGATCCTTCGTTCCGCCCGTGGCTGTACGTCGCGATGGCAGGGGCAGGGGTGCTGTTCTGCGCTTTGGGGTCGCTGTTCGTCCAACTCGTCGTCAGCATCCGCAACCGCGACGCGCTGCGCGTCTTCGCGGGCGACCCGTGGGACGGGCGCACGCTCGAATGGTCGATCGCGTCGCCGCCGCCCGAGTATAATTTCGCGGTCGTGCCCAATGTGGACGGGCGAGACATCTTCTACCGGCGCAAGCACGCCGAGCATCAGGCACCACCCTATGCGGAGCCTTATGCTTACGAAGACATCGTGATGCCGCGCAACAGCGCGAGCGGGGTGGCGATCGGGGTGTTCGCGGCGGTGTCTGCGTTCGGGCTGATCTGGCACATGTGGTGGCTCGGGGTCGCGGGCGCGGTGGTGGGGATTGCGGCGCTGGTGACGCGCAGCTTCGGGCGCGATCAGCACCGTATCCTGCTCGCGGCGGACGTCGCGCGGGAGGATCGCCGCTGGCGCGCGGCGCTGGCCGAAGCTCGGTCGATCTCCCGCCACACCGAGATGACGACTGCCAATCAGGGGCTGGCGGAACGATGAGCAAGACAGCGACCGAGATCGAACAACCGGACGCAGAACAGGATGATACCGCCTTGTTCGGCTTCTGGATTTTCCTGATGAGCGACGCGGTGATCTTCGCGCTGCTGTTCGCGACTTACGGCACGATGACGCAGGCGACCGCCGGCGGGCCGACTGCGGCGGCGGAGTTCAAGCTGGTGCCGACGTTCATCGAAACGCTGTTGCTGCTGACCAGCAGCGCGACGTTCGGGCGCGCTTCGGTCGCAATGAAATATGACGAGCCGCGCCGCGTGCTGTTCTTCTGGCTGTTCGTGACGCTGGGGCTGGGCTTGGTCTTCCTCGGGTTCGAGGCGAAGGACTTTGCGGACATGTTTGCGGATGGCGCCTATCCGAGCCGCAGCGGGTTCCTCTCCGCCTTCTTCGCGCTCGTGCCGCTGCACGGGCTGCATGTCGTGGCGGGGTGTTTCTGGCTGATCGTGATGATCGTGCAGGTCCGCGTGATCGGGCTCGACCGGCGCGTGAAGCTCAACCTGTTGCGGCTGGGGCTGTTCTGGCACTTCCTCGACGTGGTGTGGATCGCCATCTTCTCGGTCGTCTATCTGGGCGGACACATCGCATGAAGAACGGGACCGAACGGCGCACCGAGCTGCGGACCTATGCGGTGGGCTATCTGCTGGCGCTTGCGCTGACCGGCGCGGCGTTCGCGGCGGTGGTGTGGCCGTCCTTCGCGGCGGGGACGACGCTGGCGATCGTGCTCGGGCTCGCGCTGGTGCAGGCGGTGGTGCATTTCCGCTGCTTCCTCCACATCACGATGCAGCGCGCGTCGCGGCACGACCTGCAACTGATTTTGTTTTCCACGCTGATCATCGTGATGATGGTGGGCGGGACGATGGTGCTGCTGATGAATTTGCGCACGCGGATGATGTAGCGGGGGGCCTGGTTTGTCGGCGCCTTCGAAGCGTTTTGCGACGATCTCTTGCAATCAAAAATGGACAGGGACCGGCCTGGCCATGGGAGCGTGCCGACCGGCCCCTGTCGCGACGTCGGCACCCTGAGGGGGTAGGCGCCAACGATCTCTGGTCCCGGCGCCGGACCCGAGGGGCCGGCGTCGGGTCTCGGTGGTCTTAGCGGAACAGCGAGGTGATGCTCTGCGGCGCCTGATTGGCGATCGACAGAGCCTGCACGCCCAGCTGCTGCTTGACCTGCAACGCCTGCAGATTGGCCGATTCCTTCGACAGATCCGCGTCGACGAGGTTGCCGATGCCGCTGGTGATCACGTCCGACAGGCTGTTCACGAAGCTCGACTGACCGTCGATCTTGCGCGATGCCGAGCCGAGCGTGCTGAGGCTCGCGTTGATCGTCGTCGAAACGTCCTTCAACGTGTCGATCATCGTCTTGGCCGATGCCGCGTCCGTGAACGTGGAACCGATTGCGTCGATGACGTCGGTGTCGAAGTCCTGGTTGGCGACATCCAGCGTCGCTGCGGTGGTGTCGGTGGACTGGAGTGCGCTGACGCTACCGCCGCTGCCCTGAAGCAGATTGGTGCCGTTGAAGCTCGACGAGTCGATGATCGACTGGATCTGCTCCTTCAGTGCGTCGAAATCCTTGCCCATCGCATCGCGGCTGTTGGTGTCGAGACCCGCGTCCGACGCCGACGTGGCCTTGGCGGCCATCTGGTTGACGAGGTCGGAGATCTGCTGCGTTCCCGCAACCGCCACGTCGACCGTGCTCTTGGCGCGGCTCAGCGACGACCCGACCGATGCGAGCTTGCCGACGTCGCCGCGCAGCGTCTGCGCGATGGTGTAGGAAGCCGAATCGTCCTTGGTCGAGGAGACCTTGAGGCCGGTGCTGATACGCTTCTGAGTCGTCGCCAGTTCGTTGGTCGTCATGCTCAGGTTCTGGAGCGCGGTAAGGGCGGCGGTATTGGTGTTGACCGACATTGCCATGATAACATTCCTTCTCAAAAACACGGTTGCTTCTGCAGCCGATGCGCCGCGACAGGCGGAGCATGCGTCCTTTTTAGAAAGCGGTTGGGAGTGCGGTTTCCGGCACGACGCTTTTTGATGGTTAAGCTCCGTGCACGAACCTTTTGATGACGATAGGCAAAAAATTCCGGGTCCGGACCGTGCGCGATGCACGCCGTCTATGATGGCGCAGGGATGTGCGGAAGGATTGGACGTGGCGCTCAAGATCTGGTTGCGGGAAGGGGAGAAGGTCGTCGTCAACGGCGCAGTGCTGGTCGCGCTCGGTCGGACGCGGCTCGCGGTCGAGAACCAGGCTGCGGTCCTGCGCGAGCGTGAGATCATGACGCCCGAGGAAGCCAACACGCCCGCGCGGCGGCTCTACTTCGCCGCGATGATGGCGTATATCGACGAGCCTGCACGGGACCGCTATCAGGATCAGGTGGTCCTGCTGGTCCATGCGTTGCTCAGCGCGATCCAGTCGGACGCGGCAAAAGCGATGGTGGTCAGCTTCGCGCGGCATATCGCCGCGGGCGAATTCTACCGTGCGTTGGGGGATTGCCGCGATCTGATTGCGTATGAGGCGACCGCGCTCGAGCGTGCGCCAGCCGAAAGCATACAAGCTTGCGCGGTGTTGCCCTGATTCAACAAAAAATGTGCAGACGCGACCGGGAATCCGACCGGTGTCTATCATGGGATGTGACCCAGGAGGGTCTCTACCCGGAGTGACGATCCATGGCGGCGGATGTCTCCAATAGCCTTGCTGGCCTGAGCCTGCTGACGCGTACCAACGAGTTCGCAACGTATGGCATGAGCGTCGCTACGGTGGCGACCGAAACCCGCGCACAGCGCGCCGCGCATGCGCAGTTCAAGACCCCCGCCACGACTGCACCCTGGACCCAGACGCGGACGCCGTCGCCTTCAGTCGCCGCGGTGCAAGCGATGAAAAGCGTCGTCGACACGCGTGCCGGATCCGGTACGTTGCCACGGGACGTGCAAGCCGACTTCACCACGTACAAGGCGCTTGACCGGTTGCGGGTCCTTGCCCAAGCGGCGGCAAGCAGCAGCGCGAATGCCGCACAGCGCAAGAGCTTACAGCAGAGTTTTGAGCTTGGGTTGAAAGATTTGCGAGCGTACCTCGGCTCGACGGTCGGCGACAAGTTGCAGCTCGCCTTCGATCAGCCGCATACGCGTGCGGAAAGCATCGCGATTGGCGGCCCCAAAGTGTTGCCGGCGATCGTCGGGAAAGGGGTGGTTGCCGATCGTTTCGCCGCCGTACCTGACATCTCCGGGACCGAACGCCTGCGCATCACGCTGTCGCAGCGCGAAACCAGCGACGCGATCGACATCGATCTGGCGCAGATCCCGCAACCCCCGACGCTTGACGGCATTGCCGCCGCAATGACCTCCGCCATCGCTGCGATCCCCGCGCGGGATACGGCAGGCGTGATCCAATATGCAGCGGACGGAACCGCGCTTCCGCGCTGGGACGTCAAGGTCCGCGTTACCAAGACCGGTGATGCCTGGGGCCTCACGATCGATCGGACCGGGAACGAACGGATCACGATCGATCAGCCAGGGGCTCCCTCGACCCTTGTCGTTGCTGCCGATGTGACCGGTGTTGCGACTGCCACGAAGGTCCAGATGCTCCGGTTCGATACGCCCGAGGGGATGATCGAGCCACGTCTCGATGGGACGATCGCTGCGACCGACCGAACTGCGACCGCAACCGCCGCGCTTCGGCCAAAACCGGCTCTCCCTGCCGCCGCACCCGGGAAACCCATCGTTGCCGCGCCGTCGCCGCCAGCGGTCACTGCGGAAACGACGGTCAATGCGCTGGTGGTCGACCCGCAGGGCTTCAGCTATGTCGTGGGGACGACGGGGGGCGACCTTGGCGGCGCGCTTTCCAACGGCAACGCCATGTTGTTCGTGTCCAAACGCGATAGCATCGGGAACGTCGTGTGGCAGCGCAGCCTTGGCACACCGGGGACGTCCACCGGCGCGGCGATCGCGCTCGCCCCGGGCGGCGGCGTGGTGATCGCGGGGACGGTATCCGATGGCGCCGATCCGATTGCCAATGGCAGCGCAATGGTCGTCGCGCGGTTCGCGGATAACGGCGACGAGCAGCTATTGCAGAGGATCCGGACATCGAGCTTCGACAGCGCTACCGCGATTGCAGTTGCCGATGATGGAACGATGGTCCTGGGCGGGCGAACATCGACGGGGCAGGGCGACGCGTATCTCGCGCGTCTCGATGCGAAGGGCGTGGTCCTGGAGCAGCGGATGCTCGACAACGGAGGTGATGACCGCGTTACTGCACTGGCTTTCAACCGTGCGGGAAAGGTCCTTGCCCTTCTCCAGCAGGGAACCAACAGCCTGATGCAACAATATGATACAGCAGGGTTTAATTCCGAATCCGGGAGTGTCTCGCTGGGTGCGGCACAAGCGCGGGCGTTGGCCGTCGCAGCGGATGGTACGATCGCGATCGGCGGTTCGACACTGGGGGCCGTGGCGGGCGATCAAGTCAATGCACCGGGCGGCGCGCGGGATGGGTTCGTCACGCGGATCAACGCCGACTTCTCCGGCGTCGCCACGACCTATCTGGCCACGACGGGCGACGACCAGATCGATAGCGTCGGCTTTCTCGGTAACTCGCTGTACGTCGGCGGGCGGACGAGCGGGACACTGGGCGCTGCCAAACGGGGCGAGATCGACGGGTTCGTCGGGCGGATCGATCCGACGACCGGCGCGATCGAAACGGTCGAACAGTTTGGCGCCAGCGGCGCGCGTACGGGGACGGTGCGGATCGCTGGCGCGCCGGGCGGGGACACGATCCTCGAAGCGCTCGGGCTCAACCGCGGCGTCGTGACACCCGACGTGTCGGCGAACCTGGTGGCACAGACCAACGTGCGGGTCGGCGACAGCCTCTCGATCCGGATCAATCGCGGGGCGGCGATCAAGCTGACGATCGGAGCGAACGACACGGTCGCGTCGCTTGCCAGCAGACTTGGGCTGCTGACCGGAGGAAAGGCGAGCGTTTCGAGCGCTATCAAGGGCGATGGTCGCGCGTTTCAGATCACCGCGCGTGGCGGCGCGACGATCGAGCTGATCGCTGGGCCACCCGGACAGGACGTGCTGTCGAAGATCGGGATCGATCCGCAAATCCTGTCGCAACCACCGGTGCGGGCGGCGAGCGCGCCGAAGGTTTCGCCGGGGGGGCAATTCGGCCTTGGCCTCTCTGCTGGCCTGTCGCTTGCGTCGGCGCAGGACGCCGGAATTGCGCTCAACGCCGTCAAGCAAGCGATGTCGATCACGCAGACGGGCTATCGTTCGCTCTATTGGGATTCGACCAAGGCTGCGCTGGCCAATGGCGGATCGCCCAAGGGCAGCAAGGCGGCGGTCTCGCGCGCCTCTGCGCAGGCCGCCAGCTATCAGGCGGCGCTTGACCGGCTTCAGAGCAGCGCCGTCGTCAGCACGGGCAAGCCGGACCCGACCTTGACCGTGTTCGGCTATACCAGGTGATGCCGTTAACCATCGTTTCTGCGCTGTTGCGACGAAACGCCAATTAGGCGATGCAGAGCACGCCAGTGCCGTGTTAGAGGCGCTGCTATGATCATGAAGCGTCGCAAAGAATCCACCTTCACTCGCACGGCATCCAGGCTTGCCCGCTATGCCGCCGCAAGCGCTTGCCTTGTTCCATTTCCGGTCTTCGCACAGACCCCGCCGCCGGTCTCTCTGCTGCCGCCGACGATGCAGGCGCCGAGCGTCACGCCCACTCCAGTCCCCACCGTGCAACCACTGATCTCGCCCGAGATCGTGCTGCCGACGCTGTCCGCGACTCAAGCCAAGCAACTCGCCGACCTGATCCGCAAGGACGTGGTCGCACAAGGGTTGAGCGATACGCCTGTGTCTGTCCCGCGCGACAATGACGGGTTGATCCGCGCGGCGCTGGACCATGCGCGCGCGGTGCATTCGGGACGGCTGGCCGAAGGGGACTTCCAACGCGATTGGGCGATGCGTCCGGTTGCCTATGACCCGCTGCCGGCGCTGCGAGCGGCGATCGTCAGCGATCGGCTCAGCGCGTGGATCGCGGCGTTGCCGCCGCCTTATGCCGGGTACGACACATTGGTCGAAGGACTCGCGCGCTATCGGGCGATCGGCCAGGACGGCGGCTGGTCACAGCTCGCGGCCGGGTCGGACGTCGCGTTCGGGAGCAGCGGGGCGCGGGTCACCGCGTTGCGCAAGCGACTTGCGGTCGAGGATCCGCAGATCAAGGCGAGCGGCGACAAGTTCGACACCGCATTGCTCGAAGCCTTGCGCCGGGCGCAGCGGCGGTATGGGCTCAATCCGACCGGGACGGCGGGTGCCCAGACAATTGCGGCGCTGAACGTCCCGGTCGATGCCCGCATCCGGCAGATCAAGGCGAACATGGAGCGCTGGCGCTGGTTGCCACCGACGCTCGAGCAGAACCGGGTCCAGGTCAACATCGCCGCTGCGGTGTTGACGCTGTTCGACGGTGACGCCCCGGTGATGTCGATGAAGGCCGTCACCGGGCGACCGGGCGACGAGACGCCGATGCTGGTTTCACAGATTCACAGCATCGTGCTCAATCCACCGTGGAACGTGCCCTCCACGATCGCGACCAAGGAGTTGTGGCCGAAGGAAAAGGCGCATCCGGGCTATCTGGCGCGCAACGGCTTCCGCGTGATCGACAATGGGGACGGTAGCAAGCGGCTCCAGCAGTCGTCCGAACGCAGTGCGCTTGGCCGGTTCAAATTCGATTTCGCCAATCCGTTTGCGGTGTATCTCCACGATACCCCGGCACAGGCGGGTTTTGCCAAGTTCGATCGGCTTGCCAGCCACGGCTGCGTACGGCTCGAAAAGCCTGCCGCACTCGCCAAGCAGTTGATGAGCACGACGCCCGAATGGTCGGCCCAGACGATCGACGAGACCGTGACCGCGGGTAAGACCGTCCGCGCCAAGCTTGCTGCGCCGGTCGCGGTATATCTGCTGTACTGGACCGCGTTCGCGAACCAGAATGGACAGGTCAGCTTCCGCGACGATCCGTACAAATGGGACGGGACGCTCGCCAGCAAGATCGAGGCGCGTTCCGCGCACCAGACGCAAACCCTTGCCGCCCGCTGAGGACCGTATCGAATGAATCGTAAAGTCGCCTTCGCCGTTGCAGCGACGCTGCTGACCCTTACTCTTGGTGCGTGTTCGGGATCGGACGACGCCCCCGTCTATACCGACAACGCGACGGACAATGCCGATCTGGGCACGTCCGAAACAGCGATGCCGACACCCGAGCCTTCTCCTGTGGCAGTCGAGCCGGTCGAGACCGTCAACACAGCGGTTGTCGACGACACGCCGCCGCCGGTTCCTGCGGAGCCCGACCAGCAGATGATGGACGACGCGTCCGCAACCGGAATGACGTCGCGCAGCGCGCGCAAGGATCTCGGTTCCGAATCTCCACCGGCCGAGGACCCGACCGAGGGTAAGTGACCTAAGTCGCCTGGTCGATATCGACCAAGCGAGGCGCTGCCCGGACGTGATGCCGGGAGAAGCGAGACTTTCGCTGGCGTTGGTCGGTTGACGGTCCAGACGGCAGGAGAATGGCAGTGAACCGTGCGACCGCCCGCGGTGGCTGGAGCGTGGCGTGATCGAACATGTCGCGATCATCGGAGGTGGATTTTCGGGTTCACTCGCTGCGATCAACCTTGTTCGGCATGATGGCCCGCGCGCGACCCTGATCGATCGTCAGGCAGACGCCGGGATCGGCCTCGCTTACGGCGCAGCGCATCCGACTCATCTGCTCAACGTGCGCGCGACCAACATGAGCGCGTTCCCCGACGACCCGTCCCACTTCGCGCGCTGGCTGGAGGAGCAGGGGCACGCCATCGTCGGGCAGACCTTCGTGCCGAGGCTGTTGTACGGCACGTATCTGCGCAGCCTGCTCGATCGGGTCGCGGCCGAGAATCCCGACCGCCTGCAGATCGTGCACGGCGAAGCCGTCGATGTCGTCGACGACTCGAGCGTTCGTGTCGTCTTGCGAGATGGTATGAAGATCACGGCAGATGCTGCTATATTAGCAGTCGGAAACTTGCCGCCGCCTGCCCCTGGTGGGCTCGCTCTTGATGCGTTTCCGCCCGACCGGTACGCGGGCAATTGTTGGCACGCGGCGGCGACGGAAGATTTGGGGGCCGGTGATACCGTTCTGATCCTCGGCACCGGTCTGACGATGGTCGATGTCGCGCTGCTGCTCGAGGCGAAGGGCTTCGAAGGGCGGATCGTCGCATTGTCGCGGCGCGGACTGTTGCCGCACGCACATGCAGCGCCGGGCGCGCCGTTCGTACCGATCAGGGAGCGTCCCACGTCCGTCCTGTCGGAACGGCTCCGTTCCCTCCGGGCGCGCGGCGCAGATATCGGATGGCGCAGCGCGATCGACGAACTGCGGCCGTTTACGCAGGACATGTGGCGCGCGGCGAGTGCGGAAGAACGCTCGCGCTTTATCCGCCACGCCCGACCGTGGTGGGACATCCATCGCCATCGGCTTGCGCCGGACGTTGCCGCTCGGATCATGGCGCTTCTGGAGGCTGGTCGACTCGACGTGCTCGCTGGAAAGGTCGCACGGGTGGAAGCGGCTTCAAATGGACTCACGGTCGAGTGGCGACCGCGTGGTGCGACAAAGGTCGAACAGTTGAATGTCCAGCGCATCATCAACTGTACTGGCCCCCAAGGCGATCTGCGGCGGACGACCGAGCCCGTGCTCAACCGGCTGACGATGCGCGGGGCAATCCGCCCCGATGCGGCGGGGCTCGGGATCGACGTGGATGACCAGATGCGCGTGGTGGCGGACGATGGCGTCCCCAACGACCGCTTGTTCGCGCTCGGCCCGATGACGCGCGGTGCGTTCTGGGAGATCGTCGCGGTTCCGGACATTCGTGCTCAGGCATGGACGCTTGCGCGACGCCTTTCCAATGCGCATTGGGTCGCGGAGGGACTGTAGGGCCGGTCGAGCAGGGCGCGTCGGACACGCTTTGTCCTCCGGTGCCTGGAACGATCCCGAACCGTTCGGTCCGTCGGTTACTGCGTCCGGTCAAGCAAATTGGCCAGATCCTGCTTCCAGAAACGTGCTGCGGTGTGCGTGCCGTGGCCGCGCGTGTCGTCGGTTTCCGCAATCAACCGGAAGCGCGCGTTCTTCATCCTTGCAACGGCTCGTTGCGGGAGATCCAGGTTCCTCGGGTTGATGAAGTCGTCGGCCGAATTGATCCACATCGTCGGTGCGGTGATGCGCTCCAGCTTCGACCAGGGGTCATAGGTCCGCGA
The DNA here is from genome assembly GCF_029623395.1 of Sphingomonas echinoides. Classification (GTDB taxonomy): domain Bacteria; phylum Pseudomonadota; class Alphaproteobacteria; order Sphingomonadales; family Sphingomonadaceae; genus Sphingomonas; species Sphingomonas echinoides_A. Next base: position 129,746 of record NZ_JAPYKK010000009.1, read on the forward strand.
CGCATCGATTTGATACATCAGGTCGTTCGCGTCGGTCGACGCGATCGATGCCGTCACCCGCTGGCGGGCGAACGCCTCCGCATCTTGACGCCTCGGATATTGCGCCTGGAAGTACAGTGGAGCGGCGCCTGCGACGAACAACAGGCTGGCGGCGGTGCGGAGACCCTGAACCGGCGGCGTGCGATACTCGCCGTTTGCCCACGTCGGGTCCGCGCGGATCCCGTCGATCGCCAACTGTCGCCACATTCGGTTGAGGCCCGCGATCTCGATCGGTTCACAAGCGAGTGGCATCAGCGCGCGGGCAAAGTCAGGGTGCTTTTCGCCCCACATCAGGCTGTGCATGCATCCCATGGACGTACCCATGATCAGGCGCATCCGTTCGATGCCGAGCCCGTCCTTGAGCAACCGGTATTGCGCGGTCACCATGTCGTCATAATCGTAGTGCGGAAACCGCATGTGCAGCCCGTCTGACGGCTTGGACGAATTTCCGTGTCCGATATTGTCGGGCAGGATGATCCAGTACCGCCGGATATCGAGCGGTTGGCCGGGACCGTAGAGCTCATCGGCGAATTGCGGGCTGAGGAATTGGCGGCCGGTGCCGCCGGTGCCGTGCAGGATCATCACCGCATTGTCGATCTTGCCCCGCGCGTCGCGATGCGGCTGGCCAAGCATGGTGTAGCTGATCCGCATCTCGGGGAGGCTTTCACCCGACCGGAACCGCACGTTCCGGACCGTGTATTGAGCAGATCTGGCGGGCCACGCTGTCGTCGGGCGAGCAGGCGTGGTCGCAGCGGTCAGCGGCGGAATTGCGGCGGGCGCCTGAACCGGCGCGGGGCCAGCCTGCAGGAGCAGGAGGAGGACTGTAGATATCATGTCGCAAGTCTGCGCGCGATCCGCAGCCCTGCCAAGCGACGGCTATCAAATTTCCGGCGAACCCGCGCCGGTGTTACGATGCCCGTGGCGGGGCAGTCTTGGATCGACTGCAACCTATCGATCGCATGATGTGTTTCCCGATCTGACCCAAGGTCGGCCACTGGGTCGGGCCGCGCCCCTTTGATCGGCGTACCTGTTTCGGATAGCTGTTAACGCAAAGTACAGACGCATCTCGCAACACGGTCGCGCTGAAAGGAAAAGTACCGATGGTGACCAACCTGCCGCCGGATTCGGTGGCGGCCGACATGGACCGGATTTTCAAGCCCTTGGCGAAGCGTGGGCTGGCCGGAACGTCGTTGAATGATCGTGCTGGGTCGGCCCGAAAGGGTCGAGGCGGGCGTCGCTGGCGCATCGTTGCGCTTGCGGCGCCGGCGCTGGTCGTCGCGGCCGGCGCAGCCTTGGGGGTGGGCTATCTGGCGCAAGATCCGGTTCGGTCGCCTGCCGTATCCGCCGCCACGGCGGTGCCGAGCCGGGCAGCGGTCGGGGCGAGTGCCGCGCCTTCGACAGCGCTGCAGACCGTCGCGCTCGTGGCGCCCTCGGTCCGCACGGGGTCGGAAATCATCATCGACGACGAGGGCAACGGTACGGTTGCGCCACGGGCACCGACGATCGACCCGGTGCGCCGACCCATGGGCGCCGAACGGGCGGCGACCGACGACGTGACGCCCGACCGGTCAACACCGCGAGATGTGCGCGCCCGTTCGACGCCAGAGGCGTCCGAGACGGTTCGACCGGGTCGTTCCGGTAACGCCGCAGCCGGTTGCGCCCCGGGAAGTCTTGAGGATCGATGCATTTACCAGGACGTGCTCGACGCCGATGCGCGGCTCCGGCTGGCGTATAGCCGAGCTCGACGCAGCGGCGTCTCGGCAGGGCGGCTGACCGCGATCAACCGTCGATGGATTCGGGCTCGGGAGCGGTCGTTGGATGATCCGGATGGGACGATCGAACGCTATGACGCGCTGGCCGGGGCGCTTGATCGGGCGCGGCGTGAGGGGGAGGAATGACGGAAGATCCCCCGATTTCAACGACGAACGTTGAGATCCTGCGCTGGCTTCATGCCACGCCGTCCGAACGCGCCACGTCCACCGACGGTCGGATCGTCTATGCGGTGGGCGATATTCACGGCTGTTACGTGCAACTTGCCGCATTATTGGAAGCGATTGTCGCCGATGTGGAGGCGGCTGACGTCGGTTTGCCGCCACTTCTCGTGTTTTGCGGCGACTATGTCGATCGTGGGCCACAGTCCGCCAACGTGCTCACCGCGCTGATCTGGCTGGCGCGGCATGCTGCCCTCGATGTAGTGTTCCTGCGGGGAAACCACGAGGTCATGCTGCTCGATTTCGTGGAGCATCCCGAGCAAAATCTTGCCTGGCTGCAACGTGACGGTGAATCCACGCTGTCGTCCTACGGGGTTCCGCTCGCCGACATCGTGCCCTCCGCGCTCGACGAGGAATGCTTCCGGCTGCGCGATCGCCTGCTCGACCGCATGCCGGCATCGCATCTCGAATGGTTGCGCGAATTGCCGGTGACGCATATGTGCGGCGACTACGTCTTCGTCCATGCCGGGCTGAAGCCGGGTGTTCCGCTTTCGAAGCAGGACGAGGAAGATTGTCTGTGGATCGGGAAGGACTTCCTCCAGGCCGACTACCGGTTCGAGAAGGTCGTAGTGCACGGCCATAGCTGGAGTTCCGAGGCTCCGGTCGTGACAGCCAACCGGATCGGGATCGATACCGGTGCCTATGCGACCGGCGTATTGAGCGCGGTCCGTTTCGAGGGGCCGCGCATCGCATTTTTGCAGGCGCGGTTGCGGGGCATGGGGGAGACGACGGTGGCCTTCCGTGGTCCGCAGACTAGCCCAGGAGGCCTGTAATGTTTCGATTAAGAATGTTCGCCGCACTCGTTGCGATCGTCACTTTGGGCGTCATGGTCCTAGCGTTCGTCATGGAGGCACCGATCGGCGTGCCGATTGCGCTGCTGGTTGCAGCCGCGTGCCTCGCGGCGATCACGCCCTTCGACGCGCCGACGCGGCGGGAGCGGAACCGCGTTCTGATCGCTTGTCTTCTGTATCTCGTGCCGCTGGCTGTGGCGGTGTGGTTCGCCCACGGCATTCCCGGATTTGAACGCATCGAAGCCGCCGTGATCGTCCTGTCGCAGCTCGGCGTGGGGTTGATCTGCTGGGCATTCGCGACCCGGAAGCGTCGCCGGATGCCGCAACCGCGTCGCTACTTCGACAACTGATCCGGGGATGGGCCGCCGACCGCGGCGCTACTTTGCGGTGCTCCGGTGGAGCAGGAAGAAGTCCAGCATCGCGCGCGATGCATTCGGTCCGGTCGCATCGGCGTAGGACCCTTTCGAATCACCGCCAGACCACGCATGTCCCGCGCCCGTGATGGTCCATTGTTCGATCAGCACTGTTCCGTCGGCGTTGCGGCTGAGGGCGCGACTGTAGGAGCGGCCGCCTGCCTGGCCGTTTTCGACCATGACCGAGAGCGCGCCGCCGCTTGCGGCGGTGGCGGCATCGGTGATGTCGCGCGCGTTGATCTCGCCGACCGTGGTGTCGCGGTCTCCGTGGAAAGTGATGACCGGAACGAAGCGCGCCTTGCCACCAGCGGGTGTGCGGACGCGTTTGTCCTGCGTGCCGTTCTTCATCGCGGTCAACGCGCTGGACAAATCGCGGGCGGCACCGCAGGCGAGCCCGGAATGTACGCCGACTGCGGCGAACAGCTCAGGGTAGGCATCTGCCATGATCGCCGCAGCGGCGCCGCCAGCGGACAGGCCAGCGACATAGACGCGGGCCGGATCAGCGTGTTCCGCCGCGATGATGTCACGCGTCAATCCGGCGATCAGCGCCGGTTCGCCGGAGTCGCGTTGCTGGTTGCCGGGTTGGTACCAGTTCCAGCACTTCTGCATGTTGGCGGACTGGGTCTGGCGCGGATAAGCGATCACACAGCCATACTCGTCGGCCAGCGCATTCATTCCGGTTCCGCGGGCGAAATCCTCGGGCGACTGCGTGCAGCCATGGAGCATGATGACGAGCGGCATTCCGGGGGCAAGGTCGGCCGGTCGATACAGCATATAGTCTATGCTGCCGGCGCTGCTCTTGTAGGTTCGGGTCGTGAAACCGCCGACAGGCGGCGTGCCTGGCGCCTTGCGACCCGGCGTAACGTCGATGACGCGCGCGCCGGGGGCATCCGATGCAGGGGAGGGGGCGGCATCCGGGGCGAACCCGGCGTTGGCCGCCATAGCACCCCGCACCACGCGGCTTGCCGCAGCAAGATCGCCGGACTGGGTTAGCCTTAAGGCTTCGGCCATCGAATCGATCAGAGCCATGATAAAAGTCCTTCGAAAAATAGAAATCAGGCGATGCGGTCGGCGAGCGCTGCCTTGACCGCAGGACTGGCATGAAGCGCACCAAGCACGGTAATCGATCCGATCGTCGCGCGGGCGAGTTCGGGAGAGACGTCCGCGGCGATCGTGGCGAGACCCAGCACGCGGATGTCGAGGCGTTCGCCCGCTGCCTGTGTCGTTTCCAGATCGCGCGCCGAATAATGGCAGAGGCCGAGTTGTAACTGGCGGCGGATGGTCGATTGTTTCGCGGATTCGCTGTGCCGTTCGAGCTGATTGCGGATCGCCGTACGAATGAAGTCGCTGCGGTTGCCATAGAACCCCTCGCGGACGAGCAGATCGACGTAGCCGAGGTCGACGAAGCCGAGATTGATCGTAATCTTCTCGCTGTCACTCTGCTTCGCCTCGCGTACCGCGACTGTCATGAAAATCTCCGTACCATCCGTGTGGATGGTATATGGATGGTGTTGCGAAGGTGTTCAACCGTGGGCGCCATAAAGATTGCGAGGAACACCAAAACTTTAGGCCCGACAACGAATTGCAAGGCCCAGGTCTCGCCGCATCTTCGTATCCTCCGAACGAATGACATGCCCGGCACGAACGTGGTCGGGCTGTACAAACAGGAGAGCTTATGAGCGACCATGACCAACGCACCGGGGGGCATCTGGACGTTCGGGCGTCAGGCGGCGGGCTTGGCGCGGAAGTGCGCGATATCGATCTGCGCACGCTGGACGACGATGCCTTTGCGGAACTGCATGCGGCGTGGCTGGAGAACCTCGTCCTGCTGGTTCGGTCGCAGCATCTGGCCCCGGCCGATCTCATCGCGTTCAGCCGGCGGCTCGGTGCGCTCGATCATGCCCCTGTCCAGGAAACCGGGCGGCGCTTCGTCGGCAACATGCCGGAGCTCTATGTCGTGTCCAACGTCGTGGAGAATGGCGCGCCGATCGGGAGCCTCGGCAATGGCGAGGCGGTCTGGCATACCGACATGTCGTATATCGAGCATCCCCCCAAGGCGAGCGCGCTCTATGCGCTGGAGGTCCCGCCGACCGGCGGGAATACCAGCTTCGTCAACATGTACGCGGTCTATGACTCGCTCCCCGAGACGTTGAAGCGGCGGATTGCCGGTCGGCGGGTCAAGCATGACGGAACGTACAATAGCGGCGGCTATGTCCGGCAAGGGGTCGTGCCGAGCGACGACCCGCGTGAGGCCCCGGGCGCACTACACCCGCTCGTCTACACCCATCCCGAAACCGGTCGTCCCGCCTTGTATCTCGGGCGCCGACGGAACGCCTATGTCGAGGGGCTGGAGCTCGCCGAGTCCGAGGCGCTGCTCGATGCGCTGTGGGGGTATGTCGACCAGGCGGCGCTGACCTGGACCAACGTTTGGCAAGTCGGCGACTTGGTCCTGTGGGACAATCGGTGCACGATGCACCGGCGTGATCCGTTCGATCCGGATACGCGGCGGGTGATGCACCGTACGCAGATCAAGGGCGAAAGCCGCCCTGCGTGAAGGATACGGTGCCGATGAAAGCGGACATCCCCGGTCGTCGCAGGTTCGGAGTTTCGGTTCCGACCCAGGTGCTGGCGGTGCTCTGCCTGATGTATCTCGTGCTGTATGTCGAGCGCGTGAACATCGCCACGATCGCGCCGGCGATGACCGCGGACCTTGGCCTGACCAACGCGCAGTTCGGGTTGGCGGTCTCGGCCTTCTCCTATCCCTACGCGTTGATCCAGTTGTTCGGCGGATGGATCAGCGATCGCTTCGGGACGCGGCGGACGCTCCTGTTCTGCGGTGCCTTGGTGACCGCTGCTACGATGTTGACGGGCCTCGTGGGCGGGCTCGCTTCGCTGTTCGCGCTTCGGCTGGCGCTGGGGTTCGGCGAGGGGTTCGCCTTTCCCAGCGCGACGCGGGCGATCGCGACGTGGCTCCCGGTTTCGCGCTGGGGGTTCGCGCAGGGGATTACGCATGCTGCCGCGCGGCTGGGCAATGCGCTGACGCCGCCGCTGGTCGTCGCGGTGCTGACGTTCGCCTCGTGGCGTGGCGCGTTCGTGGCGCTCGGACTGTTCAACCTCATCTGGGTGCTGCTGTGGTTCTGGATCGCGCGGGACGATCCGCGGAGCCACCCCGGCATGACCGACGCCGATATCGCCGCGCTGCCGCCCGCCTCCGCCAGATCGAAGACGGCGGTGGTGCCGTGGTGGCGGCTTGCGCGGCGCATCGCGCCGGTGACTGCGGTCGATTTCTGTTACGGGTGGACGCTGTGGGTCTTCCTGACGTGGCTGCCGTCGTTCTTTCTGAAGAGCTTCCACCTGGATCTTGCGCATTCTGCACTGTTCTCGGCGGGGGTGCTGCTCGGCGGTGTCGCCGGGGACGCGGTCGGCGGACTGGTCAGCGACCGGATCTACCGCCGGACGGGCAATGTGTTGGCCGCGCGGCGGAACGTGATCATTACCGGGATGCTGGGCGCGTTCGTGTTCCTGATTCCGGTCGTCTTGACGCATGATCTGACTGTCGTTGCGATCTGCCTGTCGCTTGCGTTCTTCTTTTCCGAACTGGTGGTGGCGCCGATCTGGGCAGTGCCGATGGACATCGCGCCGGATCATGCCGGCGCGGCCAGCGGGATGATGAATTTCGGGTTCGGACTGGCGGGGATTTTGTCGCCGCTGGTGTTCGGTCTCGTGCTCGATCTCACCGGGAGCTGGACCGCGCCGTTCTGCGCATCGATCGCGCTCCTGTTGGTCGGGGCAGGGTTGTCGTTCCTGATGCGGCCGGACAAGCCGTTCGACCCCGGCGGCGGATGACGCCGGGTCAGGCGGGCGCGACCCCATCCGCGCTGACCCGGTCGCGCCCGACGATCGTCCCGCGCAGGCGCACGCGTTTCTCGACGAGATCGACCGGCGTGCGCTGCAGCTCGAGTTCGAACCGGCCGCCAAGGTCGCGCTGGAGGAAGAACGCGCCGCCGTCGCGGATCAGCGTGCCGGTTTCATCCACGGGTGTTCCAAGGTCCATTTCCGATCGTGTCCTGTTGTCTTGCATGATTCGGCGTTACCTTGGCATCGTCCCGGTCGGGGGAACACCCTTTCGTGCGGTGGCTGTGGCGGCTTGTCCGCGGAACGAAATGGGGCGATCGGACGTAGCATGCCGGGGCCGATCCGCACCCCGCGAACGGAGCATTGGCAATGGGCGAAGCTTCGCTTCTGGAGGTGCGATCGCTGGCCAAGGCGGTGCCCGGGCCAAGGCAGTTGTTTCGAAACCTCGATCTTGCGGTGGCGCCGGGGGAGCTGGTCGCCATCATCGGGGAGTCGGGCGTCGGCAAGTCGACGTTGCTCAACATTCTGGCCGGACTCGACGATGCGAATCACGGGACCGTGGCGATCGACGGGACGGTTCTGGGGAGCCTCGACGATGCGGGCCGGACCCGGTTGCGGCGGGAGCGGATCGGCTTCGTGTTCCAGGCCTTCCATATCCTTCCCTACCTTACCCTTCGCCAGAACGTCGCGCTGCCGCTCGCGCTGGTGTCGCCCGATGCGCGTGCTGCCGAGGCGCGGGCGGAGGAGATGCTCGACGCGGTCGGCCTGTCGGGCCGCGGCGACGGCTATGCGCGCGATCTGTCCGGGGGTGAATTGCAGCGCGTGGCGATCGCGCGGGCGCTGGTGCATCGCCCCGCGCTGATCCTTGCGGACGAACCGACCGGCAACCTCGACCCGGAGACGGCGCGGCGCGTGCTCGCCCTGTTCGCGGAGGCGGTGCGCGGCCATGCGGCGGCCGGGGTGATGGTGACGCATTCCGACGCCAGCGCCGCGATCGCGGATCGCGTGCTGACGCTGGGCGCGGACGGTCTGGTCGAACGGCGTGTCTGATTGGGCCGGACTGATCTCGGGACGATTGGCGCTCGGTTGGTTGATCGGGGGCGAATGGCGCTTCCATCCCGCACGCTTCGTGACGACGGCGGTGGCGATCGCGGTCGGGGTCGCGCTGGGGTTCGCGGTCCATCTGGTCAACGGCAGCGCCTTGTCGTCGTTCGACGGCGCGATGCGCGGGGTCAGCGGTGCCGCCGACCTGTCGATCCGCGCGACGAGTCCGCTGGGGTTCGACGAACGCCTCTACCCGCGCGTCGCCACCGCAGCCGGCGTCTCCGATGCAAGCCCGGTCGTCAGTCTTCCTGCGCGGATCGGGCGGACGCGGTTCACGTTGCTGGGGGTCGATGTGATCCGCGCGGCAAACGTGACCCCGTCGCTGATCGGTCGACGCCCGCGCGGACCGGACTCCGCCGGGGACGCGGCGTTCGACGAGGCCGCGCTGTTCCTGTCGCGCGATGCGCTGACGCAGACCCGCGCGAAGATCGGGGCGGTGGTCCCGGTCGTCGCGAACGGGCGGACGGTACGCTTGCGGATCGCGGGAACACTCCCCGGCGCTGGCGACGTCGCGATCGGGGTGATCGACATCGCGACGGCGCAATGGCGGTTCGGCAAGCTCGGCCGGCTCGATCGGCTCGATCTGACGCTGTCCGATCGATCCGTGGCGGCGCCAGCGGTCCGCGCGATCCTCCCACCCGATGCGATCGTCTCGAGCGCGGTGGCGCAGAGTGCGCAGGGGGATGCCTTGTCGCGCGCCTATCGCGTCAATCTCGACATGCTTGCCCTGGTCGCGCTGCTGACCGGCGGGTTCCTGGTCTATTCCGCGCAATCGCTGTCGGTCGTTCGTCGCCAGCGCGCCTTTGCATTGCTGCGGACCCTCGGCATGCCGCGCCGCGCGGTCGTCGCCGCGATCGTGACGGAAGGGCTGGGGATCGGGGTGGTCGGGGCAGCAGTCGGTCTGCTGGCAGGCTATGGTCTGGCGTGGGGCGCGCTGCGGTGGTTCGGGGGCGATCTCGGGGCCGGCTATTTCGGCGGCAGCGGGGTGCATCTCGTGTTCCAGCCGCGTGCCGCCCTTGGTTTCTTTACACTCGGGCTGGTCGCGGCGATTCTCGGGAGCGTGCTCCCCGCGCTTGGCGCCGCACGCGCCGCGCCCGCCGCCGCGCTCAAGAACGCCGGCGACGTCGTCGATCCGCGCGCACCCGCTGCGTGGATCCCGGCGGTGCTGTTGCTCGGCGCGGGGGTGGGCATGGCCTTGCTTCCGGCGGTCAACGGTTTGCCGCTGTTCGGTTTTGCGGGGATGGCGCTGATGCTCGCGGGGGGTGTGGCGGGCGTACCCTGGTTCGCGCGTGCGCTGCTCAAGCCGATCGCTGCGCATGGGGCATGGCCGGTCCCGCGGATGCTGGCCGTACGCCACCTCTACGGTGCGCCGGGCGAGGCGGCGACGGCCTTGTGCGGGATCGTCGCATCGACCGCGCTGATGATCGCGATGGCGACGATGGTGACGAGCTTTCGCGGTGCGGTCGACGATTGGCTCGGGACCGTGCTCGGCGCGGATCTCTACGCGCGGACCACCGCGGGTGCCGCGTTTGACCCGGAAGTCCGCATGCGGCTCGCGGCGACTCCCGGGGTGGCGCACGTCGCGTTCAGCCGGCAGATCCCGCTGACGATCGCTCCCGACCGCCCCCCGATCAGCCTGATCGCCCGACCGGAACGGCAGGGACGCGATCCGCTGCTCGTCCTGATCGCGCGCGCGCCGACGATCCCTGCGACCGCGGTCCCCGTCTGGGTGTCCGAACCCGCGCAGCGGTTGTTCGGCTGGGATCCGGGCGAGACGATTGCGCTCCCGATCGCTGGGCGCACCCGGTTTTACGTGGCAGGGGTGTGGCGCGATTATGGGCGCCAGGCCGGGGCGGTGCTGATCGACGAGGCGGATTATCAGAAGCTGACCGGCGACACCGGACGCGACGAGGTTTCGGTCATCGTCACGCCGGGGGAGGACGTCGCACGGGTCTCCGCCAGGATGACCGCCCGGCTTCCCGCGGCATTGCGTGATCAGGTCGAGATCACGCGGCCCGCGACTTTGCGCCGGTTCGCGTTGACGCTGTTCGACCGCAGCTTCGCGGTCACCTATCTGCTGGAAGCGGTGGCGATCCTGGTGGGGCTCGTCGGGGTCGCGGCGACGATGTCCGCGCAGACCATCTCGCGTGAGCGCGAGTTCGGGATGCTGCGCCATCTTGGTCTGACGCGTCGGCAATTGACCGACATGCTCGCGACCGAGGGCGCGATCGTCGGGTTCACCGGCGCCCTCGCTGGGATCGTCCTCGGGCTGGCGCTGGCGCAAGTGCTGATCCACGTCATCAACCCGCAATCCTTCAACTGGACGATGACGACGCGTATCCCGTTCGGCACGCTTGCCGCGGTGACCGCGGCGCTGACCGGCGCGGCAACGGTGACCGCTGTGCTCGCGGGGCGCCGGGCGACCGCGCGGCAGGCGGTCCTTTCGGTACGGGAGGATTGGTGATGGCGCGCGCGTCGACCCTAGTCGCGGGTATTGCGGCGGTCGCAATCGGAGTCGCAGCCCCCGCCGGCACGCCCTATCCGCAGGTTCGGCCCGGGATCGTCCTGCGCTTTCCCGCCGATCACGGTGCCCATCCGGCATACCGTACCGAATGGTGGTACGTGACCGGATGGTTGCGGACCGAGGACGAAAAGGATCTGGGGTTTCAGGTCACGTTCTTCCGGACGCGGCCCCCGGTCGGCACGGCAAACCCGAGCCGTTTCGCTGCGACGCAAGTTCTGTTCGCGCATGCCGCGCTGTCCGATCCGACACGCCGACGGTTGCTGCACGGCGAACGCGCCGCACGCCAAGGGTTCGGTCTTGCGTCCGCCAGGGTCGGGGATGCCGATGTCGCGATCCGGGATTGGGCGCTTCGTCGCGGGGCGGACGGACGGTGGCGCACCACCGTCGCGGCGGAGGGTTTCAAGCTCGCGCTCGTCTTCGATCCCACGCAACCGCCGATGCCGCAAGGGCAGGGGGGCTACAGTCGGAAAGGGCCACGACCGGACGAGGCCAGCTATTATTACTCGATCCCGCATCTGCGTGTCAGTGGTACGGTGGAGCATGGCGGGCGCCGGGTTCGGGTGCGCGGGACGGCATGGCTCGACCGCGAATGGTCCTCCAACTATCTCGCGCCACAGGCGCAGGGGTGGGACTGGACCGGGCTCAACCTCGACGATGGTTCGGCGCTGATGGCGTATCGTATTCGCCGGAAGGACGGCGGCACGCTGTGGGCGGGCGGGTCGCTGCGGACCCGCGATGGCCGGACGACCGTGTTCGCACCGGGCGACGTGGTGTTTCGACCGATCGCGACGTGGCGCAGTCCGGTGACCGGCGCACGATATCCGGTGGCGCAGGATCTTACGGTGCGGGTCAACGGCGTCGCGATCACGCGCCGGCTCATGCCGATGTTTGCGGCGCAGGAGCTCGATGCCCGCCGCAGTGGGCTGCCGGTCTATTGGGAGGGGGCCGTGCAGGTCCCGGATGGACGCGGGTATCTGGAACTGACGGGCTATGCGGCGCCCCTGGCGATGTAGGGTTATGGCGTGTCGTCCGCCTGGAGAAGGCGCAGGCGGCGGCAGGCGCCACGCGAGCAGCTTTTTTCACAAAAAACGCATCGCGCGTCATTTTAGCGTTGACGGGCTTTGGTTCCCCCCGTAGAGACCACTCCACCGCAGCGACGGACCGGACGGTTCGCTTCTGCAGTCACCAGATTCTCGGCGCTCGGTTCGCCCTTTGAAAGAAGGGTTGAACAAGGCGTCGGTATTCTGCGCTCTTTGACATTGTTGGTTTTAGATGAAGGGACATGTGGGCGGCGGCTACACGGTCTTTCGGGTCCTCTAGGCTCGTTGGATCGTTCAAAGCCAAGTCGCTCTTATACATGTCCTTCACGTATCCATACGTAAGAATATGTGCAGAGCAGCTCCTAGAGATGCTGATA
>NZ_JAPYKK010000090.1 GCF_029623395.1 Sphingomonas echinoides
AGGCCGTTTCCGGGGCCGGTGGTCGGTAGCCCAGGCTGCTGTGCGGACGGATCGTGTTGTAATGTCGCCGCCAGGCTTCGATCAGCACCTTTGCCTCGGCGAGGCTGTAGAAGATCTCGCCGTTGAGGAGTTCGTCGCGCAGCGACCCGTTGAAGCTCTCATTGTAGCCATTCTCCCATGGTGACCCCGGTGCAATGTAGAGCGTCTTCACGCCGATCTGGCCGAGCCATTTCTGCACAGCGTTGGCGATAAATTCAGCGCCATTGTCCGACCGTATATGCGCCGGTGGTCCTCGTGTGACGAACAGGTCGGCCAACGCCGCCAGCACCTCTTCATGTTTAAGCTGACGAGCAACGACCAACGCCAGGCACTCCCGACTT
>NZ_JAPYKK010000091.1 GCF_029623395.1 Sphingomonas echinoides
CAGTCGAGAATGCCTGGCGCTGGTCGTGGCACGGCAGCTCAGACATGAAGACGTACTGGCGGCGTTGGCCGACCTGTTCGTCACACGGGGACCACCGGCGCACATACGGTCGGATAATGGCGCCGAGTTTATCGCGAACGGGGTGCAGAAATGGCTTGGCCAGATCGGCGTGAAGACGCTCTACATCGCACCGGGATCACCATGGGAGAATGGCTATAATGAGAGCTTCAACGGGTCGCTGCGCGACGAACTGCTGAATGGCGAGATCTTCTACAGCCTCGCCGAGGCGAAGGTGCTGATTGAAGCCTGGCGGCGGCATTACAACACCGTTCGCCCGCACAGCAGCCTTGGCTACCGACCACCGGCCCCGGAAACGGCCT
>NZ_JAPYKK010000092.1 GCF_029623395.1 Sphingomonas echinoides
TCGGAAGACATCATCGCGCTAGCAAAGCAATATGGTCGCTACGGCTATCGCCGGGTGACGGCATTGCTGTGCCATAGGGGCTGGACGGTGAACCATAAACGGGTCGAGCGGATCTGGCGGCGTGAAGGGCTCAAGGTGCCGCAGAAGCAACCGAAACGTGGGCGGCTGTGGTTGAACGACGGCTCGTGCATCCGACTGCGCCCGGAATATCCGGGGCATGTATGGGCGTACGACTTTGTCGAAGGCCGCACGCATGATGGCCGCAAGTTCCGCATCCTGACCATCATCGACGAGGC
>NZ_JAPYKK010000093.1 GCF_029623395.1 Sphingomonas echinoides
TACTACCGCTGGCGCAAGGAATATGGTGGGCTGAAGACCGACCAGGCGCGGCGGATGAAGGATCTGGAGAAGGAGAATCTGCGGCTGCGCCGGGCGATCTCGGACCTGACGCTGGACAAGCTGATCTTGCAGGAGGCAGCCCGGGGAAACTTCTGAGCCCTGCGCGACGACGGCGCTGCATCGATCATGTGCGACGAGAGCTTCCGGTGTCCGAGCGACGGATCTGCCGGGTGTTGGGTCAGCATCGATCGACGCAGCGCAAGGTGCCGCGTGGGGCGGATGACGAACAGGCGCT
>NZ_JAPYKK010000094.1 GCF_029623395.1 Sphingomonas echinoides
GGCACGCGCGGCTTGCGCGATCCGTTCATCATGCGCTCGGCAAATGGCGACCGTTTCTTTCTACTTGCCACCGATCTTTCGACCGGTCGCACCGGCTGGGGCGGGGCGACAAACCATGGTAGCCATTATTTGGAAATTTGGGAATCGGGCGACCTGATCCACTGGAGCAAGCAGCGGCACGTTCGCGTGAATTTGCCCGCTGCAGGCATGACCTGGGCGCCTGAAGCCACT
>NZ_JAPYKK010000095.1 GCF_029623395.1 Sphingomonas echinoides
CATATACCTAGAGATGAAGAGAAACAGTTCCGCTTCGGCGGAAATTGGAGGCTACGGCCTCCCTTATTTGACATTGTGAATGGGTTCTTAAAATCGATGCCGTGATACGGCGTTGGTTCGACAGGAACGACTTTGGATCGCGGTTCGCCGCGGGGTCAAAGCGTAGATGGTCGGATACAACGCTAATTAATCAGGCTGAGCATTTTTAATCATCCG